>JBMOLL010000147.1:0-26093 GCA_049325415.1 Bacteroidota bacterium | reverse complement strand
ATTCATTCCTGGGATTCCGTCACGGACCCCGCTCGGTGGTGGACGAAACAACCCTGATGGTCTACTATTTTTCCAATAAACCGGAGGTATACCGTTATGAAAGGGATTTTGTGAAGAGCATGGATCACGGGAAGAAAAACCTGTTCCAGCTGGGGATCTCCGAATCAAAGCTCCCCGGATTACCACTCGATGCCCATCTCCTCCTTTCCGACAGCAGCGAAAAACTGCGGGAAGACCTCCTGCCGGTCTGTTACATCCTCATCGGACAGATCCTGGGTTTCTACAAATCACTGGAACTGGGTCTCCAGCCCGACTCCCCTTCGAAAAGCGGAGCCATCTCGAGGGTCGTGGAAGGGGTGATTATTTACGATTAACAAAGAGCCACCGATGAACAAGGAACTCCGAAAACGAGCTGCAGACCAGGGCCTTCCGCTGATGGATTACATCCTGAAGCGCATGGCAGAACTGAAAAGCGAAACGGGCATCCCGCGAACGATCTTTGCCGCCTGCCCGAACTCCGCAGCCGTGATAAAAGCCTCCCTCCGGGCTGCAAAAAGGGCCAATGCCCCTATAAAATTTGCCGCCACCCTGAACCAGGTCGATACCGACGGGGGCTATACCGGTCTTACCCAGAAAGAATTTGTCGATACCATCCGCGAACAATGCCGGATGCTGAATTTCACCGGGCCGGTTATCGTGGCCGTCGATCATGGCGGTCCCTGGCTCAAGGACAGCCACAGGGTGGAAAAATGGCCACTGGAAAAAACCATGAACCAGGTAAAAGCCTCCTTTGAGGCTGCGCTCGACGCGGGCTACGATCTGATCCATGTCGACCCCACTGTCGACATCAGTCTGGCCCCGGGAAGCGTGATCGATATCGACGTGGTGGCCGAAAGGACCCTGGAGCTTATTGCACATACCGAAAATTACCGTAAACAAAGAAAGCTCCCCCGTGTTTCCTATGAAGTGGGAACCGAGGAAGTTCACGGCGGTCTGGCTGATATGAAGGTCTTCAACCGTTTCCTGACCCTCCTGAAAAAAGGACTGGCCGAGCGCGGACTGGAAGACGTCTGGCCCTGTTTCATCGTAGGCAAGGTGGGCACCGACCTGCACACCACCTTCTTCGATCCGGAAGTAGCCGGGGAACTCACTCTGGCTGCCGCTGCCTATGGCAGCTATATCAAAGGACATTATTCCGACAATGTGGAAAACCCGGAAGCCTATCCGCTTTCCGGCATGGGTGCCGCCAATGTCGGACCGGAATTCACCGAGAGGGAGTACGACGGACTGATGGAACTGGCCGGGGTGGAGATGCACCTGAAGCTCGAAGGGAAAGTAGCCCGTGTATCGCGGATCCTGGAAACGATCAGGGAGTCGGTCATTGCCTCTCACCGCTGGGAGAAATGGCTTGCAAAAGGGGAAAGCAGTACCGACTTCTCCGCCAACTCCCCCGAACGCCAGCTCTGGCTCACAAAAACCTGTGCGAGATACATCTGGGAAAACCCCGAGGTAGTCGCTGCCCGCAGCCGGCTGATGAATAACGTGGAAAATTACGGTATCAATGGCGAAGAGATCGTCCTTTCGAAGATCGAAACGGCTATGGATCGCTATTTTTACAGGTTCAATCTGGTAAACCTCAATGAACTGCTTTAAACATGACTGAAAAAAACAATCAACGAAAATACGATGTCCTGGTGATCGGGGAACTGAATATCGATCTGATCCTGAACGATATCCCGCAGTTTCCTGAAATAGGCAAGGAAGTGCTGGCCGGTGAGATCCGTCAGACCCTTGGCAGCAGCTCGGCCATCTTTGCCAATAACCTCAGCATCCTGGGGGCAAAGGTCGCCTTCCTGGGCAAGGTCGGGAACGACAGCTACGCCAGTGATGTCAGGACTTCCCTGAAGAACGGCGGTGTCGACACCGGCTATATCATGAGCTCGGAAGGCTTCAAAACCGGGATCACCGTGGCTATGAACTTCGGAAACGACCGGGCCATGGTGACCTATACCGGAGCCATGAACGACCTTGGCAGGGAAGATATCAGCGACGAGGTGCTGTCGTCGGCGCGTCACCTGCATGTGAGCTCGGTTTTCCTGCAGGAGAAACTGAAGCCCGGACTCGTGGCGCTTTTTCAGAGAGCAAAGGAACTGGGTCTGAGCACCTCCCTGGATCCGCAGTGGGACCCGGCCGAGACATGGGACCTTGATCTGAAGGCGCTGTTGCCCTGGGTGGATGTGTTCCTTCCGAACGATGCCGAGATCCTGAACCTGACCCGTACGGAAACCCTGAGGGATGCCATTCAGAAACTGGAGAGCTTCTGCCGGCTCATCGTGATCAAGAACGGCCAGAAGGGCGCACTCCTCTGGAACGGTAAAGAACTCTACCACAAACAGTCGTACCTGAATACGGAGGTGGTGGATGCCATCGGTGCCGGCGACAGTTTCAATGCCGGTTTCATCTATCGTTACATCCAGCAGCGGCCTCTGGAAGAATGCATCGATTTCGGTGCCCTGACAGGTGCCGTAAACACCACGGCTGCCGGAGGTACAGGAGCCTTTTCCTCCCGCGAGGCAGTGTTCATGACGATAAAGGAAAGATTTCAGCGGGACCTGGTTTAAACGACAAATTGATAAAAAATGAAATTACAGGAAAAACTTACAGAACTCCACCGGAACAAACAGGCCATACTGGCGGCCAATTTCTATAACCTGGAGACCCTGCAGGGCATCCTTCAGGCGGCAAAAGCCCTCAACAGTCCGGTGATCCTGCAATTATCCGAAAGTTCGATCTACTATATGAACCTCCATGTAGCCGTGGCCATGGCCCGCGAGAGCATCAGGCAGACCGGGGTGGAAGCCTGGCTGCACCTCGATCATGGCTCCAGCATCAGCCTGGTCCAGCGCTGCCTCGATGCCGGTTTTGATTCGGTGATGATCGACGCCAGCGAACAGTCGTTCCGTGAAAATATCCGGATCAGCTCGGAGGTAGTTAAAATGGCGGAGAGCTACGGCGCCAATGTGGAGGCTGAGCTGGGCTATGTGGCCAAGCTTAACCAGCAGCAGAACGCGAAAGGCTTTACCCAGCCGGGAGAAGCCCGCGACTTTGTGGAAAGCACCGGGGTCAATGCCCTCGCTGTGGCCATCGGCACCGCCCATGGCTTTTACAGGGAAGAACCGAAACTGGAACTCGAGCTGCTGGAACAGATCAATGCCGCCGTAAATATCCCGCTCGTGCTGCACGGTGGCTCGGGAGTCCCCGACGAAGCCCTGCAGGCTGCCATCAAAAGGGGGATCTGCAAGATCAACCTGGCAACGGAGACCAAAAACACCTTTATGAAACAACTCGGACATGAGCTGTCGACGACCGATGAGATCGACCTGCGGATCGTCTTTCCGAAGGCTACCGCGAAAGTGACTGATCTGATCCGGTATAAGATCTCTGTCCTGAATTCATGAAACAATGAAAATCAGAAGACTATACCACCTGCTTCCGGCTTTCGTCCTTTTCAGCCTCCCGCTGGAAGCGCAGAATACTGCAGGTTCCATAAGCCTTGATCACTACCGCCCGGTATCGATCTACCACATCCCCGTCACGGAGATCAACAAAGCCGGTCTGCCGGTCATCGACGCCCATTCGCACGACTACGCCGCATCGCAGGCGGAGATACGCAACTGGGTGCGGACCATGGACAGCCTGGGCATCGAAAAAACGGTCATCCTCTCCATGCAGACCGGTGCGGGTTTCGACTCCGTCGTTGAAAAATATTCCGCCTTTCCCGGTCGCTTCGATCTCTGGTGCGGTTTCGACTATACCGGCTACGACACGGATCCCGGCTGGGTGGCTCATGCCATTGCGGAGCTGGAGCGCTGCCATGCCCTTGGTGCAAAAGGGGTTGGAGAACTGGGGGATAAGGGGGATGGTCTGCTTTATTCGAAGCCGGTTGCCGCTTACGGTCTGCATATCAACGACCCGCAGCTCAGACCCCTGCTTGAAAAGTGCGGCGAACTGGGCATGCCGGTCAATATTCATGTGGCAGAGCCCTACTGGATGTACGAACCGGCCGATTCCACGAACGACGGATTGATGAATGCCATCGACTGGAAGGTGGATATGAGCAGGGAAGGCAAGCTCAATCATGAACAGCTGGTTGCAACCCTGGAAGATGCCGTGAAAAACAACCCCGGCACCACTTTCATTGCCTGTCATTTTGCCAACTGCTCCTACGATCTGGAGGTGATCGGCCGTCTGCTCGACCGCTACCCCAACCTGTATGTCGACAATGCAGCGCGCTATGCTGAAACGGCGACCATCCCCCGCTACATGAAAAACTTCTATAAACGGTATCAGAACCGTATCCTCTACGGAACCGACATGGGGATGGACCCGGCCATGTACCGCGCCACCTTCAGGATCCTCGAAACGGCCGATGAGCATTTCTACCTGACCTGGCTAACGAATTATCACTGGGCAAGCAACGGCTTCGACCTGCCCGCGTCTGTCCTGAAAAAAATCTACAAAACCAATGCGGAAAAGCTTTTTTAATCTGTCCGGAATGCTGCTTACCGCCCTGGCCCTTGCCGGGTTCAGCGGATGCAGTGAAAAAACCGCCATCAGCAGCGGCGACCTGCAGCTTGAGTTCGACGGGAATATGAACAGCCGTGTGGTGAACCTGGCCGGTAAGGACCAGCCGCTGCAGACGCTGCCGGCTCCGTCCGATTTCCTGGTGACCCGTCATTTCACCGCCGATAAGTTCCCGGTGGTGGAAACGGTTATGCATCCGGTGTCGGACAGTATCGGAACCGGTACGGAACTGATGATCACCGGGGTTTACAGCGTGGATGACATTTCGCTGCTTAAAATTGTCCGGGTAGTTGCCTACGACAGTCTTCCCGGAAGCCTTGTCTGTTCGGTGAAATATGTGAACAACGGTCTGGAGGACCTGCTGGTGAAGGGATGGGTGAACAGCAATTATCTTCTGCAGCCCGAGGACACTTCCACCACCTTCTGGTCGTTCCAGGGATCCTCGACCTCGTCCAGGGCCGACTGGGTGCTGCCGCTGACGCCGGGCTTTTCTCAGGAGAATTTTATGGGGATGAACGACAGCGATTACGGCGGAGGGATCCCTGTGACCGATGTATGGAGAAGGGATGCGGGGCTTGCCATCGGCAGCCTGTCGATGGTTCCGGCCGAGATCAGCCTGCCGGTTTTCTACGACCGCTACAGGAAGGATCTATCCGTTTCGGTGAAAAAGACCTTCGGTGAAGAACTCAACCTTGCCTGCGGCGACACCCTGTATACCGTGCCCGTGCTGCTCACCCTGCACCATGGCGATTATTTTGCCGGTCTCAGGCGCTATTCGGAAGTTATGCAGAAACGGGGGATCCGCTTCCCCGTGCCGGAAGAAGAGGCTTTCGAACCGATCTGGTGCGGCTGGGGCTACATGCGGAGCTTTACAAAGAAAGAGATCCTTGGAACCCTGCCGAAAGTGAAGGAGATGGGGATCAAATGGGCCGTGATCGACGATGGCTACCAGATCGCAGAAGGCGACTGGAATGTTGATACGAAACGCTTTCCCGGCGGAAACCGGGAAATGAAGGAATTGGTGGCAGCCATCCATGCCGCCGGGCTGAAGGCCAAACTCTGGTGGGCGCCGCTTGCTGCCGATCCCGGTAGCCGGATCCTGAAGGAAGACCCGAAGGTGCTGCTGATCAACAAGACCGGCTCACCGCAGTACATCACCTGGTGGGACAGCTATTACCTCTCCCCGGCCTACCAGGGAACCATTGATTACACACGGAATACCGTGAAGATGTTCATGCAGGACTGGGGCTTCGACGGGCTCAAACTCGACGGCCAGCACATGAATGCCGTTCCCCCCGATTATAACTGGGAACGTCCGCTGGAGTCCCCGCTGGAATCGGTGGAGAAACTGCCCTCCTTCTATGAATCCATTTACAACGAAGCCCGCTCGATCAAGCCCCATGCCGTGGTGGAGAACTGTCCGTGCGGTTGCTGCATGTCGTTCTACAACATGCCCTTCACCAACCAGTTTGTAGCCTCCGACCCCACGAGCAGCTGGCAGATCAGGCTCAAGGGCAAAACCTACAGGGCCCTGATGCCGCATGCCGCTTACTATGGCGACCATGTGGAACTCAGCGACGGGGGCGATGACTTTGCCAGTTCCTTCGGGATAGGCGCCGTGCTGGGCACCAAATTCACCTGGCCCGCCGACAATCCCGCTGTAAAGGAAAGCTACCTGCTCACCCCCGAAAAGGAAAAAACCTGGAAAAAGTGGTTCGGACTCTACAACGATATGATGCTTTCGAAAGGAGAATACCTCGGCGGCCTGTATGATATCGGTTTCGACAGACCGGAAACCCATGTGATCGGCAGGGGCGATACCCTCTATTATGCCTTTTATGCGGGGCAGTGGGATGGGAAGATCACCTTCAGGGGACTGCAAGCCGGAACAAGCTACCGGGTTTACGACTATGTCAGTGAAAAGGAACTGGGAGAAGTTTCAGCAGAGAAACCCGAAGCTGTAATGCAGTTTTCCGACCATCTTCTGCTCGAGCTTACGCCCCTTGAAAAGATAAAATAAGCTTTCATTTACTTATTTTAAATTTATTATAAAAATATTTCGAAATATTATAAAAACTTAACGAAAGTTTCCTATTTTTATAAGATCAAGAAAAAGCAATGTTAAAGAGATTAAAAAACCTATTAGCCTAAACACCATGAAAAGAATCTGCTTACTGCTTTTTATTACTTTCATCGTCCCGCGGCTTTTCGGTCAGGTGACCGGGCTTGTGTACGATGAAAAGAATAATACGGCTCCGGGAGTGAACATTGTGGTACAGGGGACAAGCACCGGTACCATTACAGACTTCAGCGGGGCATTCCGGATCCAGGCCAGGCCTGGAGACACCCTGCTGGTGAGTTATGTGGGGTATGAAACCTTCCGGCTGGGCGTAGTCCGGTCCGACCAGAATTTTACCGTTAACCTCACTCCGGCCACCATCGGCCTCACCGAGGTCGTTGTACTGGGATACAACAGCAAATCCAGGACGGAGATATCCAGCGCGGTGAGTGTACTATCCGAAGACAAACTGAACGATACACCATCCAATGATATTGCAGGACTGATCCAGGGAAAGGTATCGGGCGTGCAGGTAGTAACCAGTTCGGGTCTGCCCGGTTCCGGGTCGGAGATCCGGATCAGGGGGGTGTCGACGATGAATGCCGGGAACTCCGAGCCCCTCTATGTGGTTGACGGGATCATCGGCGGTTCCTTCGACCCCAGCGATGTGGAGACCCTCACCGTTCTGAAGGATGCCGGCGCAACCGGTATGTACGGTGTGCGGGCCAACAGCGGGGTGATCATTGTAACAACCAAATCGGCCAAATCGGGTAGGAACAATCTCGAGTTCAAGGCCACCTACGGATACAATTTTGCCAACCAGGGCAACCTGAAAATGATGGACGGTCAGCAGTTCTACGATCTGAGTGCCGAGCAGTACCGGGATCCGGAGACGCATACGATCGACAAGATCAGGTTTTATTCGGATTACCCGAAGACCCTGCTCGACTACAACTACGACTGGGTGGGGATGGCCTTCAAGCCGGCACCGGTCCAGAAGTATTACCTTTCGTCGAGCCGCAGGGTGGATAAGCTGAGCTACTACCTGAGCGGAACCTATTACAATGAAAAAGGCACCTACCGCAACACGGGTTTCGAAAAGATCAACCTGAGGGCCAATACCAATATAGACCTGAACAGCCGGGTTAGTTTCAGGAACAACATCAACCTGAGTGCTTCGCGCGGCGATTCCTACGACTACATGGACATGTACTACACCTACCTGGGTGTTCCGTGGGATAATCCCTTCAACGCCGACGGCACTGCCCGTTACATCGACGGGAAAATTGCCAAGAAGATCGACGACGGAACCGGCTGGTGGTCGAGGGATCCCTTTAACCCCTTCCATTCCATCGACAATTCCGATCATAATTATAAGTCGGTAGGCGTTGACTACGACATGGTACTGGAGATCAAACTCACCAGCTGGCTGACCTTTTCCAGTTCGAACCGTCTGAGTTTCTCCACCGGGAAAAACCATAATTTCATATCACCGATTGTCGCCGGAACCTATAACGGCAAAGGCTATATTGCCGAGGATCAGACAATGTGGTTCGGCGGACTCAGCACAAACCTCCTTCGTTTTAACAAGGATATGGGAGAGCATTCGCTGAGCGGTCTTATCGGTGAAGAAACCGAAAGAGGATATTTCGAAGCACTGGGCCTGTCCGGTACGGGTTTACCGGTGGGTTTCAGTGTTCCTTCAACGGCATCGGCACAATACACGATCAGCGGGAATAATGGTCTGGAGATACTCCGGTCGCTCATCTCCCAGGTCAATTACGATTACCGGAAGACCTTCTTCCTCACGGCTTCCTACAGGGTTGATGCTTCATCGAATTTCCCGGTCGAACACAGGATCGCACAGTTCCCGACGGTTTCCGGTTCGGTGCTGCTGAACAAACTGGGATTCATGAGTTCTGCCTCCTCCATCGACCTGCTGAAAGTCAGGCTGAGCTACGGATACACCGGAAACCCGAATATCGGGGCCGCAAGGTACATGGGGCTCTTCGACCTCAGCACACAGTACAACAACTATTCGGCAGCAGTTCCCCAGCAACTCGGCAACCCCGATCTGACCTGGGAAAAAACCCGGCAGTTAAACCTGGGGATCGACCTGGAGTTAAAGCGCCGCGTTACGATGAACCTCGACCTGTACAACAACCGGACCTCCGACCTGATCATTCAGGCGGCACTGCCCCTCTCCATGGGCTTTGAAAGCCGCTATGAGAACCTGGGTTATGTGGTGAACAAGGGGCTCGAACTGACCCTGTCGACCATCAATGTCCAGACACAGGATTTTGAGTTCAGTACCGATATTTCCGTTGCCTATAACAGCAACATCCTCCAGGGGATCAATGCTCCCTCCATTTCCACTGTAGGCGGAGTATCCCAGATCTACCAGAACGGGCAGGAACTGTATTCCTTTTATCTTCCCAAATGGCTGGGTGTTGACGAAGCTACCGGCGGACCGCTCTGGGAAAAGATCACCCGTGACGATAACGGCGACATCATTTCAAGAGAGCCTACCAGCAACTATTCCGAAGCCGATCCGCAGATCGTGGGCAGCGCCCTTCCGAAGCTTACCGGCGGTTTGGGTCTGAATATCAGCTATAAGAACATTTCCCTGCATGCCAGCGGAGCCTTCCAGTACGGAAACCAGGTATATAACTCCACCAGGATCTTTATGGACAGTGACGGTCATGAGCCTTACTACAACAACATGATCCCGAAGAGCACCTGGTCGAGGTGGGAAAAACCCGGCGACGTGGCTACCCATCCCAGTATGCAGAACAACTCCCTCTCCAAGGAAACCTCTTCAAGGTACCTCGAGGACGGTGGATTCTTCAAGATCAGGGATGTGAGCCTTTCCTTCGGTCTGCCCAAAGCAGTGGCCACGAAGCTGAAGGTTCAGGATATCTCTGTCGTGCTTACCGGCAACAACCTCTTTACCTTCACCCCGTTCTGGGGTCAGGATCCGGAGGCCACGATGAACAAGCTTTCCTGGTCGATGCCCGGTGTGATCGATTTTAAATACCCGATCAACCGTCAGTATTTACTCAGCCTGAATATTAAATTCTAAATCCTGAAAGATGAAAAAGATCATATTTAGCTATATCTTCCTCACGCTGATCTTCCTGGTTCAGTCGTGTGTAAAAGACATGGATGTCGCTCCTTCCGACCAGATCTCCACCGAATCGCTGGGCACCTCGGTCGACGGGATCAGGATCGTAACCAACGGAAACTACGCCCTCCTGAAAGACGGCGTTACCTTCCAGGGATTCCAGGATGACAATAACTGTTACCTGAGGCAGTATTTCCAGTTATCCGATTTTGCAGCAGATGATATCGTTTGCGGTCAGAAAACCGAGGATCCACTGTATTATTCCTTTACCTACACCCATTCGCCCGACCAGCCGAATGCCCGCTATTTCTGGTATGTCTCCTACAAGATCATCAACGGGGCCAACACCGCCATTGAGATCCTGGAGAAGAAGGATGAGCTGGACGACGATCTGAACCAGTTGCTGGGTGAGAACTATTTCCTAAGGGCCTTCAGCATGTTCAACCTGGTGCGCTTTTACGCCAAGCCCTATGCACTGAGCAACCCCGATACCGATCCCGGAATTATCCTGCGGCTCAGTACGGCCGAGCCGGGCGAAAAAGCCAGGGCCACCATCGGCGAAACCTATGCAGCCATTATCGGCGACCTGGAAAAGGCAGTTGACCTGATGAACAGTCCGCGCGGTAAGGAATTCGCTTCCAAAGAAGCCGCCCAGGCCTTGCTGTGCAGGGTTTACCTGAATATGGAGGACTGGGACAATGCGATCTCCTACGCGACCGATGTGATCAGTTCCCCGAAATATGCTCTTGAAACGGCGCAGACCTTCCCTGATTATTTTGCCAATGCCATTTCCCATACGGAAACCATCTGGCTGGTAGCCTTCACCGATTCCGATAACCGGGGCAAGTTCGGCTCCATTGCCTCCATGCTTTACAGCGACGGGAACTCGGGATGGGGAGAAGAGTATGCCTCACCTTCCTACCGGGCAGCGCTCGACGATTACCCGGAAGATGTGCGGTGGTCATATATCGACACTCTTTACACCGATGAAGGAACTGTGGCAAAAAAGAACGGTATTGAAGTATTTTATATTACGAAATTCAGCTTCCAGGGTGGTGACCCTAACCTGTCATCCCCTGTCATGTTCAGGCTGGCAGAGATGTACCTGAACCGTGCAGAAGCGAATGCCCATTTAGGAAACGATGACCTGGCCCTTGATGATGTCAATGAGATCCGCAGGAACCGCGGACTGGAGGACCACCAGTACACGGAAGTTCCGGCGGGAAAGACAAGTCTGGATTTGGTTTTAGGTGAAAAAAGACTCGAACTTGCCTTCGAAGGTCATCGTTTTTTTGACGTTTTCAGGAATAAGTTGGATATGGACCGCAGCTACTGGGGTTATCATATCAAGGATCTCACTGTCAGTGATATCAATCTCGCCGTACCGCCTCCGGCCTCTATCGACAACCTCGTAATAAGCTGGGATGATCCTTCCAAACTGTATTTTATCCCGATCGACGAGATCAATACGAATAAACTCTGTGTCCAGAATAATTAACCATAACCCAAATTTAACGCGTATGAAAATCAGAAATTTAATTCTTCCGACCCTGGTTGCCCTGGTGATTGGTAACCTGGTCTCTTCGTGCGACAAGCCGGTTGAAGTAACCGGAGAAGCACTGTTTTCCTATGACGCCAACGGTTTTGTGGTGACCTTCACCAATGAATCCGATGTCAGCGGAGATGTTACCTACCTCTGGGATTTCGGCGACGGGGAAACCTCCACCGAAACCAACCCGGTTCATACCTATGCTGTGAAAGGCGAGTATACCGTTACCCTTACCGTAACGGATGAGAATGGTGATACTCACCCGGTTTCCACCAAGATCCTTGTCGACAGGGCTTCAAGAGTCAGTCTGACCGATGGCTCCTTTGCCGACTGGGCTGCCGTTACCGAGTCTCAGTTCATCAGCAGCACCGGTGGTGACCTTGCCGGGATTGTCAAATCGGCCAAAGTGGAATACGATGCCAATTTCGTATACATGTACCTTGAATTTGAAGGTACGCTGGAATATGGCTACTGGATGGATTTCATGTTCGATACCGATAACGACACCCTTACCGGAAGCCGTGGCTGGATCTGGCCCGACATGGGCGCCGATTACCTTGTGGAAGCACAGCTTTCACTGCCCGATCAGGTTGCCAATGCCGGCTCCTATTATTTCAATGGCGAAACCCAGGACGCATGGTCATGGGGCGACGACCAGCCTTTCCCGACAGGCTTCCTGACGATGGGACATACCGCCAACCTGAGTGGCAATGCTGCCATTGAGGTAGGATTCAGCCGTTCAAAGGTTCCCGGATTTGATGGCGACAAGATCAAGATTGCTGTGTTCCTGAGCGATCCCGACACCTGGGCCGATGTAGGTTATGCACCCGACAAAGCCGGTGAAGACGGACATGCTACCGGTACTCTGATTAATATGGAATAAAAGGGCAAAGCGTAATTTCATAATGTTAGCTTTGGGGGGAGGCGGAGTGTTCCTCCTCTCCCCTTTGCCTTAATAAGAATCGTACTTTACAAACCGAAGTCTCTGAGCGGAACAACAGGTTCCGACAACTCCGATATGAAAGAAAAGAAATTGTGGCTGGTTTACGCGCTCATCACCGTGGTCTTCTGGGGTGTATGGGGAGCTTTCACAGAAATATCAGAAAAAGCAGGATTCCCGGGCACGCTGATCTATGTCGTATGGTCCGTTACCATGATCATTCCGGCGCTGATCGCCATGAAAAGGATCGGCTGGAAGCCCGAGACCGACAAAAAATCAGTCTTTTACGGTGTGATTATCGGATTACTGGGTGCCGGCGGACAGCTGGCTCTCTTTACCGGGGCCATCGTCAACGGACCGGCATACCTTATTTTTCCCATTATCTCCTTATCACCGGTTATTACCGTTCTCCTTTCGGTGCTCCTGCTGAAGGAGAAAGCATCGGCCCGTGGCTGGGCAGGGATTGCCCTGGCCATCCTCGCCATTCCGGGCCTTTCGTACCAGGAACCCGATTCAGAGGTCCATGGCCTCCTCTGGCTGATCTGGGCCCTGGTTGTATTTGTAGCCTGGGGTGCACAGGCCTATTTCATGAAACTGGCCAATAACAAAATGAAGGCAGAGAGCATTTTTCTCTACATGACCCTCACCGCTTTGCTGCTTTCGCCTGTGGCCCTGCTGATGACCGACTGGAACATCCCGGTGAACTGGGGTCTCAAGGGACCCTGGCTGGCCTTCGGGATCCAGTTGCTCAACTCCATCGGAGCCCTCACCATCGTATATGCTTTCCGCTACGGGAAAGCCATTATAGTCAGTCCGCTGACCAATGCCGTAGCCCCCATCATTACCATCCTGCTTTCGTTAATGATCTATGCGGTGATCCCCCACCCCATCGTTCTTGCAGGTATGGCACTGGCCGTTATTGCTATATTTTTATTTGCAAAGGAATAGGATAACGAACAGGGTACTTTAGGTTGGATACCGGGGACAACATAATGGAAATGGATGTCCCGGAAGAAGAATACTGTGTAACAACATGAAAAAGAGCAAATATATCCTCACATTGATTTTCCTGTCGGTCATTCTGCTTACAGGAACATCGTTCAGCAACAGCCCGGAAAAAACCACGACCGGCGACAGGGAGATCCTGTTTCCGGCCCCCTTTGCCTTTGCCATCGACGATCTGGGCTGGAACACGGGCCGGAACGACGGCTACGGGACCCACCAGGGTCCGTACCGGATCGGCGTCGACCGGAAGATGGATGTCAATGACTACAAATGCATTGTTGAAGTGGCAAAGGCAAGCGGGATAAGGGTGATGGGTCTCTTCATCCTCGGAGAAATGGATCGTGAAAACATCCTTTCAGAAGATCCGAGTACCACCTGGATGGGAAAGAACTGGGACAACAGTGCCAACCTATCCCCCGAACAAAAAGAAATTATGGACTACGTGCGGGAGAACGCCGCCTGGCTGGAATTCGGCCTGCATGGCGTAGGGCATGAATACTGGGTCGACGGTAAGAGAAAAAGGGCCGAATGGTATAACACCGACGACAACCAGCCCTGGCCGGAAGAAAGCCTGCATAAGCACCTTGCCCTTTATAAGGAGATTATGGCACAGTACGGACTGAGCCCTGAAAACGGGCAGTCGTTCCCCGAAAGCTTTGTGCCCTGCGCCTACTCCTATTACTGGAATCCCGAAGGGGAATACAGCCTGGGAAGTCTCCTGTCGGAAGAAGGCGTGAAATATGCCAATACCCAGTTCGACTATATTCCGGAACTGGATCCCCCGGCCGGACCGAACGGCGGCGGAATCGACCACGGCGTACTGGTGCTCAACCGGAATAACTACGGGAACCCCTGGTACCAGCTGTCTTCCCTGCCCACCGTACCTCTGGCCGAACAGGAATCAGACATCATCGAGTCGCACTGGAGCAACTGGATGACACAGGATGCCTTCCTGCAGGATGAAACCAATGCCCGGTGGACCGAATATTACGGGATGGTCCAGTCGGCCCCCGATCGTTACACCGCCAAAAATACCGAACAGTTTTATGCCCAGTGGCTGTACAAAAAATACACCCGTGTAGGTGAAGCGGAAAAGGGGAAGCTCAGCATCGACAATTCGGCCATGCCCGATGAGGTTTACCACAGCGGACTGGCCGGGAATATGGTACTGAAGATCAAACTGGGTCCTGGTGAACACCTGAGCCAGGCAACGCTCGACGGGAAACCGGTCGCCTGCTATGCCGAAGATCAGGGCTACGGCTTCATTTACCTGCCGGTGCTGGAACCGAAGAGCTATCAGCTAAGGTATTCGGTCGGGAAAGAACTGCTCCGGCCCTGCATACTCAACGAAGGCACCTACAATGTGTATTCCTTCGAAAAGGATAAAAAGGCAGTCAGGGCGAAGATCCGCTTATACGGGACGCAGGAAGTACTCTTCCACGGGGTGGAAGATCCCGCAGGCCTTTCTCTTTCCAATCCTGCCGTTACCCTGGTTTCGCAAAGCTATGATCCTGAAGGGAAAGACCTCAGACTCACCCTGAAGGCCAGGGATATGCAGGGAGAAACATTTGACCTCACTTTGTTGAACTAACAGAAAAGCGCTATCATGAAAAGAAAACTGACACCCGTCGTAGCAATGATGTTCCTCTTGCTCCTGCTTTTTCTGCAAACGGGCAGGGCACAGACGAAAACGATCAGTTATATCTACACGGCTGCCGATATGGCCAATCCGGAAAGAGGCTGGTACGATGCCTACCACAGTTCGGGCAGTGCAAAGCTCGGCACCTACCGCAACCTCGACTCCACTGAACTGAAGAATCAACGGGTAAACGATAATATTACACTGATATACAGGCAATTCATGATCAACGACTACCTGTATGAAAGCGCCATCGGCACGGAATACCTGGAAGCTATGCAAAAGGATTTTGATGCTGCCAGGGCTGCCGGGGTGAAGGTAATTGTTCGTTTCTCCTACAGCGATTCCCAGAATGATCCGGTCTGGGATGCCACACCGGAGATCGTGATGTCGCATATCGAATCGCTCCGCGGGGTGCTGCAGACCAACAGTGATGTGATTGCCACCGTCCAGGCCGGTTTTGTAGGGGCATGGGGAGAATGGTACTATACCGTGAATTTTGCAGGATCGGGCTACGTTCCCAACGAAACCGACCAGGCCAACCGCCGTGCCCTGGTAAAGGCGCTCCTCGACATCCTTCCCGACAATATCCAGGTGCAGGTGAGAACCCCGGCCATCAAACGAAACATCGTGGAGTCGAACGACCCCATGCTGGACGAACAGGCCTACGACGGTTCCTATATCTCCCGCATTGCCCCGCATAACGACTGTTTCCTTGCCAACGGGACGGATTACGGAACCTATGTCAGCCTGTCGGCCGACCTCGCCTACCTTGCCCAGGATACCAAATACGCCATTGCAGGCGGAGAAACCTGCGACGGATCGAACTCCTACAGCAACTGCGATGCTGCGATACCAAGGATGGAAATGCTGCACTGGACCTTCCTTAACCGGGATTATAACAAGACCGTTTACAACAAGTGGGAAACCCAGGGCTGCATGAACGAGGCTAATATCAGGCTGGGTTACCGTCTTGCCCTGCAGAGCGCCGTTCTTCCCGATACGCTGGATGCCGGCCAGACCATGACTGTTGTTCTGAACCTGGAGAACAGGGGATTTGCCGCTCCCACGCAGTACAAACCCCTGCAGGTGGTCCTGGTTCATGCAGTCACCGGTGAAGTCACAGAACTTGGTTTTACAGGGGAGAATGATGACGTTCGTTTCTGGGGGCCCGGAGAGTTCTCCGTCAGCGGAACCGTTGCACTGCCGGCTGAGCTCGCCGACGGGAATTACAGGGTTTATCTGAAATTCCCCGACCAGTATGTCTCCGTACGGAACAACCCCGCCTATTCGATCAGGCTTGCCAATGCCGGAGCCTGGGATCAGGAAACAGGCTGTAACGACCTGAATTATATGCTAGTAATCGGTAACGGGGGAGAAGGAGCATTTCCGGGAGCGCCGTCGAGCCTGATGGCCTCGGTCTTCTCTTATTCCAGGATCGACCTGACCTGGACAGCCGGTGAAAACAGCAACGAAACCGAGATCTACCGGTGTATTACCGGCCTGGATGACTGGCAACTGGTGACAACGCTGTCCGCTGACGTGCTTTCCTTCCAGGACGAAGGACTCAGATCCAGCACTTCCTATTCTTACATGATCCGCTCGGTGAACGACTACGGCTATTCCGCCTGGTCGGAGATTATCACGGCTGCCACCCCGGTTGGTACCAGCGACAGGGCTGCAGAAACTGCACCGCTCCTTTATCCGAACCCTTACCGGTGTGGCGACCTGTATATCGGGATGGACAACAGCGGACCTTCAACGGTGGTCATTGCCGACCAGAACGGCCGGATTGTGGCTGAAAAGATCATTGAAGGAACGGTGTTCCATATCGACCAGCCCGGGCTGCAACCGGGGATTTATTTTGTACGTGTAGACAATGAGGTGAGAAGGTTCACCCGGAAGCTGGTGGTGATCTGAAAGAGCACCCACATGGATGAGTATGGATATTGTATTCATAATCAAAAGCATGAAATAGCCGGCATCCGTCTAAAATAATCGCTCTGAAGATTTTTGAAGGCATTTTTAAAAATCTGGCTATCCCATCACACATAGACTCCATTACAAAACAATGTAATACTGCTATTGATATAGCAGTACCGTTCCAGCTTTAAGGCCAGAAAGAGGCATAATGGAGTTTCAGACAAAATGCCTTTCTAAGTTTTCCATAAGCAAGTCTTTTTAAGCACTGTTGACCTGTACGTAATTCGGACCAGAACGCAATCGGTTTGCAATTGACTCTAAGGCGCTAAATAAGTGAATGATGTAACACTTAACAGCAATTGTGTAAGGTTATCTCATTCAATCATAAGTACTTTTACAGAACACTGAACTGCAAAACAGCTCTTCAGGGTGAGCATAAAAAAGATGAAAGATCTTCTATTTGTGATTGCCGGATTATTGATTATAATCTGGGGCATAATTTTCTGGGGCTTTAATGTTCCCGGGCCTGTTCATATAATACTGGTCCTGGCTGGTTTTATTATCCTTGTCAGACTGGTGTTTAACAAGCCACCATACAAAAAAAAGGCATGAAAACAGGAAACAGGCCCTGGTTCTCCTTTATTAGCCTGAAACAATACCTGTTTTCAAAATGTAAAACCGCATGTTCTTTCAAACCGGGCAATGTATGGAACCATGCATGAAATAGCAGCTTCAGCAGTTTTTCTGGGCTAGAAGAACCTTCTTAAGTGCTGTGAGAATAGACATAAACAGATGCGATAAGTAGGTTTTTATTCCTGGAAAGCAGGTAAGTTCCTCTTTCAGTTCTATTTATTGAATTAAACCAAAAAATCCTGATATAATGAATTATTTGTACCTGATTATCCCCGTTGTTATCTTGTTCCTGGCCGGAATCAGAATTGTACGTCCTACCCATCGCGCCCTGATTGAACGTCTGGGGAAATACCGGCATTTTGCCGGTCCCGGGTTTCACTGGATTATCCCAGTAATCGACCGGCTATTTCAGGTTAATGTTACCGAGCAGATGGTTGATGCTGATCCCCAGGAAATTATAACCAATGATAACCTAAACGCCAGTGTTGATGCTCAGGTTTATTTCAGGGTTAAAGCTGACGAAGAAAGCGTCAAAGGATCAATCTACAATGTAAATAACTATACCTGGCAGATTGTCAACCTGGCCCGAACAACGCTGCGTAATATCATTGGCACCTTAACACTTAAGTCGGCAAACAGTGAGCGGGGGAAAATAAATTCGGAACTCTACAAAACCTTGCATAATGAAACCCAGAACTGGGGTATCGAAATTGTGCGTACCGAACTGAAGCAAATTGATCCTCCCAGAGATGTACAGGAGACCATGAATAAAGTGGTAAAGGCTGAAAATGAGAAGATAGCAGCTATCGATTCTGCCACAGCGGCTGAAACAGTTGCAGATGGGGTCAAACGCTCAAAAATCAAGGAAGCTGAAGGGTATAAACAGTCAAAGATTCTGCACGCTGAGGGAGAGGCAGAAGCCATAAAACTGGTTAATGAAGCAGCCGAGATTTATTTCAAAGGAAACGCCCAGTTACTCAGGAAGCTGGAAGCACTGGAAGTTGCTCTTGCGAAGAATGCCAAAATCGTTATCCCAACCGGTACCGAACTTGTAAACATCATCGGAGAGATGGCAGGTATTCTCCCGCTGAAAGGGAAACATGGCGAGTATGAATCTAGGATTGAATAGCTAAAATTGCGGTCGTTTCACCGGCTGGAAAAACCCAGACACGCAATTCCTTAGAATTAAAGTATATTGCTCTACGGGTGTAATATTTATTCTCAAGCTGATCTACCGGATCTTTTTCAGAAGGTTAACAGATCCGAAGCAGCTATACCCTGTAAATCATATAACAGGCATGCCGCCCTGTTGCCAAAGATTCTTCCTGTGAAAGAAACTCCATTATTACAGTGCGATGGGGCGGAACAAATACCTGCTCCAGACATTTTCTAAAGTTTAAGGTTTTTGACTTCAGTGAAACAGAATCCTGAAGAAGGTAATCAATGTGGAGCCAGATCTTTCTTTTTGGAAATCGGAATTTCTAAGATCCGCAATAACCAGATACAAATCCCATCATAAAGCGCTTCTTGCCCTTATCCGTATCCGAATTCCGGTGCAACTTAGATGAGCCTATGGCACCAAGCACCCCGCCACTGAAAATGTACAGGACCGTGGCGATAAATGCATCAAATCGAAGGCCTCAACCTGAACAAATCTAAAAATCTCAGCATACATTACATTCTCAGGAAGGTAAACATTTGCCTCGATCTATTGTTTATTATTTAAATATGCTGCAATTCGGCTTTACAAGTCTGATTTTCTGATCTATATGCGACCCTGATCCGGTTGCAGCAAGAAAATCAAAAGTTTTGAACTCTTTGAAAATATTACCGGTTTTATTTTTTCTGGAAAACAGGAATGTAATTTCCGGAAATAAACAGGATCTATTGGACCACCCCATTTCTCTGAAGTTTAATCACCTCATTTACAAAACAAAACGAAATTAATTCCGTGTCAGAATTTAATTACCTTTACCATAAGTCCATGAACTTTAAAATAGTCCTTCCTATTGAAAATATATATCCGAAATATGGTTTGTATCCGCTGTGAAATGGTGGTAAGGAGTGAACTTGAAAAATTGGGTCTGCAATATGTTTATGTAAAAATCGGAGAAGCGGATCTTATTGGAAATCCTTCTCCTCAACAGTTAAAAGGTCTTGACAAAGGTTTACATAAACTGGGGCTGGAGTTGATGGATGACAGGAAAAGCGTACTGGTCGAAAAAATAAAAAACGCCATCATTGAACTGGTGCATTATCAGGATGAACAGATAAAGATGAACCTCTCTGATTATCTGAGTGAAAAGCTCAATTATGATTACACCTATCTTTCAAATCTGTTTTCTGAAGTGAAAGGCTTTACCATAGAAAAATTTTATCTGACACATAAGATTGAAAAGGTAAAGGAATTGATTGTATATGATGAGCTGAATTTAACAGAAATCGCCTTTAAATTGCACTATAGCAGTGTTGCGCATTTGTCAAATCAGTTTAAAAAATTCACAGGGTTGACACCATCACATTTTAAACAACTCAAAAACAAAAGGCGTAAATCACTGGAGGATATTTAGCAGGCTGACAACCTTCTGCAATGGAGATCATGGTATATCGGGCAAAGGCATGGTTTCCCTGCATTATTTCAGGAATATCCCTCCGCATATGACCTCTGAAAATCAGGAAGTGTGAATGATGTAAGTAATATTCAGAATTTTGTAAGCCTTATCTTCCCTCTTTCACGATCTTTGTTTTCAATTAGTTACATAATTTGCTCTTCAATGGAAGTCGAGTATGGATTATATCTAAAACTGCTTTGCCAGACACTTAGTCCGGACAGTTTTTGCCTTCCTTAAGGTAATTTGAGTATCTGAGTCTACAGCTACTGAAATCTGCAACAGACAACGATGAAAATTTTACTGATTTATCCGGTGTATCCAGATTCTTTCTGGAGTTTTAAGCATGCTTTGAAATTCATAAAGAAGAAAGCAGCTGTGCCCCCGCTGGGTCTTATAACCGCATCGGCCCTGTTGCCGTCTGACTGGCAGAAAAAGCTTATAGACATGAACGTATCGAAGCTCGATACCCGTGATATTATCTGGGCAGATTATGTATTCATAAGTGCGATGAGCATTCAAAAGGAATCGGTCGAAAGGGTTATTTCAGAATGTGTAAAACACAAAACAAAAATAGTTGCCGGGGGGCCTCTTTTTACTCAGGAGTACAAAAAGTACTTCCAGATTGAACATTTTGTATTAAATGAAGCAGAGATCACCCTGCCCCTCTTCCTGGAGGACCTTTCCCGGGCAAAACCGGAAAGGGTTTATAAAACTTCAGAATTTGCAGATCTGTCACTTTCACCGGTACCCGATTATCATTTGCTGGAGAGCAGGAAATATGCATTTATGAACATTCAGATATCACGCGGATGCCCGTATGCATGCGACTTCTGCGAGATAACCTATCTCCCAGGGTATAAGGTAAGGATGAAAAAACCGGTTCAGATCATTAAAGAATTGGAGGCACTATACCGCCTGAACTGGCGCGGATCTGTGTTTATAACCGACGATAATTTTATTGGAAATAAAAAAGAGATTAAAAATGGCCTCCTGCCCGTCTTAAAGGACTGGATGAGAACCAGGAAGTATCCTTTTAGTTTCAATATACAGAGTTCCATCAATCTGGCTGACGACAACGAATTATTAACTCAGTTGGTAGAAACCGGATTTACATCCTCATTTATTGGTATAGAAACCCCGGATGATTATTCGCTGCAGGCCTGTAACAAAGTACAGAATAAAAGCAGGGATCTGTTACAATGCGTCAAGAAGATACAGAATTCAGGTTTACAGGTCTCAGGGGGATTTATCGTTGGTTTTGACAGTGATACTCCCGGAGTATTTCAACGACAGATAGATTTTATTCAGAAAAGCGGAATAGTCTCGGCAATGGTAGGGCTCTTAAACGCACCGAAGAATACTGTCCTGTACAAGCGCCTTGAATCTGAAAACAGATTAACCGATGAATCCAACGGGAATAACACTGATCTACGGATAAATTTTATACCAAAAATGAATTATTCCGAACTGGTGGAAGGGTATAAAAAGATAATCGAAAATATTTATTCCATTAAGCCCTATTATAACAGAATAAGACAATTTCTTTTAAACTACACATATCGGACCAGGCAGCAAAAGAGGCTGGACCTGTCAATTATCAAGCCATTCTTCAAATCCGTTTTTATTCTCGGTATTGCCAATAAAGGTAGAATCCAATATTGGAAATTACTGGTGTGGACCTTGTTCAATCGACCTGAATTATTAACTGACGCTATTACATATGCCATTTTTGGTTATCACTTCAGAATCGTATATGGCATAAAATAGCTCCCCCTACAAGACTGAACCTTGCAAGGCAGAACTTACATGTTTTCAGCTGGCTGTCTCTTCTGACATAAACTTTAAAATCCAAAAAACATGATAAACCCAGATCTTGAAAAATCAAAAACACATATTCTTATTGAAATCATAGAATACGTCCCCAATTCTGTTGTTACCAGAACAATCATCAGGAAAACCACCGGGAATGTAAGTGTTGTTGCCATTGACACCGGAGAGACACTGGCAGAGAAGATATCCCCTTTTGACACCTTCATCCAAATTATTGAGGGAACTGCTGAAGTTGTGATTGACGAAAAATTAAATATGCTCATGACAGGTGAAGGAATAATAATCCCGGCCCATACTTCAAATAATATTAAAGCGAATGAACGTTTTAAAATGATTTCAACTATAATCAAAAGTGGTTATGATTCAGCTTCAATATGATAAAAAGAGCATTAATTGATCTTTAATAAGAAAAAGGAGAAATGGGAAAAGATGATTATAATGTCAATATAGAAGGAAAGAGCCTGGATCAACTACGAGAACTTTATAAGCAACAGGAAAAAACTCTTATTGAAGAGAATAAAAAACATTTGGCAATTGTTGCTCACGACATTAAAAACCCGATGAGTTCCATCATTGGATTCCTGGGTTTAATTTTAGACAGGATCAACTCGCTGGACAAAAAGGAACTGGAAGAGTATATCAGGATTGCTCTGGTATCAGCAGAAAAGACACATGTACTGCTTGAAAATCTTCTGGGTTGGGCCATGTCAGAAAACGCTAACAAATCCTTCAACCCTTTACCTCTGGATATTCAGTTGCTGCTAGCTGAAGAAATCAATAATATTGAAATACTGGCCTCACAGAAAAAAATCAGTATTCACATACCGGTATCTACAAGAGAAAAAGTACTTGCAGATGTATTTATGATTAAAAGTGTCCTTCGAAATCTGCTGAGTAATGCAATTAAATATTCACATGAAAATGGCAGAATAGATATAAGCACACTGAGGAATAACGGATTTCTCGAAATTTCAATAAAAGACTATGGAATCGGGATTAAAGGTGAGACAGTAAATGAAATTTTCAGTTCCGGCAATAAAGTCTCTACTTTGGGTACAGGGGATGAGTCAGGCACAGGTTTCGGCTTGCTACTATGCAAGGAATTTATTGATATGCATAATGGAAAAATATGGATAAACAGCAAACCCGGAGATGGCAGCGAATTCATCTTTTCCTTGCCGGTATCGAATTAACCTATTTAGCTCAGTTTATAGGAAGTGTTGAGCATACAGAAAAAAAGATTTTAAACCAAAAATAAAAAATATGTCGAAGGAAAAAGAAAACAAAAAGAACAATAAAAAATCACCTCTTAGAAGCCTTAAAGAGAAGAGGGTGGCAAAAGAAGCAAAACGGGCGGAGAAAAAAAGAAAGAGTGAAATATAGGGTTTATCCGGCTGAAATGTCCCATCTGAGTCCGGGGAAGGTATAATTCCCGGTTGTTAAAGAATTAAAATCAAGAAAAAATGAAGATTGCTTTCATCGGTACATATCCTCCCAGGGAATGCGGTATTGGTACATTTACCAATAATTTGTATAATTCAATGATCAGGGAAAACATAAAACCCTTGTCACCCGATAGTGGTTTTGTGATAGCCCTAAACGATTATGAGAATACCTATCACTATCCTGAAGAGGTGAAACTAACGATCCGGCAGGAATATCAGGAGGATTATCTTCAGGCTGTGAAATACATCAATCTGAGTGGCGCCGACATTTGTGTACTGGAACATGAGTTTGGTATTTTTGGTGGTCAGAATGGCGTATATGTCCTTCCGTTGTTGCATCGCCTCGATATTCCGCTAATAGTAACACTGCATACGATACTTAAGACACCCTCATATAATGAGAAGGCTGTGTTGCGTGAAATATGCAAAATGGCCTCCGGAATTGTTGTTATGAGCAATAAAGCAATTGATTTCCTCGTAAATATCTATGAAGTTCCCAAAGAAAAAATCGTCTTCATTGATCATGGGGTACCCGACCTGAAATTCAATGGTACAGAATCAAAAAAAGAGTTCAAACTCGAAGGTAAAAAAGTACTGATGACATTTGGATTTATCAGTCGTAATAAAGGCATTGAAACAGTGATTAAGGCCTTGCCCGAAGTAATTAAAAAACATCCGGATGTAATTTATCTGGTACTGGGGAAAACTCATCCTAATGTTTTAAGGCATTCAGGAGAAGAATACCGAACGTTTCTGTTACGCCTTGTAAAAAATCTGCATCTGGAAAACTGCGTTGTTTTTCTGAATGAATTTCTTGATGTCAGAGATTTGTTTAAATACTTGTCGGCCATCGATATTTATATTACCCCATATCTGAATGAGGCTCAGATAACGAGTGGTACCCTTTCGTATGCGATCGGTGTAGGTTCGGCGGTTATCTCAACACCTTACTGGCATGCAACAGAACTATTGGCAAATGGCAGGGGTAGACTATTCAACTTCAACGACTCCGAAGAACTTTCCCTGATCATAAACGATCTTCTTGAGAACCCGGGAGAGCTGAACAGAATAAAAAATGCAGCGAAGGAATATGGTCTGAAAATAACCTGGCCAAAGACAGGTGAAAAATATATTGCTATTGCCGAACAGACCTTAGCACATGACTCAAAGAAAACGACTGAGAAGGATTCCATTCTGGATTTACTCATTCTGCCTCCCTTCTCCCTGACGCATATCAACAGGTTAACAGACGATACCGGGATTATTCAACATGCCAAGTACGGTGTCCCAAACCTCAAAGAAGGTTATTGCCTCGACGACAATTCACGGGCTCTTTTAATGGTACTGATGACCTACAGGCAAATAAAAGATAATCGTGCACTGGAACTTTCACCTGTATACCTGAGTTACATCCATTATATGCAAAACAAGGATGGTACTTTCAGGAATTTTTTAAGCTTTAACAGAAATTACCTGGATGAACAGGGTTCTGAAGATTCTTTCGGCCGAACAATATGGGCACTGGGCTATCTCATGGCTTATGCGCCCAACGACGCCTATTATCAGACCGGGCGGCTGGTGTTTACCAATGCCGTTCCCAATTTCGAAAATTTAAGTTCAATAAGAGGCATTGCCAACACGATGATAGGGATATGCTATTTCCTGAAAATGAACTCGTCAGATGATTCCATGACAGAAAGACTGCGCAACCTTGCTCACAAGCTGATTACCAGATTTGAAGAAAACGAGTCCGAAAACTGGAAATGGTTCGAATCCATGCTCGCCTATGACAATGGCATTTTACCTCTTGCCCTGCTTCATTCAGCAGAGATACTCAATGAAGACCGGATACTTGAGGTTGCGTTGGAATCCATGCAATTTCTTACCTCTCACACCATGAAAGACAATTACCTGTCGATAATCGGCAACGAAAAATGGTTCCAAAAGAATGGGGAGCGATCTGAATTTGCTCAGCAACCCATTGATGCAATGGCTGCGGTACTGATGTATCACCAGGCTTTCCATGTGACTAATGATAAGGAATATTTGAGTAAGCTTTACACTTCCTTTTTATGGTTTCTGGGAGAAAACGACCTGCGAATGAGCCTTTACGATTTTGAAACTAAAGGCTGTTGCGATGGATTCGAAAGCTACGGTGTGAACCGTAACCAGGGAGCCGAAAGCTCATTGGCCTATTTAATCTCTCATTTAACTGTTTTGCAGGCGTATGAGGAATTCCACGAAAGTAATGAATAACATTCTATATTGTTCAATAATTTGATTATCATGTTTCTAACAAGCTATCTTATGTAGCGTTCTGCTTAGCAGGAATTTTTGAAGTCAGGAACCTATACTTCGTCTAAAATGAAAATAGCTGTACTTTCACCAGTTACCTGGCGAACTCCGCCAAAGACATATGGCCCGTGGGAACAGGTGGCCTCAAATATTGCCGAAGGATTGATCGATGAAGGAATTGATGTAACATTATTTGCAAGCGGAAATTCTCTCACAAAAGGAAAATTATCTGCAGTCTGTGAATACCCCGTTTCAGAAGATTCCTCCGCTGATCCCAAAGTGGCGGAATGTCTGCATATCAGCAATTTAATGGAGCAGGCAGAAGATTTTGATATCATTCATAACAATTTCGATTTTATGCCGCTCAGTTACTCCAGACTGATCAGGACCCCGATGATTACAACGATCCATGGCTTTTCATCCCCAAAAATTATCCCGGTATATAAGAAATACAA
>JBMOLL010000146.1:0-26112 GCA_049325415.1 Bacteroidota bacterium | reverse complement strand
TTCGGAGTTTGACAGCCATCCGCGCGACAGCCGGATCAAGACCATGGATTCGGTATGCATCGACAGAGGTACTATCACCGACGGAAAGAAAACAGCCCTGTTCCTGGGTCTGAGTCAGGATCCTCTGAATGCCATCAGGGTAGTGGAACAGATAAAGCCCGATTCCCTCTATCTTTTCTACTCCGACCCGGCCTCCGATAAACGCTATATTGAAAAGGTCTTTATTAACAATCATCCGCTTATCGATTCCATCTCCATCCGAAACCTCATTGCCTATCCCGGAAATAACGGGCAACAGATATACCAGTTGCTCTCCGACCTGGCGCTGATGCTCAGACTGGATCACCGCCTTATTGCCGTGCCGAACGGACCCAAAATCTTCGGCCTGGTGACAATGGCCCTGCAGATGAGCTACCCCGATATACAGATCTGTAACCCGGATATCCGCTACAAAAAGCTTACGGATAAAAAAGCCTGCGGAGTTCCCGTAGCTCTTGATCTGGTCTTCGAATCGGAATAAAAATCCTGAACCTTCCCGGCAACGAAAGGATTTGTAAAACTTTTTTACAACTCCTTTGTTATATCATCGAAATCAAAAAATGATATAACAAAATCCTAATACCTTAATTATGGCTCAATTTGAAATCCTGATGCCTAAGATGGGAGAGAGCATCGAAGAAGCCACAATAACCAAATGGTTCGTAAAAGAAGGTGACAGCGTGCAGGAAGATGATGTACTTCTTGAAATTGCCACCGATAAAGTCGATTCCGAGATCCCTTCGCCGGTTGCAGGCGTGGTGAAGAAAGTCCTATACAGTCAGGACGACACCGTGGCAGTTGGCTCGGTTATTGCCGTCATCGACCTTGAAGGTTCCGCAGAAGAAAACAGCGAAAAAACAGCATCCCCGGCAAAAACCGCTCCTCCTGAAGAAAAACCGCTTCCATCCGGCACCGGTACAGCAACTTCAGAAAAATCTGAAGTGAAATCAAGCGGAGGTAGGTTCTATTCTCCACTGGTAAAAAAGATTGCCGAAGAAGAAAACATCCCGCAAAACGAACTCGACAATATTCCGGGCAGCGGGCTAAATGGAAGGGTACAGAAAACTGATATTCTGAACTATCTTCAGCAGAGAACCGGAAAACAGTCTGCGCCTGCACCGGACATGGCTCAAAAAGCGCCGGCTGCCGCACCTCAGCACCAGCTTGCCTCAGCACCGGTGATTCCATCAGCCGGAGATGAGGTCATTGAAATGACCAGGATGAGAAAGCTGATAGCCTCTCATATGATCCGCTCGAAACAAACCTCCGCCCACGTCACAAATATGATTGAGACCGATGTGACCAATGTGGTCAGATGGAGGGAAAAGATCAAAGATGATTTCCAGAAGAAAGAAGGAGTTAAAATTACCTATCTTCCGGTTTTCCTTGAAGCCACGGTTAAGGCCCTGCGCGATTTCCCCTGGATCAATGCCTCGGTCGACGGTGACCGGATCATTCTGAAAAAACGGATCAATCTGGGTGTGGCTGTTTCGCTTCCCGATAATAACCTGATCGTTCCCAATATCAAGGATGCCGATACGTTGAACCTTACCGGTCTGACGAAAAAACTGGCCTCCCTTGCCGCTGCGGCAAGAAGCAATAAACTGTCACCCGACGACATTGCCGGAGGTACTTTTACCGTCACCAATTTCGGTACCTTTCAGAATGATATCGGAACTCCGATTATCAACCAGCCGGAAGTGGCTATACTTGCCGTGGGTGCCGTTAAAAAGAAACCGGCTGTCATCGAAACACCAGACGGTGACATGATTGCAATCCGTCATAAAATGTGGCTGTCGCTGACCTACGATCACAGGATCATCGACGGAGCACTCGGCGGAGCTTTCCTGAAAAGACTGTCCGACTACATTGAATCCTTTTCACCCGATACGATTATTTGATTATTTAATATTCACAGGAAATGAATAAAGACAGGAAATATCATATTAAACGCACAGATAAAGAGACACTTGCAAAATGGTATCGTTTAATGACCCTTGGTCGTTCCCTCGACGACAGGGCACCGAATTACCTGAAACAGGCTATTGGCTGGTCCTACCATGCTCCCTATGCCGGGCATGATGGTATCCAGCTGGCCATCGGACAGGTATTCAACAGGGAACAGATCATCTCTTTCCCTATTACCGCGATATGCTTACCGCCATATCAGCCGGACTTACAGCAAATGAGGTGATTTTTAACGGGATATCCAAGGCCACCGACGTAGCCGGAGGAGGAAGACATATGTCGAACCACTTTGCAAAACCGGAGTGGAACATTCATAACGTGTCATCCTGTACGGGAAACCATACCCTGCATGCCGTAGGGGTGGCCCGGGGAATAAAAAAATACGGGGCCAAAGGTGTCGCCATTTCCTCCCAGGGTGAATCTTCCGTTTCGGAAGGATATGTATACGAGGCCATCAATGGCGCCTCAAATGAAAAACTGCCGGTCATTTTTGTCTTCCAGGATAATGGCTACGGGATCTCGGTCCCGAAGGCAGACCAGACAGCCAACCGTAAGGTTGCCAATAACTTCTCGGGCTTCAAAAACCTGAAAGTTTACCACTGTAACGGGAAAGACGTATTCGATTCCATGAATACCATGACCGAAGCCAGAGACTATGCCATTGAACACGGTCATCCGGTTATCGTTCAGGCGAACTGTGTGAGAATGAAAAGTCACTCAAACTCCGACCGTCATGAACTCTATCGGGATGATTATGAGCTGAATTACGTTTCTGAATACGATCCGCTGGCCAAGTACCGCAGATTACTTCTTCGCTATGAACGCTTTACTGAAGAGGAATTGCAGGAAATTGAAAAAGAGACTGCCGAAATCGTTAAAGCTGCCCATAAAGCCGGCATGGCTGCTCCCGATCCCGATCCGGCTTCCATCCACGATTACGTGGTTCCGGAACCCTATGTGAGCAACAAATATCCCGAAGGTCTGCACACTTTTGAAGGAGAGTCAAAAAAACTGATTGAGGGCCTGAATGAAACCCTGAAAGCCGAGTTCCGACATAATCCCGACACCTTTATCTGGGGCCAGGATATTGCCAATAAGGATAAGGGAGGGATCTTCAATGTCTCCAAGGGGATGCAGCAGGAATTCGGTCGTGAAAGAGTATTTAACGCACCGATCGCAGAAGACTTTATCGTGGGTACCGCCAACGGTATGAGCAGGTTTAATGACAGGATCAGGATCGTTGTGGAAGGTGCCGAATTTGCCGACTACTTCTGGCCGGCCATGGAACAGTTGCTCGATAGCTCACATGATTACTGGCGCTCAAACGGTCAGTTCTCACCCAATATTACCATCAGGCTGGCTTCAGGAGGCTATATCGGGGGAGGTCTTTATCACTCCCAGACGATTGAAGGAGCCCTGACGACCCTTCCCGGGATAAGGGTGGTATATCCATCCTATGCCGATGATGCTGCCGGTCTGCTCAGGACCTCCATCCGTTCGAGAGGCATTACCCTGTTCCTGGAACCCAAGGCCCTCTATAACTCTCCCAAAGCAGCTGCACCGGTTCCCGACGATTTCGAGGTTCCCTTCGGAAAAGCCCGTATCCGCAGGAGTGGTCGGGACGCCTCCATCATTACCTACGGTAATACTACCCATATGTGTGTGGAGGCCGCCGACAGGATCAGCAGTGATACAGGAAAGGAAATCGAGGTGCTTGACCTTCGTTCACTCTCACCGCTTGATACCGGTGCAATCCTTGAAACAGTGAAGAAAACGGGGAAAGTTCTGGTGGTTCATGAGGATAAGGTTTTCGGTGGATTCGGAGGCGAAGTGGCCGCGATGATTAATGAGAAAGCCTTTGAATTCCTTGATGCACCTGTGAAACGGGTCGGCTCGACCTTTACACCGGTGGGATTCAACCGCATTCTGGAAGGGGCTATTCTGCCCAATACCCAGAAAATTTATGATGCAGCCCTTGAATTGCTTAAATATTAAAAAACGATCTGTCCTGTAATGGATGAAATGATATTCAAAATGAAGAAGACAGCAATTATCTATAGCTTTAATACGGGAAAAACTGCCAAGATCGCCACTCAGATCAGGGACGCTTTTGGCGATGCCGGTATTGAATTGGTTAATGCCGAAGAAATTACCGGTAAAAAATTTTTGGAATATGATAACCTGATCCTGGGAGTACCTACCTGGTTCGATGGTGAATTGCCGAACTACTGGGATGAATTTGTTCCCGAGCTCGAAGACCTGAATCTGAAAAAGAAAAAAGTGGCCCTGTTTGGCCTGGGTGATCAGAAAAACTACGGGGAGAATTTCATTGATGGCGTAGGGATCATGGGAGAGATCCTCGAATCCTGCGGCGCAACACTGGTCGGTTTTACTTCAGTTGAAGGCTATGTATTCGAAAGTTCACGCGCCAAAAGAGGGGATAAGTTTATCGGACTGGCCATTGACTTTGAAAACCAGGGAAGTAAAAATAAATCGAGAGTCGCCGCATGGGTTGAAGAGCTGAAAAAAGCCTTTGACTGACAGCGCTTCACTTTATCTGCTTTAAAGGTGGCAACTTACAGATTATAAGTTGCCACCTATTTTTTATAAAATACTATCTGAAAACAGGCGCTCCGATAAACATTTTATATGTTTTATGGCAGTTTTACAATTAAAATTGCTTTTTTTGCATTGAATACAATGAATTTAAAAAGAAAAGCAGATGTCGAAAGATCGGGTTTATGTATTTGATACCACCCTCAGGGATGGCGAACAGGTACCGGGATGCCAGTTGAATACCATTGAAAAGATTGAAGTGGCAAAAGCCCTTGAAGCGCTGGGTGTGGATATTATTGAAGCCGGTTTCCCGATCTCGAGCCCTGGCGACTTCAACTCGGTGGTGGAAATATCAAAAGCTGTTACAGAGCCTGTGATCTGTGCCCTTACAAGGGCGGTACCGAAGGATATTGAAGTGGCGGCCGAAGCACTCAAATTTGCCAGAAGGCCACGTATCCATACGGGTATCGGAACTTCCTACTATCACATCTATCACAAACTGAACAGTACGCCCGAAGAGATTATCAGACGGGGAATGGAAGCCGTCAAACTGGCACGGTCCTTTGTCGACGATGTGGAATTTTATGCCGAAGATGCGGGCCGCACCGACAACAAGTTTCTGGCAAAAGTGGTGGAGCAGATGATTAAAGCAGGAGCTACGGTGATCAACATTCCCGATACAACCGGCTACACCCTGCCCGATGAATTCGGTCAGAAGATCGCCTACCTGATGAATCATGTACCGAATATCGACAAGGCGATAATCAGTACTCACTGTCATAACGATCTCGGTATGGCAACCGCCAATACCATTGCGGGCGTCTTGAACGGCGCAAGACAGGTGGAAGTTACCATGAACGGGATCGGGGAGAGGGCCGGAAACACTTCCCTTGAAGAAGTGGTCATGATCCTGAAAAGCAGGAAGCACCTTAACCTGACCACAAATATCAACCCGAAAAAGATTTATAAAACCAGCAGATTGGTCTCCACTCTGATGAGAATGCCGATCCAGCCGAATAAGGCCATTGTCGGACGCAATGCTTTTGCACATTCCTCGGGCATTCACCAGGACGGCGTTTTGAAAAAACGGGAAAACTACGAGATTATTAATCCCAAGACAGTGGGTATTAACGAATCTTCCATAGTCCTTACCGCACGCAGCGGCAGGGCAGCTTTGAAACACAGGTTACAGAAACTGGGCTATACCTTTGACAAGGAAACACTCGATAAAGTCTATGAATCATTCCTTAATCTGGCTGATTCCAAAAAAGATATCACCGATGAGGATCTTAAAATCCTTGCCGGTAGCAATGCCCGCGATGTAAGGCGTAAACTTCACCTTCACCGGCTCCAGGTTCTCTGCGGAAAGGGAACGGTACCGGTTGCCACTGTAACCCTGGAATGGAACGGGGCTTGTTACTCGGCAACTGCCGAAGGAAACGGACCGATCGATGCGGCTTTCACAGCTGTCAAATCCATATTGAAACTGAAAGTCAGACTGGAGGAATTTCTCATTCAGGCAATCACCCGGGGCTCCGATGACCTGGGAAAGGTCCATATCCAGGTTGAACATAAAGGAAACATGGTCTATGGCTTTTCAGCATCAACCGATATTGTAAGCGCCTCGGTTGAAGCATTTATTGATGCCATGAGTCAGCTGGTCTGATTTTATACCTGTAATTGCCAGTATTAACAGGGATTTTTCTACTTTTGCACGATTTTCAAAACTTTCTTCGTTTTGAATTAAACCTTCTTGACGGAAAATCGTCTTATGGAGGCTGCCAGATTGATTAATTGTGCGAAATAAACATTCATGAAGAAAAGACTATCGTTGGCCGGATTGCTGATGTTCTCAGCAATGATGGCTGTTTTTGGACAGAATGGTCCGAATGCGGACCGGATGAACGCTTCTAATTCCCTGCCAAAAGAAGGCGTGATAAGGGGAAAGGTGACGGAAGGGAAAAGCGCTATACCTATGGAATATGCAAGCATTGCCTTGTTCAGCTATAAAGACTCTTCTCTGATCGGTGGAACCGTTAGCTCACCCGACGGGACCTTTCAGATTGATCAGGTACCCTTCGGCCGATACTATATTGAAGCTAATTTCATTGGCTATGAAAAAAAGGTGATTGCCCCTGTAATGGTCACACCACAGAGTAAAATTGTCGACCTGGGGAATATCTCCCTTGAACTGGCCCGGCAGTCAATCGATGAAGTCGAGGTTGTGGCCGACAGGAAACATGTGGAATATAAAATTGATAAAAAGGTTATTAATGTCAGTCAGGACCTGAACGCAGCCGGAGGAACAGCTGTGGATGTTCTGGAAAATGTGCCTTCTGTTCAGGTCGACATCGAAGGAAATGTTTCCGTGAGAGGAAGCTCGGGCTTCACGGTCCTCATCGATGGAAAACCGACGGTGCTCCAGGGGAGCGATGCCCTGCACCAGATCCCCGCAAGCTCCATAGAAAACATTGAAATCATAACCAATCCCTCGGTGAAATACGACCCTGACGGCAATGCGGGTATTATCAATATAATTCTCAAAAAACAGGTTCAGTCGGGTATGAACGGTATTGCCAATCTCTCCCTGGGGACACAGAATAAATACCGGGGCGATGTTCTCATTAACTACAGAAATGGTAAATGGAATTTCTTCGGAGGTCTCAACTACGGAAATAATCTGTTTACCGGGAAAATGGACAAAGAGCAGATCAGCTATACCGATTCCACCGATAATTACGTGGTAACCTCCGGACCAATGAATTTCAAGCGTGTCAACATGTCTGTCAAAGGCGGGCTCGATTATGATATTTCCGACAATTCAACGCTTTCCTTTTCGGGTGAGGTGGGATCCTACGGATTTAACCGGGAAACCTATTCCCTGATTCACGAGTATACCGCTCCGGCAACACTTGATTACTATGCCCGCAACAGCAGCGTGAGTGAACGCTCAGGCCTGTATTACAATCTGAACCTGAACTATACGGTGAATTTTGCAAAACCGGGTCATAAACTGGTGGCCATGGCAAACTACTCCAAACGCTCGGGCGATGACACCGAAAACCAGGACGATGCCGAGACTGACCAGAATTACAACCCCGTTGATGATGCACTGGCAAACATGATCCAGACCATTGAAGGGGATAATTCAGATAATTTCAGGTTTCAGGCCGATTACACACTTCCCCTTGGTGAAAAAGGTAAATTTGAGGCAGGCTACCAGGCCAGGATCGACAAGGATCTGGAAAGCTATACCTTCAGAAACTACGACCATGCCTCGGCTTCCTGGATCGAGAACCCGCTCTACAGCAGTTCTATGGATTTTTTCAGAAATATTCAGGCTGCCTATGCCATGTATTCGAATGAATGGATAGGCATACAATACCAGCTCGGCCTCAGGGGGGAATATACCTACAGGAATATTACCCATGAGAAAGCAGCTGAACCATATACGATCAACAGGCTGGACCTCTTTCCGACCATTCATTTTGCAAAAACCTTTGAAAATGATCATCAGCTGACCGTAAGTTACAGCAAGAGGATTGAAAGGCCCGATGGATGGTCCCTGGATCCTTTCCCGAGTTACATCGATCCTTATAATATCAGGGTAGGTAATCCGGCCTTGTTACCGGAATACATTCATTCCTATGAACTTGGCTACCAGAAAGGTTTCGGCATGGATTTCATTGCCTTTGAAGCATACTATAAGCATACGGAAAATCTTATCAGCAGAATAACCCAGATCGATCAGGAAACCGGTTTATTCCTTCAGACCTTTGCCAATGTGAATTCCGACAAATCACTTGGGGGCGAGTTAATGGGCAACTGGACCCCCGCCAAATGGCTTAAAATCAATGCTTCCTTTAACGGATACTATTATCGTATCGATGGTGAAATGGATGGCGCGGCTGTTGAACGGGAGAGCTTTAACTGGGACACCAGACTTAATGCCACTTTCACTGCCACACCAACCACACGTATTCAGGTGAATTCATCGTACAGGGGTCCTTCAGTTACCGTGCAGGGCTCCGAAGAAGGTTTCTTTTACATGAACCTGGCCCTCCGCCAGGACCTTTTCAAAAGAAAACTATCCGCCACCTTACAGGTGCGTGATCTGCTGGGGACTATGAAACATGATTTTACCATGTCGGGTACCGATTTCTATTCGCATGTGACTATGGCCCACGATCCACGGGTGGTAACTCTCACCCTCAGTTATAAGATCAACAACTATAAAATGAAACAGGAAGATATGAAGAATGATTCGGAACAGATGAATTTCGATTCCGGTTTCTGATTCTTTATGTATTGGTTTGAAAGAGGGTGCCTTTTGAGACACCCTCTTTTATTTTCAAATATCAGCCTGTTTTCATTGATAATCCAAATGATGTCAACCTGTTCAGGATCAGGACAGGTTTTATACCCTTCTGTCAGGATTTAACTGTTTATTCTTGATCGCCTTCACTCTTTTATTTACATTTATGCCTGAGATGAGCCGCATACAATGCATTTTAATATTATTCTTCCTTCTGAAGATGCTGACTCCGCTGAATGCCCAGCAAAGTGGAGATAGGCTGATTGGAGGAGAAAGGCTGGGTACCGGCGACCTGGAGTTCAGAAAGGACACGGTCAAAGAGCTTGTTGTTTCAGCTTCGAGAAGCAATAAACTGGTCGATGACCTTCCGATAACCATCCATGTGATTACGCGTGAGGAAATTACAATGAACCACTATAATTCCCTCACCGACATCCTTAAAACCCTGCCAGGCGTCAGGGTATCCCAGCCGGGTTCTGGCCAGCTGGGGGAGAATTTCCAGATCAGGGGGCTCACTGGCAATCTTTACACCATGATCCTGATCAATGGTCTGCCTGTAAAACCCTCGGTTGTCTCCGGAATGCCCATCGCCTCGCAGCTACCTGTGCGTCAGGCAGAGAGGATTGAGGTTATTTACGGTCCCGCAGCTGCTGTATACGGTGCCGATGCGGTATCCGGAGTGATTAATATTATAACCCGGGAAGCCGACAGAGCCACCTTTGCCATGGGCGATATCAGTCTCGGGCAGAACGAATATATGCATTTTGACTTCATGGCAGGGGGAAAGGCCGGAACCAATAAAAATATCCTGCAATACAGCTTTTATGGAAATAAGACTGGCTTTCAGGATATGAATGTTAAAGAGGGCTATGAAGATGTTTATAATCCGCTGCAGTACCTGCAAAGTAAGGGGGAAACGGTTAACCTGGGTAGTATTCGTTATGAGCCCCTCCAGATTAATGAACACCTGCTGGAAAACGCGGGAATTGATCCCGGTGATTTTATCCGCACTTGGTACCCGCCCAATTATGAAGGTTCACTTACCATGCCGCTGATGGAGGAACTTCCCGCTGAAAGCAACAGCCTTGGACTTAGGCTCAAATACAGGGATTTCACCTTCTCCTTTAATAACATGTACAGGAGAACCCATAGCTCGCTAGGACAGTCGACCTACCTTTACAAGTACAATGATCCGCGGACCTTCTGGGGAGAGACGATCAGGAATACAGCCCTTAGCTACAATAAAAACTGGGGTGGCAGGATCAATACCACCACACAGGCGCAGATCCTTACCTACAAAATGGACAACAATTCCAGTCAGGGTGTGACCTTTATTCCTGCCATGGATAAGGTCTACCGTTATTCTGCCAGTAACGATCTCCTGCTGGAACAACTCATCACACTCTGGCCCCTGAACGATCTGGAAGTCGTTGCAGGTGTTTCCTACCAATACTCGGGTAACCTGCCTGAAACCAATTACCTGGGATCACCCTTCAACACCCGCCTGTACAGACCTTTTTCAAAGTCTGTGAGCTACAATGATTCCGTTATGGGGAATTTCGGAATAAATCCTTTGACCTTCAGTAACGCTTCTCTTTTTGCACAGGGCTACTATACCATAAAAAAATTCCACTTTATGGGCGGTCTCCGCTTCGACCGGAATTCACTCTATGGTAACTCGCTGAGCCCCAGAATAGCCGGGATCTATAAAATGACAAACAGGACCTCTTTCAGGTCTTCCCTGGGTTATGCCTACAAAGCGCCCCCCTCATCCATGGCGTACCAGTCACTGGCCTATCCGCTCACCGATGTATCCTCTATTGTCTATCAGATCGTTCCAAATCCTCAGCTTAGTCCCGAGAAATATATCTCCTTTGAAATGGGAATGAACCAGAAACTCCGGACCCGTTCGATGGTGAATATCTCTGTTTATTATAACCGGATTTTCAACCTTGTACTCGACCAGAATATCCTCCTCAGCGAACTGAACCTTCCGAATGCCTATATGGAAACCGATACGAGCACCGTTCTCACAAGGGTAAATAACAGGGAGGCAATCTCCCGGCTGTACGGTATCCAGGCAACCTTTTTCGCACGGGAACTGATCGAATCCGTGCACCTGGATGCTGAACTAAGCCTTACCTTTGCCAAATCCAGCGAGCAATTCCCGGACCTGATAAAAATCGCCGGTGATTTTCTCAGCGATTTCACCCTCACCCCGAATCATTACGGTCAGTTGAAGGTCTCCATGAAACCCGCACCTCAACTGTATATCAGTGTCTCCAGTATCTGGGAAAGCAACTGGCTCCGGGTACTTATTCCCTTTGAGGAAATCTATAACGAACTCTTTAAAAATGTGGATGGTTTTTATACCATGGATGTCACAGCCAGCTACATTTTTAATGAAAATCTTCATGCTTTTGTGCAGGTCAACAATGTTTTCAACGAAGAATACGGGGGAACCAGTATGTCGTGGCTTACCGGCCGGCTTCCCTATACACCCCAGCTGAGAAGGAATATCCGCTTCGGCATTAATTTCACCCTTAACTGATGAAAGCCTCCGGACATAAGCTGTTCCTGCCTGCAGCCTGCATTCTGATCCTGCTTGTAGCCTTACCTGCTAAAGCTGTTCAGATACCTTTACCGGATTCCGATTCGGTGACAGCTATTACCCGCTATGAAGAAGCCCGGGCCCTGGCAGAAAAGGGTCAATTCCTCGATGCAGTAGCCCGGATTCAGGCTTCTCTAAACATCTCCCTGTCGGGTGAAATGCACGAATTATCCGGAATGAATTACCAGTTGCTTGCCGGGATCTCAGATCAGGTGAACGACTGGGAGAACACCCTGAGGTATTACCTCAAGGCCGCAGCACAATACGATACGGTCCGACTGTACGAAAATGAATCACACATTCTTCAGATTCTTGGAGATAAGTATGAAGGGTTCGGGGTAAATGAAAGAGCTGCGGATTATAAAAAAGAAGCATACAGACTGCTCGGCCCGGAACGTATAGCCGGGCGAGCCAGCCTGGCAGAACAAACGGCACGCAACCTGGATCTGGCCGGTGAACCGGATTCATCACTGGTCTGGTACCGAAAGGCTGCAGGTTTATACAGCGCGGTACCCGACAGGGATGGGCTTTTGCGAACAGGGCTGGGAAAGGCCAGGGTTTTTACAGGTATTCAGGAATATGACAGCGCCGTAAATACCTACCTGGACCTTGGAACCTGGCTTTCTGAAAATGGTACGGCAGGGGAGAGGTCGGGCCTTTATAACAACCTGGGCTACCTATGGTTCAGGCAAGGTAAATACGATTTTGCAAGGGATGCCTTTGCCCGTGCCCTCTCCATTCAGGAAAACAACACGGATCTTGACTGTGATAAACCGTCTACACTGCTGAATCTTGCGGTTTGCAGCCAGAATATGGGTTTTACTGACGAAGCACTGGAATATCTTCGTGAAGCACAGGATCAGGCAGAAACCTGTAAGCTCTGGAGCGAAAAAGCCGCCGCCGAGCATGCCCTGGCATTGATTTACAGAAATCTTAGCGATCCATACCATGCCGGTTATTATTGCCAGGAATGTATCAGCTCTGCAGGTAAAGGAAAAGACAGCAACCGGCAGCAGCTTTGCTATAAAACCTACAGTGAAATCCTTGAAGAAGGGAATGATTTTGTAAAGGCCCTGGAATATTATGAGAAACATCTGAATATCAGGGATTCTATTATGCTGGAAGAAAAAATATCCCTTGAGAAAACAGAACAGATGAAACGCTCACTGGAAGCTACGGAACAACAGCTTCGCCTGAGCATCGCCGATGAAGAGGTCAAGGATCTGATGCTGAAAAACCTGAGAGCACAGGCAGAAAACCGGGAAAAAGAATTGCGGCTGATCACCAGTGAAAGGGAACTGGAACGCTCTGAAAAAAACAGACTGCAACAAAAAATAGAGCTTGACCGCGAAAAGTATAACAGGGAAATGAGAGAGCAGGAGGTTAAAACCCTTGAACAGGATAAGGCAATACAAAATCTCCTCCTGATCCAGAAAGATAACGAGGAAAAAGCATTGCAGAATCAGAATGAACTGCTCAAAAGCGAGAAAAAACAACAGGAACTTGAAGCGGAAAAGGAGAGAGAAGCCAAGAAGCGCGCCCGTTGGACCGCAGCCCTGTCTATCCTGATCGTCTTCCTGGTACTGGCAAGCCTGATCTCGGCACGAAGAAGGAATGCAATACTGAAAAGACAAAAACAGCTTATTGAAGAAAAGAACTTTGATCTGGCGCAGAAGAATGAAGAGATTATGACCCAGAATGAACAGATCGTTCTGCAGAAATCGATCATTGAACAAAAGAATATTTCAATTACCGACAGTATTCAGTATGCAAGCCGGATCCAGCAGGCGGTCCTGCCTTCCCGGGAGTTTATCGGGGAAATGGGTCTTGAGCATTTTGTTTTCTTTCGCCCGAAGGATATCGTTTCAGGCGATTTCTACTGGGGAGAAAAAAGAGCTTCGATGATCTCTTTCGCCGCCGTCGATTGCACAGGCCACGGTGTTCCCGGCGCATTTATGAGTATGCTGGGCTCGGCCTTCCTGAACGAGATTACCTCAGCCACTGCCATCAGCAATGCTGCCGATCTACTGAACAAACTGCGCGAGCAGGTGATCAGGGCACTGAAACAGAAAGGAGAGGCAGGAGAGACCCAGGATGGCATGGATATCGCTCTTTGCATCGTGGATATGGAAAAAGCCATGCTCAGTTTTTCCGGGGCAAACAATCCTTTGTATCTGGTCAGGGACAATGAACTGATTATTTACCCGGGCGACAGGATGCCTATCGGTATCCACCGGTCGGGGGAAAAGCCCTTTAACCATCATGAGATAAGCCTGAAGAACGGGGATACAGTCTATATTTTTTCCGATGGATTTGCCGACCAGTTTGGGGGAGAATCCGGTAAGAAATTGAAATACAAACCATTTCAGGAATTGCTCCTGAGGATTTCCGGAAAGCCGATGGATGTACAACACAGGATGCTCGCCAAAGCATTTGACAACTGGAAAGGTAACCTGGAACAGGTCGATGATGTACTCGTAATTGGTGTGACCTTTTCAGGATTCCCGGCATAATTCAGCAATGGGCAACATTTTTTCCCTCCGTTTGTTATAGCTTCAACACCGATGTACGATGCTTAGGAAAATCCTTTTTATCTTTCTGTATATAAGTATACCTTCAGCAGCCGTGGCTCAGAAAGTCACTCTCAGCGGTTACGTGAGGGATGCTAAAAGCGGGGAAGAACTGATTGGCGCAAGCCTTGCCGTGATGGAATCCGGCTCGGGCACCATCTCCAACCAGTATGGCTTTTACTCCCTTTCCCTGAATCCGGGCTTTTACACTATTGTCTGTTCCTATGTAGGCTATGCCGGCATTTCCAAACCTGTCAGCCTGGGAGAAAACATGGTCTTTGATTTCGAACTTCAGGAAAGCTCCAGCACGCTGGAAGAAGTAACTGTAACCGCCGAAGGTCGTAATGCCAATATAACCCGCCTGGAAACGGGAACAGCCCAGCTTCCGATCCAGACCATCAGAAGGATTCCGGCCTTTATGGGTGAAGTCGATGTGATAAAAGCCATCCAGATGCTCCCCGGTGTGCAGGCTACCAGCGAAGGATCATCGGGATTCAGTGTCAGGGGGGGAACGCCCGACCAAAACCTGATCCTGCTCGATGAAGCACCGGTAAGCAATGCCTCTCACCTGATGGGTTTTTTCTCGGTATTTAACAACGATGCCATTAAGGATGTCAAATTGTATAAAGGGGATATCCCCGCTTATTCGGGTGGCCGCCTCTCATCCCTGCTTGAGGTGCGCATGAAGGAGGGGAATAACCGGAATGTTGAAGTTACGGGCGGCATTGGAACCATTTCCAGCCGACTGACGGTCGAAGGCCCTCTGTTCGATAAGAAAGCATCTTTCCTGCTCTCCGGACGAAGAACCTATGCCGATATATTCCTGCCCTTTGCCAAGGATCCGGGAATCAGGGATAACTCACTGTATTTCTATGATCTGAATGGCAAACTTAACTTCACGATCAATGAGAATAACCGCCTGTTCATTTCAGCCTATGCTGGCAAGGACGTGTTCGGGAATAAATTCGCATCCATGTTTTTTGGCAACTCCACCTTCACCCTAAGATGGAACCACCTCTTCTCCAAGAAACTGTTCAGCAATTTCACCCTTATCTCTTCCCATTACTTCTATAACCTGGGAACCCCGGATAGCGAAGCCAATGCTTTTACCTGGTATTCGAGTCTCGATGATCAGGGGATTAAAGGCGACTTTATCTACTATTTGACCCCCGCACATACCTTTAAATTCGGCATATCCTCGCTTTACCACCGGATAGCGCCAGGATTGATTACCGCCCCCGGTGATGACAACAGTTTCAGTGAGACCGAACTACCTGAAAATTATGCGCTGGAGAATGGGGTGTATTTTTCAGGGGAGTCTGAGTTCGGAAAGATATTTGCCCTGAGATATGGCTTAAGGTATTCGCTGTTTTCCAACGTCGGACCGGCTACAGTCTATAACTACGACGCCAGCTACCGGGTCACCGACTCGCTGGTATATTCCCGCGGGGATTTCTTTAATCATTATGGCGGACTTGAACCCCGGATTGCGGCAAATCTAAGGATCAATGGCGCCAACGCCATTAAAGCAAGCTACAGCCGAACCAGGCAATATCTTCAGATGGCTTCCAATTCAACTGCCGGCACCCCGCTTGATATCTGGTTCCCGGCTTCCCCGAATGTCAGGCCGCAGGTTTCCGATCAGGTTTCAGCAGGCTATTTTCGCAATATGTTGGATGACAGGATCGAGACCTCCCTGGAGGTCTATTATAAGAAGATGGATAATTCCATCGATTTTGCTGATCACGCTTCCCTGCTGCTTAATCCTTACCTGGAAGGCGAACTGCGCATCGGGAAAGCATGGTCCTACGGCGTCGAACTTTATGCAAAATATACCGGGGAAAAATTTACCGGCTGGATCAGTTATACCCGCTCCCGCACTCAGAGGCTTTTCCCTGAGATCAACAATGGAGTAGCCTATGTGGCTCCCTTTGATAAACCGAACGATATTTCCCTGGTAGCCAGTTACCAGGTCCTGCCCCGACTGGCTCTTTCTGCCAACTGGGTCTATTCAACGGGTATTCCGGTGACCTTCCCGACGGGCAGATATGAAATCCTTGGCAATATTCTTCCTGTATATACCGGAAGAAACGAGTACCGCCTGCCCGATTATCACCGTCTCGATCTCTCCCTGACCTTGCAGGGAAAGAAAAAACCCGGCAGGAAATACTACCAGGAACTCAATCTTTCCGTCTACAATGCCTATGCCAGGAAAAATGTATGGACAATATCTTTCGTCCAGGATAGCAATAATCCCGATCAGACCTATGCGGAAATGACCTACCTGTTTTCCATCATACCGGCACTGACCTACAACTTTAATTTCTGAGTGATGCGACGAATAACTGAATATAAGAACCGCTTTATACCGGGACCCGGCATGCTGGTACTTTTTTTTGCTGCGGGCGCAGTTCTTTTCCCGGCCTGCACGGAAAGGATCGATATTAAACTCGACAGTACCTATACCCGCCTCGTAGTGTACGGAGAAATCACCTCCGATTCGCTCAGGCATACCGTTAAACTGACCAGCACTGCTGATTACTTCTCAAATACACCCGCTCCGGTGATTTCCGGTGCAACAGTGGAACTTAGGGCAGGGGATGAGCTTTACCTCCTTAATCCCGATCCTGAAAATCCCGGACAATACAAACCTGATGTGGCTTTCAGGGGGAAACCGGGCACCCGCTACATCCTTCAGATCAGTAATGTGGATATCGATGGTAATGGAGAAACAGAAGTCTATGAAGCCGAAACAACCATGCCGGAAGCGGTAGCCGTAGATTCAATCAGGGTCATTCCTTTTCAGACTCCGTTTTTCAATGGCCACCAGGTGCTTTTATTTGCTCAGGATCCCGGTTCGCAGCAATTTTATAACTATAAGATCCTCAGGAATGGTGAACTGTTAACCGATACCCTGATTGAGTTTATTTCGCAGTCGGATGAACTGTTTAATGGCAATTACCTGTATGCCCTGCCTGTTACCTTCCTGAACGACGATGATCCGGATGAATCCGTTAAAACAGGTGATTTTGTCACACTGGAGATGTCGAGCATTCCCGAAGAATATTACTATTTTATCAGCGATGCCCGGAGTGAGATCTTTGGTTCGGTTCCCATATTCAGCGGTCCCCCGGCCAATGTTCGCTCAAACATCTCCGGCGACGCACTGGGCTTTTTTGTAGCCTATTCGGTAAGCAGGGCTTCAGCATTCGTCTTCTTTTAATACAGAACAGTAGGATTTTTCCCCACTGAATAAATTTCTGTACCGGAACTTCCAATGTTCCCTGATGGTGCAAAAAAGAAAGGCCACCCTTTTGGGGCAGCCTTTGCCTTGCTTTTTTTACTGATCAGTAGACTCTGAACTGTGATTTGCTGCGGATCTCCATTTCAGGTTTGCCCTCAAAACTGGTGATCAGTCCTGTCATAACCACATGCTGTCCAAGGAAGTATTTCTCCGGTCTCCAGCTGTATCGCCTTGCAACATTCCCGGGAACGATAACCGTGAGGTGCTGGTATGGATATTCTCCCCCGAAGAACAGGAGGTAATCGTCTGTTTCACTGTTGTACCAGGTTGAATAAACCCTGCCGTAGACCCTCGCTACCTCACCGATATTGAAGGCGGCATCAAAACTGCTGATCGTCTGGATTCTGTAACCGTAGTTATAGTGCCATCCGGTATAGTAGGGATAATATGACAGGTACATCCGGTGCATCCCCCTGGTCCAGAATACATCGTGGTAACGCGGGTAATATACAACCCTGTAGTCATGCATCCGTGTATCGTTATGATAATAATGCTTGCTCTTCGAATTTACATATACGCGATGCCAGTCGTTGTGGTTGTCAACAGGCCGGTTTCCGACATGCTCACCGGGTTTGGGGTCAACAAAGGTCTTGCCCGTATGAACCGTCTGGTTCGCACTGCGTGCCTGGCTTACCTGGTTCGTTCTGGACTGAACCTGCTGCCGGGGTGCACTGTAGCTGTTTCCGGAATGGGTGTTGCGCTGAGGCTCTACATTCCTTTTTTCAGCTTCTCGCTGCACACTGGTGCGCTGATTACGTTCCTGTTCAACGGTCCTGGACCTGTCAACCTGAACGGTTCTGTTTTCCGGAGTCCTGGCTTTTGAAACGGACTGCGACTGCGTATGCGCAGGAGCAGTGCTCCTGGAAGTACTCACTGTTGTTTGCCTGGCTGGGGCGGATGATCTTACGGTTTTGGTTTCAGTGGAAGCTGTTCTTTTTACGTCCGGATTCGTGGTCCGGTGAGCCGACTGTGCGCTAACTGTTAACGCGGTGGTCAGCATCGCTGCGATTAAAATATTTGTTTTCATAGCTCCCGTATTTAAATGAATAATCAGGTTTTGATCTCACCCATTCAAATGCTGTGCCAAAAAATTAATCCCATAAAAAAAGCCCGGATTACTCCGGGCTTATAATTCAGATATTCAATATTATAATTCATTTGGTTTTTTACCCGATCGCCAGTGTTCCTCGATCTGCTCAAGCGTTTTTCCCTTGGTCTCGGGAATAAATTTAACGCCCCAGATTAAACCGATTACCCCAATCGCGGCATAGAGGAAAAATGCCCCTGAAGGTCCGAGGAGTTTCAGCAGGGAAAGGAAGGTGAAAGTAACGATGGCATTGAAGGTCCAGTTGGATAAGGCTCCGATACTGCTTCCTGTGCCCCTGAGGTGCAGGGGATAAACCTCTGAGATGATCAGCCAGCCCAAAGGCCCGAGCGAAATGGCAAAGAAGAGGATGTAAAAGAGGATGGAGATGACCGTGATCATCTTGATGGAATCACCCAGTTTATCCATAAGGGCAAAACTGATTCCAAGGGCAATAAGGGCTATGGTAATTCCGGTAAGACCAAAGAAATACAGTTTCCTTCTCCCGATCCGGTCGATAATAAACATCGATACAATGGTAAAGAAAACATTGACAAGACCTACGGTAACGGTGGCGGTCAGCTGACTGTCGACGCTTGCAAAACCTGCCTTCGCAAAGATTTCCGGACTGTAATAGATCACGGTATTGATCCCGACAAACTGCTGCACGAACATGATCCCAATCCCGATGATCATTGCATTCCTTAACCAGGGCTTCAGGATATCACCGGCTCCGGCCTTGTTTTTCTTGGCAAAAGCAATTTCTTCCTTCATCTTGGCGATGGAGGGCTCCACCTGTCCGGGTTCCTCAATCCGCTGAAGGATCTTTCTCCCGGCTTCCTCTTTTCCTTTACTGATAAGGAATCTCGGGGTCTCAGGCAGGAACAGCATCCCGATAAGGAGGATCAGTGCGGGAATAATCCCGATGTAGAACATTGGCCTCCAGCAACTGTAAAAGTCAACGGAAAAGCCCATATTGATAAGGAGGTTGGAAAGCACGCCTACCTTGCCATTCTCAACAATAAAGCCCTTATCGCTGAGGTAGGATACAAGGATCCCGATGGTGATCATTAACTGGAAGGCGCTAACCAGTGCCCCCCGGTGCTTGCTGGGGGATAACTCAGCAATGTACAGGGGTACGGTATAGGAAGATACGCCAATGGCTATTCCGAGAAAAAGCCTTCCTATAAAAAGTGAGGTCGGACTGCCTGCAGCACCTGTCCAGATGGCACCAACTCCAAAAATAACGGCTGATGCAAGAATAACCACACGCCGGCCAAGCCTGTCGGTCAGTCTCCCGCTGAACGCTGCACCGGCAATAGCGCCAATCAGCCCGGCAGTGGTGATCCACTCGACCTGCTTATCGCTCAGTTCCCACAATTGCCTGAAAAATTGCTTGGCTCCGGAAATAACACCGGTATCAAAGCCAAAAAGCAAGCCCCCGGTAGCAGCAATAGCCGCAATAACTACCACAAGCGCCTTGTTTTGCTTGATCTGATTTGTCATAGTTGTAGTTTTGAAGTTTTATTGAAAACCCGAATATACTATTTATGAAGGCAGTTGCTTACAACAGGACCAAAAATAATTAGCTTCCCTGCCCATGATACAGGGACAGCTATAGCCCGAAATCCAAAAAGTTCCTTACTTTCGTCTGGAATCCAAAACCTTAAAAAATGAAAAAGTACCTGAACCTGTTCTTTTTTGGTATCGTACTCTTGCTGAGTATAGTGATTATCATAAACAATAAAAGGGCATCAGTTGGCAAACAAAACGTACAGGCAGCAGATACCGTAAGGCTGTGGGATGGAAAAAGTTTTGACGGCTGGGACTTTGTACTGGCCGACTCCAGCCTTTCGGCCGACGATGTCTGGAAGATCTCGGATGACCTTATCCGGTGCAGGGGTGATTTCGGCTACATGCAAACGAAAGAAGTATATTCGTCATATCGCTTACATGTTGAATGGCGCTGGCCGGAAAATCCGGGAAACAGCGGTGTTTTTCTGCACATCTCGGGTAAGGGCGACCCCTTTCCTCCATGCATCGAATGCCAGTTACTTCATAATTCTGCAGGTGACTTTATCGCCATTGGAGGAACCGACTTCAACGAAAGGGTGGATAAGACAAATCTTATCGTTTCAAAGCTAAATCCTTCCAGCGAATTACCTGCCGGTGAATGGAATAGCTATGATATAACAGTCAGACAGGACACTATAACCGTGAAAGTGAACGGAGTACTGCAGAACACGGCAACAGGAACTTCGGTTACTTCAGGGAAAATTGGACTGCAAAGCGAAGGTGCCCCTATAGAATTCCGATCCGTATATTTGCTCCGGGATTAAAAAAAAGATCCTGTGCTTTTGATGCACAGGATCCCTTGCAATATAGACTTAGTTTCAGGGTTAGAACCTTAGTAATACGTCATTACAGGAGCAAATATAGAGTAATAATTTTAATATCCAACTCTTCACAAATCTTTTTTCAATCAACGGCACTACGTAAAAATCTTCGGGTTATTCCCTGCCAATTGTTAAATAATTATAAACCATACATTTATTGTATGGGCAGCAAAATAAGGCCACAGGATAAATTTTAACAATCTCTTTCCTCCCGCAGGATCTAAAGTGGGTCAGCTATATTATCAACGCACCTGTACTTCCTTTCAGGACTGTTTCTCCTGCATCCCGCTGAATACGAGAAGGGAAATATAATCAACCACTGATTCTGATGGATAGATATCCCCTGAATGCCCTCGGGCAAGGGTCTGAACGGAATAATTGCCACAGAGCTTCCCCGCTGCCAGTAAAAGCGCTGCAATAGGGCCTGTTCCGCAGGCAGTAATATGCTCCCTGCTGGCCGTATGTATAAGACCCTCCGGATCCCTCGAAAAGATCCGGTCCAGTAAAAGCTGGTCCTTGTCAAACCCGGTTTTCGGTGCTTCATAATGACTGAAATCACTTGAGGCGATGATCAGAACCTTTCTTCCCGTCTTTTCCAGGGCATTCAACAGCGCCTCTGCGGCGAGTTCAGCTGCTCCATACGACTGATCAAACATACATACGGGAAGGATACGGGGAAGCTTCTGCCCGGAGAAATACTGGATAAAAGGAACGATCACCTCCGCCGAGTGTTCAAAGCGGTGGGGCAGGGCATCGTAACTCAGTCCGCTGCTCATTCCCAGTTCATGATCAAGCCACACCTTTCCAAGGCTGTTTTCCCAGCAGCAGTGAGGATCAATGGCAATTCTGCTGCCCCGGCCCGAATGATTGGGATGCAGAATTATAATAGTTTCAGGCTGAAAATGACTATGCCTGAGCGTCAGAAAAAGCGGAACTGTCTGCCAGCCGGAAAAAATATGTCCGGCATGGGGCAGCACGGCGCCGATAATGCCCTGCACTGTCAAAGGACTGTATGGCCTGCCTGCGATCATCTGTTCAATGGAAGCTTTTATTTCGTCTTCGCCGGCAGGATAAAACCTTCCCTGTACAGCTGGCATCCTCGGGGTATTCAGTATATCAGAACTTTCCATATAGAATTTTCCCGCATTGGGGGCATTGGTTATCTACTAGGCTGTTTTGCAGGATCCGGTAGCCCGCTCTTCGGATATACACGGTTCCGCATCCCGGGCAGGTACTGTCGTTGCCATCTCTTTCCGGAAGATTTCCGGTGTAAACATTGTCAAGATTCTCCTTGGCAACCATGTAAAGCAGTTCCATAGTTTCAGGGGGAGTAGCGGGTTCCCTTGATTTGTAACGGGGATAGTAACGTGAAAGGTGTAAAACGGTTTCGCGTCCAAGGTTACCGGATATCCACCTTGTGAGTTCCACCATCTCCCCGGTACTGTCATTTCTTCCCGTAATCACAAGGCAGGTGATTTCAAGATGCTTTCCCGCAGAACGGATCATCTCCGCAGTTTTAAGAACTGGTTGAAGCTCACCGTGACAATAGTTTCTGTAGAAAGTTCTATTGAAACTCTTGATGTCTACATTCCAGGCGTCGGTGCTGGGCAGGAGTTCCCGAAGCGGTGCCTGCTGCACAAATCCATTGCTTACCAGAACCACCTGCATCCCTGCTTCCTCTTTCAGTATCCTTGCTGTATCGAGCACATATTCAAAAGCTATCAGGGGCTCGTTGTAGGTGAAAGCCAGTCCGATATTGCCGGTGATCTGTGTGGCACGTTCTGCAAGACTCCGGGGGTCAATAAAGGCGTTTGACTGTGGCGGATCGGCTTGAATCTGTGAGATTTCGAAATTCTGACAGAAATCGCAGCGAAAGTTGCATCCGAATCCACCGACAGACAGGATCCGGCTACCGGGATAGAAATGGTAAAGGGGTTTTTTCTCTACAGGATCAACTGCAAGAGAAGAAATTATCCCGTAACCCGCTGCTTCCAGAATTTCTCCGTTATTTCTCCTTATACCACAGTCTCCCGTCTGCCCCGGACCCAGGAGGCAGCTATGCGGACAAAGGGAACAACGTATCTTTCCGTCTTTGTCGCGGCGGTAATATCTTGCTTCCTTCACTCTGTAAATTTAACCTTTTTTACAATCCTCATATGAACATTTAAGGTCCTGCAAGGTTGATGGATAAATACATTTTACCAATGAGAAAAATAATCCTTGCTACCGGGGCAGTTTTTGCATTTATTCTGTTGTCCGGCTCAGACAAAGAATTATTTCAAGCAGATATAACCATGCAGACACAGAATAAAAATACAGAAACGGTGACCCTTGGAGGCGGTTGTTTCTGGTGTACAGAAGCAGTTTTTTCAAGGCTGAAAGGGGTGACCTCCGTAACCCCGGGGTATTCGGGAGGGGTGGTAAAAAATCCTACCTATAAAGAGGTTTGTTCGGGTCTGACCGGACATGCCGAAGTGATCCAGGTTGTTTTCGATCCTGCTGTCATATCATTCAGGGATTTACTGGAGGTGTTCTTCTCAACGCATGATCCGACAACCCTGAACCGGCAGGGAGCAGATACGGGAACGCAGTACCGCTCGGTGATTTTTTACCATACGGAAGAACAGGAAGAAACGGCCAGAAATGTTATCGATGCACTAAACAGGGAAAAAGTCTGGTCTACCCCGGTAGTTACCGAAGTAAGTCCGTTCACTTCATTTTACCCGGCCGAAGATTACCACAAAGCATATTACGCCAATAATCCGAATGCCGGGTATTGCCGGATGGTTATAAAGCCCAAAGTGGAAAAACTTGAAAAGGTTTTCGGGGATAAGCTCAGGTAGTTCCGACGTAGAGTGGCAAACTTAGAGTAAAGGTGCTGCCCTTACCCGGTGCACTGTCAACAGATAGTGTTCCCCTGTTGGTCTCAGTGAATTCCACACATATCGCCAGACCGAGGCCGGAACCCGATTCACCGGAGGTGCCGGGCGTGGAATGAATATTGGAGTTCTTATCCAGCAACTTTTCCTGGATTTCAGGTTGTATCCCGATTCCCTGATCTGTTATTTTAATGTAACAATTACTTTCATCATTACTGACCCTGATGTTTATCGTACCTCCGGGAAAACTGAATTTAATGGCATTCATCAGGAGATTCCTGACTACAGTAAGGATCATATCCCTGTCTACAAAAATGTCAACATTCCCTCTGCAATCAGTGCTTACGGATATTTTCTTGTGATTCAGATTGATTTTCAGAGGCTTTATACTTTCTTCAAGTAGTGTGCAAACCGGAACGAAATCTGGCTTATAGCGGATAGACTTCATCTGTGATCTCGACCAGATCAACAGGTTTTCAAGCAGGTTCTGTGTTCGCTGCACACCCTGGATAATCTGGGCGATATACTCCTTGCGGGTAGTATCATCCAGATGATCAAACTCAGAAGAAAGCAATTCTGAAAAGCCTGTCACTGCGGCAATCGGATTACGCAGGTCATGTGCGACAATGGAAAACAACCTGTCTTTCGATGCGTTAAGTTTTTTCAGGGCCTCTTCCGAATTCTTCAGTTGTTCGTTGATCTCATTCAACTGCTGATTCTTTTCCTTTAACAGGTTATTTGCCTTTTTCTTGGCCCTGAGGTTAAGCCTTGTCAGCACAATGGCAGCTACTGTTACCACCAGGAGTAGTATGAAGATCTTGTTTAGAATCGACTGGATTTCTTTCTGATTCATCGCTTTCTCAAACTCCTGTTCCTTCATTTCCTGTTCATGGCTCAGACTGAGTTCAGCGATCCGCGAAGAAACATCCTGGTTAAAAAGATCCTCCCTGATCCCTGAGGCCTTCACCTGGTATCTGTAGGCTTCCCTGTAGTTACGCGCCGAGTCCATCAGACGGGCACTTTCCACCAGGGTCTCTACGTAAATATCTTTGTATCCCAGGGAGTCGGAAACTCGACGACCCTGCTCCAGGTAATAGGCTGCCGAATCGAGCCGGTTCATATCGGTATATACCGAACCAATGTTGTTAAGGGCTATTGATAGGAAATAATGACTTTCGCCCTTTTCTGCATAGTCAATCGCCTTCTTCAGCGTTGCTGCAGCTTTTCGGGAAAAACCCTGTTTGGAATATACAAGGGCAATATTGCTGTATACGCTGGCCAGACCTTCATAATTTCCGCCTTCAAGAAATCCGTTTGCTGCTTCTCCGAATAGTTCAAGAGCCTTTTCGAAATCATTCCGGTCATAATAGATGACGCCCAGATTAGCCTTGACCGTGCAAATCATTGCTTCATCCCCCGACTTGCGGTAAAAGTCAAGGGCCCGGTTATAATGGGTCATTGCCTCAGTCTTATTTCCCATGGTGTAGTCGATGGCCCCCAGGCTGTTCTCCACAGCTGCAATTCCCGGTGCATAATTCTCCTTCTCAAATGCCCGCTGACCCAGGACAAAATAGGATAGTGACTTGTCGAAATTACCCAAATGGAAATAAAAAATCCCCATCTTCCTGCAGGTCCAGCCGATTTCATGATAATTGTTGAGGATCTGGAACAGTTCCGCTGCCTTTCTCAGGTATTCCATGCTTGCACCCTCACTGATCGATTCAGCAATTCGGGATCGATACTTATAAATATAGGCCTGTATCTCCTCATCATAATTACGGTTGATGATCGCCTGGGCCTGGTCAAGGTACGACGCTGCCTTTGCCGTATCCGAATAACAGTAAAGCGAAGCTAACTGATAGCATACACGTGCCTTTTCCAGCCCCCTGGTTTCATTGAAACGAATCTGTAAACTGTCTTCCGACCAGTTTTGCGACCAGGCTGACAGACTACCGGCCATGGCAAAAACAAAAAGATATGTAATGTGCTTGATCATCTTCTCCTTGGAATCGCCTATGATTCAGGCAATAACCCCCTGAGGCTGATTTCATCCTCTGAAGCTAAAATTAACTGCTTTTTTCTATATGACAAATGAAGTTTATCAAAAACCCGGTTCAGACTTTCATTTTCCTGCTCCCCTGTACACCCTCAAAAAACCGTGAGGGATAAAATCCCCATATCCGGGACAAAAATGTCTATTCCGGGATGGGTAAAAAGGCTGCATTACCGGCCTGTTTCTATATTTGAAAGAAAAAAATGGAGCCCAACACACGTAACTGTTGCACAACCCCCAAAATCTTACTGAGATTTTCATTTTTAAACCGGTATGCCCGTAATTTTCAATTCTGCTGACTCTTTGAATAAAATCTGTTTGATTTGCTGATAAAACA
>JBMOLL010000145.1:0-26135 GCA_049325415.1 Bacteroidota bacterium | reverse complement strand
ACTGAATAATTAATGAGTTAAATACTAAAAACCAGATTTATTTATTTGATTATAGATGAAGAACCTGATACCGTTTTTTATGGCTGCAGTTATTATAATCAGCTTCAGCTTTCATTCATGTGGAAAAATCCATGATCCTGTCAGTGATGAAGAACTTGGCGGTTTCTGGACTTTTGATTCGTTGTATGATCAGAATGATCTTTTTTTTCGCTGCTTTCCTGATTCTTTAGAAACCAGCGTATTCATAAACTTTTCTGACTCAGGCTGCATTAGTTTACATGGCATATGCAACACGGGGAGTGCCCGGTATTATTTATCAAAAACTGGCATATTGATTTACGATGTCAGCCTGACCGAAATGTATTGTGGTGCCGGTGGTGCTGAGTGGGAGGATTATTTATACAGACTCAATAATGTGACGTCATGTAAAATTGAAGATCAGCGGTTGGTTTTATCTGAGCCCGGTAATTTTTCCATGTTTTTCTCAAGACCAAATTTGTAATTTATATTTCCTTTTTATAATGGGTTATGGTGTTTTGCTATTTGAGATATGTTTTGAGTCTTTCAGGTATCTGAATAATATTTGATTTTTTTATGTTTTATTCTGCCAGTGGAGTATCGTATACTAAATCCGGATTCAATTAATAAAAAATGAAAAAAAGTTTTTTGCCCGTTTTATTAGTATTGCTCATTTTACTTGTCAATTGTTCGGATTATCCGAAAGAGGAGTTCTGTGGTGTTTCAGATCCGTTAAAGAACATTAACTGGTTACATGAAATATATTTATTTGCAGAGAGAAACAATGTGAAAAGCAGGATCACGAAAGTTATTTACAAGGATGAAGAAGGGTTTATCATTGAAACCTTCATTGATCAACCCGCAGATAACATGGTTACTTTCCGGAATTGTTCCAACGAAATTATCTGCGAATGGGGTGGTATAGGCGGGATAATTTCCTGCCCTGACTTCCAGGATTATGTTACTTTTAGTGAAATACTCTGGACCAATGAATAGTTCACCTGATAAAAAGATGAGATCAAAGTGAAGTCTTCAGCTTTTCCCGCAATACCCTCCTAATGAAACTTCTCAATCACCGCCCTCACCGAGCCATGCAGCAGCAGCAGGCGTTTTGCTTCTTCGGGGTTGATGCCCAGTTCTTCCACTATCATCCGGGTGCCGCGATCGACCAACTTCTTGTTGGTCAGTTGCATATCCACCATCTTGTTGCCCTTTACGCGGCCCAGCTTGATCATGGTGGTGGTGGTGATCATATTCAGGATCATTTTCTGGGCGGTGCCGGCTTTTAAGCGGGTGCTGCCGGTCACGAATTCGGGTCCTACAATGGCTTCCAGGGGGATATCCACTTCCCTGGCCAGCTTGGAGCCCGGGTTACAGGTGATACAGGCCGTAAAGAGCCCGTTCTTCTTCCCGTCCATCACAGCTCCGATCACATAGGGCGTACGTCCGGAAGCGGCAATGCCGATGATGGCATCGTTGGGGCCCGGATGGAACACCTCGAGGTCCTTCCATGCGGCTTCATAATCATCCTCGGCCGACTCAACGGCTTTTCGGATCGCCTGGTCGCCGCCGGCGATGATGCCAATGACGATGTCGGGCGGTACCCCAAAGGTGGGGGGGATTTCAGATGCATCCAGAATGCCGAGGCGACCGCTGGTTCCTGCTCCTACATAAAACAATCTCCCGCCCTTCATGATCCTGGGAATAATTCGTTCAACGACCTGTTCAATCTGTGGAAGGATCTTCTGAACGGCCAGGTGGACGGTCCCATCTTCCTTGTTAATATTTGTCAGCAGTTCCACGACCGACATTTTCTCCAGGTTGTCGTAGTTCGACGATGATTCCGTCAGTGAGGTCACGCCCGTCATATTTTCCTTTACTTTCATCTTACTTGTGGTATATGGCCAGTTCGTCAATCGGTGCAGGAATGATCCTGCCTGGCTTAAGATTTCTTAACTTCAATACTTTCTCCAGAACCGGCCTGAAATGAACCGCAACCGATCCTGTAAACGCTATTTCCATCTCCCTGTGTGCAGTGTATTTTGAGACATTATGCTCGATAAAGCTCTCGAAGGCCTCCTCCACCAGCTTTGCCACCGCTTCATGCTCCAGGTATTTTTTTACGGTTTTTGCAAAGGAGGCCAGGTAGCGTGCCGGCAGTTCTCCCCTGTACACGCTCGTGATAATACCTGTCATCTCCAGCCCTTCCTCCCTGAGGATATGCGCGGTGAGGTCGGGTGGCAGGGATCTTTTAAACAGGGCATTAATAAAACGCTTGCCGATATCAGTACCGCTGCCTTCGTCGCCGAGGATATAGCCCAGGGCCGGGATCTTTTCCACGATCTCCCCGTTCCTGTAAAGGCAGGAATTGGAGCCCGTGCCAAGGATGCAGGCAATGCCTTCCCCGTGACCCAGCAGGGCCCGTGAAGCACCGAGCATGTCGTCGCCCGTAAAGATCCGGCAGGCTCCGAAGCTTCTTGTCAAAGCTTCGGCGAGTATGCCTTTGGCCTTTTCGCCGATCAGGCCCGCTCCGTAGTACCAGATCTCACTGACAGGGGCGTTATGCACGGCCGACCGTACCTCACCCAGCACCCGGTCGATTTCTTCCGGGGCCATGTGAAAGGGATTGATCCCACCCGAAGTCAGTTCGGTAGCGGGTCCTTCACCGGCAAGCAGGCGCCAGTCGGTCTTTGTCGATCCTCCGTCGGCGATCAGTTTCATATCGTTAGTTCTGTACAATTATTCGCTGGCTCACTATTCCCCGATCCGTTTGAACCTGCACCAGGTAAATGGAATTTGTCAGGTGGCCGGGCAAAATTAGCTCAATTTCAGACGCTGCAGATTCTATTTTTTCACAACGTATGAGCTTCCCTGAAATATCCAGTATTTTAAGCTCTCTGATGACCGTATTTTCGCTGTCACAGGTGATAAAGATCCTCCGGTTATTCACCAGGGTGGGATAGATCCTGATCCCCTGCACGCTTTCAGGCAGGCCCGGGATACCGGTCGATTCACCGGTTTCAAAGGTGTGTCTCTTGCTGGCTATCCCCCTACCGTATTCATTCACGGCTTTTATCTGGATATAATACTGGGTGTAGGGTTGGAGGGATACGGCTATCGTATCCGTTCCGCTTCCGACCGGAAAAGTTTCGCTGTGTGAAAGGGTTCCGAACGACGAGCTTTCCGAGATCTCGGCATACACCGAATCGGTGTTATTATCGGTGATCCAGCCAACAACCAGGTGAGGCCAGATATTGCTCGACAGGTTGCCGGGCTGGGTCAGGGATGGTCGGGTCGGGTAGCCGGCAAGAAAGCCCCAGGGTGCGGTAAAATTGCTCTCCCCGAATTCGCTCTTTCCTTTTACCCGCCAGTAGTAAGCACGGTTTCCCTCGATGTTCAGGTTTTCAATCTTCATGCCTGCCTCTGTAATCCAGCCTGAATTGTAGATCGGAGAAACAAAAGCTGCTTCCGTCGAAACTTCCAGCTGGTAGGTGATGGTCCCGGAGGTGGCCGTGCTGTGCCATTCGAGCTCGTCGAAGGAAGCAACCGTTGAGAAGTTGGCCGGGGCCAGCAGTTCCACGTAAGGTATCTCTCCCGAAGTGGTCTTAAATGTTGAGTAGGCGGAGAAATTCCCGCTGCCGTAGCTGTTTTCTCCGGCAATGGAAATATAATACCATGTTTCTTTATCCAGGGTTGTGGACAGGACCGTTTCGGCCGGCAGGGCTGAAACGGATTCATCGGCTACCAGGGGATCAAAGGTGGTGTTCTTCGAGATCCGGATCCGTATATTCTCTGCTAGCGCCGAAGCATTCCAGCTGATGCGCGGCCGTGTATCCACACTCGCAGCCAGGTTGGCAGGTGTGAGCAGGACCGGAGTGGCCGGATAACCTGTAATGATCCTTCTTGCACCGCAATAGGAGCCGGTGGAGGTGGCATTTTTTGCCCTTACCCGCCAGTAGAAAGTGCTCTCGCCTTCCAGTCCGGCCAGGCTGAGGTCGAAGGAGGTGGAACTCATCCAGTCCGATGCATAGGCAATGGCACTGAAACTGCTGTTTTTTGCTATCTGGACCTGGAATTCCGTTCCTCCTGCAGAGGTCCACTGCAGGAGCTGGGTGCGGCTGACCGTGGTGTTGTCGTCGGGAGAAACAATATCAACATAGGGCTCCTCCCTTTGCGGGGTAATGACGGCCGAAGGTGCACTTTCCTTTCCCGATCCCGATACAGTCGTGACCGTAATGGCGGCGGTTTCCGACATTACCAGTTCTGAGAGGTTGACCGATTGCAGGAAGGTTACGGCTTGCAGATTCTGCGGGTCGGCAATGATCTCGGCGGCAGTCAGTCCTTCAAGGGTGGTCACGTAAATGGCATAGCGGTCATTTCTTGCCGGCGAATGATCCCACAGCAGGTAGTATTCTCCCCCCGATAGCTCAATTCTTAAATTCGTGGGGGCGTTCGGCGCAGCTCCCGTTTTCCAGGTCATTTCCGGCATCAGGGTAGCATGGGTAAAGTAATTTTCATTCAGGTACTCCTGTAGGCCGGGGGTGGAAGTCAGGAACAAAGCCCTGAAGAATACACTGCCCAGCGCATTCCGGTAGTTATTGGAGCGGATAATGCCGATCTGTTTTCCGGCTTCTTCATTGGTCCATTCGGAAACCGGGTCATCGGTGCCTTTTAAAAGGCTTTGCTCGAGGGCAGAGAAGAAGTCAGGTTCGTAATACAATTTCAGTTCGTGCAGATCCTCCAGACCTTTGATGTCCGAAGCTGCTTTGGAAGAAGTGATCCGGTAAATGCCCATTCCCGGATAGAGCTGCCGGTTATGTGCGGTGACCTGGTCGGCCCACCAGTTGCACAGGGTCTCAAAATCCTGTTTCCCTCCTGTTGGCCAGTACAGCTGCGGTGTCAGGTAATCGATATTGCCATCTTCCAGCCAGGCAAGCGGATCGCAGTAGATGGTTGCCCAGGCATCCATCCCTGTTATACCTTCCGGGATCCCCGGCCGGTAAATGCCAAAGGGACTGACCCCGAAGCGTACATTCGGATTAGCCTTCTGGATCCTGTGATATACCGTATCCATCAGCCGGTTGACGTTATCCCTTCTCCAGTCGCCCAGCGACATGCCACTGCCATACAGGGCATATTCATCGGCATCAAGGGTGGATGGGGTGCCGTCGTAAGAATAAAAGTAATCGTCGAAATGTACACCGTCGACATCGTAATTCGAAACGATGTCTTCCACTACATCTCCGATATACGACATGACCTCCGGTAGGCCCGGGTTCAGGATTTTCTTGCCATTGTCATATACAATGGCCCATTCGGGGTGCTCGACATAAACATTGGTCGGGGCATAATAATCGCCCCCATCACTGGCCGATGCGTTGATCCTGTAGGGATTGAGCCAGGCGTGGATTTCGATCCCTCTTTTATGACCTTCGTCGATGGCAAACTGCAGCGGATCGTAATCCGGTTCCGTGCCCTGGTTGGTCGACAGGTAACGTGACCAGGGTTCGTAGGCGGAATAATACAGTGCATCGCATTCGGGACGGACCTGCAGGAATACGGAATTGATCTTCGCCTCCTTGTACTCGTCGAGCATGGAGATCAGGTCGGCCCTCTGTGCCGCATAATTGTTCCTGTGGTAGGATTTCGGCCAGTCGAGGTTGCCCACGGAACAGACCCACAGAGACCTTACTTCGCGTTTGGGCTCCTGGGCAGAGAGCAATGCGGGTATTAAAAAGATCAGTAGTATCGTCAGTGCTTTTCTCATCATTTTGTTTTTGTTTGGCTCCGGTAGTTGCTTACCTGGCCGAATAATCAATCTCTCCAAACTGCCTGCTCCACCATACCTGCTGGTAATAGCTGTCGCCTCCCTGGCGGTCGACCGCTTCCTGGTACTTAGCCCCGTTCAGGTCCTTCTCATCATCGGGGTAGGGTAGTCTTCCCGGAAGGTAGGACCGGGGTACATCCACCCACTGGGCTTTTTTCACCTTGATCCCGTCGAGTTCGAGCTCCCATTTTTTCAGTTGCGGAAAACCGGTCCTCCGGTACTCAGCAAAGGCTTCCCAGCCGTTGAGGTAGAGTGAGACCCATTTCTGGGTGATGATCTGTTCCAGGGTGCCGTCGTAGGGATTGTTGTCGATAAATGCTGTAATCAGGGTATCTTCAATCTGATAGTACTCCATGGATGCCCTGATCCCGCGGCTGAACCAGTCGGCAGCATTTTCCGTGGTCCATCCCCTGTAAGCTGCCTCCGCACGGAGGAAGCATACTTCGGAATAGGATAGTATCTGGGTGTTGAGGGTCGGATTTTCAGAAAAGTATTTACCGATATACGACGTGGATGACACGCCGATCCCCATGGCCTGGTTCTCCTTCAGGGTGGAGTTCATCAGGTTGGGCACGCCCCTTATCGTTACACCGTCGGTTTCCAGTGGCTGGGCATAGATGGCCAGTCTCGGATCGCCGGTGCCCTGGAGTTGCCGAACCAGCAGTTCGCTGATCTTGGGGACAGAGGTACCGGTAAGTTCAGGAACGCTCGGGTTCTTCGAATCAATATTCATGCTGTAATAGGGATTCCACCACAATTGTGAGGCGATGTAGCTAAAGCTTGCACTTTCATCGTTTCCGGAAATCAGGCTGTCCTGTTGAACCAGTTCCTTAACCACATCAGCATCACCACTTCTCACTGCCATTCTTAAGCGTAAAGAGTTGGCAAATTTAGTCCATTTTACGAGATCACCCCCATAGATCATGTCGGTGGAGAAGAAGGGCTTGGAGGGATCAAATGAGGCGGCATTTTTCAGGCTTTCCATCAGATCAGCGTAGATATCTTCCTGTCTGTCATAAGCTGGTTTCTGAAAGGCTTCATCAAAATTATCTACCAGCAGCAAAGCCTCCGAATAGGGGACATCTCCCCACAGATCCGTAACCCTTTGAAAATTATATGCTTTCCATATTGTGGCGGCATGATTTTTATTGATGGATTCTGGATCGTCTGCTGTCAGGACCTCCAGCACCCTGCAGTTCAGCAGGAGGTCGGAGTAAAAATACTGCCAGAGATTCTGGATCCTGTACTGATCGAAGAGGGTGTAGGGAGGCATGGTGGAATTGCCCCATACAGCGGCAGTTTGCATGATCCAGCGCTGAACATAGGTGATGTTGTAGGTTGAGTAGATGGCTCCGTCTCCCGAACCTCCATATTCACCCGCACCTTCTTTAATGATATAATTGAAGATGTAACCGGGGTCGCTGGTAGGAGCCTGGTTGGGATTTTCGTTTATCGCTTCGAAGTTCTTGGTGCATGAAGAGAGGATCAGAGCGAATCCAAGTATTGCTATATTCTTGATTTTCATGTCTATATCTTATTAGAACGTGACCCTTAAATTGAAACCAACTGACCGGGCAGTGGGCATGGCTGCATATTCCTGGCCGATGCCGTTATTGTTGGAGGTAAAAGCCGATTCCGGATCGATATTCGGAACCCCGCTGTAGATCAGCCAGAGATTCTTGCCTACCAGGGAGCAGGACATTTCTTTGATAAAGGTATTCTTAAACCATTGGACCGGCAGGTTGTAGTTAAGGGTTACATCGCGGAGCTTTACATAAGATGCATCGTACACATCCAGTTCGGCGATGCCTCCCCATTTCCGCTGATGGAAATAGACCTGAGGATCTATCCCCTTTGTATTTTCACTTCCGTCGGCCAGAACACCATCAGCTACATATCCAACCGGATCGGAGCCATTGGGGTCGAACATCTGGTCGCCGTCACCGTCCAGCATCGGAGTGCCGTCTTCATTATAGAGACCAACCCGTCCCATCATCCGTTCAGCCGTTGTTGCGGCATACCAGGTATCGCGGCCTTCGAGTGTTTCCACAAACTGACCGTTGTCCAGTCCATATTTGTTGGTTTTGGAGAAGATGCTTCCTCCTTTTGAAACACCGATGGAGAATGAAAAGCTCAGATTTTTATACCTGAAAATATTTGTTAAACCACCGATCCAGTCAGGTGTGACGTTTCCGATCACCCCGCGCTCTTCCATAATGTAGAGTCCGTCGTCACCAATCAGGGGACGGCCGTTATTAGGATCATTCTCATCCGCATCGTTGTAGTACCTTTTAAGGCGGGTTCCGATAATCTCTCCGTAGGGGCGTCCGGGAACCGCAACAATATCAATCTGGCTTTCACCGGTGATGGTATACTGGTCGAGATTGCCCAGCAGGCTGACGACCATGTTTCGGTTTCGGGCAAAATTCAGGTTGATATTCCATTCCAGGTTTTCACTTTTAAGCGGTGATAGGTAAGATTGGATCTCCACCCCTTTATTGGAGATCTCTCCGCCATTGGTCAGAATGGTGGCAAAACCCGATGATTTGGATATTTCAGCCGGCAGGATCTGATTATAACTTAACTCATCGTAATAGGTGACATCAATACCCAGCCGGTTGCCGAAAAATTTCAGGTCGGTACCGAATTCAAAGGAGCGCGTGGTCTCAGGTTCCAGTAAGGGATTGGTATAGCTCGATCCGAGATAAATAGCCGGAATTTCTCCATAGGCCTGGTTATAATACGACAGGGATAACTGGTGCGGGTCAGTATCATTCCCCACAATGGCTGCTGAAGCCCTCAGTTTTCCGAAGCTGAAAACATTGCTGTTGATTTTAAAGGCATCGGTAAAGATCAGGCTCGTATTGACCGATGGATAGAAATAGGAACAATTAGTGATATAAAGGGCAGAAGACCAGTCGTTTCGAGCGGTGAATTCAGTAAAGAACCAGTTTTTATAGACAAACTGGGCCGTCGCATAGAGAGAATTGGTCACTTTTCTCGAAACATCTGTTCCCACGCGTGTTTCAGCCGGGTATTTCGCATTGTTGAGGGTAAAGAAGTTAGGCACAGCCAGACCGGTTATGGTGCTGGACTGCAATTCCCTGTTATATTTTTCATAGGAGCCCCCGGCGTTGACTGAAATGTCGATCTCACCAAATGAGCGATTTGCGCTGAAAAGGAAATCATGTTTCTGCGACATCCAGTTTTTCCAGTATTCGGTATAGGAGCCTTCTCCGTTTGCCCTTAAGGCATAATTGGCTACGCGGGTGTACCTTTTTACGGTATAATTATCCATGCTCGACCTGATATAGAGGCTCAGCCATGAGGTGATGTCAAAATTCACCCTGGCAAAAGCCTGGAACTGGTCCTTGAAATCGTTATTGTAGTTTTCGTAAGCTTCCCAGTAAGGGTTTGTATGCCAGTCGTCTGCGAAGTACCAGTTTTGCTCATACCCATTGGGACTTTTGTAATCTTCCCTCAAGGTGTTGATATTGATGCTTCTTGGCATCCAGATAAAGGTCCGTGCACCGGTCCGGGCATCGCCCTGGCCAACACGGTTGAAGGCGTCCTCCCTGATATATGAACCTTTCATGCTGAAGCTGATGATCTTGTTCATCTTTGAATTCAGGTTCAGACTTACATTTTTCCTGTTATAGGTACTCGTAGGTTTTAAGCCTTTATTATCAAGCGTAGCCGCGCTGAATCTCCAGTTCGTATTGGCGTTTCCGTTCTCCATGGCAATGGAGTTGGTGAAGGTGTAGCCATTGTCAAAATAATCCCTGACGTTATTGGGTTGCGGGCTGAAAGTCGAAAATTTATTATTCCAGTTCAGAATAGTGAGTGTGTCATTCATTTTTGGCCCCCAGCTACCGGTCGAATAGTAATAATATGCCGAGTCGACGCCGAGCAGTTCTCTCTGTGCCTGGGAAAGTGCCTGGTATTGCATGGATCCTCCAAATCCAGCCCCGTAAACATTCTGGTATTTTGCCACAATGTAGGGCCTTTCGAAGGTGAAATTGGTATTATAGGTTATACTCATCTTATCTTTCTGAGTACCGGATTTGGTGGTGATCAGAATTACTCCGTTGGCACCTTTGGAACCATAAAGTGCAGCAGCGGTGGGCCCTTTCAGTACCGTGGTGGTTTCAATATCATCGGGGGATATACCGCCGAGACTGTTCCCGTAGTCAACCCCACCAAGCCAGGTAGCACCGTCGGCGGTATTGTCAATCTGAATGCCGTCGATCACGATAAGTGGCTGGCTGTTGGCGGAGAGAGATTTTATCCCCCTGATTAATATGCGGGATGAAGTACCGGCTCCTCCTGCAGTGGCACTGATCTGCACACCGGCAATTTTATTGCTGAGTGAATTAATGAAGTTAGGATCCCTGTTGGTTGTCAGTTCATCGCCGTTCACATCGGCAAAAGCGTAGCCCAGGGCTTTCTTTTCCTTCTTGATGCCGAGTGCGGTTACCACCACATCGTCCAGCAAAAGGGCCGAGGGTTTCATGGTGATGGTAATGTTTGTTATTCCGGTGATATCTACCACCTGTTCCTCGTAACCGATATACGACACGAGGATCCTGTTCTCCCCGGCAGGGATTTCCAGGCTGAAATGTCCGTCGAAATCGGTGGAAGTACCGATCGAAGATGCCCCTGAAGCGGATTTTACTACCACTGTCGCACTGATCAGAGCTTCCCCTTTTTCGTCCTCAACAGTTCCGGTAATGGTGCGGTTCTGCCCCCAGGCTGTCATTGTAAACAGGATCAACAGGAGGGAGAGGTATATTCTGTTCATAGTTCAGATATTAGTTGGTTGTCAGTAATTAGGGATCTGTTTCTTTACCTTACAGAAGCAGGGACTTTGTATCCCGGCTTCCTGTCTATATATTGCCGGTTTTAACCAGTACGGATTTCCGGAATTGATCGCCGGAAAGCCGGAGCAGGAATACACCCTGTTGAATGATCTCATCCTTTATGATGATCCGGGGATCATCTGATCTCACGGTTCCTTCCTGCAAAGTCTGACCGCTGAGGGATACAATCCTGTATTCCGATTCACCCTCCGGTAAACCGTTCAGTTCTGCCGTGTTCCCCCGTAACGGATTCGGGTACACCGTCAGCGCCTGCATGCTGGCTCCATCGGCTGATCCTGTGGTCAGTTTCTGGCTCAGGGCATCGAAATAGAGGTCGCCGGAGGAAGCACCCTCCGCAGTTTGTGAAAGCTTGATATAGCTGAGGGAAGTAGCACCTTCGGGAAGTATAGCCAGGCAGTAATTCCATCCTGCAAAATCAATGGTTCCCAGTTCAACCTCTGTTTCATTGTCAAAGCCGGCACTTACCTGGTTATGGCTCATTTCACCATAGATCCAGAGCGCAATGGAGTTTGAATTTTCAAGCAGTGGGACACTACCGGCCTGTGGCACCAGGACACAGCTTCCGCCTGCTGAGGTGAAATTGTAGCGGAGCATGGTAGAGGCTTCTCCCGAGCGGAGTGTTTTTTTCCATTTATAGAGGAAGGAGGCCGGATCCAGGGCTACGCTTGCCCCGAAGTCTATATTCCATTTATCTTCGTCGGTGGTCAGATCCATTTCATTGATCACTACCGTATTTACAGGTTCGGGCATGGTGGTAAAGGGGATCGTGATCTCATCCACCAGCGGAATGCCCGCTTCGTCCATGATGCTGCCCGAGATAACCAGCCGGTAGTTTGTTTCATAGGCCAGGTCAAGGGCAGGGGAGAAGTAATAATGGCCTTTCCCGTCGACCTCGCTGATGACGGCTCCTTTAGTAAGGATCACATTATTGTCATCGTCCCTTATTTCCACGGCATTAATCAGGCTGGAACTGTTTAAGGGAGCGTCAAAAACCAGCCTGAACTGCAGGAATGGGCAAATATCTGTTTCATTACCAGCCGGGAACGACGAAAGGAGATTGTAGCGGTTCCTGTCGCCGGTGTTAAAGCCAAAACTGTATTCCTCTTCCAGGTGGATGCCCCACTTCTGGGTGACGCCGGTGGTGAGGGTAATCGTATAATGCGTGCTTGTTTCATAGGGAACATCGGGCTGGAAGGTCACCGTAAGGTATTTCTCGTCCCAGGTAAAGGTTCCCTCAATGGAAGGACTGATCACAAAGGATTCTGCAACGGAGGCCGAATCCATATCCTTGTTGAAGGTAATGCTTACCGGGTCGAAGCAGGAAATGGTTTCGTTATCGGAGGGAGTATGCGAAACGATCACCGGAGCAATGGAGGTATCGGTGTGCATCCAGTGATTGTAATAGGTGAACTGGTGCGGCAGCACCTCGACACTTACCGTATCATTGAAATAGTCGAAAGCGGAGAAGACCAGTTTATAGTTGCCGGGTGCCAGGCTGTCGAACATATAGAAACCGGTATTGACCTCGTCTACCTGGTAGCTTTCGCCGGTTTCCAGAAGGCTCACCAGTGTTCCGTTCACATTCATGTATTTGTCGGGTGAGCCGGCAATATTGTAGCTGGGTTTTGCCAGCAGGGAATCCCTGATGATGCCGGAGATGATCCCGTAAGGTTCCTGTCCGGCAAGCTGGAAATAATCTTCCATGGCAAAGAGCATGTTCCAGGCTTCCTGTTTCCGGTAATCGAGGTTCAGAAGCCGGTCCATCTCAGGCTGGTAATCATGGAAACTGCCTTCCGAGATAATGCTGGGAAGGGTGTTCAGGTAAAGCACCCCGTAACCGCTTGTCCAGGTCGGGTTCAGTGTCAGATCGCCGATATAGTGCGGAGAAACGCTGGTCCAGTAGGTGGCTTTATTGCTCACGAGATGTTCCCATAGCACCTGGGCCCAGACTTTGGCCTCAGGGATGGTCGGGGTCTCGCTTTTCCCGTTAAAGATCGTCAGGGCATAATTGCTGACCTGGTTTCCCGCGTTAGAGTGGATGGAGATGAACAGGTCGCCGCCGCTGGAATTCGATATTTCGACGATCTGCGAAAGGGGGAGATCGTCTTCGGTACGGTTTAGTTCCCGGGTCATGACCACACTGGCTCCTCTGGCTTCGAGCAGATCCCTGAGCCATAAGCCTTTGGTGAGGTTACTTTCCGATTCCCAGAAGCCATTGGGCATGCCCCTGTCGTCGGAGTCATGGCCGCCATGGCCCGGGTTAACTACGATGGTCAGACCGGTAAAATCGGGGGTCTGGCAGAGGCCTGTCCCGAGAGCTGCATACAGGATGAGCCCGGAAAGAAGGTGTTTAAGTTTCACGGGGCTTCTATTTTTTAATTCTGATTCGGGTAGTGTAAATTTCTCCTGCAGGATTCTGGAAGACCACAGCTCTTCCGTCCTGTGATGCTTTCGGATAGAGCGCGATCACTGCACTTTTCCCGGTAATATTCACGGTTTTTCCGGTAGCGACATGAATGGCAAGTATATCCGATGACTGGATCGTGTGGCCGTCGTCCACATCCCGCATGCCCAGAACCCATTCATCATTGATCCATGTCGGGGCATTCAGTTTTCCCAGTTCGGCCACGATATTGCCTTCCAGGTCGCAGACATAGCAACCTTTTGTGGCAGCTGTGAACAGGATCCTGCTTCCATCCGGAGAGACGGAGGGCCAGAGGTAGAAGACCTCCCCGAGGGGGGCAAGTTCTTTTGTTGTATTACCGGCTCCCGTATACTCAAGTTTTCTGCCTTTTCCGCGGACCACCTGAGTGGGCTGCAGTGCAGGCTGAACTGTTTCAATCGCTCCGTTCTCCGGGTTAAAAGCTTTTAATACGGTGCTTTCCTTTGTTTCACCCCTGACGCTGAAAATGATTTTCTTATCCCCCGAAATACTTACCCTGCCGGTGATCACCGGTTCGTCTGTTATCAGGCGGATCTTGCCGGTTCTGGTGTCGAGCAGTGAAAGTCCCTGGTTTTGTTGCCCGGTGAGTACGATTTCATTATTGCCGGGACCAAAGGAAGGAAAATAGCCGGAAGCTTCCGTTTTAACTTTTTTTATGTGACCGGCTTTGAGATCCTGTGCATTTCCCATCGGTATAAGCGACAGACAAAAAAGCATAAAAAGAAGTCGTTTCACTGTGTCAGGTTTAATTGGGAAAGATTAAAAAAGGGGGCGGACGTTACTGCCCGCCCCCGTCTTAAAAAAACTACTATGAGTTACTGAACTTTTACAATTTTGACTATGGTTGAAGCACCGGCTTCATCACTAAGTCTGAGATAATAGATTCCTGACTGGTACATGCTCATGTCGATCAACAGGGTTGACTCCATGTTGGTCTCAATATGCCTTACCAGTTTTCCGGTGACATCGATCAGCTGTGCCGTGGCAACTGCATTTTCCGTTTCCACGGTAAGCATTCCGCTGACCGGGTTCGGATAAGCTTTGATGCCATTCAGGCTGTTCATATCAATACCGGTGGGGATGATCCTGATCCAGTTCGACATGACACCTTCACCTGTGAGGTAATTCAGACCGCCAGAAAGGGCAACCGGAACGACTTCAAAGGCTACATATTTGCCGTCAACATCAGAGGAGACAACATAGCTCATATCGGATTCACCAAGAATCTTCAATGCACCTGAACCGTCCTCATTGCTCGAATAGTACCACTGATACTTGCTGTCGCCTTCCAGGTCGCCATCGGCATCTGCATAGGTATAGGAAGCCGTGAGGGTTTCACCGACCCGGCCCGTACCACTGATGCTTACATCGGAAGCTGTGGGAGCAGCAACACCTACGATATTAACCACTTCCTGAGCCGTGAAGGCATTCAGCGGCATGGCATCGAAGGCTGCAACATCATTGCTTCCGTCGTATTCGATGGTAACGGTCTGACCGTTGGTGATGGCCGAAACCAGATGCATTTCCAGCATATCTGCAGAAGTCGTATTGATCATGATCGTGTCGACTGCAATAGCAGAACCGTCGGCGAGAACCGTCCAGCCATCTCCGTCATATCCGGCGTCAGACATGTCCTTGCTGAACTGAACATAGATAACATCCCCTGCCTCATTGCTTTCGGCATAGACAAATTCGGGAAGTTCGAGCCAGCCTTTGTAGTAGCCAAGGCCACCGTTTGAGGCCATGTAATAGATATGGAAGTATTCGTCATCGGCAAATACATCGACATCACCGTTTTCATCATTCGTAGTTGCCAGGAATTCAGTTCTTCCGACAGTAATATGAGTCGGTCCGGTGATGTCCTGGATAATTACCTGCCAGATTCCGTTTACTTTCTCATGGAATGCAGCAAGCGTTCTTCCTTTGTAGGTAAATACCTGCGGCGAGTTGGCCTGGTTGTTGTTATCACCCACGCCTTCAATGGCGAACAGGCTGTTACCGTCTTTGTCATAAACCTGCGGCTGGGCAGAACGTCCGGCCACGATGAAGTTTGCGTCGGCACTGCTGCTGTACGGAGCCACACAGGCGGCGATACCTGAACTGGTGGTGTTACCGAGAGTGATGATTACCGGTTCCTGTACTATACCACCGGTGACTACCCAGCGAACAACCTGGTTCGTGGATGACAATGCGGCGTAAATAACGGCATCGGCTGATACATCTCCAACAACGGAGAAGCGGTCGATCCTTCCGGGTGAGGTGTACTCAATAAACTTGGTAGGAGCAGCCAGTTCATTTTCCCATTTGTAGATGGCAAAAGGACCACTGATTGTCAGGGGGCAGGCAAGGATCTGACCGTCGGTCGACACTTCCACATCCTGGATGTAGAACAGACCGACATCCATACCGGTAGTGTTCATTTCGGCCACGAAGGATCCGTCTTTCTTATCGGCAACGATAAGTTTGATCCCGCCGTACCTTGAAGCGAGGTAGATATGGTCTTCACCCACTGCGAATCCGCGTTCGGTAGTTGAAGTGCTCATGTATTCAGGAAGAGCGGCAGCCTTAATACCCCTCATCCATACGCGTTCGAAATCGCCTCCGTTGGTAGAAGCAATAGCAGCCGCTGAAGAAACGACTTCAACCGGGTTACCCTGGAGAAGTTGTCCGGTAGTGGCAACAGGGGTAATCTCATAGAAAAGGAATTTGCCAACAAGGTCTTCGGTAACAATGAGTGCATAGGTATCGGCCCCGGTGATCTGGGCTTTGTTGGTACCGGTAGCATCATCGGCACTGAACCACTTATGAATGGAAGCTCCTTCCGGATCGTCGGTCCTGTCGGTATAGGTATAGGTTCCGTAAACAACCACGCCTACCTCAGGATTTCCGTGGAAGACAACATTACTTGCTACTGGAGCCTCAGGAGCAGGTTCAGCTGCGATGGCGCCGGTATAGAAATAAACAGTTGTTCCGGTTTCGGCGAGTTCATTTACCGGAGTAACGGCAAACGCGATGAATTTGCCTTCATCGGCAGCCACAAGGGTGTAAGTAGCAGAACCCGTGGCAACTTCAGTCATATTGGTTCCGGCGACATCATCGGCCCTGAACCACTGCAGAACGGTTCCCTGTTCAACATCTCCGTTCAGGTCGCTGTATGTATAGGTTCCTGTAAGGATACCGGCAACTTCCTGACGTCCGCTGATAGCCAGATTGGTGGCTTCAGGCAGGAAGGCCGGGAAAGTAACGGCGGTTGAAGAGATCAGGTTAACCGTTTCACCTTCCAGAAGACCTCCGGTTGTTGCAACAGGCGTTACGCTGAATACAATGTATTTGTTTTCGTCGGCGGGTTGTACCACATACTCATTGCCTGTGGCTACTTCCACCATATTGGTTCCGGCAGCATCGTCGGCCGTGTACCATTTCAGTATGGAAACACCTTCGGTATCCCCGTTTTCATCCGAATAGGTATAAGTACCTTTCAGGGTGCTGTAAACGGCAATAGCACCTTCAATAGCCAGGTTGCTTGCAACCGGGGCGGCTACATTGGAGAGTACCGGACCGTAAAGCGGACTTTCAACAAGGTTTCCTGCAAAGGATACCGTTCCGGTCAATGCAACGGGAAGGACAGTGAATGAGATATATTTATCCACATCGGCTTCAACAAAGGTGTAGGTAGCCGAATTGGCATTGGCAACAATTTCCGTTTTATTGGTTCCCTGGGCATCATCAGACAGGTACCATTTGATCTCGGAAGTGCCTTCAAGGTCGCCGTTATGATCAATAAAGGTGTAACTGCTGGTCATGGTCTCACCCAGTTTTGCCATGCCGTCCAGTTTGAGCTGAATGGCCAGAGGAGCTGCTTCCGTAGCCAGTTTCTTGGTATACCGGTAGCCCGAGAATGAATACAGGACATAGGATCCATCGGGCATCCCCAGGGCGCATTCTTCCTGTCCGTAGCCGTGAATAGAGCTAACGGGAGAGGCGGTACCGGGAATGGTGGCCACGATGTCGGCTGCATCCACATCCGAAAAGTCGGCGGCAGCTCCGGTGATGTCAATCAGGACCACACTGCCGTTATTGGTAACTTCCAGGTAGGTCTTTGAACCGGCTGTAAATTGTTTTGCACCCCCGGTGGTTCCGGTAAACAGGGTCGGTGAAATCGAACCTTTGATGGCTCCGGCTCCGTCGAACAGGGTAGGTTTCTGTAAGAGGGAGTTATTATACCAGAAGCCATCGGTGATTTTTGTACCCAGCGGAAATACCTGGGCATAGGTTGCGTTGTGACCGGCAACACCAAGCCCCATCAGTTTTAAATTTCCCAGGGCACCATTGGAGGCTTCGAAATAGTACAGTGAGTCTTCGTTCTGGAAAGGAATAACAATCAGGGCTTCCGAGTTGAAATCACCGGTTACACTGAATCCTGCGGAGAAATCCAGGGAGTGGGCATACCTGGCCGGTGAGTCGACCCAGAGCTGTACAGGATCGGTGGTCTCATTTGCCCAGTAGAACAGTTTCAGCGGATGGAACCTGTTTTGCGTGGTCGATATGGCATAAATTCCTCCTGCATCGTCCACGGCCACATCTTTGATACCATAACCCATTTCAACCAGGGTTAAGGGCTGAAGTGTCAGGGCATCGATGGAATCTCCGGTGGCGGCATCCAGGATTATCACTTTGTTATCGGCTGCGACCGCAGCTCCGCCAACATTACCGGCGACATAGATGTGATTGTTTGCCGGGTTGTAAGCAATCCCCCTGAAATTGTAATTCAGGGTACCTGTATTGTTCCAGGTAGGGTGGGTCTGGTTCCAGACCTCCGTTTGCCCATTCACTACGACCGACCCGAAAGCCAGCAACATAGCCATGAACATTAAAAGTGTAGTTTTAATTTTCATACTGATGGATTTAATTTAACGAAGTTTATTTTATGACAAGTTTACCGGCTTCGTACTCGTTTCCGTAAACGATCTGGTACATATAGGTACCCTGTGGAAGCTGGCTGGTGTTATAGTTGATCTCATTCAGACCAGGTCGGGCTTTATCGGCAATGATCCCAACAAGTTTTCCGCTGGCATCGAAAAGTTTCACAGAGCTCGGTCCCTGTACGTTCTCAGGCAGCGTGAACCGGAATACGGCATACTCTGAAGCCGGGTTGGGGAAAACCCGCACACCGAACTGATCGGTGAGGACCCGGTCGGCTGAACTGACCTGATTTGACAGTCCGCTTACCCTGTAACAGGCGATGCCGTTGGAGGGAGCACAGACGAAAATATGCAATGAATCATCGATCACACCGAACTCAACGGCTCCTTCGCCATAGGCATTGTCAAAACGGGTACCAAAGGTCGGGGTAAAACCAATCACGTCGACATCGGTGACATTTTCCCCGTGTTTTGAAATATTGAACATAAAGGCGCTCTGATCTCCGCTGAACATTACCATATACAAACTGTCACCGTATTCAATGGTCCTTCCTGCGATAAGGGAGGAAGGCAGCGAAGCGGTTGAGATGGCTACCTGGGAGAGGTTGGTGCCGTCGGTGGAGAACAGGGTAGGCATAAAGCCTTTTCCACTGACATAGATCCAGTCGTTCTTCCCGGGAATACCTGCAACCGTAATTGAGGTTCCAGCCGTGGCGATATCCTGCAGGGTGATGATCTCGGGCTCTGCTGCCACAACTCCACCGGATACCTGCCAACGGAGTATTTTGGCGGTTTCACCGGCACCGGCATAAATGTATCCGCCAGTCTCCCAGTCGCCAATAAAGCTGAATTTGTCACCGAGCCGGTACCCGCCTTCATCATAATCGATTATAGTCTGGGGAATACCCTGCTCCCAGTCCCATCTCCAGACCCGGAAAGCCTTTATCAGTTCGTAATCCCCCTGCGGAAGGGGAGGTCCGGAAGCCAGTGTCATATTACAGGCAAAGATGCTTCCATCGGCCGTGGCCGTAACATTATTCAGAGGATAACCGCCTCCGTACATTTCATCGCTGCTGTTGATGCCCTGTGTAAGGAGGCTTGATACACCAAATGCAGGTGCTTCTCCCGTATACGGATCAAGAACATAGACATGGGGCTCGCTGATATCCAGCACCCCGTCATCGTCACTGTCACGTGCATGCCTGCTCGATACATATACATGACCGGAGTAATCGCTGTATACGATACCCCGCTCAACTCCCGCATAGGCCGGACTTCCATCTTCTGCCTCGCTGCCATCAGTAAACCACGCAGGAGCGTTTTCTCCGTAATGGGCCCAGACTTCAACGAAGCTTACCTGGGCATTTACTAACGGCATAAGAAGTGAGAAAAATATACCAGAAAGTAAGAGTCTCTTCATAGCAATTGCTTTTGAGTGAATAATAAATGGTACTTAAGTTGTATTTTGTATTACAAAAACTGAATTTTATGCGAAAGAACGTTCAGGCTGCTTGCTGTTCCCGGGGTATGAAAAATCGATCCAACGATCAGAAAAATAAGGAAATATTATCGTTTATCCGGCAAAAACCCGTGCTTTTTCTGTTTCCCGTTTGAACAAAAATACATTTGTATGACAAATTTTCCCAGAGAAAGGGATATGCTGTAAAACATAAACATGTAATATGTAAGATGTAATACAAATTTCATTTTATTTTCTTTTTATCTTCAAATGCTGCCTTATATTTGTGCTATGTTACATGCATTTTTTACCCGATGTTTCACTGATGCAAACTCCAGATCATGAGAATTCCCTGTAAAATGAAATCAATTTTGTGCACTGCAGCAGTTCTGGCTGCAGTTCTGACATTTACCACTTTATCAGCTCAGTCGGGAAAGTATGAATTCCGCTCGGTATGGGTGGCAACTGTGGCCAATATCGACTGGCCCTCACGTCCGGGCTTAAGTGTGGAGAAGCAAAAAGAGGAGATCATCCGTATCCTCGATATGCACAAAGCTAATGGCATGAATGCTATTATATTACAGGTGAGGCCGGCAGCAGATGCCATATATAAATCGGATCTTGAACCCTGGTCGAGGTATCTTTCGGGAGAGCAGGGAGTCGTTAGTGATACGCTGTTTGATCCCCTCGAATTCTGGATCACCGAAGCTCATAAGCGTGCAATGGAACTGCATGCCTGGCTGAATCCTTACAGGGTGCGTCAGAACAGTTCAGAGACACTGGCTGAAAATCATATTGCCTATCGTCATCCCGACTGGGTATTTGACTACGGTGGCAAGACCTATTTCCAACCTGCACAGCCCGGCGTCTGGCAGTTTGTCTGTGATGTTGTTGTCGACATCGTTAAGCGTTATGATATTGATGCCGTGCACTTTGATGATTATTTTTACCCCTACAGAATACAGGGGGAGGAATTCCCTGATGACTCGCTCTTCGCACTTTACGGCGGCGAATTCTATCCCGGCCGCAAGGACGATTGGAGGCGGCAAAACGTAGATACCATTATTCATATGCTCAGTCTGGCCATAAAGGAAACCAAGCCCTGGGTGAAATTCGGTATCAGCCCGTTCGGGGTCTGGCGAAACCGTACAGAAGATCCACTGGGTTCGGAATCCCGCGCCGGTACAACGAATTACGACGCCCTCTATGCCGATGTGATTAAATGGCAGCGGCTGGGCTGGATCGATTACCTGATGCCGCAGATATACTGGAGGGATGATCACCCGCAGGTGGACTTTTCCACCCTGGCGTACTGGTGGAACGACATGGATTACGGCCGAAGTCTGTATGTCGGACTAGCACCCTACCGGATCGACCGCAAATCGGAGTACCGGCTGTGGAAACGCGACCGCTACTTTTTGCAACAGATAGGGATCCTCCGGGAACTCAATGCCGTGGAGGGCTATGGGATGTTCAGCAGCAATCATTTCTTCCGCGAAGATCTGGCCCATCTGAATAAACAACTGAGAAAAAAGATCAATCCGTGTCCAGCCATCGTACCTCCCATGAAATGGATTGATGCCATTGCTCCGGCTTGTCCGCTGGATCCCGTCAGCGATGGGAATGCGATAAAATGGAAGCCCGCACCGTCCCTGTCTGAATTTGATAATTCGAGGTTTTATGTGGTATACAGGTTCGGGGAGGACGAAAGGAATCTTAAGAATGCATCGAAAATTGTGACCGTTACGGGAGAAGAGTTTATTCGCTTTGACAACGACATTCCGAAGGGAATATACAGGATATCTGCCCTGGATCGCCTGAACAATGAAAGCCAGTTAAGTGCTCCGCTGCTCATCGAATAAGAGGGGAGAAGAGGATCGACAAAAAACAGGAAATATATAAGATGTATTATGTATGACAAATTTTTTATTTTCGTCGATTATTGCCTAATTTTGATCCCCGGGGATCTCAGAAAGCACACAAAGCGCTCCTGACGAACCAATAGTTGTATGATAAATAATTTTTTCACCGAAAGGTGGATGGCTAACCGATAAAAATGCCTGGCATGAAAAGAATAGATTGCTTTATTTTCTGCAGTCAGCAAGGGAGATTAAACCAGTTGAAGGAGAAATACCAATCCCTTCCTTATATAAATAAGATATGGTTCCTTTCACCGGAAGAATCAGCCGATCACGCTACCATTCCTTTTAACGGGAAGTTCAGCACCGGGGTGATCAGGAAGATAGGACACGTTGCCACTGCCGATTACCAGCTGATTCTGACGGAAGATGCCGATATCGGCTTCGGCCCCTATTCCCTGGAAAGAATGCTTTCTGTTGGCGACAGCACGGGGGCCGGACTTTTGTATTCGAACTATTACACCATACAGGATGATGAGAGAAAGCCTCATCCGGTAATTGATTACCAGGAAGGAAGTCTCCGCGACGATTTTAATTTCGGTCCGGTACTTTTTTACAGAAGCAGCGCCCTCAGGGGAGCGATTGCCGGTTTTGAGGCCGACTACGAGCATGCCGGTCTTTACCAGTTGCGTCTTGCCGTTGCACGAAGGTACGAACTGTTCAGGATCCAGGAATATCTCTATTCGGCACAGGCGGTCGATACAAGGGCCTCCGGAGCAAAGATCTTTGACTATGTCGACCCGAAGAATGCTTCCATTCAGCTGGAAATGGAAAAGGTGCTTACGGCGCACCTGAAAGTGACAGGAGCCTATCTGCCTCCCGTATTTACTGAAGTGGAATTCAATGACAGCGGGTTTCCCGTGGAAGCTTCAGTGATTATTCCCGTGCTGAACAGGAAAAGGACCATTGCCGATGCCATTGAATCGGTATTCAGGCAGAAAACGACCTTCAGCTACAACCTGATCATTGTGGACAATCATTCCACCGATGGCACCAGCGGGATCATCGCTTCCTACGCGGCCAGGCACAGCAACCTGGTACATATCATTCCCGAAAGGACTGATCTGGGGATCGGCGGTTGCTGGAACCTGGCAGTCAGTCATCCTGAAGCCGGACGCTTCTCGGTTCAGCTCGACAGCGATGATCTCTACAGGGATGAAACCACGCTCCAGACAATGGTGGATACATTTTATTCGGAACGATGTGCCATGGTGATCGGCAGTTACCAGATGACCAATTTCGACCTGCAGGAAATACCCCCGGGGATCATAGATCATAAGGAATGGACCGAGGAAAATGGCCGGAACAATGCCCTGCGCATCAACGGCCTGGGTGCGCCAAGAGCCTTCTACACGCCGCTCCTGCGTGAGAACAGGCTGCCCAATGTCAATTACGGGGAGGATTACGGGATCGGCCTGGCAATGTCGAGGAAATACCGGATCGGAAGGATCTATAAACCGGTCTACCTGTGCCGGAGATGGGAGGATAATTCCGATGCCGCTCTCCCGGTGGAGGCCATTAACAGGAATAATTACTATAAAGATTCGCTGAGGACCATCGAACTGAAAGCCAGGATCCGTTTAAACAAAGGTTGATTTCTATGCCCGGAAAGAATATTCAGCAGGAGGTATTTACGCTGTTCACGCAGCAATCGCGTGAATGGCCTTTGCTTGCGGAAAACATGGAAGGACTGAAAAGTGTAAAAATCCGCCGGTTCAAGTTTGACGGATTTTCCATGAATGCACAGTTCAATCCCAAAAGGATCGTGTCTTCTGCCGCCAGGGTCGATCCGCTTACCATCCGCAACCGGCCCTGCTTCCTCTGCAGGGAAAACCGCCCCCCGGAACAGAAGGGTGTTGATATGGGGAATGGCTACAGTGTGCTATGCAATCCTTATCCGATATTCCACCGTCATTTTACGATAGTCAGGGAGTCACACGTTCTGCAGCGGATCCGCGGAGAGTTCGGGAATTTTCTGGCGATCAGTGAAAGTCTGCCCGATCTGGCTGTATTCTACAACGGTCCGCGCTGCGGAGCCTCGGCCCCCGATCATATGCATTTTCAGGCGGGAAACAAGGGCCTCATGCCGGTTGAAGAAGAAACGAAGCACCTCCTGGAAACCTTTGGTGCCATGTTGCTTTCCGGCGGAAATACAAAGGTCTGGGCCGTTGACGACCATTTGCGACGTTTCCTTTACATCGAATCCGGATCGGCCGGTGAGTTGGAGGCTATATTTGATTTTGTCTATGAGATAGCCGATTCTTTTTCGGCCGACGATGAACCCATGATGAACCTGCTGAGCTATTACTCAGGGGGATGGAAACTCTACATCTTCCTGAGAGCAAAACACAGGCCCCGTCAGTATTTCCTCGAAGGAGAGGATCAGATCCTCCTGAGCCCGGCTTCGGTCGATTATGGCGGCACCCTCATCTTTCCCCTTGAAAAGGATTTTAATAGAGTGGAGAAGGAGGATATCCTTGATATGCTGTCCCAGGTTTCCATTTCTGAAAAGGACTTTGATACCGTTACCGATAGTTTGAGGAACTATAAAATCTGATGCCGATGATCCGTAAATACCAGGAGAGCGATTTTTTACAGGTCATGGACCTGCTGCAGCGGAGTTGTGCATACGATGATATTACAGAAGCGCTGCTGAAGGAAAAACTGTACGGTGACCCGGCCTGGGATCCCCGGATCACGCTGGTTGCGGAAGAACGCGGGACCGTGATCGGGTTTATGCAGGGGGTTACCCGGGATATCAGGGGAGAGAAATATGCCTACCTGAAACTTTTTGCCGTTGATCCGGCGCACCGCCGAAGGGGAGTGGCCCGGGAAATGTTGCAGAACCTGGAAGACCACTTCCGGGCCAGGGCCTGCAGCTACTTCCGGCTGATGGATGTCCCCCTGAATTACCTGATGCCGGGGATTGATCCCCGGTATACCGAAGCCCTGTGTTTTGCCCTGAACTCGGGTTTTGAACATAAAGGGAATGCCTGCAATATGAGCGTCGACCTCGATGGAAGATCGTGGGCGACTGCTGAAGATACAGAGCGACTGGCCCGGGAAAATATCGAGATCCGGCGTGCCCGCGAAAGCGATATGGCGTCACTCCTGGATCTGATCCGAGCGGAATGGTCCTTATGGGAACATGAAGTGACCTGTGCCTTGTTGCACCCCGTACCTGCGGTATTTATTGCGCTGAAGAACGGGCGGGTGCTGGCTTTTGCGGCTTATGACGGAAATAATGCAGGAACCGGATGGTTCGGGCCCATGGGAACGGCTAAAGATTTAAGGGGGAAAGGCATCGGTGGGATCCTGCTCTACCTGTGTCTGAATGATCTGCGGAACGCGGGTCTTCATAAAGCCACCATACCCTGGGTGGATCCCGTCTGTTTTTATTCACACTATGCGGATGCCAGGATCGACAGGGTGTTCTGGCGTTTTGAAAAAAAATTATAGAAAATGGGAAATCTCCATACAGCCTCGCCAAATGTGGAAGTCGGAATTATGACGGTTCCCGGACTGTCGTTTCGCCTGTCGGGGAAGTACACCATCGCCGGGAATACGGATGCGTATTACGATCTGTGCACGGCGAAGATTGAAAATTCAACGATTGTGGTCAGCTCAAACCTTACCCGGAGAGCCTCGGGCAGGGAACTGATTTTTCTGCCCTGCAATCTTACGGCGGATCACTTCGTGCTTCACGATGTGGTGATCGGGATCGATTTTCACTGGGAACAGAAGGAAAATCAAAGATTCCAGGGAGCCCTGAAACTGAAACTGGTCGGTGACCGGATCGCGGTGATCAACATCCTGCCGGTCGAAGATTACCTGAAAAGTGTGATCTCATCGGAGATGAATGCTTCGGCATCCCCCGAACTGTTAAAAGCCCATGCCATTATTGCACGCAGCTGGCTGCTGGCGAAACTTGAAGGGAAAGACGCCGGCATTCCGGAAAAGGAACAGCTTATTGCTGCTGATAATCCGGAAGAGTATATCCGCTGGTGGGATTCCGGCGACCACGAGAACTTTACGGTTTGTGCAGATGACCATTGCCAGCGCTACCAGGGTATATCCCGGATGAGCAATCCCCATGTGGCAGAAGCCGTGAACCAGACCTCGGGCCAGGTACTGAAATACGACGGAGTTATATGCGATACGCGGTACTCCAAGGCCTGTGGTGGAAAAACAGAGGTCTTTTCGAGTTGCTGGGGGGATCGCGAACAGGCCTATCTGAAAAGTTTTCCGGATGTGCTGCCCCTGCCGGTTTCGGATCCGGACCTCAGTAATGAGGTTCAGGCCGGGGCCTTCATCCATGGATCCCCGGAGTGTTTCTGCAACACCTCCGACGAAAAGGTGCTTTCACAGGTCCTGAATGACTACGATCTGAAAACTCGCGATTATTTTCGCTGGAAGGTAAGCTATACGAACCAAGAAATAAGTGAGCTCATTAAAACAAAGTCGGGACATGATTTTGGCCCTGTCCGCTCTCTGATCCCTGTCAAGCGCGGGCCTTCCGGAAGACTTATCCTGCTGAATATCGTCGGCACGAAGAAAAGTATGACCATCGGAAAGGAACTGCTCATCCGGAAATGGCTCAGTCCCTCTCATTTGTACAGCTCAGCTTTTATCGTGAAGGAAGGCAAGCCGGATGAGAACGGAGTACC
>JBMOLL010000144.1:0-131794 GCA_049325415.1 Bacteroidota bacterium | reverse complement strand
TCCGGAGGTTTTCTGCTGAATCCGGAAACGACGGGGTCTTTCCAGCTGGTGATATCCGGCAGGGGATCTATATTCTTACCATTCGCGACCAGGGAGCAAGCCACAGCTTTAAGCTCCTGCTCTCAGGGAACTGAAATAAAACGGGAAGCGTCGACGGGCTTCCCGTTTTATTCCATCTTTTTAGCTTGAAAACAACATAAAAAGCACCCATGTGAGTTACCTGCTCACCTGGGCCGTTTTTTTGAGTTTTTCGGTCTCCCTGATAAATTCGCGGTAGGTATAGGGTTTAGCAAGGATTTTCCGGTTCCGGTCGAGGATAAAAATGGTAGGCGTTGCATACACATTATAATCGCTTGCAGTTTTACCGTTCCATCCGGCGGTTTCGATGGCATTGGTCCAGGGCAGCTTGTAAGCGGTAATAAAACGGCTCCAGTCATTTTTGACGGTATCAATGGAAACGGCCAGGATATCCAGGTCCAGGTCATGCTTTGTGTTATACCAATCTGCCAGCCGGGGTATCAGTTTCTGACAATGTTCACAATAGCTCGCCCAAAATATTACCGCGGTATACTCATGTTCGGACCCGGAAAGGCGAATGGTGCGGTTCCTGCTGTCGCGAATGACAATATCCGGAGCTATCTGTCCGATAGCCATTTTCCGGTACCCTTCGATCCGTTGCAGGGCTATTTCCACGATGTCACTCTGGCAATTCTCATCGACGTAATTATCAGCGAGATAAGTTTGCACCTCCTCCATCTGAAGCATTTCAAAACCATTGAACAGGTATTCAACTACAAAATTCCTTATCAGCGGATCGGAAGAGGTGGATGCCATGATCACATCCACAGCCTCCAAATAAGCTTTTTCCTGCTCCTCCGGGCTGGTCTTTACCATATAAAGTGTCAGATAATCGATGATCTTTTTATTGTAAACCGGAGAGGTGAGCATGGCCGGGTCGGAAAGGGAGGCAATGTCAAAGAAATGCTCTTTCAGGAAAGTCGTCCGGCCTTCTGCATCCAGATCACCCGGGACCAGCGGCATTCTGGCCGATTCCACCAAACGGGCAAGGTAGGTATCGGGATAGTTTTTTTCAAAGGCCAGCAATCCGGCATCGCGTGCCTTCTGTAAGGCTTCATAATACTTTACGGAAAAGGTATAGTATTCATCCCGGGCAGGATAAGTGTCGAGCAAAGTATTCAGTACCTCCAGCTTTTTGTGATACTCCTCTTCATTCATCTTATATTCAATGTAAAGGGAGTTCTGGGGAGAACCGGAAAAACGCACACTGCCCTTCAGATCGGGATAGGTCGCAAAGATCCCGATATCCTCACGGTCGTATAGAAATTCGATGAAATCGGGCTGGATCCCCCTTCTTGAGTCCGGACCCGGAGCACCGAAGAACAACCAGGCCGTTCCCGGGTCCTCTTCTTCCGGCATTACAAAATACACCTGGCCATTTGCAGAGCGCATGCTATCGAGAATGACGATCCCGTCCTTAAAAAATCCCCCGAGGTAAACCATCTGATCAGGCAGTTTGTCGATCTGGGCCGACACTACATGATTCTGGGCATGCACTGTCCCTGTGCCCAGCATCAGTCCAGCAGCAATAAAAGCAACAATCCGGCTAATCACATTCATATTCTACTGTTTTTTAATGATTTAACTTTTGATTTATTCAGCTTTGCGTCTATAAAAATAACGAATTCCGAACCGCATGATACGAAAAATAAAAAAAATCGGGAAACTCTTTGCAGATTTCGGGAGATGATCTATATTTGCAGCCTCCAATTGAGCAATTCAATTGCGCAAGGGAGCTTAGCTCTCCCGATAGCTATCGGGAGGTTCAGAGCACTAAAATAAAGGGAGCCTAGCTCTCCCGATAGCTATCGGGAGGTTCAGAGCACTAAAAAAAGGGAGCTTAGCTCAGCTGGTTCAGAGCATCTGCCTTACAAGCAGAGGGTCACTGGTTCGAATCCAGTAGTTCCCACCACCCTTTCAAAACCCGAAAAGCCATAGCTTTTCGGGTTTTTTGTTTACCCCCGGATGAGCGAAGCACAGCTTCAGCGAAAACGGGTGTAAACAAAAAACCAGCACCGACCAGAGGGAGGTGCGTGGTTTTGAAAGGGTGGTGATTCACCCCCCCCCGGCGATCACCGACCAACGGGAGGTAATCCCGGGCATCGATAATTGCCTTTCATCGAATTAAACCAGCAGGGCATAGTTTTGAAAGCTTGAAGCTTTTGCCCTGGCGATCACCGACCAACGGGAGGTAATCCAGTAGTTCCCCTTTTCAAAACCCGAAAAGCCCAAGCTTTTCAGGTTTTTTGTTTACCCCGGATGAGCGAAGCACAGCTTCAGCGAAGACGGGGGTAAACAAAAAACCAGCACCGACCAAAGGGAGGTGCGTGGTTTTGAAAGGGTGGTGATTCACCCCCCCCCGGCGATCACCGACCGAAGGGAGGTAATCCCGGGCATTGGTAACAGACTCTTTCCCGGCAATAAACCAGCAAAACATAGTTTTGAAAGCCTGAAGCCTCTGCCCCGGCGATCACCGACCAACGGGAGGTACTCCACCTCGGCAACAACAACTACCCATTCACAGTCCTGAAAATAAGTGCAGGCAAAAATGAATTGACGGATTCCCCCAAATCAGGAACTTACTACCCGAACATTTTTTTATTTAATTTTAACCTGGATGTGCACAGCACAAAACCGACTCCCGTCTGTTGAAACAAGGGAAAGATGAACGGAAAACACAAGTCTATGAAAACAAACAGATTTATAGCCTTCACGGCAGTCATTATCTGCCTGATCCTGAGTGTTCCGCAAGGCTGCGGATCAGCAAAGAAAACCGCCGGCAGTCAGCTCTCCTTCACCTCCGTCTCCTTTGGTAAGAAAGGTGGATTTACCAACCAGACCGAGATGTACATTCTCCGAAACAACGGGCAATTGCTGAAAATGGAAAACGGTGCGGAGATAGACCTGGGGACCGTTAAGAAAGCCAGGCTGTCGGAAATCGACCGGCAACTTAGCGGCTGTGGTTTCCGTGAACTGAGTTTCTCGGAAACCGGAAATATGACCTACTTTATCACGGTCACCTACAGCGAAGGATCGAATACGGTGAACTGGACCACCGGCTCGGATCTGCCTGCTATTAAAGAACTTTACAGTGTCCTGACCAGTCTTTTAAAAATCTGAAGCCATGAAAACAACTATATCCCTGATCCTTCTCAGCTGTATCTGCGCCCTGGCAACGGCACAGTCACCCGTTCATTCAAAGCAGGCCGTGAAAGAAGCTGCCGGTTCCCATAAACCATCGTTCAGTTATACAATGGTTCGTTACGACCAGGATAAAAAGTCGGGCGATCCACAGCTCTGCCTCGTAAACAAGGTCTTCCCCGCCAGTCTGAGCGGAAAGGACCAGGGTGTAAAAAAGATACTCTGGCATGGAGGAACAGGCTATCCGATCCTTATTGAAAGGGAAAATACTGCCCTCAAATCGGCTTACGTTTCGCCGGATGAGCGTTTCCGGGACTTTTTTACGGCTGCGGGAGAGATCAGCGGGATCCCGGATCTGGCCGCTAACTTAAAAATAAAGGTGATTGATGAGGATGCACAGGGTACCACCCATATAAAGGCAATCCAGTTCTACAGGGGGATAAGGGTTTACGGTGCCGAAGCCACCCTGCACCTGACGGATACGAGGGAGGTTTTCACCGGAAGACTGTGTCCTGTAAAAAACGGTCTCAGCATCAACCCGCAGGTCACACCCGCGCAGGCTCTTGACAGGGCTAAAACCGATCTGGGTACACGCACGGTCCTCAAAGACCCGACCGAAGAGCAGAAGAAACTCATGCCCGCTCCTGGCCCCGAAACTGAACTGGTCGTTTACTGCCCCGACAAAGGCGAACCGGTATTGTGTTACGCTGTAAGCCTCAGGCCGAACATCATCGAATCCTGGAAGTATTTTATCAGTGCTGAAAACGGTGAGATCCTCTTCCGCTTCAACGAAACAAAATCCGACGGCCCTGCCTCTGCCTCTGCCTACGACCTGAACGGCATCCTGCGAAGCATTGAGACCTATCTCGAAAACGGCACATATTACCTCTACGATGTCGCGGAAGAGATGTACAATACGACAACCGGAGAAGGGGTAATATTGACCCTGGATGCCAATAACACCTCCACCAACAACCTGAGCTATTCCTATATCACCTCGGCAGATAACAACTGGAACTACCCCACCGCCGTTTCCGCTCATTACAATGCCATAGCAACCTACCGCTATTTTAAAAACACCTTCAACCGGAACTCGATCAATGACCAGGGGGGAGACATCCTGTCGCTGATCAACGTGACCGAGGAAGACGGCAGTTCGATGGAAAACGCCTTCTGGAGCGGATACGCCGCCTTTTACGGGAACGGGGGATCAGCCTTCAAGCCCCTGGCAGGTGCTCTTGATGTAACAGCTCACGAACTCGGACACGGGGTGGTCGGCAATACCGCCAACCTTGAATACTATGGCCAGTCGGGCGCCATCAACGAATCGTATGCCGATATCTTCGGAGCCATGGTTGACCGGGACGACTGGCTGATCGGGGAAGACGTTACGCGAACCTCCTATATCAGCACCGGTGCACTGAGGGATATGTCGGATCCCCACAACGACAACTTCAACGGATGGCAGCCCAAACACATGTCGGAAATTTACCTCGGTGAAGAGGATAATGCCGGCGTGCATACCAACAGCGGGATCGGAAACTATGCCTACTACCTCTTTGCCACAGCCGTGTCAAAAGAAAAAGCCGAGCAGGTGTTTTACAGGGCACTGGTTTATTACCTGACCACAAAATCGCAGTACATCGACCTTCGGATAGCAGTCATTCAGGCTGCCACCGATCTTTATGGCGAAAGTTCTGCGGAGGTTGATGAAGCAAAATCGGCCTTTGATGCCGTGGGGATCTTAGAAGAGGAGCCCATCGACTATACGCAGGATTATAATACCAACAACGGTCAAAACTATCTGCTGTCGTACGACACCAATCCGCTGAACAGCTCCAGGCTCTACCGTTCCTCCATCCTGGGGACCGACTACTATGACCTCAGTTCCACGAAAATGAAAAACAGGGTCTCGGTCGTCGACGATGGCAGTGTCGGGGTGTTTGTTTCGGATGACTCAAAGATCAGGGCCTTCAGCACCGATCCGGCAGCACCTGCAGAGGTTCTGCTCTCCGATGAAGCATTCTGGGACAATGTCGCCGTTTCGAAAGACGGGAACAGGCTTGCCTGCATCTCCACCCAGGTCGACACCTCGATCTATGTATACGATTTTGTCTCGGAAAGATGGGCCCGCTTTCAGCTTTACAATCCCACCACGAGCAACTCGGGAACCGACGCCGGAGGGGTGCTTTATGCCGATGCCGTCATGTTTGATCACACCGGTGAATACCTCATTTATGACGCATATAACCAGCTGGAATCGTTGACGGGCGACAACATCGACTACTGGGATATCGGACTGATCAGGGTATGGGATAATGAACTGGAAGATTTTGGCGACGGTCGGATCGAGAAACTCTACGGTTCCCTGCCCCAGGATGTCAGCATCGGAAACCCGGTGTTCTCCCAGAACTCTCCTTACATCATCGCCTTTGATTACTGGGATTCCTATACCGATGAGTACGCCATTTTCGGGGTGAACCTGATCAGCGGGGAGACCGACCTGATCGTGACCAACACCCGGCTGGGCTATCCCGCCTTTTCCATCCAGGATAACCAGCTGGCCTATAACGCCTACACCACGCAGGGCGACGACATCGTTGCCGTGGTGGGCCTGGCAGCAAATAAGATCACCTCCTCCGGCAATCCTTCAGGGCTTATTCCGGATGCCATCTGGCCGGTATATTTTGCAACGGGAACCCGGGACCTTGTCCTGGCCCCCGTGGCCAGTTTCACGGTCGATCTGAAATCCGGTGAAGCCCCGCTCGAGGTGCGCTTTATCGACCTGAGCATCAACAATCCAACGGGCTGGAACTGGATCTTTGAGGGCGGAACACCCGGCAGCTCAGCAGAACAGAACCCGGTGGTGGTATACGAAAACGAAGGCACCTTCCAGGTCAAACTGACCTGTTCCAATGCCGCAGGTTCGAATAGTATGACCAAAACCGGCTATATCAGCATTACCAAAGCCGCAGGTGTCGGCAATTCATCGGTGAAGGTCCTTTCATTTTATCCGAATCCGGCCGATGAGGTCCTGTATATCGAGGGGGATCAGCCATTCCGGATAAGGATCTGCAGTCTGAACGGAACCTTGATCTATGAAGGAGAAAATCAGAACCAGATCGACGTGAGCAGTTTCAGACCGGGAGTTTATCTGCTTCAATTCGTGACGGAGGAAAGGACGATAACGGAACGACTGCTGATTCAATAGACCGGGATTGAATACCGGCTAAGATCCGGCAGGTACTGGTAAAAAGGTTATAAAAAGATGAGAAAAACGAACGTAAACCATTTGCTATTCCTGCTGGGCGGGCTGCTATCCCTTGTTTTGCCTGCAGCGGCACAGGATGGAGGGATTCCTTACGGATCCAATCCGGAGGCAAGCCATTATGCCCCTGTGAACGGTATTGAGTTGTATTATGAGACCTATGGCTCCGGCGCCCCTCTCCTGCTGCTCCATGGCAACGGCGGATCCATCGAAGCATTCCGTTACCAGATCCCCTTCTTTGAAAAACACTATCAGGTGATTGCTGTCGACAGCCGGCTGCAGGGAAGATCCGGTGGCTCTCCCGACACCCTGTCCTACGATATGATGGCCGAAGATTTCTGTGCCCTGCTGGATTACCTCGATCTGGATTCCGTTTATGTTCTCGGGTGGAGCGACGGGGGCATCGATGGAATACTCATGGCCCTTGACTGCCCCTCAAAAGTAAGAAAACTGGCGGTTTCCGGGGCCAATACCGTGCCCGACTCATCGGCCCTGCCCTATGCCGACCTGCTGTATATGAAGGACCTGGTGGAGAACAGCAAAACTGCTTCCGCAAAGGAAAAGACCCTCAACCGGATGATGCTGTACCAGCCGCAGATCCCCGATGAAGAACTGGGCCGGATCACCTGCCCGGTACTGGTCATGGCCGGCGATCATGACCTGATTAAAGCCGAACATACGCTGAGGATCTTCCGGTCGATCCCCGGGGCCGAATTGTGCATTTTCCCCGGAGCCCACCACGGTGTCTGTCAGCAATACCCCGCTGTGTTCAATGAAACAGTACTCCGTTTCTTTGAAAAGTAATTTTTTTCGGGGGAGGCCGGAACTACCAAGCCTGAAATGGGTCGGTTTTTTCTGCTTTTCTCATTAACCCAATTTATTCAGTAGGAGCCGAAGGATTGAGGCGAACTATATGAATTAGTTGGGTTAATCCCGGCTTAGTAAAATAACCTAAGCAGTGCCTTCCTAATGGTCCTGCTTAGGTATATTTTACTTGGCCGTTTATGCATTAACACTTTTTTAATGCATAAAATGGGATTAAAGTAAAGAATACATGCTTACATTTATTCAGTAAAGATATCGTAGCATAAGTTGTTCCCCTGAATCGAACCAGAAAAACATTTACCATGAAACCTTCGGCAGAAAAAAACGGCAGATCTCTACTCCTGATCACTGCACTCGCCTTGCTGGGCCTGATCAGTTCATGTAAATCCGGCTCCACAGAATCGGAAAAACGGGTCGACGCCGATTCCGTCCTCCTCGCCCGGAATCCCATGGCCCTGGATTTCGACACGGCTGAGCTGTCGATGATCCGTCCGGGTCTGGAGGACCTGATACGGTCGTACGAACAAATCCGTAAGATCAGCATTGATAACAGTGTGCTTCCGGCTGTGCAGTTCAATCCCGTGCCCGAAGGTTTTGTCGTCCCCGCCGACAAAGGACATGTTTCGTGGCCGATACCCGGCGATGTCGACATGCCGGAAAACCGCAACGAACTGGCTTTTATGAGCATTCCCGAACTGGCCTCGCTGCTCCGGCAGAAAAAGATCAGTTCCGTCGAACTGACCACCTTCTTCCTCGACCGGCTAAAAAAATACGATCCCGAACTGCACTGCGTGATCACCCTGACCGAGCAGTACGCACTGGAACAGGCCGCACGCGCCGACAGTGAGCTTGCTGCCGGTACCGACCGGGGCATACTGCACGGGATTCCCTACGGTGTAAAAGACCTTTTTGCCTTCCCCGGTTATAAAACCACCTGGGGAGCGGGTGCCTACGCCGATCAGGTGATTGATACGAAAGCCACCGTGATTGCCCGGCTGGAGGAGGCAGGTGCCGTTCTCCTGGCCAAGCTTACTCTGGGTGAGCTGGCCATGGGAGATATCTGGTTTGCCGACACCACCCGGAATCCCTGGAACCTCGATGAAGGATCGAGCGGATCATCGGCGGGCTCTGCCTCTGCAACGGCAGCAGGACTGGTGCCCTTTGCCATCGGAACGGAAACCTGGGGATCGATTGTTTCTCCGTCTACACGCTGTGGCGTGACAGGCCTCCGTCCGACCTACGGAAGGATTAGCCGCTACGGGGCGATGGCCCTGAGCTGGAGCATGGACAAGGCCGGACCGATCTGCCGGAGTGCTTCCGACTGTGCCATCGTATTTGATGCGATCCGGGGCAGTGACGGAAAAGATCCCATGGTGACCGATGCCGCTTTCGACTATAATCCGGGACTGGATCTCAGCACCCTGCGGGTGGGCTACCTGAAAGAAGCTTTCAATGAAGATTATAATAATAAAAAACAGGATGAGGAAACCCTGAAAACACTCAGGAAAATGGGTATCCGGCCGGTACCGGTGTCCCTGTCGACCGACATTCCGGTCAATGCACTAAGTATCATCCTGGAAGCCGAGGCGGCCGCAGCCTTCGACGAACTCACGCGCAGCAACAGGGATAGCCTGCTGGTTCAGCAGAACAACTATTCCTGGCCCAACATTTTCAGAACCGCACGCTACATATCAGCGGTCGAATATATCCAGGCAAATCGCCTGAGAAGCCTGTTAATTGAAGATGTGAACCGGATCATGAGTGAGGTGGATGTGCTGGTCACACCGAGCTTCGGTGGAAATCAGCTGCTAATGACCAACCTGACAGGTCAGCCCGTGGTGGTGGTGCCGAACGGTTTCGACAGGAAGGGATCGCCCACCAGTATCAGTTTTCTGGGTAACCTGTATGATGAGGCCACCATCCTGTTCTTTGCAGGAAAATACCAGGAAGCCACCGGCTTTGATGAACAGCATCCGCCGCTCTTTAAATAAGACACAGAACGAACCCGGATATTGCACGATAAATACTAATTGAAGCGGTTCTCCCAGTTCCTGGCAAAGCTGTAGCGGATGCCTCCCCTGACTGAGAAAAAGCTGAAGGAATATTTTTCTTCATTCCAGCGGTAGTAAGAACTGAGGGGATAATTGTACAATCCCTCGGCAAAAAGGATAAAACCACGGAATTCGCGCTTAAAGGGAAGATAGCTCTGAATGCCTGCTCCTCCATAAAGACTGAAAACCTTGCCCGGGATGCCCGAATCGGTATTATTGACGATGAACTGGAACTGAGCTCCCCCCGACAGGTAAAAATTAAAGGGCGAAGAGACCAGATCGGACTGTATGCGCATATTTTCCCGCTGTCCAGAGAGAAGACCGCGAAGATCATTCAGTGCCCAGTAAATCACCCCTGCACTGGCGCCGAACCAGGGGTTCTCCGTATTCCCCGGCCCCAGTGGATCGGGGTTAATGAAAAGCTGGCGCGAAAGCCCGGCAGTGCCCTGCACGCTGAGGTCGAAAAAAACCTGCTGCACATACATAAAACCCTGTCCGAAATGATTTTCCGGATACTTGGGTTCATCGGTTCTGAAAACAATTGTTGGTCCTGTATATATCCCCACAGAACTGGTCTGACCTTTAAGAAAAAAGGAGAGAGACAACAGGAAAATAACGAATCCGGTAAAAGGTTTTCTTCTCACGTCCGGTAGATTGAATGCTCAAATTTACTAAAGTATCTAAAAAAACCATTCCAAGAGCTACGCTCCTTTAACGGGAAACCCAAATTCTTTCAGGGCTGACCCGAATAGCTGCCTCATTTTGTTCGAACAGTTCGCCATGATTTCCGGCACTGAAATTGCGGAGATAAAAAAAAGATTTATGAAACAGACAGGTATACTTTTTACGCTTTGCCTGATCCAACTGGCAATTCCGGGTATTCTGAACGCTCAGAAAGTCTTTCGTGTAGCCTATGAATCCCAGGCCGACATCACGGTGTTTGCGGTTGAATATGAATCCCAGTGCGATCTGAAAGTTTACTTTGTTGATTACGAATCACAGACCGACAGGGATGGGCTCTGGTACTGGGTCCAGTATGAAAGTCAGGCTGATGTAAAGATCTATTTCGTGGAATATGAGTCGCAGGCCGATCTGAAGGTGTATTACGTCGATTATGAATCTCAGGCCGGATGGAAGAGTCATGACAAGAAACACCTGCTGCATGGCTATCGTTAACATCCGGTATGCCGAGCCCGGAAAATGTGTAATTTTACGGGTTGTTCCGGTAACGATAATCCGGATCAGTAACTTAAGCTAAGAGACCATGAAAAAAGTTGATGCAACAGGGCTTCTCTGCCCGCAACCCCTCATAATGCTCAAAAAGGCCCTCCTGGAAATGAATACGGGAGAAGAGGCGGAGATCCTGACCGATAACGATACCTCCTTTAAAAATCTTACCACCTTTCTGAATGATCAGGGGGCAACCTGGACCCACAGCAGGGAGGGACGCACCTATACCATTTTTACCCGCAAGCCTGATAAGGATCTGACAGCCGTGGATGCGGCCGCCTATTGTTCAACGGGCAGCAGCGAGTATGTGATCTGTATAAAAAGTGAAAGTATGGGTGACGGGGAGCCCGAACTGGGAACTATCCTGATCAAGGCCTTCATCAATTCCCTGAAGGACCAGGAAAAACTGCCCACGCACATCATTTTCTATAACAGCGGGGTCAAACTAACAGTGAAGAACTCTCCTGTGATTGAAGCCCTCACGGCCCTGGAAAGCCTGGGCATCCGTATCATGGTCTGCGGCACCTGTATCGACTATTACGGGCTGAAAGAAACCCTGGGTGTGGGAATGATCTCGAACATGTACAGCATAACCGAAACACTTGCCGGTACCGGGCATGTAATTTTCCCATGAACGAGGAGAAGCTGAACCGGTATTTTGACAATGCGGCAACCGCTTTTCCCCGGCATCCCGGACTGGCCGAAGCTACCCGTTTTTACCTGGAAGATGCCGGCGGGAGTTACGGGCGGAGTTTCAGCGAAAGATCAGTAACGGTCGCACGGAAGGTGTTCGAATGCCGCGAGCAGCTTGCCGGACTGATGGGCACCCGGGCATCGGAATCGATCTGCTTTACGCCCAATGCCACACTCGCGCTGAATATCATCCTGCATGGGCTGATACCGGAAGGCGGAAAGGTCTGGATCTCTCCAATGGAACACCATGCTGTTGCCCGTCCTCTTGAACTGCTGAGCGGAACGAAAGGAATACGCATTGAGGAGATGCCGGCAGGGAAGGACGGAAGGATCCTGCCGGAAAAAATGAATAAGCGGAGTATGGAAGACCTGTCGGCGATGGTCGTATGCCATATGAGCAATGTCAACGGCGTGATCCAGCCGCTGAAAGAGATCCGGGAGGTTGCCGGGGGGATCCCCCTGGTGATCGACGCCTCCCAGTCGCTGGGTGAGATCCCGCTGCAACTTGATGAATGGGGGCTTGACCTGGTAGCATTTACCGGACATAAAGGGCTGATGGGACCAACAGGTACAGGGGGCTTTTTTGTACGTGATCCGGAGATGATTGCCCCGCTTATCACCGGAGGAACCGGAAGCCGCTCCGACAGCCCGGTGATGCCCGGCTTCCTCCCCGATAAATTTGAAGCCGGGACACCCAATATTGCAGGGGTCTTCGGCCTTTCGGCTGCCCTCATTGATCCGGTGGCACCTGCCCATAGCTTCACCGACTTCCTCAGGCTCATGGAAAGGATCCGCAGGCTGGGGACATACAGGGTATATTGCGCCGATGATACGCGTAACCAGGGAGAACTGTTCTCGCTTGTACACTCATCGATGAGCAGTTCGGAACTGTCTGCAAAACTCTACGACGGCTTCGGGATTGAAACCAGGCCCGGCCTGCACTGCGCAGCAATGGCACACCGTCACCTGGGAACCCTGCCGGAAGGCAGCTGCCGGATTTCCCTGTCGAAATTTCATACCCCGGATGATCTCGACTACCTTTTTTCAGCTTTAAAAACCCTGAGGGAATGAAAACCGAGCTGCTCCTCTTCCCTTCCGTACACTGGGTCATCAAGGCAGAAAAACTGCTTGAATCAAGGGGGATAAGCACCCGGATCATTGCAGTTCCGAAAAGTATCTCTTCCGATTGCGGAATGTGCCTTAGCTTCGGTGAAGGAGAAGCCGGGCGCTCATTAGAGATCCTCAGAAAGGAAGGTTTTCAGGTGGAAAAAGTATCTTTGTGACATCATGGGCAAATTCAATCTCCTATCGACCGTTGAATACGGTGGCTGTTCAGCCAAACTGTCGCCAAAACAGCTGGAAAGTGTATTATCCGGCTTTCCTGTAGCCACTGATCCCCGCCTGCTTGTCGACATCACCACCCACGACGATGCTGGTGTTTACCAGCTTAACGAAGAGACTGCCCTGATTTTCACTACGGATTTCTTCCCCCCGGTATGCGCCGACGCCTATGAATTCGGTCAGATTGCCGCCGCCAACGCCCTTTCCGATATCTACGCCATGGGAGGAACCCCGCTGATGGCCCTGAATATCATGATGTTCTCCGTGACGCAGATCCCGGTGGAAGAATTCGGGGAGATCCTGCGCGGCGGCTACGACAAGGTGACGGAAGCCGGCGCCCTGATTGTCGGGGGGCATACGATAGACGACCATCCCCCGAAATACGGACTGGCTGTACTGGGTACGGTGCATCCCGCACGGCTGCAAAGTAATGCCACGGCACGTCCGGGCGACCAGCTCATCCTCACCAAACCTCTTGGCACCGGAGCCCTTGTTGCTGCACAGCGGAACGGACTCTGCAGCGATGCCGCGTACAGAGCCACCCTGGAGCAGATGAAGCTTCTGAACAAAGAAGCCTCAAAAGCCGCTGCCGACTTTGAGGTACACAGCACAACGGATATCACGGGATTCGGCCTGCTCGGACATGCCCTGAAAATGGCTGAGGCGAGCAGGGTCAGCATGAGGATCCGGAGCCGGATGATCCCCCTGCTTCCGGAAGCATACACCACTTTTAACTCGGGTTGCATACCAGGAGCCGCTTTCCGGAACCTGGAATTTACCGGAGATCGTGTTCACTATGCCATGAAAACCGACTATAACCTGAAAATGCTGGCCCACGATGCCCAGACCTCGGGGGGCCTTCTTTTCAGCGTGGCGTCCGGAGATGCCTCTGCGCTGCTGGAAGCCATCAAAGCTACAGGACTTCATCCCGACGCGGCACTTATCGGAGAAGTACTGGAAGAAAGTCCGAGAAGAGTATATTTCGAATAAAGACCATTCAGTCCGAGATTAATTTTCCCGTAAAATTGTAAGCCAGGTATTGACATTTGCTTTGAATTGACTAACTTATGTTTTATTAACTTCCTCGATCAGGAAAGTGAATAATTGACTTACGCAGCAGCCGGCCTGTATTCTCCTCAGTCGACAACCAATACGGATTTATGAGTATTTTATACAGGTTCCACGAAAAGTACACAGACTCGATCCTGATCCGAGATTTTACCGGGAAGGTGGATGTAGATCAGATCATCGCCTCCTGGGAATACCTCATGGAAAACAGGATGCTCGGGGAGAATATCCGCGGGGTGATCAATAACCTTTCAACGTGTGAACTTGAGATGAACATGGAAAGTTTTAAAAAACTGATCGCTTATCTTGGAACACATCAGGAATTCTCGAGGATCAAGCTGGCCGTGATCACCGCCAACCCAAAAGTCGTTGTATTTCCCGCCCTGGGTGAGAATATAAGAAAAAACCTGAGCATCAGACCCTTTTCGACTGAAGAAGCCGCCGTTTTCTGGATCGTATCGGAAGCATAGACGCGAAAAGGATACCTCGCCCGACGGAAATCATTATCTTCACCCTGTAGTGTTGAATATGTCACCTTTTATTTCTGCCGGTAATGAAGAAACTGACCAGTTTAATATTTCTCTTCCTTTTTGCCGCCTGCCAGCGGGAAAACACCACTGCCGATAAGTTCATGAACCGTTGCGCTCAGCTATCCGGCGATGAAATGCAAAGCATTGTTGCCTATCTGGGATCAGATCTTCTCGAAGGGAGAGCTCCCGGAACACGGGGCGACGAACTTGCTGTGGCTTACCTGGAAAGCCTCTTTCGTTACGAGGGTTTTAAACCGGGAAACAACGGGGCTTACCGGCAACCATTCCCGATCACGGGTTTCCGTGTGAAAGATATTACAATGGAGGCCAACGGGAGTCCGCTCAGCTACCCCGACGATTATACCGGGACCTTCAGCACCACTGATGCCGGAATTGATTTTGAGGCGGAAGCAGTGTTCGTCGGCTTTGGTATCGAAACGGAGATCTGGGACTGGGATGATTATAAGGATACGGATCTCACCAACAAACTCGTGATCACCAGGGTAAATGACCCCGGGATGCTTGATTCGACCATTTTTGAAGGAAAAACCCTGACCTATTTCGGAAGATGGACCTATCATGTGGAAGAGGCTGCACGCAGGGGGGCTGCCGGGATCCTGCTTATCCATACCGACGAATCGGCAGGTTATAACTGGGACGTGGTAAAAAATTCCTGGAGCGGTGAGGAGGTCTTTATCGGTTCAGATCTTCAGAATAATCTGAAATTCAGGGGATGGATCCGCGAGTCGAGCCTGGAAAAGATACTCAAAGAAAACGGCCTGAGCATTGAGGATTTATACAGGGGGACCGATAAAAGGGATTTCCAGCCAAGGGAAACAGGGATCAGGTTCAGGATCAGAGGCGAAAACCTGTCGACCGAAAAAAACATCTGCAATGTGGTGGCGGAAATCCCCGGAAAGGTAAAGGAACGGATTGTTCTGAGCGCGCATTTTGACCACCTGGGAACGGGAACCCCAATAAACGGAGATTCAATATTTAACGGGGCCATTGACAACGGCACTGCAGTTGCTGCAATGCTGCTCACCGCAAAAATACTCCAGGAATTCAGAGAGGAGTTGTATTACTCCGTGACAATCCTGGCCTGCAATGCCGAAGAATCGGGTCTTCTCGGTTCCCGTTACTACGTTCAGAACACCGACAGGAGCAATATAATTGCAGATATCAACTTCGAATCAACCCCGGTGTGGGGAGAAACGGGCAGCATCATGGGCATTGGTGCCCGCTTCTCAGGTTTTGAAGATATGCTGAAGGATCTGGCGGAGAGGAACGGGAAAGCCTATTCGGAGTTTTCTCTTTCCAACCAGGGCTTATTTTACCGTTCCGACCAGTTTTCATTTGCACGATATGGCATCCCTGCCGTCTGGATCTCGGCAGGCGAGGATGAACTCTCCGGGGATAGGTCCTACACGGAATTCTGGGGTAAGGACTACCACACAGTGAAAGACGAATTCGATCCCGGTTGGGAAATGGAGGGAATGAGGCAAACGATCGGTTACGCACTGTTGCTGATCGGCGAACTGAACAGATCCCAAAAGGCTCCGGACTGGAAAGACAAGCTCCCCTTCCCCCTTGAACAGCAATAATAAACAGCCATAGGCAACGGCAGGTATTTTCATCCGGAATATCAGGTAATTTCCGCTATTGCGTTTATGCATCCAATAGATTAATTTGTACCCCTTAAGGAATAACAGATTCAATTGAGCCCTTAGCGGGTAATGTACGGGACTGAATGTTTATTTAAACAGGAACTGTTATCAGGCATGAATAAGGCATTTATAAGAAGTTTGTCTTTTATGAAGATTATCTGGCCGACTTTATTCACTGTCGTCCTGTTTATTATGGCTTTTTTCTTCTTCCTTATTCCGGGCTATGAAAGGAGTATCATCAGCGGAAAGGAAGAGACCATGAAGGAACTGACCGACATGGCCTGGAGTATCCTGTCCCTCAAACAGGAAAAAATCATGAGGGGTGAACTCAGCCAGGAAGAAGCCCGGCAGAGTGCCATCCAGGAAATCGGCCTGTTACGTTATGGCCCCGAGCGTAAAGACTATTTCTGGATCACCGATACGGTGCCGGTGATGATCATGCATCCATACCGCAGTGATCTGAATGGAAGCAACGTAGCCGACTTTACTGATCCGGAGGGCAAACGACTTTTCAGCGAGTTTGTCCAAATCGCCAGAGACAAAAAGCAAGGCTTTTCGGAGTATTACTGGCAATGGAAAGATGATCCGGATAACATCGTACCGAAACGTTCCTATGTAAAACTTTTCGAACCCTGGGGCTGGATTATCGGCACCGGCATTTACCTCGACGATGCCCGGCGTGATGTAAAGCAAATGACAAAAAAGTTTCTGAGTATTTCCGTGCTGATCACCCTGGCAGGAATGCTGATGCTGGCCATCATGATCCTTCAGAACATCTCCATAGAGAATCAGCGGCGAAAGGCCGTCAGAAGCCTGGAGATCAGTGAGAAAAATCTGAGGGAACTCAATGAAACAAAGGACCGTTTGTTTTCCATTATCGCCCATGACCTGAGATCACCCTTCAGCACCATCATGGGCTTCTCGGAGATTCTCTCACGCGACCCCGATTCCCTTGAGCCGGAAAATAAAAATGCCCTGTTCCGGCATCTGCACGATCAGGTGAAAAGGACCCTTCAGTTACTGGATAACCTGCTAAACTGGGCCAAAGCGCAAACCGGCCAGATGAAGAATATTCCGGAACGTTTCGATCTTCCTGTGCTTATCAATGAAAGTATCTCCGAACTGATCCTCACAGCCGGGAACAAAAAAGTGAGCCTGGTTTTTGAACCCGAAAGAAGTATTATGGTGAATACCGACCCGGATCTTCTTCGGATTGTGCTCCGCAACCTGTTGACCAATGCCATAAAATTCACCTTTCCGGGAGGGCAGGTATCGGTCTGTATTCACCAGGATATCAACAGACTGACAACCATCAGCGTGGAAGATAACGGCACCGGAATGAGCCCTGTTGAAGTGGAAAACCTGTTCACCGATAACAACAACGAGTCAAGAGCAGGTACGGCCAGGGAAAAAGGAAGCGGACTTGGCCTGGTGATCTGCAGGCAGGTGGTGGAAATAATGGGCGGAAAAATATGGGCCATAAGCGAACCCGGTAAAGGAAGTATCTTTAATTTTACCATTACGGATCCAGGCTGACCCAGGTCATTCCCGGTATTCAAATAAAAGTTACGCCGTTGTGTTCCGGTAAACGCCGTTAAATGGTTTTCCTCTTCCTGAAATGAAAAAAGAAAAAATAGCCGGGCTTGAGCGTAATGTCTTCTTTACGGGCCTCACCAGTTTTCTTACCGACACCTCCACCAAAATGATATACAGCGTGATGCCGCTTTTCCTGCTGTCTATCGGTGCATCAAAAACCGCCCTGTCGCTTATCGAAGGGATTGCGGAAAGTACCGCCTCACTCTTAAAGGCCGTTTCGGGGATCTGGAGCGATAAGATTGGAAAAAACAAACCATTTCTGATCATTGGCTACGGGATCACAGCCCTGGTAACCCCGCTGTATGCCAGAGCACTTCGTCCTTTCCAGGTACTTGTATTCAGGTTCCTGGAGAGAATCGGGAAAGGGATCCGCACGGCTCCGAGGGACAGCCTCATAGCCGGTACGCGTGGTTCGGGTACGGCCGGAAGGAATTTCGGATTTCACAAGGCGATGGATAACAGCGGAGCCATCCTCGGTCCGCTGGTTGCGTTTTTTGTATTGCGACTCTCCGCCGAAAACTACAGGCTGATCTTCCTGCTTGCAACCATTCCTGCTGTGCTGGGAGTGATAAATATCGTTCTTTTCGTAAAGGAAGCAGGCAGAATTAATAGCACTTCCACCGGGAAATTCCACCTGAAGAAACTCCCCTCCCGCTTTTATTTCTTCCTTGCCATCACGGTTTTTTTCTCCCTGGGAAATTCCACCGATGCGCTTTTACTCGTGCGAACGGCCGAAACCGGGGTCGACAAGTCTATGATCCCCTTTATCTACATGATATTCAACACCGCATCCGTGATTGTGGCCATTCCTGCCGGGAAGCTCTCCGACCGGATCGGCAGGGAAATATTGATAATAAGCGGCTTCCTGATCTACGCCCTGGTTTATGCACTCTTCGGCACCTTCAATAATATCTGGATCTTTGGTGGACTGTTTGTTCTCTACGGAATTTACAGCGCCCTGACCGACAGCTCTCAGAAGGCACTGGTTGCCGATCTTGCCGGCCCCGAACTCAAGGGCTCTGCCTTCGGGATCTACCATGCGGTTCTGGGGATCACACTTCTTCCCGCCAGCCTTATTGCGGGCTTGCTTTACGACCGGGTCAGTTCATCGGCACCCTTCTGGTTCGGTGCGGTGATGGCTTTTACTGCAGCTTTGCTTATGCTGGTTTACACCCTAAGGTACAGAAAATCCGGGGTCAGGGCTGTTTCATGATAACAAGTTTTTTTGTGATCGAAACACCGCCCGAATTCAGAGAGCAAAAGAATACACCGCCGGGATAGGCGGCAGTATCCAGGCTGAAACTGTAACTTCCCCGGTCGAGGATCCCTGCATTATATTCTTCCAGCAGGCGGCTGTCGGCATTGTATATTTTGAAAATAACCTCCCCTCTTTCCGGCAGGTGATAATCGAAAAAAGCCTCGCTGCCTGAAGGATTGGGGAAGGCCGGTCCGAGGTAATAACGGGTCATGTCGGCCGGATTTTCCGTGATCCTGACCTCCCTGAAAGGAATGGTATTTGACCAGGCGCTCCAGCGGAGATTATGATCCCTGTACCTCACCCTGAAGAGGTGGGTCTCATTTCCCGATAACTCATCCCGACGAATCCTCAACGCACAAAGATCCTTTCCTGCGTTCAGATCAAAGGGCATACCGACATCGTCGACCCCGTAGATATCGGTCCAGTGGAAGAACTTTTCAAAGCGGATATGCTCAACATCGGCGCTGTCGACAATCTGCAGTTCCACGGTCATCAGCGAATCCATGCCTTCATAGGCAGAGGACCCGAACTGAATATAATCATTAAGCACCTCCACACTTTCAGCGACCGGTGTGGACGGTGCCGGCTGATCCGTCTTCCGATACCATGAGTCGACTGCTTCGTTATTCCTGAAATCCAATTTATTACCAAGACTATAACTGGTAGACCTGTAACTGTGCTCAGCAGGATCGATCTCAAGGATCTGGTAACCGAAATGGCTGTAGCTAATGTGAATATCGTCGTAATTATAATTCAGTCCTTCCACCCAGGGATCGAGGAAACCGCCTCCGCCACCACCGCAAATTATCCTGAAATCGCCATCATCCCTTCCGGACTTTATGGTTCCTCTTTCAAAGCCGTGTGTATGCCCGTAATGGATCTCCATCACCTTGCTGTACTTTTCAATGACCGGGAAAAGGGTGTTCTGAACATAGGCCGGACCGTTATCGAAGGTGATCACCGGATACCAGAGTTCGGAGAACGGCGGATGATGGAAGAACAGATAGACGAAATCAATGGTGGCATCCTGCTCCGCTGTGTTAAGGAAACCATCCAGCCAGCTGGCCATGGTTGTGCCATACTGTTCGGTAATATTGGTATTCAGACCGATAAACAGGGCATTCTCCACCCTGAGGTACCAGACTTTTTCCCGGAGCGGACTCGTGGACGGAAAGACCGACAGATCATCGAGCTTCATGTACTGATAAAAATACGGGCTTTCCCCTTCATGGTTCCCGGCCACTACCATCGAAGGCAGCCAGGCTGTGAGAGGGGCCATCGGGCTGAAGTGTTTCGTCGAGTATTCGGCAACGGAGTTCCCGCTCATAACGATATCCCCCGTATTAAAAATCCCGTTTATGGCTTTCTCCGGATCCTGACCATACAATTCACTTATTTTGTCCCTTGCAGCCCGGACCACTTTACCGGAAGCGGTAGTATCCGAGGAATGGACATCGCCGAAGATCAGGAAACGGATGATCCCTGTGTTCTCCTCCTCAGGCAGTGTTTTGAAACGGTACACCGGCGAGCTGGCGCTGCCTGAGCTCACACGGTAATAATAAACCGTGCCCGGGGCAAGAGAAGTAAGTTTTACAGTATGCCAGCGGTAAGGCACTGCTACCAGTTCGGAAGTGCCGGAAGTGCTCTGACCCAGTTCCGGACCGGTGCCGTATTCAACCTTTGTTCCCACGGCAGAGGTGTCGTGCCAGCTTATAGTCATGGAGTTCATGGAAGGAGACTGCAGGTAAGGCTTTCTGAACATAAGGAATGGCCCGGTATGATGGCCGTAGCCACCCAGATTTTCCACCTCATCCGCACTCAGTGCCCTGTTCCAGAAAGCCAGTTCGGCACAGTTGATCCGGCCGTCCTCCCCGTCCTCATCGGCAAAGACCAGGAGAAGGCTGTCGAGGGAAAAACGCCCGTCGATATCCTGGACCGTACCGGAAAGGAACAGCTCACCATCGAGATAGCATTTGAAAAATGATCCATTCTTCACCGAAATAACCAGCCGGTACCATTCGCCCGGAACTGTTTCGTAGGAGCCGTAACCGACGGCGGCAACTCCAATGTTTCCCGAAGGATTGATGAAAAAATCCCCGTCGTTGCTGTTATCCATATTGGTCTGAAAGAAAGTATGCCAGATATCCTTCTCCGGGATCATGAAATCAAACAACAGGGAATACTCGTTAACAAACGAACCTCCCCCGTTTGGTGCTGTCCTGTGTTTCATAACGTACCAGCTCCCCGGTCCGATCTGAACCGCACCATTGCCCATTTCAGGACCGTCCACTGCAGTGTGCGATCCTTTCAGCTCCAGGGGAACACCTCTTCCTGCTTCAGCCTTAAGAAGGTCTGAGGGATCGTCGAACTTCCACTGTCCTGCCGGACCCGGATCAAAGCTTCCTGAGATGGCGAATAAACCAGGGGCTATCAGGATGAAAACTAACAAAAAACAGATCTTCTTCATAGGAATTCTCACTACACTTCAAAAATAAAAAATAGCCTCAACAGCTGTAAAAGCAACAGTCGGGTCCTGACAGCTGATTTTTCGTTTCAGGATTCTGTCAGAAGAGCTGCCCCGGGCAGGCGCCGGGGCAGCAGGCTAACTGAACAGGTTCCGGATGGAACCGGAAAGAAAACTAAAACTATAAATCGAAATCCGACGGGACCATTTGTTGATAATGGCCAGTATTACTTCAATACAACCACTCTACGGGTACTGCTTGTTCCGCTGGCATCCATTTTTACAAGATACACGCCATTAACAAGGTTTTCCGACGAAAGAGTCATGGTATAGCTGCCGGGTGTTTTCACACCTTCACGGATTACACTGACCTCTTTCCCTGCAAAATCGTACACATGGAAAGCTACAGCTCCGGTCTCGCGTACCTCGTAGTTAAAACTTGCTGAGGAGGAGAAGGGATTAGGATAGGCCTGACCGAGGTCACCGTTACCCGCTACCTGATTCATAATTCCGACATAGGGTGCGGAGGCGTTGCCGAGTTCTGCCACTTCGTCACCGGTAAGGGCAACGTTCCAGATGGCTACCTCAGCGCAATGAATTTCCTTGTCCTCACCGTCTTCATCGGCAAAGAGGAGCAGGGCCGACTGCAAGGCATCCCGGCTGTCGGCTTCCTGTGCAACGCCTTCAAGCCAGAGGCTGCCATTGACATAAATACGGTAAAATTCACCGTTCTTCACGGAAACTACCATCCTGTACCAGGTATTGGCTTCCACAACATTTTCGGTGTACCCGAATCTCCATGCGCCCAGTTTGCTGTCGCCATTAATGAAAAACTCAGCATCATCGCTGTTGTCCGGGGTCGTCTGGAAGATGGCATTGAAACCATCGAGAACGGGCACCATAAAATCAATCTGCAGGGTATATTCATTCACCGGTGCAGTTATACCATGCTCCATCGCCAGGTAACTGCCGGTGCCTACTTTGATGGCTTTATTACCGGTAACAGGGCCGTCGACCGACTCATCAGAACCGGTAAGAACCAGTGCTGAACCGATTTCTGCTTTCAGCATATCGGAGGGATTGTCAAATCTCCACCAGCCGGTTTTCTCGGGTACGGTGGCGAAAGCCATCATTCCGGTCACTGCTGTCAGGACCAGGGAACTAAGGAATCTACGTGTTTTCATAGTGTCTTGTTTAATTTGTAATTGGTTAGTTAACTGTATTCTCTTTGTTTGCTGATCATTCAAGTATCCACATCAGTTCCGTCACTGCATCATTGCCCCCGAACTGACGGTTGATGGCCTCCTCCACCTGTTCCCGGTTATTGGCCAGCTCCTTGTCGGGATACATCCACCTTACCGGCAATTTGGTTTTATCGGGATTCAGGTTGGTGAGCTCATTGATGGGGAATTCGGGGTATCCTACCCTCCTGTATTCATAATAGCTGTTCCAGCCATCCTGCATGAATCCCATCAGGTAACGCTGCTGCCAGATCTTCTGAAGTTTCTCTTCATCGCTGCCGTTAAAGGCTACGTCGCTTCCGGCCAGGTAATTGCTGATCACCGTGGCATCAATCTTCATATCGTGATGGTACAGGGAATCATCGGGTGTAAAATCGGCTACAAACTGCAGGGCAGCTGTTACACCGTCATCGTAGTACGATTTGGCATCACCGGTGACCCAGCCGCGAACGATCCCTTCAGCAATCATGAAACACTGTTCGGCATAGCTCAGCAGGAAGGTGGGTTCGCCCTGCTCAAGGGCGTAGTAACGGGCATTGATTCCGCTCACCTGGTTGGCTGCATATCGGGCACTGATCGAACTGAAATCGTCCGAAGGATCAACCCCCACATAGGCATCCCAGTCGTTCCCGAGCTTTCCGGCTGCAACCTCGGCGAGAGCCGGTGCTGCAAAGTAGAAAAGCCGGTAATCGTTCAGTTCCTTCATCTTATCCACAATCGTGGTGCTCATGATCGGGTATTTCCTGAAGTTGCTGTTGAAGAAAGGATAGTACTCAACCTGTACATCCGAATAAACCAGCTGGAAGTTGTCGCTGGAGGAAGTCATAAGCGCCTTGCCAGTCACGATCTCATTAAAACGTTCAACCACTTTCAGGTCGGTATCCGCCGTTTTCTTGTATAGATGGGTAAGCACCTTCAGCTCAAGGTTATTGCTTGCCTTCTGCCACTGGGCTACCTTGCCCTGGTAGATCATGTCGCCCGTAAAATCGCGGGCCACGGCAAACAGGCTGTCGGCCTGTTCCAGTTCGCGGAGGATCCCCAGGAAAACGTCTTTCTGGGTATCGTACTTCGGATTGAGGATCCCGTCCTCCCCCATGATCGCTTCCGAATACGGAATATCCCCCACAGCCATGGTGAGGTTAAAAAAGGTATAGGCTCTCACGAAATGACCCAGTCCGCGGTAAGCACTTTCAAAGGTGGTGCCGGATGCGGCTTCGATCATCTTATCCACATTTTTCAGTTTCAGCATGGAACCGAAATAGGTGCGGTCGAACTCATTGTACTGGTAGCCGGTCGCCCCTTCCATGTAAGAGATGTATTTGGCCAGCATATCCTTGTAGAGGAAATCCTTTCCCACACCGGGATAGCGGGTGGTACCCAGGATCAGGTTCGTAGCCAGCATCTCTGCGGTTACGGAAGAGGTCTGATTGGGGTCTGTATTCAGTTCCTCGAAGTTGGAGCAGGAATGGAACCAGGGCAGCAGGACCAGACCAAGAATCACTATCGTTATCTTTTTCATGACTGTCATTTTTTAGAAGTTAAACCTGATGTTAACACCGGCGTAGCGGATGGAAGGAGACACCAGGTCCCAGGTCTGACCGTAGTCGGGATCCGTCATCTTGTATTCCTTGCCCCAGTACAGCAGGTTCTGTCCGACCAGCGAAATGGCGAGGTCATCCAGCTTCAGTTTCTCACTGATGGCGCGCGGTACCGTGTAGGTTACGGATACCTCGCGGAGTTTCAGGAAGGTCTCATCGAGAATATCCTGGCTGCACCAGCTCCAGGCTCCCATATAATAATGGCTCCGGATATAGCTCTCGTAGGAGACTGCCACATCGTTGGGCGCATATTCCCTCGTGTCGGAGGTGATATTCCCGTAAGAATCGTAGGTGACGGTTCCGGAAATCACTTTCACACCGGGACCGATGTAGGTTTTTTCACCGTTCACCACTTCGTCGTAGCGGTACTGGGTGTCGGTGAGGTAATGGGCTCCCGAGTTCCAGAGCAGAGCATCCAGACGGGAGAAGGAACTGCCGCCCATCCTGCCGTCAACCGACAGGGAAAAGGCCAGGTTCTTCCAGGTCAGCGAGGTGTTAAAACCCCAGATCCAGTCGGGATTCAGGTAACCCACCACACTTTCGTAGTTGGAACGGATCGGGTAGCCGTTGCGGTTGATCAGGTTGCCATCGGGGTCCCGAATCCAGTCGGTTGTGGTAAAGGCATCCACTCTCTCACCGACCTTAATCCACATCTGGTCTTCCGAATAAACCGAGTCAAGCTGACTGTAAACGGTAACATCCTTCGACCAGTTAAAGCGAAGATCCCAGCGGAGATCATCGGTTTTCACCGGGGTGATCCCGGCCATGATCTCCAGACCTTTGTTCATCCACACTTCGTCGGAATTGATATAGCTGGAACTATAGCCTGTGGCATCACTCAGCGGTGCTTCAATAAGGAAGTCGTACATCCTCTTGCGGTACATGGTCACGTCGATATTTGCGCGGTTCCCGAAGAAATGTGCCGAGGTACCGAATTCATAGGTCTGCGCCGTTTCCGGACCGTAGCCTGAACCTTTGAGTACATCGGGCAGATAGGCACTGTTATACCCGCTCCACACCTCGTTGACCACCTCGTAGGCATTGTTGATCTCGAACACTCCGGCAGGTTTCTTCGACATGGTCCAGGATCCCCTGATCTTCCAGAGGTCGAGCCAGTTCATTTCCGGCAGAAGTTCGGAAAGGATCAGGCTGCTGCCGACTGAAGGATAGAAATAAGATACATTGAGGGTCGAAGGCCAGTCCTTACGACCGGTAACATCAAGATAGGCAATGCTACCATAGGAAAGGCTGATCCGGGAATACAAGCTGTTCACCTGCTGGGGCCTGATCCAGGTATCCCAGCCGATCGGGTCGACAGATGCCTTAAGGGAGTAATAGCCCGGGATGGATAGTCCGCCCTTGGTGTAGGCATTAAAATAATCATCCTTCTTGTAGAAGATGGTTCCGCCAAACAGCCCTTCCACTCTGAATTTCCCGAAGGTTTTATCCACCGACAGGATCAGATCGTTGTTGATGCTCCAACCTGTGTACTTTTCTTCCGAATAGTAACCGAGATTACTCCAGGCGTTCCTGGCGCTGATCGGGTTGCGGGAGACATTGCGGTCGATATAGCTGTCAAGACCGGTCCGCAACAGCACCTTCATCCAGGAGCTGACCTTGTAACTTGCTGTGACAAACCCGTTCAAAACATCCCGGTCCATGGTTTTAATCACCTCATTGGCAATAAAATACGGGTTATCGTACCACTCCATGTTGAACCAGTTCTGGCTTTCATCCTTCACCAGCCAGTAGTTGGTGAAATCGCGGATATCCCACTCGGCACCCACCCATCCGATAATGTTATACAGGTATCCGCCCGAATACTGGCTTCCCCTGATATTCGGACTGCTGTGCTTGGAATAGCTGAAATTGGATTCAAGGGTAAGCTTATCCAGTTTAATCTCTCCCCCGAGAGAATAGTTGTATTTGCTCAGATACTGGTTGGGGAACTGTCCCTTGTTGTTGATATAGGAGATGGAAGAGCGAATCGATCCGTTCTCCGTCTGGTTAACAATACTGATGTTGTTGTTGGTAACATAGCCCAGTTCCTGAAAATTCTTCAGATTGTCCTTCCCTTTTGAAACCAGCGGGGTATTTTCCTTCCACACCATTTCATAGGGGTCCCAGAGGGTGGCTGTGCGGCCGATATCCAGTTTATCCCCCCAGATATAGTCATCGGCATATTTTCCGTTGTAACCGGAGGAGTAGGAAGTCTGGGTCTTTGGGGTAACTATGAAGCCCAGGTTGAACATGGTGGAGGAGTTGAAACTTACCTTCATCCCCTTCTGCTCATTTCCGCGGATGGTGGTCACCATAATGGCGCCATTGGCACCCCGGTAGCCATAGAGTGCAGAGGCGGTAGGGCCTTTCAGCACGTCGATGCTTTTGATGTCGTCGGGGGAAATATCGTTGATGGAAATATTGTAATAAGGTACACCATCAACAACAATCAACGGATTCTCACCCCTGAGGGTGATCACCGGATCGGTCCCGAAGTTGGTGCTGTTCTTGATCATCAGACCGGAGATCTTACCGGTCAGGGTCGAGGTGGGATCGGCCAGTTTGACTGTCTGAATGGCCTCGCCTTCCATCTTCTGAACAGAATAGCCCAGCGCCTTCTCTTCGCGTCTGACGCCCAGAGCGGTAACGACCACGCTCTCCAGCTCGATGGCCACTTCGCTCAACTGAATATTGAGCACGTTGTTACCGGCTGTACTGACTTCCCTGGTCTCATAGCCCAGGTACGAAAAAACAAGGATGTCGGCGGCCGACTGAACCATAATACTGTATGATCCATCGATGCCGGTGATCGATCCGCTGGTGGTCCCCTTTACCAGGATCGTCACTCCGGGAAGGGGTTCACCGTTTTTTGCGTCGGTCACTTTTCCGGTGATCTGACGGGGCTGGATCTTAACAGCAGGGTCCTGGCTGATCGGAGTGAGAACGATCTGTTTTCCTGAAGTGACCACATTGATATTCTGGCCCCTGAACAGGTCATCCAGGATCTCACTGATGGGCGTATCGGTATACACTGCCGTCACCGTACGCTTAACATCAACAAATTCCTGATTAAGCAGGAAAGTGTATTCACTTTTCTTTTCAATCTCATTCAGTACATCATTCAGCGGCACAGCTACCATGTTAAGAGTCACCCTGGTGTTCTGCGCGTTGAGAGATAATGGTAAAATACTGAAGATGAGACTAATTCCAAAGATGTAGATTAGTTTCATAGTTCTGGTGTTTAGTTGGGGAAAGACCATAGCGATCCATTTAACCGAAACAGCCTTACCCGGGTATTTCAATTAGTTAACAGGTTAATATTTGCTTTGAGATTTTCGGGGTTGAAAGGCCCCGTTTACCGGATGGGGATCTATCCGAATCCTCGTAATTTGCTGTTTGATTTGTAGCTTTTCATCGTATCAGTTTTAGCGTGTTATTTCGTTGTTGGAAAAATGATGATCTTTCTCCTGGTAAAGGTCCCGTCGGCGTTGGATTTCGGTCCTTCTTCGCGGTAGTCGATGGGAGCCGAGATTTTCAGGAGCCGGAGCAGCTCGCTCAGAGGTTCATTTTCAAAAGTCGCCCTGTACCGGTAACTGCCAATCAGTTTGTCGGTAATCTCAATTTCCACGTTGTATTGCAGGCTGATCCTGCGTGCGACCTCGCTGAGCGGATCGTCCCGGAACACCAGCTTCCCGTCTTTCCATGCGATATACTTGTAGCTATCCCCGGCAGAAATACTGAAGCGGCCGGTGTTCCTGTCCATATCCAGATGCTGGTTCGGACGCAGAACAGCAGCTTCGTCCTGCCGGTTTCCTGCCCTGTCGCTCCACACGGCAACCTTTCCTTCCACCAGGGTCACACTGGGCGAAGGACAATCCCCGTAGGCCATGACATTAAACCGAGTTCCTGTGGCCTTTACGGTAAAATGGCCGGTATTCACGAGAAAGGGATGGTCCTTATCCGAGCTGACCTCAAAATAGGCTTCACCGCTTAGCTGTACGGTTCTTGTTCCGTTGCCGAACCTTTCAGGGTAAACCAGGCTGCTGCCCGAATTCAGCCACACGGTCGAACCATCGGGCAGGTGAAAGGTGCTGACAGAGCCAAATGCTGCATCGACCCGGTGAGAGCCGATCGTTTCGGCAGATTTCCCGAATTTACCGGCGGCCAGCCATAGTGTCGTGGCAAGGAGAGGAATGAACAGAACAGCCGCGGCCCGGGTGAGGAAAGGCAACAGACCGACTTTTTTCTTCGCTTTGCCGATTCGTCCGAGCACCTTATCAAGAGCCTTTCCCGTATCGATATCCAGTCCTGCCGAGATCTCCCACAGGTTCTTCATTTTCAGGTAATGGCTTCTGTTATCTTCCGAAAGGGACAGCCATTCCTGCAGTTGAAGCAGTTCATCTTCTTCCGCACTGCCCTCCAGGGAACGGACAATTAAAAGGTCAATATGGGCAATTTCTTCGTTCTTCATTTTTGCTCACTCCGGTTTAAAGACGATCCGGGAAAGAAAACCCACATCGTTTTTGCGAATTATTTTTTTTTCCTCCTCCCCTCAATAATTATCCCCTGAAAAAGAGGATCAGCAGGATGAGGATCAGAAAGTAATCTTTCAGTTCTTCTCTCAGGTGCTTCAGGGCACTGGCAATGCGCGTTTCAACGGTTCTTACCGAAACACCCAGTTTCTCTGCAATCTCGGAATAGGGTAAGGACTCCAGCCTGCTCATCCTGAATGCTTCCGAAAGTTTTGGAGGGATGGAGGCCATGGCTTCCAGAAATTTCGATTCCAGGTCGCTGAAAAAGACATAATTCTCGGTATCGTTGACCAAAAGGTTCTGTGCTGCCGGCCGGCTGGCAAACCTGTCTCTTACCGCCTTATGCCGCAAGCGGTCGATACTGCGGTTCTGGACCGATTTGAGCAGATGGGCTTTCAGCGAGGTATGGATGTTCAGTTGTTCCCTGTTCTCCCATAAGGTCACGAAGACATCCTGAACCACTTCTTCGGCCTCATCGCTGTTCCTGAAAAAACCAAAGGCAAAACGCACGAGGTCGCCATAATACGCAGAAAAGATCATAGTAAAAGCTGCCTGATCACTCTTTTTCAGTCTGTTCAGGAGTGCCTGCTCATATGAAGCTATCATCTGCGGCATTTGTCCGGGGTAATTCAGGGGTGTCTTTTAGCTGGTGCCGCGGAACCGGTAAAATAATACGGCCTTTTCCGCAACAGACAATTTTAAGCATAAAATTCCGAATCGTAAACAGGTCCTTCCATTGTTATCGAGCAGGCTGCTGATGTCTCAGCACCGAAACCGGCCGGGCATGAACGACAACCAATCGATGTCAGGATTGTTATGAAGTAAGTAACAAATAGAATGATGTTATGGCAGCAAAACAAAATACAGGCTCTCCGGTAATTGCGATCCGGAATGCCGGTTTTCAGTGGCCGGTGCTGGATCCCTTTCTGTTCTGTGCCCATCACCTGGACTCCTATCCCCGCGGAAACGGCCGTCTGGGACCGGAAGCATCCCTTTCCGGCCGGAATATCGGAAACGATTTTCAGGGGAAAGACGGATGGCGGATGTATCACGGGCAGCAGGTACCAGGCTTTCCGGCCCATCCGCATCGTGGATTTGAAACGGTGACCATCACCCTGAACGGCCTGATCGATCATTTTGATTCCCATGGCGGTGCCGGAAGGTACGGCAATGGCGATGTTCAGTGGATGACAGCCGGCAAGGGCATACAGCATGCAGAAATGTTCCCGCTTACCCGAACCGACGAGCCCAATACGCTGGAGTTGTTTCAGGTCTGGCTGAATCTTCCTGCAAAGAGCAAGATGGTCAGTCCTTACTATGCCATGCACTGGAACGAAGACATCCCGGTTTACCTCCATAAGGACAAGCAGGGAAAGAAAACAGAAGTAAAAATTATTGCCGGCAGGGCCGGCGGGATCTCTGCCCTTTCGCCTGCCCCCGATTCCTGGGCCGCCGATCCCGGGCATGAAGTTGCCATACTGCTGATACACCAGCATGCCGGGGCAGTCTGGACCTTACCGGCAGCCGGCACCGGCACCGGAAGAATGTTGTTCCTGTTCCGCGGCGGACCGGTACTTGCCGGCGATACCATGCTTAACAGCGGGCAGGCGGCGCAACTGGCCTCAGAGCAGGAGGTAAGACTGGAGAACCAGGGAGAAGAGAGCTATTTTCTGTATCTGCAGGGCAGACCCGTTCAGGAACCGGTTTACCAGTACGGACCTTTCGTTATGAACAGCGAGGAGGAGATCCGGCAGACTTTTGAAGAATTCAGGAGAACTTCCTTTGGGGGCTGGCCATGGCCCTCGGCCGAACCTGCCCATCCGGCCGGACAGGAACGTTTTGCCAGTTATTCCGACGGCAGGAAGGAATATCCCGGAAAAAAAGGATAACAATGATAGCGGACCGGCGGGAAATCTTAAATTTGTGTAAACGCCGGTACCTGTCCGGCAATTAAAAAGAACATGGCCGACGCATTTTTCGATTCAGAGAAGTTTACCGGAAAGACCTATAACTCCACGAGGCTTCCAGCAGGGATTTACGACTCCTGTGAGTTTGACAATTGTAACTTTTCGGGGAGTTCATTCACCGGCATATCCCTGGCAGAAACAAGCTTCAGTAATTGCGATCTCAGTCTGGTCAACCTGAAAGGAGCCGTACTGCGCGAGGTAAAGTTCATTTCCTGCCGGCTCACAGGTCTGCATTTCGAAGATTGCAGCGAATTGCTGTTTTCTGCTGTTTTTCATGACTGTGATCTCAGTCTGGCTTCATTCTACGAAATGAACCTGAAGGAAACATTTTTCAGCAACTGCCGTCTGCATGAAACCGATTTTACCGGGGCTGACCTGAGGGGAAAAGTCTTTGACAACTGTGATCTGCAGGGTGCCGTTTTCAGGAGCTGTAATCTGGAAAAAGCCGACTTCAGAAGCGCCGGGGGCTACCTTATCGATCCTTCTGAAAACCGCCTCAGCGGGGCAAAATTCTCCTATGCCGGTATTGGTGGCTTGCTGGCCACCTTTGGCATCATCATCGAATAGGGAGATGGCTCAGGCTGCACTGCCGCCTCTATGCAGCTTCGACAGAAGTCGCCGGTCGGCTTCAAGCAGATCGGCCTGCTCAAGTTCAGGATCACTCATCCAGGTCCAGGCCGTATGCTCGGTAAGATGTATTTCCCCGGAAACAAGGGAACAGATGAAGGGAATCAGCCGGATCATGCGATCCCCGTAAGTATGAACCACCGTCGGCAACAGGGCCTCCACCCTGATCTCCACGCCCAGTTCTTCACGGATCTCCCTTTTTATACATTTTTCAGGGGATTCGCCGGTCATTATCTTTCCGCCCGGAAATTCCCATTTCAGAGGATGGGGCATATGCTCACTACGCTGAACAGCCAGCGTGCGTCCGTCCTGCCGGATTAGAGCACATGTCACTTCAGTCAGTTCCCTTACCATACCTGTAATCTGTCATTTATAATGTCCGACAAGGAGGGGTTGGGGTTGCAGGGTTACCTGCAACCCGCTTTGAACAGTAAGCAATTTCAACCCCTTTTTTCCTGATTTTTTTACCACGCCTGCCAGCCCCTTTTTCAGAAAGTTGTAAGCGTTCCTTCGTAGTGCGACCGGATGGATACGGTTTCGCCGGTATCGTTTGATCCGACAAATTTCGAAGCCTTGCAATCCAGATCAAAGGTATATTCCGCACCATCTTTTGCAACCTCCAGGGTTCCCGAAGTAGCAAAACCATACTGGTTGATATCCAGGAAGTAATACTGAAGGTAATTAAAGTGGAAGGGAGAATAGTTCGAACTGCTGAAGGTATATTCGCCTTCGGTCAGACTGTTGGAATCGCTGACGATATTGATAACCAGGGTATGCGGAGCCGTATACACCGAATAGGCTCCCGATGAGGGCGAGGGCGTGGCATCTGAAGTCAGGTACACTGTCAGGAAGTAGCTCTCTCCATCGGAAAACTTATCCGTTTCAAGGAAACCGTAATTCAATGCATACGATCGTCCTGCATAGGACGTGATATTCGACTTCAACCGGGTATTGTCATTGCAGCCGGTGATAAACAGTACGGCAGCCAGGGCAGTGACAAAAAAGCGTGTTTTCATTTATGAACGGGTTATATAAACAGTACAAAATTACTGCTGATTCTTTGGAAAATCAAAATATACCTCACTTACCTTTTGCCGGTCGAGATCTTTCCAGCGCTCAGCCCTGAAAGTCACGACAAGCACACCTGCCGTCGGCAGGTTGTCGATCCGGTCCTTCATCAGAAAATTCGCCAGATCGGTAAAACCGGGATTATGACCGAATATGGCCAGAGAGGCCAGCCGGTCATCCGTTCCGGCGATCAGCTTCAGGATGTCCTTCAGGTCGGCCAGGTAAAGCTCCTTCCTGATTTCCAAAGAACCCGGTTCCATACCCAGGGTACGGGTTACGATCTCGGCCGTATGCAGGGCTCTGACTGCCGGACTTGAAATAGCCCTCTCCGGAACCAGTCCTGCCTTCAGCAGTCTTTCGGCAACGAGATAGGCCCCTTTAATGCCGCGTTCGATCAAAGGACGATCGATATCGTCCACAAGGTGTTCCCAGGAAGACTTTCCGTGCCGGATAACAAAAAGCTTTCGTTCCATAAACGGTTTTTTTTACAGAAGATTGCTTGCCAGGTCGGCCAGATAGCTCCTTTCGCCTTTCACCAGGTGAACGTGGGCAAAGATATCCTGTCCCTTCATCCGGTCGGCCAGATAGGACAGACCGTTGGATTTCGTATCCAGGTAAGGGGAGTCGATCTGCTGAATATCCCCGGTAAAGACCATCTTCGTGCCTTCTCCGGCCCTGGTGATAATGGTTTTCACCTCGTGCGGGGTCAGGTTCTGTGCCTCATCGACGATGAAGAACACGCGCGACAAGCTTCTACCCCGGATATAGGCCAGCGGGGTGATCACCAGTTTCTCGCTTTGTTGCATCTCTTCGATCCGGGAGTGTTCCTTGCTCTGCTCCTTGAATTTCTGCTTAATCACCGACAGGTTATCAAACAGGGGCTGCATATAGGGTCCGATCTTCTCGTTCACATCGCCGGGCAAAAAACCGATATCCCGGTTTCCCAGCGGAACGATGGGGCGGGCCAGGAAGATCTGCGTGTACATCTTGCGCTGGTGCAGGGCAGCCGCAAGGGCCAGGAGGGTCTTCCCCGTACCGGCTTTCCCTGTGAGGGCAACCAGCTGTACCTCGGGCCTCAGCAGGGCATCCAGGGCGAAGGTCTGCTCGGCATTGCGCGGATCGATCCCGTAGGTCTTGACCTTCTCCACGCGGTTAATGGCCTTGTTAAACGGATCGTAATGGGCCAGCGCACTGATCGATTCATTCCTGAAGATGAAATACTGATGTGCAGAAGGAACCTTTTTAATCCCGAAGCGGCTGCAGGGTACGCCTTTGAATTCCTCATAAAGCTCGCTGATCACTTCCTTGTCGACCTCCTCGTTGACCTCCACGCTCTGGTAGATATCCTCGATGTTCTGCACCATATCGTTGTGGTAATCCTGGGCCATGATCCCGAGGGATTTTGCCTTCATCCGCAGGTTGATGTCCTTGGTGATCAGGATGACCGGCCGGTCGCTGCGCGTCTGGTAAATATGCTCGGCAATGGCCAGGATCCGGTGATCGGGGGTGTTCTCCGGGAAGCTGGCATTCAGCTTCTCCGAAAACGATTTCCCGGTTTCAATGCTCAGCTTGCCCTTCCCCTTGCCCAGGGAGAGTCCGCCGTTAAAAAGCTTATCCCCCGAAATCTTATCCAGCTCCCTGGTAAACTCGCGGGCGTGGTAATTGATGATGTCATTCCCTTTTTTGAAACGGTCGAGTTCTTCCAGGACGGTGATCGGGATTACGATGTCGTGTTCATCAAAATTATAAATGCATTTATAGTCGTGAAGTAACACATTGGTATCCAGGATAAAGATCTTCCTCTCTTTTTTTTCGGTTTTTTTCATATTACCCCTCTTTAGTCTAAATTTGCAATTTCTAAATTAGAATAAATTCGATCCTGAACCGGGCTGACTTATTCACAATAGACTGACTTTTAAACATAGTTATTAACCAGGCAGAAATGAATCCTACCGATTGGATATTTACCCGCAGAAGTATCAGAAAATACACGGGGGAGAAGGTCCCCGACGAGCTGATCAGCAGCCTGCTCCTTGCCGGAATGCATGCCCCTTCCGCAGTCAATAAACAACCCTGGCACTTTTTGGTTCTCGACGATCAAAAGGTCTTCGAAGAGATTATTGCAGTCCACCCGCATGCCGGCATGCTCCGGGGCGCCTCCCACGCGATCCTTGTCTGTGGTGATCTGAAACTGCAGCACGACGACGGCTACTGGATCGTCGACTGCGGGGCAGTAACGGAAAACATCCTGCTGGCGGCCCATGCGCAGGGACTGGGCGCCTGCTGGATCGGCATCCATCCCCGCGAAGTCCGCAAGGAAGCCATGACGCGGCTGCTGGACCTGCCCGCCCATGTGGTTCCCTTTGCGCTGATCTCGCTTGGCTTTCCTGCCGAGACAAAAGCCCGTGCCGATCGTTTCACCCCTTCCAAGGTACACTATAACCACTGGGGTACACCTTTTTACAGGCCATGACCTACAAGGACGCCCTCGATTTCCTCTTCAGCAGCCTGCCGATGTACCAGCGAACCGGAGCGGCTGCCTATAAGGCAAACCTGGATAATACCCTGGCCTTCGATGAATATTTCAATCACCCGCACCGGCGGTTCCGGAGTATACACATTGCCGGAACAAACGGGAAAGGCTCGGTGAGTCACATGCTGGCCTCTGTCCTCCAGGCGGCCGGATACCGCACCGGTCTTTACACCTCCCCTCACCTGCTCGATTTCAGGGAAAGGATCCGGATCAACGGCACCCCTGTCCCGGAAGCCTTTGTGACCCGTTTTGTGGAGGATCACCGCGATATGATCCGAAAGATCTCCCCCTCCTTCTTCGAAATGACCGTTGCCATGGCCTTCGACTATTTTGCACGAAGCCATGTCGATATAGCCGTAATTGAAACCGGGATGGGCGGGAGACTCGATTCGACCAACATCATCACCCCCCTCGTTTCAGTGATCACGAATATTTCAATGGATCATACGGCCTTTCTGGGTGATACGCCTGCGCTCATTGCAAAGGAGAAGGCCGGGATCATCAAGCAAGGAGTTCCCGTGGTCGTTGGCGAAAGCGATCCTCAAACCGATCCGGTCTTTCTGTCTGTGGCATCCTCTCTTGAGGCATCTCTGACCTTCGCCTCGGAAGAATATCAGCTTCAGTACAGCACGCTCGGTATCGACCAGCGCAGGATCTGGCGTTACAAAGCCCGGAACGGCGAAGCCTTCCAGGTAAGCACCGACCTCACGGGCGATTACCAGGAGATGAACCTGAAAACGGTTTTTACCACGCTGGGAATTCTGAAGGGGATGGGCGTAGCGGTCACCCCCGAACAACTGGCCTCCGGCCTGAAACAGGTGGTGCCTTCAACGGGACTCCGCGGCCGCTGGGAGACCCTGGGGGCCAACCCGAGGATACTCTGTGATACCGGCCACAATGAAGCCGGGATCCGGAATGTTTTCCGCCAGCTGGGCATGATCCCGTTCAGGCAGCTCCACGTGGTCTGGGGCATGGTGAACGATAAGGATATCAGCCACATCCTACCCCTGCTTCCAGCTTCCGCAAGATGGTACTTCACCCGGGCTTCCGTACCCCGGGCCCTGGATCCGGTCGTCCTGAGAGATAAGGCAAAAGCCTTCGGACTGCAGGGGGCGGTGTACGATACCGTTAAGGATGCGGTGGAAGCAGCCAGGAGAGAGGCCCTTCCCGACGACCTGATCTTTATCGGGGGAAGCACCTTTGTCGTGGCCGATGCACTGCCGTTGTTCGGGGAAGAAGAGGACAGGTCGGGAGAAAAAATAGGATAACTACTTACATGCAAATTTATTAAGTACCCTTAGCGTTTATTTTATATTAATTTTATCATAAAATCTACCTACTAGAAGAATGATGAAATTCTTTAAATTACTGTTAATCTCTATTCTAATCTCTGGAATACTTTCTTGTAGTAAGAATAAAATACCAGAACTGGTTTTAGAAGGTGAGTCTTATATGAAAAATGGTAACTACCAGAGGGCGATCGATGTTTATGAGCAAATTTCAAAGGAATATCCTAATTCGTCCATCAGCTATTACTTAAAGACAAAAACATATTTTGCTCAGAAAAAATATGCCGAAGCACTTGATAATATCAACATTGCAATTGGTTTAGACTCAACATTTTCAGATTATTTCGTATCTCGAGGCAATATAGAACAAATTCTTTTAAATCATGATAATGCTGTCGATGATTTCCGAAAAGCAATTTTTATGGATAAAAATCCTTATGGCTATACAGGTATTGGAGACATTCTGATAGATTCATTTCGCTATAAAGAAGCCAGATACTTTTATAATGAAGCATTTAGAATCAAGCAGGATGCCATAATTTCAAGTAAAATTGCGCATTCATATTTTTTGCAAAATAATTTTGACAGCGCAGTAATTTTTTATAGTGTTGCAATTAAACTTGATCCGGAAAACTCTATCATTTATTATAATAGAGCTTTTGCAAAGTATAATCAGGGAGATAAATCTGGTGGTATTTCTGATTTAACAAAATCTATAGACCTTGATTCCTTGAATGATATGAGTTATTATATCAGATCTGTTATATACCAATATTTAGGAGATAGTATAAATGCTCAAAAGGATTTAAATAAAGCCGTAACTCTTGGAAATTGTTATGCCATTGAGGATATTAAGATGCAGAAATGAAATGTTTGTACCAGGAATTTTCTGAGTAATTCGATATTGAAAGTTTTCAGGAAAGACATAGTATTGATTTTGCGCTGCAAATTCTAAAATAAAACTGGAATTTCCTGTTGCATAAAAACATAACTGAGCTATCAGACCAATACCTTATCAGTTCATCCTTTTTAAAGCCCTTTTGTTCCGTTTTTCAAAGGTGCTAAATATCCAATGAAGTATTTAAGATCAAAGGATGTGTCAATTTCTACCGTGAAATCGTTTACTTTGCACTCTCTTTCTGACGGAAGGGTATGAAATGAAAGAAATATGAAAGAGGGTTCAAGCGGAAAAGTTGCCTTTTACACCCTGGGCTGCAAGCTGAATTTTGCCGAAACGGCCACCATAGCACGGCAGTTTGCCGAACGGGGCTATGAACAGGTCGGCTTCGGCGAAAAGGCCGATGTATACATCATAAATTCCTGCACCGTAACTGCCCAGGCCGATAAGAAATGCCGGACGGCGATCCGCAGGGCCATTCGCCAGGCACCCGGGGCCTTTGTGGCTGTCGCCGGTTGTTATGCCCAGCTGCAGGCCGAAGAAATAAAAAAAATCAGGGGCGTGGATGCCATACTCGGCACACAGGAAAAGTTCCGGCTGTTCGATCTCTACTCCTCCTTCGACAAACAGGAGGAACCCGAGGTCCTTGTATCCCCTTCCAAAAAAGCCGAAGCATTCGAACCGGCCTACTCCACCTCGGGCCGCACACGCTCTTTCCTGAAAATCCAGGATGGCTGCGACTATTTCTGTTCCTACTGTACCATCCCTTTTGCACGGGGACGAAGCCGCAGCGGCACTATTGCCGGCACAGTGGAAAGGGCGCGTGAGATTGCCGCTTCCGGGATAAGGGAAATCGTTCTTACAGGGGTGAATATCGGGGAGTTCGGCCGAAAGCAGGACGAGACCTTCCTGGAGCTCCTCCGGGAACTGGATAAGGTAGAAGGGATCGACCGTTACCGGATCTCCTCGATCGAGCCCAACCTGATCGATGATGATATCATAGATTTTGTCGCTGGCAGCAGTAAATTCCTGCCTCATTTCCACATCCCGCTGCAGTCGGGCTCCGATAAGATCCTGAAACTGATGCAAAGGAAATACAATACCTCACTCTTTGCCGGGAGAGTAGACCGCATCCGGAAGGTGATGCCGCTTGCCGGGATCGGAACGGATGTGATCGTGGGCTTCCCCGGCGAAACCGACGAGGATTTTGAAGAAACCTACCGCTTTTTGTCCTCGCTGGACCTGAGTTACCTGCACGTGTTCTCCTTTTCCTCGCGCAAAAACACCCGTGCCGCTGCCTTCTCAGGTATGGTCGACCCGACCGTTATTGAACAGCGCAGCAACAGGCTCCACCTGCTCTCCGAAAGGAAACGCATTGGTTTTGCCGCAAGAAATACAGGTCGCCGGGCCGACGTACTGTTCGAATCAAAGGAAAAAGACGGGATGATCTCGGGCTGGACCGAGAACTACCTGAAGGTGGTCATTCCGTTCAGGGAAGCACTCATCGGTGAGATCCGGGAAGTCAAACTGGCAACTGCCGACAGCGAAGGCGTGATCAGCGCGGTCATACCCGGTCATTAAACATGGTAATAAACGTAAGAATGGAATATAAAGAAATTTGTCTGGCAGTAAAGGACCTTGCCATCGAAGCCGGGAAGTTTATCCGGGAACAGCATCTGAACCGGGAGGGATTCCGGATCGAAACAAAGGGAAAACACAACTTTGTGACGGAGGTGGATAAGCAGACCGAACTCCTCCTTGTAAAAAAACTGGCGCTCCTGCTTCCGGAATCCGGCTTTATTGCCGAAGAAGGCACCAGCAGCAAAAAGGGCGAGCGTCTGAACTGGGTGATTGATCCGCTCGACGGCACCACCAATTTCATCCACGGAGCCCCACCTTTTGCGGTCAGCATAGGTTTGCTGGATAACGATGAACTGGTGGCAGGCGTAATCTACGAAATCAATGAAGATGCCTGTTTCTACGCATGGAAGGGAGGCGGTGCCTACCTGAACGGAAAGGCGATCCGGGTGAGCCAGGTGCCAAGCATCGACGAGAGCCTGATTGCCACCGGATTCCCCTATTCCAATTATGAGCATATCGAAGCGTTTATGGAAACGGTCGACTGGTTCATGAAGAACTCTCACGGCCTGCGCCGGCTGGGATCGGCGGCTACCGATATTGCCTATGTGGCCTGTGGCAGGTATGACGGTTTCTATGAATACGGACTGAGTCCCTGGGATGTAGCGGCAGGCATCGTCATACTGCGCGAAGCAGGTGGCAGGGTCACCGATTTTCAGGGAAAAAATGATTATCTTTTCGGGGGAGAAATAATCTGTTCGAACGGTCTGAATCACGATGAGTTCCAGCAGACAGTCTACCGGATGATCCACAAAGGATGAGTCAGACAGCGATAGTCATACTTAACTGGAACGGTGCGCACTTCCTTCAGAAGTTCCTCCCTTCGGTCCTTGCGCACAGCCGCATGGAAGGCGTGCGTGTGGTGATTGCCGATAACGGTTCCACTGATCACTCTGCAGAGCTTGTGGAAAAGGACTTTCCCGAAGCCGAACTGATCCGCCTCGATAAAAATTATGGATTCACGGGCGGATACAACCGGGCCCTGAAACAGATCAGCGCCGACTATTATCTTCTCCTCAACTCCGACATCGAAGTACCGGAGGGCTGGCTGGAACCCCTCATCCGCTTTATGGATGAGACCCCCGGGGCAGCTGCGGTAACTCCCAAGATCATGGATTACTACAGGCAGGAGTATTTTGAATACGCCGGCGGGGCGGGTGGTTTTATCGACCGCTATGGCTATGCCTTCTGCAGGGGAAGGGTCTTCGACAAACTGGAGGAGGATCACGGGCAGTTCGACAGGATCAGTGAGATCTTCTGGGGATCGGGAGCCTGCCTGCTGGTAAGGGCAGAGCTGTTCCATGCAGCCGGTGGCCTCGATGAAGATTTCTTTGCCCATATGGAAGAAATTGATCTTTGCTGGCGACTGAAAAGGATGGGCTACACCATATATTATCATCCCGGATCTAAAGTATGGCATGTCGGAGGCGGAACACTCTCCAAAAGTAACCCTGCAAAAACCTACCTGAATTTCAGGAATAACCTGTTCCTGCTTTATAAAAACCTGCCACCGGAACGACGAAAGCTGGTCCTGGCCATGCGGACTGCACTGGATCTTGTCTCTGCCCTTCGCTTTCTCTTCAGACCGTCTATACCTGAGTTTAAGGCAGTTGTGAGGGCACACAGGGATTTTATTAAAAACAGGTCAAAATACAGGGGTATTCACCTGGATGGTGAAATCCCAAAAAGCACTACCTTTGCGGAAATATATCCGGCAAGCGTTGTGCTGGATTTTTTCCTCCTGGGACATAAAACATTTGACAGCCTGAGAAAACAGTTTCCGGGAAAAGTGAAGATGATCAAGTAAAATGAGCGAAACGGTAAGATATGAAAGATAATGGGATGAGTATGACGGAAAACGGACAGGATATGATCCTGTACCTTCCACAGTTCCTCAAACAGAGCGCTGAAAAATACGGAGAAAAAACTTCCTTTGCCATCGCAGGAGCTTTTTCCTACACCTATTCTGAGTTCTACGACCTTTCCATGCACGTGGCCACCATCCTGCACAGCCTCGACATGAAAGCCGGTGAACGGGTTGTGATCCTGAGCGAAAACACCCCGCACTGGGTAGCCTCATGGTTCGGGACACTGATTGCCGGTGGAGTGACGGTTCCTATCCTCGTTGAATTCCAGCCGAAGGAGATTAACTCGATCATCGAACATTCCGGGGCGAAAATTCTGGTTATCTCCGCCAAAATGCTTCCCAAAGTAAAAGACGGCATTCCTTCCTGTGTGCGTCATGTAATTATGGCCGAAGACTTCAGTATGGCTGAAACGGAAAACGGCCTGATCGTCAATGCAGGCTCCGGAAAGGCTATCGAAAAACTTTCGGTCGACCGGCGTTTCCTGGAAAAAGAAGACAGCTTCTTCAAGGGCACTCCCGATGACCTGGCCTCCATAATCTATACCTCCGGTACCACCGGCAGATCAAAGGGCGTTATGCTGACCCACAGGAACATCGCATTCAATACCTGGCAGTCGGAGATGATGCATAAAGTGCTCAGCGATGATGTTTTCCTCTCCATCCTCCCCCTGGCCCATACCTACGAATGCACTATCGGTATGGTGCTTGCTGTGTCGAGCGGAGCATCGGTCCATTATATTGAGAAGGCCCCGACCGCATCCTACCTGGCTCCGATCCTTCAGAAACTCCGTCCGACGACCATGCTGACCGTTCCCCTGATCATGGAGAAAATCTACCGGAGCAAGGTTCGGGACACCTTTAATAATTCATTTTTCCTTCGCAATCTCATCCGGATCGCCCCGGTGAGAAAGATCCTTTACCGTGCTGCAGGCCGGAAACTGATGGCCTTTTTCGGTGGCCGGATCCGCTTCTTCGGAATCGGAGGCGCTCCCCTCGCCCCGGATGCAGAGAAATTCCTTATCGAAGCCGGCTTCCCGTATGCCATCGGGTACGGACTCACCGAGACCTCGCCCCTTCTTGCCGGGTTTAATCCGTCAGGTGCCGTCTACCGTTCGGTAGGTAAAGTGGCCAAAGGCGTGGATCTGCGCCTCGACAACCCCGACCCCGTAACGGGTGAAGGCGAGATTGTCGTGAAAGGTGATAACATCATGAAAGGCTATTACAATGATCCCGAGCGGACTGCCGAGGTCTTTACAGCCGATGGCTATTTCCGGACCGGCGACCTGGCCATCCAGAACAAAAAAGACATCATCTATATAAAAGGTAGGCTTAAGAACATGATCCTCGGACCGAACGGGGAAAATATCTACCCTGAAGAAATTGAGGCCGTGATCAACAGCTATGATTATGTCAGTGAATCACTGGTTCTCCAGGTAAAAGGCAAACTGGTGGCCAAGGTTCATCTGAACTATGAGATCCTCGAAAAGAAATTCCAGGACCTGAAGAACAACGCCCAGGATTTTCAGCAGCATATCCAGGAAAAAACCGATGAGTTGCTCCTTGAGCTGATGAACCAGGTCAACCTGCATGTTTCAAAGAATTCGAGACTTCAGCTGATCATGGTCCAGGCCACGCCGTTTGAAAAAACGCCCACCCTGAAGATCAAGCGCTATCTGTACAACGACTGAGCGCTGATTCTGTATTAAGCAGAAAGGGTAAGCGGACTTTTCAGACCGCCGACAGCAGATTGTCGAGGTTCTCGAACTTCTTGCGATAATCATCCACCGAACGACGGATCAGGTCCATTGCCTCTTCCTTTCCGTATACGTGCGTGATCTGAACATCGGCGGGATTCCCCGGCAGATCCTTATAGGTGAGGAAATAGTGTTTGAGTCGGTCGACGACGCGCTGTGGCACATCCTTAATATCAAGAAAACCTTCATAAAGCGCATCATTATTCAGAACGGCGATAATCTTGTCGTCGGCCTGGTTTTTGTCGATCATGCGGAATCCGCCAATCGGCCGCGCCTTCACCAGGATGTCGCCATGGGTGATTTCCTTTTCGGTGAGGATGCAGATATCAATCGGGTCGCTATCGCCCATAATACTGCTGTCGCCGGTCCTTTCCCTGCTCAGGTCGGCTACCAGTTCCCCGCTGAAAGTCTGGGGTATAAACCCGTAAAGCGCCGGAACCGTATTGCTGTATTTCTGCGGACGGTCGATCTTCAGGTAACCCGTTACCTTATCCACTTCATATTTCACCGTATCCCGGGGAACCATCTCAATAAAACAGGTAATGATCTCAGGAGCATCTGCTCCGATCTCCACGCCGTGCCAGGGATGTGATTTATAGCGCAGACCCATTAATCGTCCGATAGGGTCCATTAATTTGTTTGGCATAGTAATATAAATTTGGGGTAAAGGTTATTAACAATCCAGAAGGATTTTGGTTGTGTCCTCCAGTGACATTTTCCGGCTTCCTTTGATCAGAATCCTGTAACCACCCGGGCGTTCCCGTTCAAGATGGGCCAGACAGGAGGTCGTATCCGGAAACAGGTTCCAATCGCTCATTCCGGCTGCTGCACGCGCAAAGTTCGGCCCTACAAGGCAAACCTTCAGCCCGCCCTGCTTTTTCAGCCAGCCGACAATCCTGTCATGCTCTTCCCCTGCAGCGGCGCCGAGTTCAAGCATATCACCAAGGATGACCATCAGGGGCAGGTCTTTACTGGCTACGAAATCCTCCAGCGCATTCATCATGCTGGTGGGGTTCGCATTGTAGGCGTCCAGGATCAGGGTATTGCTGCGGCCCGTTATAAGTTGCGACCGCTTATTCTCGGGCTGATATGAACTGATGGCCCCCGCAATCTTCCCGGGAGGAACTTTGAAAAACACTCCGGCTGCGACCGCTGCCAGCACGTTCTCAAGATTATATGAGCCCACCAGCTTCGTGGGGATCACCAGGTTTTCCATCCCGGTATCGACCTCACAGGTGATCCATGGAACGGTCGAGCTGACCTTACCGCAGATGCCTTCGCCCTCACCGACTGCGTAGGGGATGCGCTCCACCCCACGTTTTTCGGCCATCTTCATCAGCCAGGGGTTGGAGGTATTCACCAGTGCCGGAACCTCTTTTTCCGCGAGAAAATCGTACAACTCCCCCTTGGCTTCCATGACTCCCTCAAAAGATCCGAAGCCTTCGAGGTGGGCCTTTCCGACATTGGTGATCAGGCCGACATCGGGATCGGCAATATCTGACAATAGTGCAATTTCACCCGGATGATTGGCCCCCATCTCAATGACGGCTACTTCCTCATCCCGGATACTGAGCAGTGTTAAGGGAACCCCGATATGGTTATTCAGGTTCCCCCGGGTAAACAGGGTACGGTATTTTGCCGATAATACGGCAGCGATCAGCTCTTTGGTAGTGGTTTTCCCGTTCGTACCGGTGATGGCGATCACCCTGATCCGTGTTCTTTCCCTGTGAAGGTGGGCCAGGCGCTGAAGGGTAAGGAGGGCATCACCCATAACGATCATATCCTTCATTCCTTCCATCGACGGATCGTCGACAACGGCAGCAAAAGCGCCTTTTCTGAGAGCCTCTGCAGCATAGCGGTTACCGTCGAAACTTCCTCCTTTCAGGGCAAAGAAAAGCGAACCGGGCTTCACTTCCCTGCTGTCGGTGCAAATCAGAGGATGCTCAAGATAGACCCTGTATAAACGTTCAATATCCATACCTTAAAAAAAAAGGCTGTCCTTTGAACAGCCTTTATATTTTTGTTGAAGTTGATCAGAATCCTGAAGGGCTGCCAACGCGTGTCATGGCGCAACGGAAGCCAAGGTCGTCGCGGGATTCGGTTTCCAGAAGGAACCTTCTTTCACCGGGGCTCAGCCAGTAAGCCCTGTCTTTCCATGAACCACCTTTGTAAACGCGTACATTGTCGTTCACCAGCGATGACTGCTCATAGTCGTTGAATACATACATGTTTCCTGAACCACGGTAATCGGCGGTATCATGAAGGGAACCTTCGGTAAATACGGAGGTCATATCACCGTCGAGGTAGTTCCTGTAATCCGATTTCCTGTAGTTGTAACGGCCTTCAGCATCGGCTTCAGTGATGGGAACGCGTTTTACACGGCCAAGGCTGTCAAGCATCGGCTTGTTATTGGCATCGAGCTGCATCTTGTCGTATTCGTTACCGCGGAAAGGCTGGAAGCCGCTGACATCATTGAAAGTCATCGGACGGTATACATCGAGTACCCACTCGTTGACGTTACCTGCCATACAATAGAGGCCATAATCGTTGGGCCAGTAGGATTTCACCGGGGCAGGAATACTGGCGTTGTCGTTCAGACTACCTGCAACACCCATCATATCACCTTTGCCCCTGGTAAAGTTGGCTCTCATCTCACCCATATGCCTCGGGTCGTCGTTACGTACGTTGTGGCCGTTCCAGGGATAGGTCCTTCTTTCCCAGACCAGCTCGTCAACCGAGTTACCGATAAGGCCGAGAGCGGCAAATTCCCATTCAGCTTCAGTCGGGAGCCTGTATTTCGGCAGGAAAACGCCGTCTTCGATGGTGTAGAGGCGGGATTCCTGGGTCGGGTCGAGACTTTCAACCGGATTTTCAATGGTGGGGTTATAAAGGCTGTACATGTAAGCCTCGGTATTGAAGTTCCTTTCGTCCTGCTGATCGGTAGAGAGTGCAATATGCCCGAGGTTAACAAGGATCATTTCGTTGACCCTGTCGGTCCTCCAGAGGCAATAGTCGTTGGCCTGCAGCCAGTTTACACCGACAACGGGATACTCATTATAGCTCGGATAACGGAAATAATACTCAACGAAGGGTTCGTTATAGGCCATGGGATCACGCCAGACCAGTGTATCGGGCATGGCGTTCCGTACCACCTGGGGATTGTTTACTCCGAAAACCCTGTGCAGCCAGTGGATGTATTCACGATAGTCCACGTTACGGATCTCGGTGATGTCCATGTAGAATGAACTGACGGTAACCCTTCTGGGTACGTTGTTCCATTCATATAAAACATCGTCCTGTACCCGGCCCATGGTAAAGGTACCCCCTTCAATCAGGGTAAGTCCCGGACCTGTTTCCTGGTTCATGGCTGTCTTGACTTCAAAACCACCATTGTCGGCATTATTGTACTCCCAACCGGTTGTTGTTGAAGCCTTTCCCGACTTTGATACATCCTCTCCTCCGCAACCTGCGATTAACAGGGCAGCAAACATTACAGGAAACACTCTCTGTACGATCTTCATGGCATTTAAGGTTTTTCTGTTATAATCGTGCTAATATAAGAACTTCCAGCAAAACTAACTAAATTTTTGGACATTTTATTGCCCTGTGTCTGTTACTTTTTGCACGATCAAATATAATTATTAACGATAATTCATGCGCTCCGAGATCAGGAATTTTGACGGAAGGACTTGATAGTTTAATATCAAAACTGTATCTGAAGCGGTAATTATCTGATCCATAACCTGTTGAAAAAATCAGCGTACCATAGGAAAACAGGAGGTCATTTCGTCCCCATATCCCGGCAAACAGCGACTTATAGAGTACTTCGAGCCCATAATTGAGTTGCTGGATATTTTGCTGCTGGGTGAAAATGATGTTTGGAGACAGTTGCAGTACTTCACGTCCAAGCCGGCGCTCATAGATCGGAATGAAAGTTCCCGCATGCAGGGTAATTTTTCGCGGAAGCCTGATTTCTCCTGCTCCGCCCTCTGAAATCACCGGTTTTGCAAGATGATGCATGGCCGCACCAAAATAGATCTTTTTCCAGGAACCCGCCATACCGGCTGCAAAATCGGGATAGAAGGTGTGCTGACCGGCAAGCGCTTCAGTACCGCCGGAAATGGCACCGGTAACCGGATCGATCATATCAGGCAGAATAAGGTCGTTCGTTCTCATTACCCTCTGTCCTGCCGTTACCTGCAATCCCCCCGACATATCCAGGTTCCGCGAAACATGGAACTGATAGGAATAAATGATATCAAGACTCAGCGCCGAGTAGGCACCGTTCCCCTGTACATCATTCATGATCCGAACACCAAGCCCTCCGTGCAAAGGCTCGACATACTGCTCCCAGGCAGCCTGATAGGTCACATAGGGGGATCCCGCCTCCGGCCACTGGTTGCGGTAACCCACAAACAGCCTCGGGGCACAATCGGTTCCTGCCATAGCCGGGTTCATCTGCATCGGACAGGCATAAAAGTGCGACAGCACCGGATCCTGCCCTGTGAGGGGCAGGGCCGGAAGCAACAATATGAACCATATCCGTTTAGCTCGTTTCATACGGCAAGGCAAAGATAACGAACCCTTTCAAACGATTAACATCCGGTTGACAATATGCCCGGGGTCCGTGCGTTATATATCTAACGTTAAAATAAGCGTAATTATATATATTTTTGCCCCCTGACCTGAATTTTACCATGAAAAGAACATTGCTGAGCCTCCTGTTAGCTGTTACCTTCAGCCTTTCTGCATTCAGCCAGGTAATGGATATCGACTGGACGGGCAATGGCGACACTCTGGTTTTCCGGGGAGCTTCGTACCCGGCACCGGATAGCAAGCTGCCCTGGTATAATTTCAGTCAGGCATGGACAAAACAGGGGCTGATCCCCGATCCTGTCATAAGGGTCATCAGGGCTTCCGAAGTAGAGGAGCAATTCTATCCTCTGTTCGGTTCAGAGCTGCCCCCAGCCCTGCCGGAGCTGGAGTACACGCTCTCCACGGAGAGAAAAAAGGCGGTAATACAATTAGCACTTTTCCCCTTCTTCACCACGCCCGAAGGCAGGATCATGAAGCTTGAAAAGTTCAGTCTTGAAACCGGGGAACAGGAACCCCTCGCCCTCCTGAAAGGTGCCTCCACCGGTAGTTACAGTGAAAATTCCGTGCTCGCCGCCGGCAACTGGTACAAGATCAGGGTGAGTTCCTCCGGGATCCATAAACTGAGTTACGAACAGCTTCAGCAGATCGGACTATCCAACCCGGCCCTGGTCAGAATATATGGAGCCGGAGCCGTTCAACTCCCTGAAGATTACTCGCGTGGCTCCTATGACGATCTGTCACCGCTTGGCTTCTACATGGATAAGGGCAGTGATAACCTGTTCGGGCCCGGCGATTTTATCCTTTTTTATGCCAGGGGACCTGTGGAATGGAATTACGACCAATCCACGGAAATGTTCGTACAGCATCTCCACGACTATTCCCTTTATGGCTGTTATTTTCTTACCGACAGCCAGGGGGCCTCTGCAGATCTTCCCCTTGCAGCCCTTAGCTCCGGACAGTCTACCCACAGCGTAACATCATACGATCTGAGGCTGTACCGTGAAAAGGAACAATATAACCTTCTGGGCTCCGGAAGAGAATGGTTCGATGATGTCTTCAGCCTGGAATCCCGAATCAGTTATCCTTTTGCGCTGAGCGGACCCGACATGGAAGAACCTGTGAAGATCCTTGTAAGGGTGGCCGCCCAATCCAATGTAAGTTCCTATTTTTCAGTAAAAGCCAATAACAGTTTGCTGGGTTCAATCAGCATACCTGCCACCAACCTGAGCAGTTATACCTCCACCTATGCCTTCGAAGGGAGCAAGGTTTACAGCAGGCTTCCCGATCAGGAAACTCTCACGGTAACCCTGGAATACAGTAAGCCGGAAACCGACTCCAGGGGCTGGTTGAATTACATCACCGTGAATGCAAGGGCTGCCCTCAGTTTTTCAGGGAACGAGATGGTGATTGCAGATCACCGGTCGGCAGGCTATGGCAATGTAGCCGAATTCAGCCTGGATAATGCACCCGAAAACCTGATGGTCTGGGAAATCACCGATGAAACAGATCCGGCCCGTGTCAACTATACCCGGAGCGGAACACAGGCAATATACAGAATTGCAGCCGACGAAATAAGAACCTTCATTGCCTTCCGTCCCGACGGGACCTTCCCTTCTCCCGAATGGGAAAGCGGAGACGGTGCAAAGGTGGAAAACCAGAATCTGCACGGGCTCAGCTCCCCCGATCTGATCATCGTCTGCCCTCCCCTCTTCCTGGAACAGGCAGAAAGGCTGGCCGATCACAGGCGGGTACACGATAATATGGAAGTGGCCGTAATTACCGAAGAACAGGTGTTTAACGAGTTTTCCTCCGGAACACCCAATGTGGCCGCCATCCGGAATTTCCTGAAAATGTTCTACGATCGTGGTGTAAACGGCGAGGTCCCAGCCTACCTCCTGCTTTTCGGAGATGGCAGCGTTGACAACCGCACACAGACGGACAATAATCCGAACATGATCCTGACCTATCAGTCGGAGGAATCCCTGGAACCTGTCAAATCGTATGTTTCCGACGACTTCTACGGCCTCCTGGATACCGGCGAACAGCTCAAAACCGGCCTGCTGGATATCGGGATCGGCCGCTTTCCGGTGTCAACAACCGAAGAAGCTGAAGCTGTGGTCGACAAGATCATTGCCTACGATGATCCGTCTACAATGGGCGACTGGCGAAATTACATCTGCTTTATCGGCGATGATGAAGACGGGAATATTCATATGCAGCAGGCCGATCAACTGGCACAGAAAGTGGAAACGGAATATCCGGCTTACAATATCAACAAGATCTACCTGGATGCCTTTCCACAGGTCTCCACCCCTACCGGCGAAAGATATCCCGATGTCACACAGGCCATTAATGATCAGATGAACAGAGGTGCCCTGATCATCAACTACACGGGGCATGGGGGAACGGGCGGACTGGCTCACGAACAGATCCTTACCGTGACCGATATCAACAACTGGACGAACAGGAACCGCCTGCCGCTATTTATGACAGCCACCTGCGAGTTTTCCCGCTACGACGAATACGATTCCGGCAAGGACCTGGAAAAGACATCGGCCGGGGAGGATGTCCTGTTAAACCCCGACGGAGGAGGTATCGGGCTTTTCACCACCACGAGGCTGGTATATTCACAGCCCAATTTCATTCTCAATGAAAAGTTTTACGAGATTATCTTCAAAAAGGACAGCGCCAACCTTGGTTACCGGCTTGGAGATATCATAGCCTACAGTAAAAACAAGGCCGGCACCGGACTGAATAAACTGAATTTCACCCTTCTCGGCGATCCCTCTCAGAAACTCGTTTACCCCGGCCATCGCGTGCTTGCCGATTCGGTGAACCATATTACACTCGCCGAATACTCGGATACCATTTCAGCCCTGGATTTTGTGACAGTCTCAGGTCATATCGAAACCTGCGACGGAGCTCCCTTCCCCGGCTTCAACGGCGTAGTTTACCCGGTGGTGTTTGATAAGTCAAAACAGGTGATCACCCTGGCGAACGACGGAGGCAATACCATGAGCTTCAACGACAGGAGCAGCGTACTTTATAAAGGAAAGGCAACGGTTGCGGAAGGTAAATTCAGTTTTGGATTCTATGTTCCCAAGGACATTAACTACCTGGCCGGTACCGGCAAGATCAGTTTTTACGCGAACGATTCACTCAACGATGCGCATGGAGCCACCTCCGCTATTGTAATCGGGGGAGATGCCATGCAGTATTTTGAAGATGACCAGGGTCCAGAGATTGCTGTTTATATGAACGATACCCTGTTTCGCGACGGTGGGATCACCGATCCCGATCCGGAACTGCTGATCCGGATCACCGATAACTACGGGATCAATACCACCGGGAACGGAATCGGGCACGATATAACGGCCACACTCGACGGCGACCGGGCCAACTCGGTGGTGCTGAACAACTATTACCAGGCCGGCATCGACAGCTACCGCTGGGGAGAAGTACGCTATCCCTATGCCGATCTTGAAGAAGGGCTGCACCATGTGAATGTCAAAGCCTGGGACATCCATAATAATTCAGCCGAGTTTATGCTCTCCTTTATTGTGGTAATCAATGATAAACTAGTGCTGGATCAACTCTTTAACTACCCCAATCCCTTCCGGGATGAAACCTATTTCAATGTCACTCACAACCGGCCCGATCAGTTGTACAAGGTGACTGTGGAGATTTACAATATTTCGGGCGGATTGGAAAAAAGGATTGTAACAAGCAGTTATTCATCGGGATACAGGATCGATCCGGTATATTTCGACGGAAAGTCGGATGGCGGTTCTGCCCTGGGCGAGGGAATTTATATTTACAGGGTTACCCTGGAAAACAGCGAGGGTGAGACGGCCACGGGCTCGGGCAGGTTGTTGCTGATCAACTGAGCTGAAAGGGACTTCAGGATGCAACCATTTCTCCGGCCGGAATATCAGTATAAACAGATACTAAAAACATAAAAAAAACGTATTATAACTGGATCAGACGGATCAGCGCCTTATGGCTTTAGCGATCAAGGAGGCCCGGGAATTCAGCCTGAATGAATTACAGGGAAAGATTTCAGGAATTCAGGTTTAACAACAGGGTTCTCCATCGGAAAAAATCATTTATCTTTGGACACTTAATTATTGAACGGATGTCATTTAGAAGAGTACAAGTAATTGCCACTGTTGGAGTTGTGCTGGCAATATCAGTTTTAAACCAGCGTGTTTCGGGCCAGATTTCCACGGGAGAGCTCACCGGCGGGGAATTGAACGCCATTCAGACCTCGGTTCCCTTCCTGATCATAGCCCCCGATTCCAGAGCAGGATCCATGGGTGATGCAGGTGTCGCAACACGGGCCGACATCAACTCGCAACACTGGAACGTGGCCAAGTACCCCTTTATCAAAGGCGACGGTGGTATAGCAATTACCTATACCCCCTGGTTAAGGAACCTGATCCCCGATATCAACCTGGCATACCTGTCCTCCTATTTCCGTGTCGACGACCAGCAGGTGATCAGTGCCTCTTTGCGATATTTCTCCCTCGGAAACATTGTTTTCACCAACATCAACGGCGATGTCCAGGGACAGTATAATCCCAACGAATTTGCACTGGATGCCGGTTATTCAAGGCTTTTCAGCGAGCACCTTTCCGGTGGGATCGCTTTCCGCTTTATTCGTTCCGATCTGACCTCCGGCCAGGATGTAAACGGCCAGGAATCGCGGCCCGGCGTATCGTTTGCCGCCGACCTGGGGGTATATTATGAAAATGATGTCAACCTGAGCGGCCAGGATGGAAAATGGGCCATCGGCGCCAGCATCACCAACATGGGTACGCCCATATCCTACACCGAAGATGCCACCAAGGTTCCCATTCCGACAAACCTTCGGCTGGGCGGAAGATTCGATTATAACCTGGACCCCTACAACATGGTATCCTTTACCATGGACCTGAATAAACTGCTGGTTCCCACACCGGCCATCTATACCATCGATACTCTTACCAACGAAAAAGTGGTGGAATACGGGATGGAAACTCCCTCCTCCGTGATGGTGGGTATGATCCAGTCGTTTTATGACGCACCCGGTGTGCTTCGCAGCGACGGTTCCCGGAGCATCTTCCTGGAAGAACTGTATGAGCTGGCATTCAGCACCGGTGTGGAATACTGGTACAGGGAACAGTTCGGGATCCGCGCCGGATACTTTCATGAAAATGCCATGAAGGGGAACCGTAAATATTTTACCATTGGCGTGGGACTGCAGCTGAACGTTTTTACCCTCGATTTCTCTTACCTGGTACCGACCAACGGCATGAACAGCCCGCTGGCCAATACCCTGCGTTTCACGCTTGGATTTGATTTCGACAGTTTCAACTTCTGACCGTAAGCCATGAATTTCAGGATCGGATTCGGCTATGACGTTCACCGCCTGGAGGAAGGGATCCCTTTTCGCCTGGGAGGCGTGACGATCCCCCACCATAAAGGTGCAGCCGGCCATTCCGACGCCGACACACTGATCCATGCCATCTGTGATGCCCTGCTCGGTGCTGCCGCGCTGGGCGATATCGGTTTTCATTTTCCCAACAGCGATGAGGCTTACCGGGGTATCGACAGCACCCTGCTACTGAAAAAGACAGTGCTCCTTATCCACGGAAAAGGCTACCGGATCGGAAACATCGACTGCACGGTCTGCCTCGAGAAACCGAAGATCCAGCCTTTTATCCCGAGAATGCGCGCTGTGCTTTCCTCCTGTATGTCGATCCCTATCGATTCCGTTTCCGTTAAAGCCACCACCGAGGAAAAACTGGGTTTTACCGGCAGGGAGGAAGGTGTCTCAGCCTATGCCGTGGCCCTGATCAGCAAGGAATGATCCGGTACCTGCCTGAGAGCAGATCATGCACCTATTGAAAATCACCTTTTTTCACTAATTTTGTCTTCTAGTTCAGAAAAGATGGAAGACAAAAAAACCCTTGTTCTTGGCGCCAGCCCCAATCCTGTCCGCTTTTCCCACAAAGCGGTAAAGAGCCTGATCAGGCATGGCTATGAAGTTATTCCTGTCGGGTTCCGTGAAGGACTGATCCAGGACATGGAGATCCTTACCGGGCAGCCACCCCTCGAAAATATCCATACCGTCTCCCTCTACCTGGGGATCGCAAGGCAGCCGGAGTACTATGATTACATCCTCTCACTCAAACCAAAACGGGTCATCTTTAATCCCGGCACCATTAATCCTGAATTCATGGCCCGGCTGAACCAGAACGGGATCGAACCGGTCGACGGCTGCCTGCTGATGATGTTGAATTCCGGAGAATACTGAAAACATGGAAAATATTTACAGTCAGCAGAACCTGGATGCCCTGGTGAGCAATGAGGAAGCCTTGCTTGTATATTTCTCCGCACCTTCATGCAATGTCTGCAAGGTGCTTAAGCCCAAGGTGATGGAACTATGCGAAACAAGCTACCCCCGGATCAGAACGGTTTATGTGGATATTGAAAAAAGCCCGGTGATCTCCGGTCAGAACCGTGTCTTCACCATCCCCACTATTCTCCTGTTCGTCCAGGGGAAAGAATTTGGACGCTACAGCAGGAATTTCAGTCTCGGAGAACTATCCGCTCAGATCGACCGCTTCTATGGCCACCTCTTCGGAGCCTGAAACTCAGAAAAGATTTTTATTCATAATCTCGTCACTTACTTCATGGGGCAGGGTAACCACCAGCGCCGGATTTCTTTTCATTTCACGTTCTATGGCAAAGCGGGCGGGCTCATTTCGTGCCCAGCTGCGGCGGGCGATCCCGTTATTCACATCCCAGTGCAGCATCATCCGCAGCCTTTTCCCGGCTTCTTCCGAACCGTCGAGCACCATGCCGAAGCCGCCGTTGATCACTTCACCCCAACCCACACCACCGCCGTTGTGCAGCGAAACCCAGGTGGCCCCTCTGAAAGCGTCACCGATAACGTTCTGCACAGCCATATCGGCCGTGAACTTTGATCCGTCGTAAATATTGCTGGTCTCCCGGTAGGGGGAGTCTGTTCCCGACACATCATGATGGTCCCTGCCCAGGACCACCTCCCTTTTCAGTCTGCCATCGGCAATCGCCCGGTTAAAAGCGGAAGCTATGGCAATCCTCCCTTCACTGTCGGCATAGAGGATTCTGGCCTGGGAGCCCACCACCAGTTTGTTCTTCCCGGCTTCCCTGATCCAGTGCAGGTTATCCTGCAACTGACTTTTAATCTCATCCGGGACTTTCGCTGCAAGTTCTTCAAGCACTTCAGCAGCAATCCGGTCGGTGAGTTCCAGATCGGCCGGATCGCCCGAGGTGCAAACCCACCGGAAAGGTCCGAAACCATAATCAAAATAACCGGGCCCCATGATGGCCTGTACATAGGAGGGATAGCGGAATTCGCCGCCGGGCAGGAAGATATCGGCCCCTGCCCTGCCTGCTTCGAGGAGGAAGGCATTGCCGTAATCCCAGAAATACATTCCCCTTTCGGCCATGGTATTGATCAGCCGGGTCTGCTGCCGGAGTGATTCCTGCACTTTTTCCCGGAAAAGCCCGGGATCCTCCGCCATCAGCTTTACCGCTTCCTCAAAGCTCAGCCCAGCCGGGTAATAACCGCCGGCATAGGGATTGTGCAGGGAGGTCTGGTCGGAACCCATGTCGACCCGGATCTCATGATCAACAAAATACTGCCACAGATCCACGATGTTCCCCAGATAAGCCAGTGAAACAGCCTCCTTTGCCGTCCGCGCTTTTTCAAGCCTTGAAGCAAGCCCCGGCAGATCCTCAAACACCTCATCCACCCAACCCTGCGAATGACGGGTCATGAGTGCTTTGGGATTAATCTCGGCCACCACGCAGATCCCTCCGGCAATAACGGTTGCCCTGGGCTGGGCCCCCGACATGCCACCGAGCCCGGAGGTGACGAAAACCTTTCCTGCCAGTGAACCGTCGTGATTTCCTTTCAGTTTCCTGCCTGCATTCAGCACCGTGATCGTGGTACCGTGAACGATCCCCTGAGGACCTATGTACATGAACGAACCTGCGGTCATCTGCCCGTACTGCGTCACACCCAGGGCATTGAAACGCTCATAATCATCGGGCGAAGAATAATTGGGGATCATCATACCGTTCGTGACCACCACCCGTGGTGCAGCAGGATGGGAAGGAAAAAGTCCGAGCGGGTGCCCGGAATACAGGACCAGGGTCTGCTCATCGCTCATCTCCGAGAGATATTTCATCGTCAGCCTGTACTGGGCCCAGTTCTGGAACACCGCCCCGTTGCCGCCGTAAGTAATGAGTTCATCGGGGTGCTGTGCCACGGCATGATCCAGGTTGTTGCTGATCATCAGCATAATGGCTCCCGCCTGCCTCGACCTGAAGGGATATTCATCCAGCGGACGGGCATAAATTTTATAGGAAGGTTTATAGCGGTACATGTAGATCCTTCCGTACTGCTGCAACTCCCTGGCAAACTCGGGCGCAAGCACGCTGTGCAGTTTCTCCGGGAAGTAGCGCAGTGCATTTCGCAAAGCCAGCTGCTTCTCCTCCCTGCCAAGGATGTCCCTGCGTTTCGGGGCATGGTTGATGCGGCTGTCATAAACAGGGTACGGGGGAAGGATGTCGGTAATTCCTGCCCTGATCTCATCTCGGAACGACTGTACGGTCATCACTTTCTGGTTTTCTGCAAAATTAAGTCTTTAAAGGCTGTTCCCAACATTTTTAAAAGCAGGTTTCCCGGGCATTTATCCTCCCTGGGTATAAATACCTATCGGTTTTGAGTTTTTTTGCTCTTTACCTGTTTTCGGGTAACCGGTAGCTTTGCTGCAGATCAATACCGATATACCATGAGTTCTCTGTTTGCCCTGCTTGAACAGGATGTCCGATTCAGGGAAGGACTGATCGCCTGCATGAACTGTGGCGTTTGCACGGCAATCTGTCCGGCGGCCGAGTTTTACAACTACGATCCGAGGATGATCGTGGAAACACTTCAGCGAAGGGATGAAGGGTCGCTCAGGGATCTGCTTTCGGGTGAAACCATCTGGTACTGCGGACAGTGTATGTCGTGTAAAACCCGCTGTCCGCGCGGGAACGTTCCCGGAATGCTGATCTCGGCCCTGCGTGAACTGTCGCAACGGACCGGCCTGTTCGTGGAAAGTGAAAAAGGAAGACAGCAATACGCGATCAAGAAAAGTGTGGGAGAAAATATCCTGAAATACGGCTACTGCATCCATCCCGAAGCCGTTCTGCCCGCACTGCATCCGGAACAGGGACCGGTCTGGAAATGGATCCACGAAAACCGTCATGAACTCTACGAAAGGCTGGGAGGAAACCTCGATAAAGAAGGAGCAGGGGTCCTGCGCAAGATCAGTAAGGAGGCCCTTTTGGATCTGAAAAAAATCTTTGATGTTACCGGAAACACCGAACTCTTCGAACAGATCGAAAAAGCTTCGGAAAGAAAAGCCAGGGAAATGGGCCTGGATTTCGATAATACGGCCGGTAACGAATACTGGCATTTTGTATACACCGAAAATAATGAACAGGCTCACACCGACTGATCCCTCCAAAATCCGCCAAAAATGAACCTTCATGGAAAAAATAATGCCTGGAAGGAATTCCAGAAAGAGATCCCGGCCGACAATTATTACTATGCAAGGAGCTGCATCCGGCAGAACTTCTTCCCTGCTTCGGAACAGTTCCTTCTGTGGCTTCTGCGCGAAAAGATGGGAAAGACGGTATTCGACGACCCGGAACATACCACCTGCACGGGCATTGGCTACCATTCGGATATTGTCCGTTTCCAGACCATCCAGACTGTCGTAGCCCGGCATTTTGCCCTGATGACCGAAGCAGGATTCCGCAACCTGCTGGTTTCCTGTGTGACCTCTTTCGGGATCTACAATGAGATCCTGGATACCTGGAAACATTTCCCGGAGGAGGAAGAGCGCACCAGGGATTATCTTTTCAAAGCCACCGGTAAAACCTTTGAACTGCCCGAATTTGTTGTTCATACCAGCGACCTTGTTTATAAGCTGAAAGAGGATATCGCCGCCATGGCTATCCATCCGCTGGTGAACCGGAATACCGGCGAAGCCCTGAGGGTTGTCGAGCATGTAGGCTGTCATTATGCCAAGATGTTCCCCGAAAAGGGGATCGGCGGTGCCGAGTTCCCCGATGTACTTTCGGGCATGGTCAGGGCCTGGGGTGGTGAGGTGATCGATTATCCCGAACGGCGCCACTGCTGCGGCTTTGGTTTCAGGCAGTACCTGATCCAGGCCAACCGCAGCTATTCGGTTTCCAACTCCCGCAAAAAATTCGAAGCGATGGAACCCTTCGGTCCAGACCTGATCGTGGCCAACTGTCCCGGCTGCACTATGTTCATGGACAAATGGCAGTACACTATCGGCGAAATGGAGGGGCGCGTTTACGGTGCCGACGGTACGGGTATCCCGGTCCTCACCTATGAGGAACTGGCCGGGCTGGTCATGGGCCGGGATCCATGGGACCTCGGACTGCAGATGCACCAGGTGGATGCGGAACCCTTGCTCGATAAACTGGGGATCGGCTACGATCCGGAAATGAAATACCTCGGAAAAAACGGGAAGGACCTTGGCCGGCCGGCAGTACCCGACTACCTGAGTGCCTGCAGTGCAAAGATTTACGGATCCTGAAACAGAAACAGAACCATGACAGAAGAAAAAAAAGTAGCCATTATCGGAGGCGGGATCGCCGGCATCGAAGCAGCCATCAGGCTCACGGATCTGGGCCATCACGTAGTTCTGATTGAAAAGGAAGCTGAGACCGGCGGCCACCTCAAAAAGTGGCACAAGCTTTTTCCCTATTTCCGGGAAGCAAGCGACATTCTCGCCCTAAGGAAGAAACTGGCTTCCAGACCCGGACTTGAACTGATCACAGGCACCCGGGCCGAAAGCGTCAGACGGGTGGATGGACACTACGAAGTCGGGCTGGCCGGAAACCGCCGAAGAACCGCCGATGCCGTTTTGCTGGCCACCGGCTTCTCCACCTTTCATGCCGAGCGCAAGGAAGAATACGGCTACGGGATCTATAAGAACGTGATCACCTCGGTCGATCTGGAAGCCCTGTTTAATAATCCCGATGCCGTTACCGATCTCGTGGCCAGGAAGCCGCAGCGGATAGCCTTTATTCATTGTGTGGGCTCAAGGGATGTGAAAACGGGAAACACCTACTGCAGCCGGGTCTGCTGCGTGACCGCCGTCAAACAGGCCATTGAACTGAAAAAACTGTTGCCCGCCACGGAGATCTTCTGTTTCTACATGGATCTGAGGATGTTCGGACAGAACTATGAAGAGCTGTATGCCTCTGCCCAGGAAGACAACAAAGTACAGTTTATCCGGGGTCGCCTTTCGGAGGCTTCGGAAAACATAGACAAAAGCCTGCAGATCAAGGCTGAAGACACGCTCTCCGGACGCCCCATCCGCATGAGTGTCGACCTGATGGTGCTGATGGTCGGGATGGAACTGAGCGACGATTCGAAGGAACTGGCAAGTCAGACCGGCCTCAAGCTGGGCCGTGACGGCTTCATCAGCTCGGTCGATTTCCATCTCCGGAATAATGTCACCCACCAGCCCGGGCTCTTTATCGCGGGAAGCTGCGGCGGACCCCGGAACCTGAACGACTGCCGCAGCGATGCCTGTTGCGCGGCATTTGAAATTGATACTTACCTGCGGAACTTAAACTGAGCCCATGGAAAAGTTCGGATTCAGCATAGCGAGGTCCAGGACCATCGAATACGACCGGAACGACAACCGGCTCCTGCGTTACGTGGTCCGTCATGAACCGGGCTTCAGCAACTGCTATTCCTGCGGAGGCTGCACAGCCACCTGCATCGCCGGGAACCTCACCGATTTCAATGTACGGAAGATGAACATGCTCCTGCGCAGGGGAGAGATCGCCCACATTGAGGAAGAAATCAACAAATGCATGCTCTGTGGAAAATGCTACATGGTCTGCCCGAGAGGGATCAATACCCGGGCAGTCATCATGCTCATCAAAAAAGGGATTACCCTGTATGATCACCCCGAAATAGAAAGCCTATGAAAGCGGATCTTTTCACCTACCCCTTTACCCTCGGGCTCGGCATCCTGATGCTCATTCTTGCCGTGCGTTTTTTCATCTGGATGAAGGGTTTATCAAAGATCGACAAACTCAGGATCCGTAACGGACTCTTTACCTCCCGCACCCTGAACGCTGTTTCCGAGGTATTCATGGAAAGCCTGCTCCACCGGAAAATATTCAGAGTCAATCCTTTACTGGGGTACATGCACATGAGCTTTGCCTTTGGCTGGCTGCTCCTCATCGTAATGGGTCATATGGAAACACTCTTCCGTTACGGATCCTTTTCCTTTCCACTCTACATGCCCATCTTTTTCCGGTATTTCATTCCCGATGATAACTTTACCGGCGGTCGGTTTTTCGGTTTCCTCATGGACCTCCTGCTTCTTTACATCCTGTCGGGAGTTACCCTGGCCTGGATCAAACGAATGAGGAGCCGGCTTTTCGGCATGAAAAAGACCACCCGCCTGAAACTGGGCGACCGTCTGGCCCTCATTTCCCTCTGGGCCATCTTTCCTCTCCGCCTGCTGGCCGAATCGTCTTCGGCAGCCCTTTACGGGAACGGTTCTTTCCTCACCGGCACGGTCGGGTCACTAATGGCCCGCCTCCCGCTTGAACATCTGAGCCTTCCCCTGTGGTGGGGATATTCCCTTGCCCTCGGCATGTTTTTCCTGGCACTGCCCTTTTCCAGGTACATGCACATTCCCACGGAGGTACTTCTCATCTTTCTCCGGCAGTACGGGATCAGGGTGAAAAAGGAATACAACTCCTACAGTGCCATCCAGGTTCATTCGTGCTCGCGCTGCGGGATCTGCCTCGACAGCTGCCAGCTTTTTGATGCGCAGATCCGTGATACGCAATCGGTTTATGTGCTGAAGCAGATCAGGGACCACAAGATCACCGATGAAAAGCTTTTTAACTGCCTGTTGTGCGGAAGCTGCCAGGAGGCCTGCCCGGTGGGCATCGACCTCACCAATATCCGCATCTCCCAGCGCATTGCCTCCACGCGTGAATACAACTCCACCTACGATTACCTGAAGATCCCGGGCAGTGTGCAGCGTTCGGACGTGGTTTTTTTCGCGGGATGCATGTCGCACCTTACCCCCCGCACCCTCAGTGCCATGGAAAGTATTTTCCACCAGTCGGGGACCAGCTACTGGTTTATGGACCGTGATAAGGCCGCCTGCTGCGGGCGCCCCCTGATGCAGGCCGGGCAATACGAAGCCGCCCGGAAACTGGTGGCCCATAACCGTGAACGAATCATCCGTTCGGGGGCGGAGACCCTGGTTGTTTCCTGTCCGATCTGTTACAAGGTATTCCGTGAGGACTATTTTCTTGAAGATGTCGAGGTCCTCCATCACTCCGAGTTCATCCTTCGCCTTATCCGCAGCGGAAAACTGGAAACGGTAAACCTGCCGCTGAATGTCACCTGGCACGATCCCTGCGAACTGGGCCGGGGAAGCAAGGTCTACGACGCCCCCCGGCAGGTGCTGGGCGAGGTGGCCAACCTGCTGCCCGTTAAAGCGGAAAGGGAACATGCCGTTTGCTGCGGCGGAAGCCTAGGGAACCTCAAGGTTTCGCACGACGAAAGAGCAAAGATCCGCGACAGGGCACTCACGATGCTCCTGGAACCCGGGCCCGACAAACTGGTTACCGGCTGCCCCCTGTGCAAGAAGACCTTTAACGAGGGGAACAGGATAGATGTGGTCGATATCGCCGAGCTGGTGGCTGAAAGTGTCCGCATCAAAGGCCATCTGCCTGCAGGTGCCGAAAGAGCGGAAAGGGAGAAGGTGCTGTGCTGAGGGTGGTTACGGGTTATCCCGAAAAACAACAAATTTTTATTTGGTAGTTTTTCGAGGATCCTCGGGTTTCTGATAAAGCGTAGCTTTAGGAAACCCGGGACGGGCTACGGGTTACGGGTTACGGGTTACGGGTTGCGGGTTACGGGTTACGGGTTACGGGTTGCGGGTTACGGGTTACGGGTTACGGGTTGTGGGAGACGCGTGATGAGTGATGAGTGACGAGTGACGGGGAGGTTTGCCTTTTGCACAATACTTTGAGCCTTTGAGTCTTAGCGCCTTTGGGTTAAACCTTTGTGGCTTTTTTACGAGACGGGTGACGCCTGCATTAGCCAGAGGCTTCGGCGGGCGGAACGTGACGGGAGACGCGAAACGCGAGATGCGTGATGAGAAATGAGTGATCAGTGAGGGATTACATCAGAATAAGGATAAGACAACATAATCAGCAGGTTACCAACCCCCGTCAGCCATAGCTTTAGCGAAGGCTGACTCAACCTCATTCTCAACCTCATTCTTTACCTCAACCTCATTCTTAACCTCAACCTCAATTCCCCTATACTTCCACAATCCGGTTCTTCACCGCCCAGATCACCAGGCTGGCTGTATTCCTGCATCCCGTTTTCTCCAGGATATTGGCCCGGTGGTTGTCGATCGTCCGTTTGCTCAGGAACAGCTGGTCGGCCATTTCCTGGTTCGACAGACCCTTGCATATCAGGCTGATCACCTCCACCTCCCTGTCGGAGAGATGCTCGGCCGCCTTATCTTTCACGGCTGCCTGTTCCTCCCGTTTCAGCAGTTCAATCAGTACGGAGCCCGGAAAATATTCCCCGCCTTCCATCACGGAAAGAATCGCTTCCTTTACCTCGGTGATTTCCGCATCCTTGACCAGGAAACCTGATGCCCCGGCATGGATCATCTGCAGGTAATAATCGTGTTCGCGGAACATGGTCAGGGCAATGACCTTCACCTGCGGGCAGATTCGCAGCAGGCGTGTCGTGGCTTCGATCCCCGACATTTCGGGCATGGCAATATCCATCAGGGCCACGTCGAAAGAACAGCGTTCGGTGAGCCTGAGCAAGTCCGGCCCGCTCTCCGCCTCATAGATCTCCCCCAGATAGTCGTTCATGGTGGTGCGCAGCAGCACTTTCAGCCCGTTACGGAAGAGACTGTGATTATCGACGATGACAAGGTTCCATTTCATGATCTGATCTTTACCGGAACCTGGATGATCGCCGCAAAGCCGCTCCCGGGTTCCGACCTGAACTCAATTGCCCCGCCCAGCGAACGGATGCGTGTTTCCATATTCGAGATGCCCATGCCCGGTCCCGATGTTTCACCCGCTTTCAGGTCGACCCCCCTGCCGTTGTCGCGGTAACGGATGATCATCTGGTCGAGGTTAACAAAGATATTGATTTTTATCTCCTCCGACCCGGCATGCTTCAGGGAATTGTTGATCAGTTCACAAAGCACACGGTAGGTAACAATTTCGGTGTTATAGCCAAAGCGTACTTCACGGATATTCGAACGAAGCCGGAATTTCACCTGGCTTCCGGCCGACAGTTTTTCAATGAACATTTCAATGGCCCGGTGCAGCCCGAAATTGTCAAGCAGGTGCGGACTCAGATTATTGGAGATCTCCTTGATGCTCGACAGGGCTTCTTCCGCCACGACTTTCATGCTGGCAATGACTTCCCTGTTCCCTCCCGGTCCCGGGTTTTGCTCCAGTGCCGACACCGACATCTTGAGGTTGGATAGCAGTGGCCCCAGTCCGTCGTGCAGATCGCGGGCAATGCGCCGCCTTTCCGATTCCTCGGTTTTGATAATCGTGTTCAGCACGATCTTATCGATCGACCGCCGGGCTGCTTCCGCCTGACCGATCATCCTGAATATCCTCCGGATAAAGTAGATCCCCAGGGTAATCAGCACCGAGGTCAGCACCGCGATCCAGGTATTGATCATCGACAGGGTCTCGGAAACATCACGGTACACAAAGGGAAGATAATCCACCACCCGGCGCACGGCCATCAGCAGGAGGGCCAGGGTGAGCAGGATCCAGGACCGGTTGAACCGCACCTCCCGGGCAAGGTTGATGGCCAGTATGGCGGCCAGTACCTGCAGGAAGATGGACAGGATAATGGCAAGTTTGATGAGCATATGAATGGCTTTAGGGAGAACGCAATCTTGAAATTCACGGAAAGTTAGGCAAAAAGTTGCAGGCCCGCAGGAGCGGGAGGCCCCTTTTTAACAACAGTTCTGCACAACTTATTTACGGTAAGTAACAGCTCTCCCTCTTCCCGAACCAGCGGTAACGGTTTCGGGCGATCAGATCGTAAAGCGGATCGCGCAGGAAACGTGGAAAGAGGTAAAATACCGTGGCCAGGTTCCAGGGAAAACGCAGTTGCGCTGAGATGCGCAGCGCCGCCCGGCTGCGAAACAGGATCTCCTCCCCCGAGATAAGAATGAGGGTATCAGGCAGGGGCCCAGCAAGCTTACTCCCCCCAAGCAGGCTCTGCGTTTCCGGCGAAGAAACCGGCAGGAAAACAAAACGTCCGGGCCGGGAATGTCTTTTGACAAAACGGACGGAGCGGCTGCAAAGGTGACAGTATCCGTCGAACAGGATGACCGGTGCGGACTTCATGCTTTAAGAACGCCGGCAGGCTTACTTTGTTCGCTTCCTTAGTGCCGGTGACCGGTGGCCCTTATCCGAATTTTCACCGATATTTTGCCGCTGATCCGGCCTTCCGGGAAAGTTTTTTTACCTTAGCAAAAAAATTACGAGAAATGAAAAACAGAACAACATTGTATATCGTCGGTGCCATTGTTTTACTGGCACTCTGGGGTGTAGGACTTTACAACGGCCTGGTAAGGCAGGATGAAGCCGTCAGCGGGCAGTGGGCCAACGTGGAGAATGTTTACCAGCGCAGGGCCGACCTGATCCCCAACCTGGTGAACACGGTTAAGGGCTATGCTAATTTTGAACAGCAGACCCTCACCCAGGTGATCGAAGCCAGGGCCAAAGCCACCAGCATTAATGTAGATGCGAGCAAGCTTACACCCGAGTCGATCGCCCAGTTTGAACAGGCCCAGCAGGGACTGAGCTCCGCCCTCTCCCGGCTGCTGGTCACTGTGGAACAGTACCCCGAGCTCAAGGCCAATCAGAACTTCCTGGAGCTCCAGTCACAGCTGGAGGGAACCGAAAACAGAATCGCTGTTGAAAGGAGGAAGTTCAACGAAATGGTTCAGGCTTACAACGTGGCCATCCGCCGTTTCCCGAAAAACATTATCGCAGGGATGATGGGGCTTGAGAAGAAAGGCTATTTTGAGGCGACCGCCGGTGCCGAAACAGCTCCCACCGTTCAATTCTGATGATCATGAGAGCTTCCCGATTCCTTAATGAAGGGGAAAAGATCCAGATCAGAAAGGCCATACAGGAGGCCGAAATGAACTGTTCCGGAGAAATCAGGGTCCATATCAGCAACCGTTGCCGCGGTGACATTATGGACTGTGCAGCCTGGTGGTTTAAAAAACTGGAGATGCACCGTACCGCCGAGCGGAACGGTGTACTCTTCTTCGTTTCGGTAAAAGACCGGGCCTTTGCCATACTTGGCGATGCTGGCATCAACAGCCTGGTCCCTGAAAATTTCTGGGACGGGATCAAGGAAATGATGCAGGCTGAATTCCGCCAGGGGCGTTTTGCCAACGGGATCGCGCAGGGTATCACCCTTGCCGGCGAACAACTGAAAAAACATTTTCCGCATCAGTCGGACGACAAAAATGAATTAACGGATGATATATCATTCGGGAGGAAATAATGAAAAAACGTAACTATCTGTATACAGTCATTGCCCTGCTGCTCTTTGTTTTCCCTTTGGGAGTGCAGGCAGCCGATGACCTACCGGTACCCGATGCACCGTCGGCCTGGGTCAACGATTATGCCGGCGCATTCAGCCGATCCGAAGGTGCTCAGCTGAACGAAAAACTGGCAGCCTTTGAACAACGGTCGTCCACACAGATCTTCGTAGTGACGCTGAGCGACAGCAAGGGCTATGAGCCCGGTGACCTCGCACAGCGTATCGGCGAGAAATGGAAAGTCGGCCAGCAGGGAAAGGATAACGGGATCGTCATTCTTATTGACGTGAACGCCCACAAGACCTTCGTCTCCACCGGCTACGGTGTGGAAGAGTTTGTAACCGATGCCGTGAGCAAAAGGATCGTGGAGCAGGAGATGCTCCCGTCGTTCAGGGCCGGCAATTACTACGAAGGCGTGAACAAAGCCATAGATGTCCTGATCAACCTCCTCGACGGAAATTTCACCGCCGACCAGTATGTCAGTAAATCCTCCTCCGGGCAGTTATCCAAAGTGATCTCAATAATCGTCATGATCATTATCTTCGGCGCCATCTTCGGTGGCCGGAACAGGAGGAGCGTGGGAATGGGCCGCAGTAACCTGCCCCTGTGGATCGCCCTGGGCATGCTGAACTCCGGAAGGGGAAGCGGCGGCAGCTGGGGTGGATTCAGTGGCGGCGGTGGCGGTTTCGGCGGTGGCGGCTTCAGTGGCGGCGGCGGCGGATCATTCGGCGGTGGCGGAGCCGGAGGTTCATGGTAAGAGTCCCTGCCATACTGACTGTACTTCTTTTCCTGTCGCACCCTGCCGGTGCACAGGACACTATCCGTCTGCAGCTGATCTTTACAGGGGATATCATGGGGCACGATTCCCAGATCGAATCGGCGTACGATCCGGCAACGGATCGCTACGACTACAGCAGCTATTTCCGTAACCTGCCCGAACTGGGAACAGCCGACATCACCCTGGGCAACCTGGAAGTGAACCTGGCCGGTCCTCCCTACAAAGGCTACCCGCAGTTTTCTAGTCCCGATGCCCTGGCCATAAGCCTGAAGGAAGCGGGATTCGACATCCTCGTAAATGCCAACAACCATGCGCTGGACCGCAGGAAGAAAGGGCTGGAAAGAACACACCGGATTCTCGACAGCCTGGACCTGATCCATACGGGAACCTTCCGTGATTCGCTGGAGCGGGCGGTGCACTACCCGCTGATCTTTGAGAAAAAGGGCGTGCGCTTCGCCCTGCTGAACTACAGCTATGGCACGAACGGACTGACTGTGCAGCCACCGAATATCGTCAACTATATCGATACCACGCAGATCGCTGCCGACATTGAAAAAGCCCGGCTGGCCTCACCCGACCTCCTGATCGCCTTTATGCACTGGGGGAATGAATACGAGCGGACCGAAAACCGCACCCAACGCGAACTGGCCCGTTTTCTTCTGGCTCACGGAACGGATGTGATCATCGGGTCGCATCCCCACGTTGTGCAGCCCATCGAACGGTCGCCGGAAGGAAAGTTAATCGTCTGGTCAATGGGAAACCTGATCTCCAACCAGCGTGAGCGCTACCGCAACGGGGGGATCATTGTTTCGCTTGAAGTGGAAAAAAATCCGGAACAAACCTTCGTGAAAAGCAGTTCCTACCTGCCTGTTTATGTCTGTAAACCCGTGGAAGGGGGGAAAACGGTATTCACCCTGACGTCCGACAACCATCTGAACGGAGAACCTTCGGACCTGTCTTCTCAGTCAGTCCTGGAAATGAAACTTTTTATTGAGGATACCGTGGAAAACATTCCCGGTTATGAAGCAGACGGCAGCGGGTGGTACAAAGAGAAACCGGGTGAAGCAGGCAAAAAGGGGGATTAACCCTGCCGGCCGCACCCGGTAATCCGGTTTCTCAAAATTATTATTCTGCCAGCGGGGAGGAGATCTGGTCGTCGACCAGAATCCTTCCGCAATATTCGCAAACAATGATCTTTTTCCTTGAAGCGATGTCCAACTGACGCTGGGGCGGGATCTTGTTGAAGCAACCGCCGCAGGCATCCCTCTCAACGGTAACCACAGCCAGTCCGTTACGTGCATTGGCACGGATCTTTTTGTAGGCTGTGAGCAGCCTGCCTTCCACCAGGTGCTGAATGCTGTCTGACTTATCCATGAGCTGTTCCTCTTCCTTCTGCGTTTCAGCTACAATTTCTTCCAGCTCCTTACGCTTGTTGTCGAGGTCGACTTTCCTCTCGTCGAAAACCTTCTGCGACTCGGCGATCACTTCTTTCTTTTCATTGATCTGGGCGGTGAACTCACGGATACGTTTTTCACAGAGTTCGATTTCAAGGACCTGGAACTCGATTTCCTTCGACAGGGAATCGTATTCACGGTTGTTCCTGACGTTGTTCTGCTGCTCCTCGTACTTCTTGATGAGGCCCTGTGCGTTCTGGATCTCCTGTTTCTTCCCTGAAATGGATTTCTCCAGGGCGGCGATATCCTCATCAAACTTGGATATCCTGGTCTGAAGACCTTCAATTTCATCCTCCAGGTCCTGTACTTCAAGAGGGAGTTCCCCCCTGAGGATACGGATCTTATCAATAGAGGTATCCACCTGCTGCAACTCATAAAGTGCCCTGAGCCTCTCCTCTATTGTCATCTCGGCCACTTCTGCATTGGTTTTTTCTTTCACCATGGATTAGAAATATTTAATTGGATTTGTATTTATTTCTGATAAACGGACTGCAAATTTAGGGAAATTTTTGATAATTAATTCATAAAATAATTCCTGTGTAAATTGTTCGCTCTCATAATGTCCGATATCTGCCAGCAGGATCCTGCCCACCGCATCGAAAAACCCGTGATACTTCATATCCCCGGTAATAAAAACATCGGCCCGTGCCGCAATGGCTTTTTTCAGGAGGAAGCTCCCTGCTCCGCCGCACACCGCCACCTTCCTCACCTTTTTCCCGAGTAAGGCCGTATGCCGTATGCATCCTGCAGAGAACCGGTCCTTCAGGAACTGCAGGAACATCAGTTCATCCATTTCATCGGGCAATTCACCCAGCATGCCCATGCCCGCCAGCGGATAGTCGTTTTCAAGGGGATAGAGGTCATAGGCCACTTCTTCGTAGGGATGAACAAGTTTCATGGCCTCCACTGCTGAACCGGCCAGGTGGGCAGGGATCACGGTCTCAATCCTCACTTCGGCTTCCCTGTGCAGCTTGCCTTTCTCGCCTACAAAGGGATCGGTATTTTCGCCTCCGCGGAAGGTCCCCGTTCCTTCCAGGTTGAAGCTGCAACTGTCGTAATTACCGATCACCCCCGCTCCGCCCCTGAATAGGGCCTCTCTTACTTCTCCGGCATGTGAAAGAGGTACGAATACCACCAGTTTTTTCAGACTGCCCTTCACCGGTTCCAGGATCTGGTTATTAATCAGCCCCAGCTTGTCACAGATCTTCAGGCTGACCCCGTTGAACACGGCATCAAAATTTGTATGTCCGCTGTAAATCGCTATCTCATTGCGTATGGCGTGGATTACGAGTTGCTCGGTGACCGTCCGGCCGGTCAGGGATTTGATCCCGCCAAAGATCAGCGGATGATGCGAAATGATCAGGTTAAAGCCCAGGCGGATCGCTTCATCGAGTACCTCGGGCGTCACATCGGTTGTGATCAGGGCCCCGTTGATGTCCATCTTCGGATCGCCTACCTGCAGACCCGAATTATCGTATGACTCCTGCAGGGAAAGTGGGGCATGCTGCTCCAGTACCCTGATTATCTCGGAAAGTCTCATAGCCTGTGCCGTAAAGTCCTGTCAAAGATGCGTTTTCACCTCTTCCAGCATGTCCCTGACATTCTTGAGGATGGCGATCACTTCAAAGTTTTTCTCCTCCTCCTCCGGATTTTCCTTCAGCCTCATCTGCGCTCCCTTAAGCGTCATACCCTGTTCTTTCACAAGGTGATAGATCATGTGAAAATGATCAATATCCTTTTTCGTAAAGAGCCGGTTACCTTTTTTGTTCTTTTTGGGTTTGATGATATCGAACTCCTTCTCCCAGAAACGGATCAGGGAGGTATTCACGTTGAACATCTCTGCCACTTCACCAATGGTAAAATAGAGCTTTTCAACCTTTTGTTCTTTGTAGGGCATGAGGAAAGCAGTTTTTCGGAAACAAGTCCAATTTAAAAATAATCTGCCTTATTTTCAATCTTTTTTACCGAAACAATAGAGATATCCGTTCCTTGATGCGATAAACAGTTTCCCGCCGGCAACCACCGGTGTGGCTTCCACTGCCGCCGCGAAATGATCAAGCAGCGTAAAGTGGTTCTCTTCGTCGTAGGCGAAAAGGTAAATCCCGTCGTATCCGCAAACAACCAGCCGGTTGGATGTAAAGAGGGGCGTCGAAATGGAAGGACCTGTTTTATAGGTAAATACGCTCACTGGTTCGTCAAAGAGGGTACTGCCGTCGGGACCGTAAACTTTCTTTCCGCTGAGCTCATCGTATTTCACTACCCTGAGGATACCGTCGACACCGGTAAAAGCAGCCAGATGCCTATCGTTGTAATGGTCGGTGACTGCTGCCGAACCGATCACCCCGCCCTGCCAGCTGGCATAGGCCGTATCGTTGACCGGGCAGTACCAGATTGCAGCTTCGGAAGGAGTTTTCGAGGGATCGAGGAACAGAATGCCGCCTTTGCCCTGAATATACTGCTTCTCAACCGGAACAAGCAGGTAGCGGTCGCCGGCCACCACGGGTGAACCGTCCATGTCGGATCCGGTGGGATAATCCCAGGTCAGTTCCTTCAGGTCCATTTCGTAGCCCCAGACATGACCCGAGCCAGAGGTCACGTAGATCATCCTTCCGATTTTTGACGGGGAGGATTCGGTAACCACATTGTACTTATGCTGGGTGACGTCACGGGGGAAATAGAGTTTTCGCTGAAGATAGATCCGGGGCTGAAGCATGCTGTCGCGGAGGGCTGCATGGGCCGGATCGGGACTGAAAACCGTAAAGAGGGAATTTTCCAGTCCGATGTAAGCGGTATCCCCTATCACCAGTGCCGATCCGTCTACATCTCTGCTGTAACTGTCGGTCCAGGTCACATCGAGCCGCCACATTTCCTTCCCCGTGAAATATGAGATCGCCCTGTAGCTGGGCACATGCGGGGAATCGAGGTAATTTCCGATCCCCAGGCGGCTTCCCTGCAGGATCAGGATGTCTTCGGGCCGTCCATAATTATCACTCTTTACCCACAGTGAACCGGTGCCCTTAATCACATCGTCGTAACGGTACTGCCAGACAATTTTTCCGGTTGAGGCGCTGATTTTCTTCAGGTTATGATCGTAAGCCCCCTGGATAAGAAAGGTGTCGTTCCCTTCCTTTACAATGAGCGGCTGACCGGTCCATCCTGCCCCGCTCCAGCTCCGGGAGCCTTCTTTCCTGGAGATCACGGTTTTTCCGGTGCCCAGGCTCAGTTGCCAGAGGATATCGAGGCGGTCGGGAGCCCGGTCGCCGTAATAGTTCCTGGTGACATTCCCAAGGAAGGTGCCGTTCAGTACTTCCACTCCGCCCGCCTGGCCCTTCAAAAAGCTCAGCGATAAGGCAATAAACAGCAGGGTCAAAGACTGTCTTTTCATAAGGATGGTTTCCGTTTAATAGATCCCTCATTGGTAATTTCAATCCCCTGTCCCGGGAGATCGGCTTCCGTGAGTTCCCTGATCTTACTGATGGCTTTGCCAGAGGGGTCCTTCACCGGTCCTCCTTCCCCCAGTTGAAGAAAGGGAAAGATCTGTGCCTCAATAAAGGAACCGTCGTTGCGGGTAGTGACCATCACCGCGGGTGCGAGCGCATTGGGTCCGCTCAGGTTGAAACGGGAATAGGTGCAGAAGTTGCCGAGGCTGTAACAGATCAGCCTGTCGCGGTAAAGCTCCACCGCCCTCACCACGTGGGGCCCGTGCCCGTATACCACATCGGCGCCGGCATCCACTACAGTGTGGGCAAAACGGTAAACACTGCCCCTGTTGTATCCCAGGAATTCCTCATCGCCTTTGACCAGGTGCTGGTGATCCTTCCCTTCTGCTCCGCCATGAAAGGAAACTATCACAATATCACAGCTATCATCCAGCATCTTCACGATGGCAGCGGCTCCTTTGTAGTCTTTCATATCCATGGTACCGGTGTGGGGCGCAAAGGCGGCAAAGCCGTACCTGATGCTGTCCTTCACAAAGATGGTCCATGGATGAGTGGTAAAACCGGCATAATGCATTCCGGTTTCGTCAAGGACTTTCGAGGAATGGGTTCTTCCTGCCACCCCGAAATCGTTAACATGGTTGTTTGCCACACTCAGGGCATCATAACCTGCTGCTTCAATGCAGCCGGCATATTCATCGGGCATCCTGAACACATAGCAGTTCAGCGTGTCGCGGCATACTTTGGCAGTGGCCGAACCGTCGGCAAAGACCCCTTCCAGGTTCCCGACGGCCACATCGGCGCTCCGGATCAGTTCCGCAGCATCGCCAAACAATGCAACGCAGTTATTCCGTGGCGGAAGGTATTTTGAAGAGGGATAGTCGGTTCCCGGCATTAGGTCGCCGGTACAGAGGATGGTCACCCTGCTTTTCGTCAGGCTGTCGGCAGCCGCGAATGCGTGTTGCGTGGTATCGGACAAAGGACCGCCCTTCACTGCCATTGCAAGCAGGAGTAAAAGAAAGTTCATCAGCAGAAGGGATTATCAGTTGATATCAAAATTAGGATCGGCGTTGGAGAGCATATCGATCATCTTTTCGTACTCGCCGGCCGACAGGTCATTGGCATAATAATAGATCGGGTTGACGGGCCTGTTATTGATCCTGACCTCATAGTGCAGGTGGGGGCAGGTCGATAAGCCGGTGTTTCCAACCAGTCCGATCACTTCTCCCCGCTTGACCTTCTGTCCTTTTTCCACGAGGATCTTTGAACAGTGTCCGTAAAGCGTGGTATATCCGTATCCATGATCAATGACAATCTTCTTTCCGTAGCCTCCGTTGGTGAACTCGGCTTCGATCACGGTACCATCGGCCGAGGCATAGATATTGGTTCCCCTGGGACAGGTAAGATCGATCCCCTCATGCATCCTGTAAACTTTCAGGATCGGATGGAGCCTCATCCCGAAAGCGGAGCCGAAGCGGGTCAGATCCTTTGTGCTGATAGGCTGAATGGCCGGACGGGCAGCAAGCCTCGCCTCCTTGGACTTTGCCATTTCCACTACATCTTCGAAGGACTTCATCTGAACCACCAGTTTTCTCGAAAGGGCATCAATATCACGGAAGGTGGGGATCAAAAGACCGGAAAATTTGCTGTTCTGCAGATCCGTATACCTCACATTACCACCCGATCCGGCATCCCTGACGGTGGCGGGCAGCGGGTCGACTTCGAAATACACCCGGTAGATCTGATCGTCATTGTAGCGGATATCCTCCAGCATTTTGTCGTACTGACGGACATCCTGTTCAACCAGTCCGATTTCATAGGTCAGATCCTGCTGGGTCGCAAGCAAACGGGTCAGTTTGGAAGACTCAAAATTGCTGTCGGCATAGAGCATAATTCCCGCAGCCACAATAACGGAGGGTATCATAAAATAAAGAAACCTGGTAAGCTTTTGCTTGCCAGATAACTCAACCTTCTGATACTGAAGGGTATTGTGATCGAAAAAGAATCTTTCCATACCGGATGCAATATAATAAAAAGTGCAATCAATCAAAAGATTGACCAGATTTTTTCGATATATAGATCATCCTGTCGTATTGTGCAGGGGATAATTCAAGGAAATAATAGTTCACCGGGTTCACCAGTTTGCCGTTCAGTTCGACTTCGTAATGCAGGTGTGGAGCCACCGACAGACCGGTGTTTCCCACAGTTCCGATTTCATCTCCCCGCCTGACCTTTCTGCCCGGTCGCACCTTGATCTCATCGAGATAGGAATAGATCGTTTTGTAGCCATAGCCATGGTCGATCACAATCCGGTTCCCGCTCCCCCGTTTTGAAGCTTCAGCGATCTCCACGACTCCGTCGCCGGTGGCCCTGACCGGTGTCCCGACCGGCGCGGTGAAGTCCATGCCCGAGTGGAATTTGTTGATTTTGTAAATGGGATGGATCCTTTCCCCGAAGCCGGAGGCCGTACGGGTCAGATCGGGATTATCGATCGGTTGTATGGCCGGCAGGCAGGAGAGCATCTCTGCCCTCGACTCGCTTTTGATCATCAAGACATTATAGGTCTGGGCGCTGGCACTGATACTGGCAAACACACTGTCGAGATCGGCAGCCGACCTGCCAACGATTTCCTGGTCGGTGAGTTTCTTCAGTGCCTGGTACGGATCGGTCTGGTTCTCGTCCAGTCCCTTGTCGACCGGTTCTGTCTCAAAGATCAGCCGGTAAATATTTTCATCGGTCCGGCGCACTTCCTGGATCACCGTATCCACCACCTGCTTTCTTTCCTTCAGAATATCGTATTGCCTCTGTAATTCCTGGTTTTCTCTTCTGATCTGCCTTTCCCTCGGGCTGTCGAAAAAAAGTGAATAAAAGAAATTGAGCAGGAAACCGACCACGATGATCGCCGCCACATAGGCAGCTGTGCGCCAGAACCTGGCACCCTTTCCCTCGTGCATCTTCCGGTAGCTCAGTTCTTCCGGTATGAACCTGTACTTCGACTTAGCCATTCGAAAAAAATTCTGAGCGAAAGTAGCAAAAAAAGACGAATTCTGAGAAAATGCTCAATTTGTTGCCCGTTCGGCGATCTGCCTGTACTCCCCGGGAGTCAGTTCTTCGTAATAATAATACGTCGGGTTCAGCGGAGCATTATTCAAGCGAACTTCATAATGCAGGTGCGGACCTGTGGAGCGGCCCGAACTGCCCAGGGTTCCGATCACCTGGCCCCTCTTTACCCTCTGTCCGGGTTTTACGAGGATTTTCTGAAGGTGAGCGTAACGGGTAGTATAGCCAAAGCCATGAGATACCACAACCTCCCGGCCATAGCCGCTCCTGTTAGCCTCCGCCACTGTGACGACACCGTCGCCGGTGGCATGTATCTCGAGCCCCAGGGGACCCGCCAGATCGATGCCATGATGACCCGTGAGCAAACGGGTGAAAGGATCACGCCGGATCCCGAAGACCGAAGTGATCCAGAAGGGGTCCTCGGGAGAGATCGGTTGTATCGATGGTTTGCTGGCGAGCAACTTCTGCTTGTTCAGTGCTTTTTCATACAGGTCTCCGAACGAAAGCGACTGCACCTGGGCCTTGCTGCTTAGCTTATCGATACGGTTAAATGCATCAATGATCTCATCGGGATCGGAGATCGACAACAGCGACTGGTACCTGAAAGTACCCCCGGTACCGGCTTCCCTGACCGACGGCGACAAAGGTTCCATGCCGAAGATGGCCCTGTACAACAGATCATCTCTCATTCTCAGGGTGGCCAGCTGCTTTTCCTTCTCTTTAAGATCATCTTCAACCTGCCGGAAACGATTTCTCAGGCTTTCGTTATTCTGTGTATAGATTTTCTCTTTCGGGGATGAGCTAAGACTTTCGAAGGCTATCCTCAGGGAAAGGGCTGAAAACAAAGCAATACCCGTATAAATGAAGATCCTGACGATTTTCTGCCGCGGTGTTCTTCTCACCGCTTCAATCATCAGGGTATCAGGGTTAAAGTAATATTTTCGACCAAATAAGTTTCTCATTCAAAAGCTAAAAATAAAAAACCTGTGATAATCACCCAAAATATTACCTAAAAAATTTACTTTTGCTGCAGTTTTACGGTTAAATCCGGGCTTTTCAACGGTTTTTACGGCGGTTTACCAGACAGGGTTACATTTTTTTAAAAAATTAACAAAAATTCTACGATGTTGACATCTCAGGAGATCAGGCAGTCTTTTCTTAACTTCTTCGCAGACAGGGCACATAAAATCGTTCCTTCGGCACCCATGGTGATAAAAAACGACCCCACCCTGATGTTCACCAATGCCGGGATGAACCAGTTCAAAGATATCTTCCTGGGAAACAGGAAAGCCGAGGCTCTCCGGGTTGCCGATTCACAGAAATGCCTCAGGGTAACGGGGAAGCACAACGATCTTGAAGAGGTCGGCCACGACACTTACCATCATACGATGTTCGAAATGCTAGGGAACTGGTCCTTCGGTGATTACTTTAAAAATGAAGCAATCGACTGGGCCTGGGAATATCTTACCGGTGTATTGAAGCTGGAAAAAGACAGGCTCTATGTGACCATTTTCGAAGGTAGTCCTGATGACGGTGTCGAAAGGGACAACGAAGCCTTTGAAGCCTGGAAGAAGCATGTGTCGTCGGAAAAGATCCTTAACGGTTCAAAAAAAGACAATTTCTGGGAGATGGGAGACACGGGCCCCTGCGGACCCTGCTCCGAAATCCATATCGACCTGAGGGATCAGGCAGAGCGCAACCAGCTTGACGGTGCTGCACTGGTGAATAAAGGTAATCCGCTGGTGATTGAGATCTGGAACCTGGTATTTATCCAGTATAACCGCAAGGCCGACAGCCAGCTAGAGCTCCTGCCCGAGAAACATGTGGACACCGGGATGGGTTTTGAAAGACTTTGCATGGCGGTCCAGGGCAAAAAATCGAATTACGATACCGACATCTTTACCCCGCTGATCAGTGAGATAAGCCGGCTTTCCTCGGTCGCCTACGGCAGCTCTCCGGCCTCCGACATTGCCATGCGTGTGATTGCCGATCACCTTCGCGCCATAGCCTTTTCCATCGCCGACGGGCAGATCCCGTCCAATAATAAGGCCGGCTATGTGATCCGGAGGATCCTGCGCCGTGCGGTGAGGTATAGCTATACCTACCTGAAACAGCAGGACCCGTTCATACACAGGATCGTACCTGCGCTGGTAACTGTGATGGGAGATTATTACAATGAACTGAAAGTCCAGCAGGAACTGATCGCAAGGGTGATCATGGAAGAGGAACAGACCTTCCTCCGGACCCTTGAAAACGGGATCAGGCTGCTGGAGCAGACCACTGAAAAATGCCGCAAGGCCGGCAGCACGGTGGCCGACGGAAAGGATGTCTTCCAGCTTTACGACACTTACGGCTTCCCCCTCGACCTTACCGAACTGATCCTCAGGGAACAGAATATGACAGTCGACCGGGTCGTGTTTGAAAAGGAAATGGCTGCCCAGAAAGCCAGGTCAAGACAGGATGCCGCTACCGAAAAAGAAGACTGGGAAGTGCTGTTGCCAGGCGAAGGAAGCGAGTTTACAGGTTATGACCACACGGGAGGAACCGTGAGGATCACCCGGTACCGGAAAGTAGAGACTAAAGGGAAAACTCTTTATCATATTGTACTTGACCGTACTCCTTTCTACGCGGAGAGCGGCGGACAGGTCGGAGACCGGGGGACCCTGGTTTCGGGAGGCCGTTCGATTGCCGTAGTGGATACCGTGAAGGAGAACGACCTCAGCATCCATATCACCACCCAGCTTCCCGAGGATCTCAACGCCCCCCTTGAAGCCATTGTAAACAGCGAACTCAGGGCACAGACCGAAGCCAATCATTCGGCCACACATCTTTTACACAAGGCACTCCGGGATCTGCTCGGTACCCATGTCGAGCAGAAAGGATCGCTCGTTCATCCCGAATACCTGCGCTTCGACTTCTCCCACTTTCAGAAAGTGAGCGATGAGGAACTGAGGAAGATCGAACATCATGTCCAGCAGGCCATACGGAACAACACTCCGCTCGACGAACACCGGTCCATGCCGGTGGACAGTGCCAGAGAAATGGGAGCCATGGCCCTTTTCGGCGAGAAATACGGTGACCGGGTCAGGGTCATCCGCTTCGGCGATTCTGTTGAATTATGCGGCGGAACCCATGTCAGCGCTACGGGGTCGATCGGGTCTTTCAGGATTATCAAGGAAGGTGCAGTGGCTGCCGGGATCAGGCGGATCGAAGCCGTGAGCGGTGTAAAAGCCGAAGAATACATCGACGGCCAGCTGGATGCCCTCACGGAAATCTCCGGTATTGTGGAAAAGAACCTTGCCCCTGCCGAAGCCGTGAGAAAACTGGCAGAGATGAACCAGACCCTGCTGAAGAAAGTGGAAGCATTTGAAAGCGCACAGGTCCGCGAAACCTCGAAAATGCTTGCCGGGAGTGCCGAACAGGTGAATGGCATCAGCTTTATTGCGGCAAAGATCGAGGTACCGAATGCAGCAGCCCTGCGAAACATCGCCTTCCAGCTCAGGGAAGAATTCGACAGGCTTTTCCTTGTCCTGGCTGCCGAAACGGAAGGGAAAGTCAACCTTGCGCTGATGATCAGCGACGAACTTGTGAGCGAGAAAGGCTACAACGCGGTTGAACTGATCCGGGACCTGGCGAAGGAAATCAACGGTGGCGGAGGCGGACAGCCCTTCTTTGCCACTGCGGGAGGGAAAAAGCCCGAAGGGATTCAACAGGCCCTGCAGAAAGCCAGAACCCTGATCTCCTGACAGAAATAGTCGAAAATTGCCGAAATTTTAATCTTACTTATACTATTGAATATCAATAGGTTAGTTGCCTTATACCCATGCTGTTCCGGCATCCGATTTGTTTGATTCGAAAAAGTTGTCAAAGTTTTACTATTTTTAGCCCTCTAAAACTACAAACAGGATGAAAAGAACTTTCGACATTCTTGACCGGCTGGAGTCCATCGTCCCCGATAAGGAGGATATGCTGGCCGCCCGGGTAAACAACCAATGGGTGAAATACAGCACCAGGGATTACCGCCGTTACTCCACCCTGCTGGCCTACGGTTTGATGGCTCTGGGAATAAAAAAAGGCGATCGGATCGCCACCATCAGCAATAACCGTCCCGAATGGAATTTTATGGATATTGCATTATCCATGGGCGGTTTTGTTCACGTTCCGGTATACCCGACCATCGGTGACGAAGAGTACAAATACATCTTCAATCATGCCGAACCACAGCTGGTCATCGTTTCGGACTCTGCCCTTTACAAGCGTATCAGCGTTCTGGCTGAAAGTGCCCCGAGCATCCGCGACATTTATACCTATAACGATGTCGAAGGAGCCCGTTCATGGAAAGAGCTTGTCAGCCTCGGCGAAGCCAACGAAGAAAAGTACCGTGCTGAACTGGAGGAAACCAAGAAAAACATCGGGGAAGATGATCTGCTTACCCTTCTCTATACCTCCGGGACCACAGGCATGCCCAAAGGGGTCATGCTGACCCACAAAAACCTGGTGTCAAATGCTGTCACCTGTGATTACCATGTCGATTACGGCACGAAAGACAGGGCCCTGTCCTTTCTCCCGATAAGCCACGTATACGAAAGGATGATCAACATGCTGTTCCAGTATAAGGGCATGAGCATTTACTACGCAGAGAATATGGGAACCATCGCGCGCGATGCCCAGGAAGTGAATCCGGCCATCTTCGGTGCGGTTCCCCGCTTGCTTGAAAACGTCTACGATAAGATCCTCGGCAAAGGCAAGGACCTAAAGGGGATTACCCGCTCGATCTTTTTCTGGGCGGTGAACCTTGGTCTGAAGTATAACCCGGGTGGAAAAAACGGCTTCTTTTATATGCTACAGCTGAAGATCGCCGACAAACTGGTGTTCTCCAAGTGGCGCAGCAGTCTTGGCGGTACCAAAACCATTATCACCGGCGGCGCAGCCATCCAGCCGCGACTGATCCGGGTTTTCATGGCTGCCGGCATCGAAGTTTATGAGGGCTACGGCCTCACCGAGACCTCCCCCGTTATCGCTGTGGGCAACCAGCGCACCAAGGAATTCCGCCTGGGCTGTGCAGGTCTGATCATCAAGGATGTGGAAGTGAAGATCGCCGAAGATGGTGAAATCATTGTCCGCGGTCCCAATGTCATGAGAGGCTATTACAAGCAGCCCGACCTGACCAAGGAAGCCATCGACGAGGACGGGTATTTCCATACGGGAGATATCGGAGAGATTGTGGAGGGTCGTTTCCTGAAGATCACCGACCGTAAGAAGGAGATCTTCAAACTTTCGAGCGGAAAATATATTGCGCCGCAGGCCATCGAAAACAAGTTCAAGGAGTCATTCTTTATCGAACAGCTCATGGTGATCGGTGAACACCAGAAATTTGCCAGTGCGCTGATTTCCCCGAACTTCCACTTCCTGCATAACTGGGCCGCCAAACATGATTTCAAGTTCCGCGATAACGAACAACTCATCAAGGATCAGCGTGTGATTGAAAGGTTCCAGCAGGAGGTCAATGAACTGAACAAATCGCTCGGACAGGTTGAACGTATCAAGCGTTTCCGCCTGGTGAAGGAAGAGTGGTCGCCGGCAACGGGAGAAATGTCGCCCACCCTCAAACTCAAACGTAAGGTGCTCGCCGAGAAATACAAGGATATTATCCAGGAAATATACTCGGTTGACTCCGATAAGGAATAAGGATTTTACTAACTACCAGCTGAAAGGGACAGCAGACCAGGCCACGGGCCCGTTTGTTGTCCCTTTTTACTTTACAAATCTTTTCCCGGAGATCAGCAGCAGGCCGGCAAAGGTGATGGCGCCGTTTATGATCAGCAGTTCGAAGCCGAATTTATAATCTGCCCAGATCAAGGTCACTCCCCTGTTGAATAGATAGGTGAGCACAGGAGAAAGCACGGCCACCACCGGGATCAGCCGGTCGGCGGCTTTCCGTTTGGTGAACAGTCCGTAGGCATAAATGCCGAGCAGGGGACCGTAGGTATAACCTGCAATCCTGAAAATGGCGGAGATCACGCTTTCGTCGTTGATCAGGCGGAAGATCAGGATAACCAGCACAAGCACCAGGGAAATGCCCACATGAACCAGTTTTCTGGTCCGGTTAAGCCTTTCCTCACCCAGTCTTCCTGCATCCAGGATATCCACGGTAAAGGAAGTGGTCAGGGCGGTAAGGGCGGAATCGGCGCTGGAATAGGCTGCGGCGACCAGGCCTATGATAAAAAGGATACCGATAACTGGAGGCAGGTAGCCGCCGGTGGCAATCAGAGGGAACAGGTCGTCGGTGGAGGCAGGGATGGCGATGCCCGAGCGGCCGGCAAAAATCACCAGGATGGCACCGAGTGAAAGGAAGAGCAGATTAACCGGTACCAGGGCGGCACTCATCCAGTACATATTCTTTTTGGCTTCGCGGATATTCCGGCAGGAGAGGTTTTTCTGCATCATATCCTGGTCGAGTCCGGTCATGACGATGGTAATAAAGGCCCCGCTGAAGAAATACTTGATAAAATGATTGGCCTTGTTCCAGTCGTCGAAGACAAATACCCGTGACAGGTGGCTTTCCCTGATGGTATGAAAGAGCTGGCTGCTACTCAGCCCCATTTCCCTGCTGATCATGATAACACTCAGAACCACGGCAAGCAGCATGGCTGCCGTCTGCAGGGTATCGGTCCAGATAATGGTTTTTATCCCGCCGCGGAAGGTATACAGCCAGATCAGGGCAATCGTAACCACAACGGTGAGCCAGAAGGGCACGCCCCAGGCATCAAAGACCGTCAGTTGCAGGACCCTTGCCACCAGGTAGAGGCGGAAGGAACTGCCGATAACCCGTGAAAGCAGAAAGAAGGAGGCTCCGGTTTTATAGGCATTTCTCCCGAAACGGCCTTCGAGGTATCCGTAAATACTGGTCAGCTGAAGACGGTAGTATACCGGCATCAGGATATTGGCAATCACCGCATAGCCCGCGAGATATCCGAGGATCATCTGCATGTAGGTGAACTGGCTGTCGGCCACCCAGCCCGGAACCGAGATAAAGGTCACCCCGGAAAGTGAAGCCCCGATCATCCCGAAGGCAACAATGTACCAGGGAGATTTCCTGTTGCCCAGGAAAAAGGCGGAACTGTCGGCCTTCCTTCCCGAGATCAGGGAGATCAGGATCAGGAGGCTGAAATATGCGCCGATGATAATGACTATGGTAAGGGGTTTCAAGACTGCCGTTTTCAGCCGGCTAAGATGATCGAATTTTCATGGAAAACCAATTAAAAGGCAAAAAAATTGCGGGGTAAGAGGTGGAATACTAAATTTGGGCTGATCAAAACTGCATATGTCACACAGCTATTCATCCCGGTTACTTGAGTCGGCCGTCGATGCCTTTGCCGGACTTCCGGGGATAGGTAAAAAGAGCGCACTGCGACTGGTCCTCTACCTCCTGAGACAGGAAGATGCCGATGTGGAACAATTCGGCCAGGCCATCCTCCGGCTGAAGAAGGATCTTGTCCATTGCTCGGTCTGTCATAATATTTCGGATACTGAGCTTTGTCCCATCTGCGCCGACCGCTACCGCGACCGCAGCACGGTGTGCGTGGTGGAAACGATCCGGGATGTCATCTCCATTGAAAACACGCAGCAGTTCAGCGGTGTTTATCATGTTCTCGGGGGGATAATTTCCCCCATGGACGGGATCGGGCCATCCGATCTGACCATTGATTCGCTGGTAGCCCGGGCAGGCAGCGGCGAGGTGAAGGAGGTGATCCTTGCTCTGAGCACCACGATGGAAGGCGACACGACCAATTTCTACATCTTCCGCAAACTTCACGGGCTCCCGGTGAAGGTAACCACCCTGGCCCGCGGGGTGGCGATCGGCGATGACCTGGAATATGCCGATGAGGTGACCCTTGGAAGATCGATCATCAACCGCACCCCCTTTGAGGAGATCTTCAGGAATATTAAATAGGAAAACAGCAGGACCCCTGCCTTACACCGCCCTCAGGAAGGATAAGATACGCTTTTATTTGTTAATTTTGCCAGGCATCAATCACTACAGCTAAACATGGAGTTAAAGAAGAACCAGTACCTCACCGACGGCATCCCGCTGCTTTCGCTGGTAAAAAAATACGGATCGCCGCTCTATATCTATGAAACGGGGAAAATGATCGCGCAATACAAACGCATGAAAGACGCTTTCAGCGGAACGCGGGTCAAGATCAATTATGCCTGTAAGGCCCTGACCAATATCAATGTTCTGAAGCTTTTCAGGGAGCTGGGATCGGGGCTTGATGCCGTATCGATCCAGGAGGTCAGGCTGGGACTGGCTGCGGGTTTTCATCCCCAGGATATCATTTACACTCCGAATTGTGTCTCGCTGGAGGAGATCGACAAGGCGGTGGAGCTCGGCGTGAAGGTGAACATCGACAATATTTCCATCCTGGAGCAGTTCGGCCACAAGTACGGGCACAGTGTTCCGGTATGCATCCGGATCAACCCCCACCTGCTTGCCGGGGGAAACAACAAGATCTCTACCGGGCATATCGATTCCAAATTCGGCATCTCCATCTACCAGATCCCCCACGTGATGCGGGTGATCGAAACCAATAACATGAAGGTAGAAGGCCTGCACATGCACACGGGCAGCGATATCCTGGATATTGATGTCTTCCTGAAGGGGGCCGACATCATGTTCAACACTATCAAAAATTTCCCCAATCTCGACTACGTGGATTTCGGCAGCGGCTTCAAGGTTGCCTATAAGCCCGACGACATCTATACCGATATTGATGTGCTGGGTAAAGAACTGAGCGAGCGCTTCAACCAGTTCTGCATGGAATACGGAAAAGACCTGACCTTGTATTTTGAGCCCGGAAAATTCCTGGTGAGTGAAGCCGGCTATTTTGTGGCACGGGTGAATGTCATCAAACATACCACAGCGACTGTTTTTGCCGGCCTGGATACGGGGATGAACCACCTGATCCGCCCGATGTTCTACGATGCCTACCACGACATTGTGAATGTCAGCAATCCGGAAGGAAAAACACGCATTTACACCGTAGTCGGTTATATCTGCGAAACCGACACCTTCGGATGGAACCGGAAGATCAGTGAGATTTCCGAAGGCGACTTCCTGATGTTCAGGAACGCTGGAGCCTATTGCTTCTCCATGTCGTCGAACTATAACTCGAGGTATAAACCGGCTGAGATCCTTATTCACAAGGGAAAAGATTACCTGATCAGGCAGCGGGAAACCCTGAATGACCTGCTCAGGAACCAGGTGGAAGTGGACATCAGCCTGGCAGAGTAAGGCAAAATTTCATACCTTAACCCCAAATACCAGGCATGGATCTCTCTGTAGTTATTGTCAATTATAACGTAAAGTACTTCCTGGAACAATGCATCCATTCGGTCGCCCGGGCCATGGAAGGTATCTCGGGGGAGGTCTTTGTAGTCGACAATAACTCGGTCGACGGATCCTGTGCCCTGATCAGGGAGAAGTTCCCCTGGGTGACACTGATTGAGAACCGCGAAAACTACGGGTTCAGCAAAGCCAACAACCAGGCCATGCGGCTTGCCCGGGGTAGATATGTCCTCCTGCTGAATCCCGACACCGTTGTGGAAGAAGATACCTTCCGGAAATGCCTCGCTTTTATGGACGGCCATCCGGAAGCAGGGGCACTCGGGGTAAGGATGATCGACGGAAAAGGACATTTTCTCCCCGAATCGAAACGCTCCCTCCCCACCCCCGAGGTATCCTTTTACAAGATCTTTGGTCTGTCCCGGCTTTTTCCCGGATCGAGAAAATTCGGAAAATACCATCTCACCTACCTGAGCCGTGATGAAATCAATCCGGTGGATGTATTGTCGGGGGCTTTCATGTGGATAAGGAAAGAAACGCTCGACAGGGCGGGCTTGCTCGATGAAGACTATTTTATGTACGGGGAAGATATCGACCTCTCCTACCGGATCCTCAAAGCAGGTTACAAAAACTATTATTTCCCCGAAACAACGATCATCCACTATAAAGGGGAGAGTACCAAAAAAGGCAGTATCAACTACGTGCTGGTCTTTTACAACGCCATGATTATTTTCGCGAGGAAGCATTTTTCCTCGAGGAATGCACGGCTGTATTCGGCCCTGATCAATTTTGCCATTTACCTGCGGGCCTCCCTGGCCATACTGCGCAGGTTCTTTAAAAGGATCTACCGGCCTGCACTCGACGGTCTGCTGATCTTTGCCGGCTACCTCCTGCTGCTGCCCTTCTGGGAACAGTTCAAATTCGGGAACAGCAATTATTATCCCCCCGATTTCACCTGGTTCGTGGTGCCGGGCTACATCCTGATATGGCTGCTTTCAATCTATTATTCAGGAGGTTACGACAAACCATTGAAATACCTGTCCTACCTGCGGGGGCATCTCACGGGCACACTGGTGATCCTCATCATCTATGCCCTGCTGCCGGAGGAATACCGGTTCTCCAGGGCACTGATCCTGCTTGGCTCAGCCTATGCCATACTGGTCACCTCCGGACTCCGCTTCCTGTTCCACCTGGCCGGAGTAAAGGATTACGAGTTCGACCTTCAGAAGCGGAAGCGGATTGTGATCATCGGCAGGGAAAATGAAGCCGGAAGGGTCTCCGGTCTTCTCCGTCAGACCCACATTATCCCGGATGTCATCGGTTTTGTAAATCCCGAAAGTGAAGCCGGGGCAGCCTATATCGGATCGATTGACCAGATCAGGGAGATCGTGGCCATCAACCGGATTGATGAGATAGTTTTCTGCGCAAAAGACATCCCGGCGCAGGACATCATCAGGAACATGTCGCTGCTGATCGGGGTCAGTGTCGACTATAAGATCGCCCCGCCGGAGAGCCTGTCGATCATTGGCAGCAACAGCATCAATACTGCCGGCGACCTTTACACGATCCACTTCAATTCGATCGGCAAACCGTCCAATCTCCGGTCAAAAAGACTTTTCGACCTGGTCTCCTCAATCATCCTGCTCCTTTTATCGCCTTTCTGGGCCTGGTTTATCCCCCGTCGCTTCCGCGCCCTGAAGAATTGTTTCATGATTCTGTTCGGGAAACGCAGCTGGATCGGTTATGGCTTACATCCTTCGCTCGACATGTCGGTTCTGCCGCGACTTAAAAAGGGAATTCTCAATCCCTCAGGCTGTTGCGCAGGATCTTTGCAGGATGCGGAACAGGTAAACCGGATGAATATCCAGTATGCCAAGGATTATAAAGTGACCAACGATTTCAATATTCTGATAAAAGGAATCCGCTTCATCGGCTGCTGAACTCTCCCGTTCAAAGCCACAAATGACGGGTTGACAGCCGCGGAACACCTGTAAGTCAAAAAAATGCCTGCCGTAAAGCACGCTCCCGATTTACATCGATTCTATCAAGTTTATTATTATTTTTGTTTAATGTTCCGAAAGGACGGGAGTATTCTGATCCGGCATCGGAACCGTGTATTCCTGCGCGACGCAGTCACCCGGCCGGTGCTGCCGGACGCATCCCGGTGCCGCCCGGTTTACTGTTGAAAAACCAGACGGTTCCGTTGGTACGACCAGACTGATATTTAAAAACTTTGATGTATGAGACGACTCTTCTCTTTTTATCTCCTCCTGTTTGTCACAGCGCCATTGACACTTTTTAGCCAGAGTCCCGATCTCAAGGAAACCTTTCTCGAAGCCGAGTCGTACTTCCTTTTCGAGGAATACAGTGAAGCCCTTCCGCTTTACCTCAGGATCCACAGGGAAGACCCGGAGAACGATGATATCAATTACAAGATCGGTGTCTGTTACCTGAACGATCCTTTTGAGAAGGACAAGTCCATCCGTTACCTCGCTGATGCGTCGGAAAACATCAATCCCAAATACAGGGAAAATAACTTCAAGGAGCGGGCTGCACCTCCCGAAGTTGTCTTTTACCTTGGAAAAGCTTACCTGGTCAACGACCGCATCGAAGATGCCATCAGGGAATTCAACCGATTCCTTTCCATCGTGGATGAGAAAATCTACGACACCGACCTGGTCAGGGAGCAGATCGATGCCTGCAATGCTGCCATTGAGTTGAAAAAGAAGCCTGTGGATACCGATTTCCTTAACCTGGGAGACAAGATCAACACGCGGTTCTCTGATATCAACCCGGTTGTTTCGGGGGATGAGCAATCGATCGTCTATGTATCCAAGCTCCAGTTCTACGACGCTGCCTTTTACTCGACAAAGGTAAACGGGGAGTGGACCCCGCCCCGGAACATTGTTCCCGAACTGGGCGTTGACGGGGACGTATATCCGACAGCCCTGTCGTACGACGGAAAAGAACTGTTCATTTACCGGAACGACGATTTTATCGGAAACCTGTACCACAGTACCCTTGTTAACGGGGTCTGGACCCCGCTGGAAAAACTGGGAGAGCCCATCAGCACCAAATACTGGGAATCGCACGCTTCTGTTTCCCGGGACGGTAAAACACTTTATTTCACGAGTAACCGCAAGGACGGCTATGGAGGCCTGGATATCTATACTTCCGAACGCCAGCCGAACGGATCCTGGGGTCAGCCGGTGAACCTTGGCCCTAAGGTCAATTCAAGGCTGAACGAAGAAACACCCTTTATTTCCGATAATGGTCAGATCCTGTATTTCAGCTCCTACGGCCATTATAACATGGGAGGTTACGACATTTTCTTTTCCCGGAAAAACAACCAGGGAGAATGGAGTGAGCCCATTAACCTGGGCTACCCTGTCAACAGCACCGGCGACGATTTTTTCTTCCAGCCCGTGAGAAACGGCAATGCCGCATACCTGTCATGCTACAGGCCCGACGGGTTCGGACGTTTTGACATCTACAGGCTGGAGATCTACTCGGTCGACAACCCGAGGATGTACCTGGTATCCGGGAGCCTGCAAAGCAAGACCGGACTGGAAGATGACGATCATTTGCTCATCTACCTCATAGATACAAAGACTGGCGACACCCTCACGCTCACCCAACCTGACCTGAGCAGCGGCTCCTTTAACTTCTCTGTCCCTGAAGGTCTTTACAATATGGTGATCCGCAGCGAGAAATACGAAGACCTGATCCGGCCCCTGAGAATCACCTCCGCCACAAGCAGGGATGGCCTCACCCTTCCCGATGACCTGGTGCTGGTTGAAAAACCGGAACCGGCAAAGATCCTGACAGGACCCGAAAGCAGGATCGTTCCCGACGACACCCTCTATGTCGTTACGAGCGGCAAACCGCTCGACATCAAAATGAAGGTGGAGAAAGACAGTAAACTCACCGCTGAATGGTACAGCGACAGTACCCTTGTACGCACGAACCAGTACGACCTCAACAGCAGGAAATTTACCTATACCATGAGACCCAAGCCGGGAACCAACCGACTGGAGCTCAAAATGACGGAAAGCAACGGTGATGTCAGTCTGCGTACCGTAATTGTGGAACGGAAGGAAGCAGTGGTCTCCGACGCCGGCCAGGGAACAAAAACCAGTGAGCCTGCACTTACCGTTAGCGAAGAACCCGATTACAGCGATGTGAACCGCGCACTCGAACTGCTGCTGGAAGCTTCAAAAGGTGAACTTAAAAAATACCTGGAAGAATTTGATCCGGAAGATGCCGGTACCACCACCACCCCCGACCTGCTGACCTACCTGAGGAAGCATGCCGAAATGGAAAATTTCACACCGGGTGATGTGGATCAGGCTGCTGCACGGGTTATTGCAGGGGACGATCCGGAAGAACTGCTTTCTGCCCTTAAAGCCGGATCCTCAGAAAATCTGAAAGCAGCCCTCGGACTCGCCGATTCAACACTTGCCGTTCCCGAACTGATCACGGCCATACGGAACAGCCTGCCGGAACAGTCTGTTTCCGACACCGAACTCGACAAAGCACTGGGTGAAGCCATTAACAATTCCGAAAGCACAGCAGAGAAACTTCGCCAGCGCCTCATCGGCTTTGCCAGCGGGGACCTGAAAACCATGCTGGAGAAAACCGATACAGAGGCTGAAGGGCTGGTGACAGAAAATGACCTGCTGGATTATCTGAAGGAGAACATCTCCCGGAACGGAATCAGCCTGGAGGAACTGGATAATCTGCTGGCAAGGATGATTGCCGACGGCGACCTGAACAGGTTAAAGCAGTTTATGAGTGAAAACAGCAGGGAAGGATTGCGGGATGCTGTCGGACTGACGATTCCTGGTAAAGACGACGTAGTGTCGGTGGAGAGTTTCATGGATCATGTCCGCACTTACTCTTCAAGCAATAAATTCGATGAGGAAGACATCTTCGCCACCCTCCGCAAAGCGGTTAAAGCTGTTCCCCAGACCCGGCTGATGCTGGAAGAACTGCTGAAAGGTACGGATGGTGAATTACTTTCTTTCCTCAAGGGGATTGATCCACAGAGCGACTCGCTCTATTCGGTACATGATCTCACGGCCCTGCTCCTGAAAAATGCCGGCGACAAATACAGCATGGAAGAGCTGATAACAGCACTTACCAGTCTGATCCATGCTGCCGGACCGGCCGATCTGCTTGCCCGGCTGAGAGAGATTGCCCCCGATAAATTCAGGTTGTTGCTGGAAGCTGCAGCCAAAAATATCGGAGACATGGACAGCATCTCCGATCTGATCCGCTTTCTGCTGGAGCATGCTGCTGAATATAACCTCAGCGCCAACGATATCTGGGACCTTCTTCTATCCACCCGCTACGACCTTGCCTTTAACGGGGAAGAGGAAAAAGCCGGCGGACTGGGCGACCTGGGCAGGATCATTGTATTCGGCGGCTTTGCAGCTGCAGCCGGTGCCCTGCTGATCATCATTATCTTCTGGTACAGGAGAAGGAAAAAGGATGAGGAAAAAGCTGCCTGAAACCTGGCTCCTATAGAATGAAAAAGGCTGACCCGACCGGTCAGCTTTTTTCTTTCTCCATTCAGGGCATCGTATCAGAAGCAGGTCGGGTTCTTTTCATCATGTTGTGAGCAAGCAGGTTCAGGGCCGCACAAACGAACATTAATTCAATTTATTTTATGCCAGTTCAATATATTTCTTAAATTTGTCTGTAATCATGCTAATCTGCCCTGTAATGAAAAGACTGATCACTACCCTGCCGGTTCTGTTGCTTGCATTTGTCATGTTTGGGCAAACAGATCCCAAAGAGAATTTTTACGACGGCGAATTCTTTTTCATGGAAGAGGAGTACAGCGAGGCCTTATACGCCTTTAACAAAGTGTACAATGCCGGTTACAAGGACAATGCCAATATCAATTACCGCATCGGTGTCTGTTTGCTGAATATCACCGGGCGTGAACCTGAAGCCATTCCTTACCTGCTGAAAGCCATTGGTTCGCTTTCGGAATCATACCGGGAAGGGAATTTTAATGAGGTTAATGCACCTTTCGACGCGCTCCTGTATCTTGGGAATGCCTACAGAATAAATTATGAACTGGAAAAAGCGGTAACCTATTACACCAAATACAAAGAACTTCTTGGTCCGAAGAATTTCAGGGAGCTGGAATATACCGATCAGCAGATCCGTGCCTGTGAATACGCCAGGGAACTGGTTGATAATCCGGTGGGGTATTCGGCTGGAAATCTCGGTCAGATCAATGAGCCCAATTATGCCATCTCCCTGGCTGTGGTGTCGGGTGACCTGAAAACAACGGCTTTCATGGTGCCCCAGAAGTTTTACGATGCAATTTATTACAGCAAAAAGGTAAACGACAAGTGGATCAAGCCGCTGAATATCACCCCTACCCTTCAGTCGGACGGAAACCAGTCGGTCCTTTCGCTGAGTTACGACGGTACAGCCATGCTGCTGGCCTGGTGGGACGAATTCGACAGTGAGATCTACATCACGCGCTTCGTCAATGGGTACTGGACTCGTTCCCAGCCCATCGGCAAACCGGTTAATTCCAAGTACTACGAATCGCATGCCTGCCTCACTCCCGACAGCAAATCAATCTATTTCACCAGTAACAGGAAGGAAAGTGTCGGAGGAATGGATATTTTCCGCTGTGATTTTAATGAGAATGGTGAGCCCGGTGATCTGATCCTGCTGGATTCCAACATCAATACTCCTTTGAACGAGGAATCGCCGTTTGTGAGCCCTGATGGCAAAAGACTGTATTTCAGTTCCCAGGGACATGAGTCGATGGGAGGCTACGATATTTTTTATTGCGATCTTCAGGAAGACGGAACCTGGGGTGCGCCCGTTAACCTGGGTTATCCGCTCAATACCACAGCCGATGATTTCCCCTTTATCCCCAACCAGATTAAAAAGCCCGGCTACCTGACCGTTTATGCCAGCGGTGAAGTGGGACAAAAGGACCTTTTCCAGTTCCAGTACATTCCGGCCGATGCCATGCCGGTCGTTGTAGCTTTCGAAGAACCTGAGGCTGAAGAAGTAGCTGCCGTGGAGGAACAGGTCGCCGAAGCGCTTACCGGAGAGCAGGCCGAAGAAACGGAATTAGCGGCCATGGAAACGGAAACCAAAGAAGAGGTCGAGATCATTACGCCCAAACCGGTGGAGAAATTTGTGATCAAACCATTGTTCTTCGATTTTGATAAAACCACGCTTACCGCCAACTCGCTTGAAAAGCTCGATAATCTGGTCAAGGTCATGAATGAATTCCCCGACCTGAAGATCCGGATCATCGGCCATACCGACGATATCGGCGATGCAAACTACAATCTCCGGCTTTCGAAGGCCAGAGCCGAAGCTTCTGCCACCTACCTTTACTCCAAGGGGATCGGGAAAGACCGCGTCACCGTGGCCGCTTCAGGGGAGCTTTATCCTGCTGCCATCAACCGCACCGCCGATGGAAAAGACTCGCAGAGAGGCCGTCAGCTTAACCGGAGGGTGGTCTTTGAACTCAGCACGACCGATGGATACATCATGGTTGAAGAGGTTCAGGTACCCGACGAGTTGAAGATCAGGTAAACAAACTCCCGTATTCTCCCGATCATCTTTCCACAATGAAAGATGGCTGTTCCTTGCTGTTGAGAACAGATAAGCTGTCTTTTGCTGGTTTTTAACTATTTTTACTAAATTGTATCAGTTAAAAACAAGTCATGAGAAGATATACGATACTTACGCTGTTTTTCTTCCTGACAGGTCTCCCTCTCCTGGCACAGGAGGAGACACCCGAAGAACTGTACGACGATGGTGAGTATTTCTTTTACCGGGAGGAATACGAGGAAGCAGCCTATCTCTTCAGGCAGGTCCTGAAAGAAGAACCCGGCAACGGAAATGTGCTGTACATGCTGGGCATGTCGTATCTCAATATTCCCGGACAGGAAGACCAGGCCATTCCTATGCTGGAAGAGGCGGTTAACTATATCGCCCCGAATCACAGGAAAACCACTTTTGAATCGAAAGAAGCACCCCAGTATACCTGGTTTTACCTGGGAAATGCGTACCGGATCGACAATCAGCTGGACAAAGCCCTGGAAGCCTACAACGCCTTCCGTAACCTCCGGAATTTTGAAAAGCACTACAACGTCAAGATCGTTGAAAATGAGGTGAAGGCTGTTGAGAGAGCCAAAATCATCAAAGATGCACCGGTGGAGATCACCGCCTGGTGCCTGGAAGAACCGATCAACAGTCCGCAGGACGATTACAGCGGCGTAATATCTGCCAACGAGAAGGTCATGGTCTGGGTGAACAGCCAGAAATTCTACGAAGCCATCATGATGAGCATAAAGCGGGACGGGAAATGGATCGAGCCGGTGAATATCACCTCCCAGATAGGTTCCGACGGCGACCTGTTCCCCACCGGGCTCTCTGCCGACGGGACAGAGCTTTACCTGATCAGGCGCGGAACCATTGACAGTGATATCTATTACAGCCGCTTCGACGGTTCACTCTGGAGTACGGCTGTCCCGCTTAGCGGAGAAGTAAACTCAAATTACACAGAAGATTTTGCCTCGGTCTCCGCCGACGGAACAACCCTGCTGCTTTCTAGCGACAGGCCCGGATCGCTCGGCGGACTGGATCTGTTCTACAGTATGCACCAGCCCGACGGCACCTGGGGCAAACCCATTCCCTTCGGAGAACCGGTCAACACCGAAAACGATGAATCCTATCCGTACCTGTCACCTGATGATCAGACCCTGTACTTCTCATCCAAAGGACATTATAACATGGGTGGGTACGATGTGTTCTACAGCCGGGTCAATGCCGACCGAAGCATGTCGCTGCCGGTAAATATCGGTTTCCCGATCAACACAACCGGCGATAATACCGGTTTTGTGCCCCTTAAGGACGGTATCAGCGGACTCTATTCCCGGTATACCAACGAAGGCATCGGCAATGAAGATCTGTGGATGATCGAGATTGTCCCCTTCAAGAACCTGATTGCCAAATCGCTCTCCCGTCTCAGCGACGAGGACTTTACCATTGAGCTTACCGGGGATGATGGGGAAAAGATCACCCTGCGCTACGATGCGGTAAAGGACGTGATCACGGTTGTTTCAGAAAATGGTTCCCGGTATTCGGTTGTTTATTCGAAGGAAGAATAGTTTTGATCACACTGAGCAACAAGGACATTACGCTGCGATCCCCTGAGCCCGAGGATCTGGAAATTCTTTACCACTGGGAGAATAACCCGGCTATCTGGTTCGTATCACAGTCGCTCGTACCGCTCTCCCGTTACCAGTTGAAACTATACCTGGAACAGGCCGCGAAGGATATCTTCGAAACCCGGCAACTTCGTTTGATGATCGGACTGAACAAAGAAAACAGGATCATCGGCGCCATCGACCTTTTCGATTACGACCCCTTTAACCGCAGGGCCGGGCTGGGCATCCTCATTGCCGGGGAAAATGACCGGAAAAAAGGCTATGCCGCCCAGGCACTCGAAACCCTTATCGCCTATGCTTTTGAGATCCTGAAACTGCACCAGCTCTATGCGAATATCACTCCTGCTAACAGCGACAGTCTGAATCTTTTCCGGAAGGCCGGCTTTGTACAAACGGGGCAAAAAAAGGACTGGCTCTGGAAAGGCGATTGTTTTGAAGATGAGCTGATCTTCCAGCTGATCAATCCAGCATACTGAAAACGGGGATGCTCTCCCTGAACTCCACCTTCTGCCGTTCGAAATCCACAAAACAGCAATAGTGTTGCAGGCCATTGGTGATAACCAGCCAGGACACCCTGAATACCATGTTGTAACGTGCAGCCTGGTCGAAAGTGGCACCCGTGATCTTCACTTCCGGAGCCTTGCATTCCACAAGCAGAACGGGCTCACCGGTCCTGCCGTAAACGACTATATCGCTTCGCTTCGACATACGGTTCAGTTTCAGGGACACCTCGGTCATCATGCGGGAAGCAGGATAGGCAAGTTCATCGGTCAGGTACCGTGCAAAATTCTGTCGCACCCACTCCTCCGGTGTCAACACGACATACTTCTTCCTGAAAGGATCGAAGATGGTACTCCGCCCCTCCCCGTCCTCACTGTGCCGGAAATCATAAGGGGGTAAATTCAGATTTTGCATAAATGCTTGTATATTTACCGTTGGATTACGAATCCGCCGCTAATTTAATCCATTAGGATATGAAAACAAAGAAGGAGATCATTGACAACTGGTTACCAAGATATACTGCCAATCCCCTGGATAACTTCGGGGAATACATCCTGCTCACCAACTTCAATAACTACCTGGAAATGTTTGCTGCAAAGCACAACACCACGATAGTCGACCGGAATGTGGCCATGCCCTGTGCCAACGGCAACGGGATCACGATGATCAATTTCGGGATGGGAAGCGCGAATGCCGCGACCATCATGGACCTGCTGGCCGCCGTATCGCCGAAGGCTGTGCTGTTCCTGGGGAAATGTGGCGGTCTGAAGAAAAAGAATGAACTAGGCGATCTCATCCTGCCCATTGCCGCCATCAGGGGCGACGGTACCTCCGACGACTATTTCCCGCCTGAAGTCCCGGCCCTCCCGGCATTCAACCTGCAGCGTGCTGTTTCATCAACGATCAGGAACCTGGGCCGCGACTACTGGACCGGTACGGTTTTCACCACGAACCGCAGGGTATGGGAACATGATGAGGATTTTAAATCCTACCTGCGGATGACCCGCAGCATGGCGATCGATATGGAAACCGCCACGCTGTTTACCGTGGGTTTTGCCAACGGGATCCCCTCCGGGGCCCTGCTGCTGGTTTCAGATCAGCCGATGATCTCATCCGGTATAAAAACAGAGAAAAGCGATAAAATGGTCACCAAACAATATGCCGAGATGCACCTCGAGATCGGGATCGCCTCCCTGCACGAGATCATGGATCACGGGGAATCAGTCAAACACCTGAAATTCGAATAAAACGGATGACCTTTGAAAACATCATTGCCGACCTGAAAAACAGGATCTATCACCCCATCTATTTTCTTACGGGAGACGAGCCTTATTATATTGACCTGATCACCGATTACATTGCCGCCAACCTGCTCAGTGAAGCCGAGAAAGCCTTTAATCTGACCATCATCTACGGAAAAGACGTAAACGCCGGGGCCGTGATGAACCACGCCAAACGCTTCCCGATGATGGCGAACCACCAGGTCGTGATCGTGAAGGAAGCCCAGGAAATGGGACAGTTTGAAGATCTGATCCACTACGTGGAGCATCCGCTCAAATCGACCGTCCTGGTACTGAATTACAAGTATAAGTCGCCCGACAAAAGAAAGAAAGTATTTAAGCTCCTGCAGGAAAAAGCCGTCTACTTCGAGTCGAAGAAGCTTTACGACGACAAGATCCCCGGCTGGATCAACGCCTATGTAGCGGCAAAAAAATATACGATACAGCCCAAAGCTGCTGCCCTGGTTGCCGAGTTCCTTGGCAGCGATCTCTCAAAGATCGTGAATGAACTGGAGAAGCTGATCATCTCCCTCGACGCCAATGAAAAGTCGATTACACCGGCTCACGTGGAAAGGATCATAGGGATCAGCAAGGAATTCAACCAGTTTGAGCTGCAGAAGGCACTGGGGAAGAAGGATGTGCTGACGGCCAACCGGATTATCAACTATTTTGGTCAGAATCAGAAGAACAACCATATCTCGCAGACCATCTCCTCCCTGTACTTTTTCTTCTCCAAACTGCTGATCTATTACTACACGGAAGACAAGTCGAAGCAGAATATTGCCGCGGTCCTCAAGGTGAACCCGTTTTTTGTTGCCGATTATGTGGAAGCTGCGCGGAATTACCCTGCAAAAAAACTGGTGGAGATCATCGCCCTGCTTCGCGAATACGACCTGAAATCGAAAGGCTACGATGGCGCGGCACAGGAAGCCGGCGACCTGCTGAAGGAACTTGTCTTTAAAATCCTGCACTGAGCATGACCCTTCTGATCGTTATTTTCACAAGTGTTGTGTCGCTGGTGGCTTTCCGGTGGAAACACCTCCTTGAGCTGTTTGACCTGTCGGCCTACCGCACCGTGCACCACAGGGAATACTACCGCTCGCTGACCCATGCTTTCCTGCATGCCGATTATGTTCATTTGATTGTGAACATGCTGGTCCTTTACTCCTTTGGCACAGGGATCGAGGGAATTTTTGACCAGCTGGAGCACCAGGGGGTCATCCATTCATCGGCCCTCAGCTTTTCACTGCTCTATTTTTCCGCCATAATCGTTTCTTCGGCTTCCACCATCATCAAGTACCGTGACGATGCAGGTTACAGCGCCGTGGGAGCCTCCGGAGCGGTATCGGCCGTGGTGTTTACCCACATCTTTTTCTCCCCCCTGCAAAAGATTTATTTCTATGCCGTGCTGCCTGTACCCGGGATCATTTTCGGGGTACTTTACCTGGTTTATTCCACCTTCATGGGCCGGAGGAAACAGGATAACATCAATCATGACGCCCACCTGTGGGGAGCCCTTTTCGGACTCATCTACCCCCTCCTGCTGGATCCCGGATTACTGCGACTGTTCATTGAAAACCTGACGCACCGATGAAAACCCCTGGTACAGACCGGCCCAACAAAGCGGTGTTTCTCGACCGCGACGGCGTGATCAACGACGATACCGGGCATTACTACCTCCACCGCGTGGAAGACCTCAGGATCAATCCCGGCGTTATTGAGACCCTGAGGATCCTGTCGGAAAAGGGTTACCTGCTTATCATTATCACCAACCAGGGCGGTATAGCCCGCGGGGAATACACAAGCGGAGACACCGACCGTTTTCATGCCGCGCTGCTCGGCAGGCTGGCGGCACAGCAGGTGAAGATCACCGATATTTATTACTGTCCGCATCATCACACCATTGAAAAATGCCTGTGCCGCAAGCCTGAACCCCTCATGCTGGAAAAAGCCATGGCCAGGTACGGGATCGATCCCGAACATTCGTGGTTTATCGGGGATAAGGAAAGCGACATGGCCGCCGGGCGCGCTGCCGGAGTAAAAACCCTGCTCATTGAGGCGAACAGCGACCTCGGACAGGTGCTGCCTAAGATCAGTTAAAAGATGGATCTTCGGGGAAATTGGCCCAGGCCCGGTACTTGTTCTTGAACCTTTCGAGTGTTTTGCTCCAGAAACCGGAGTCTTTGGCCTCCATGATCAGGCTGGACGGGATGTGGCCCACCAGCCAGGCGTTTTCCTTCATTTCATTGTCGAGCTGATCGGGCGACCAGCCGCTGTAACCCAGGAAAAACCGGAGCGCATTCTTCCTGATCCTTTTCTCCCCGGCAAGTTTACGGATCTCCTCAAAATCCCCTCCCCAGAAGATCCCGTCCTTCACAAGCACGCTTCCGGGGATGAGGTCGCCCATCGTGTGCAGATAATGGATGGTATTCGTGCTGACAGGTCCGCCTACCGACACCAGGAAATCACTATCGGGGAAATCCTCGATCACATCGCTGACCTTCATCTCCAGGGCCTTATTCAAAACAAAGCCAATGGATCCATCCTTGCTGTGCTCGGTAAGATAAACCACGGAACGCCTGAAATAGGCATCCGTAAGGAAGGGTTCCGAGATCAGGATGGTTCCCCGGTCGGGGATCTGCCCGTCTGACACCGTGAAAAAGTCAATATTTAATCCTTCAACACCCATAATACCATGCAAGATAAAATAAAACCGGATGAAAGTAAAGTAAGGTGACCTGGGACTGTTTCATGTTTTTCATCATCTTATCCGGCAGAACCTTTATTTCTATTCTATTGTATTATCAACGGATAAAAGACCCGACGTGGTATAGGGGAGGCGGGGGAAACGGGGGAGGCGGGGGAGGCGGGGAAATCCTTGGGATCTTTGGGATCGTAGCGCTTAGCGCGCGTCACCTGTCACTCATTACTCCTTACTCGTTACCCATTACTTCCGACCCGGCGTAGTGAAGCGAAGGAGGGTATCACTTGTCTCTATTTGCTTTTCACTGACTTTTCCCCGTGGCATCTCCCGAAAAAAAAAGTATATTGCCGTTCAATTTTCAAATGATGGAGGAAAAAACAGCACGTGAACCCAGCCTGATCCAGGCATTTATTCCTATTGCGACCCTGATCGGTCTTCTGGCACTGAATGTAATTTATTTTGGCGACGGCACCCTCGACGGGGCCAACCAGACGGCCCTGGTCCTGGCTTCGGCTGTTGCCGGGATCATCGCGATCATCCTTGGGGTAAAATGGGATAAGATCCTGGGCAGCATGGTGAACAGTATCAGTGTTGCCATGCCTTCGATCCTGATCCTGCTGCTCATCGGCTCCCTTGCCGGTACCTGGGTCCTGAGCGGGGTGGTCCCCACCCTGATCTATTACGGGCTGAAGATCTTCCACCCCAGCATTTTCCTCTTTGCCACCGTGGTCATCACCGGGATCGTTTCCCTCGCCACAGGCAGTTCCTGGTCGACCGTGGCCACCATCGGCATCGCGCTCATCGGGGTGGGACGCGCGCTGGGCTTCAACGACGGACTGGTGGCCGGTGCCGTGATCTCCGGGGCCTATTTCGGGGATAAGATGTCGCCCCTGTCCGATACCACCAACCTGGCTCCGGCCATGGCTGGTACCGACCTGTTCACCCACATCCGTTTTATGACGATCACCACGGTACCTGCCATGTCGCTTACACTGCTGATCTTCCTGGTGATCGGGTTCACCTATCCCGTTCATGCCAATGCGGGGGATATCAGTTCCGTGCTGGAGGCCATCCGTTCGAAATTCTTTATTTCTCCCTTCCTGCTGCTGGTGCCCGGGGCTCTGCTCTTCATCATCATAAAAAAAGTACCTCCCCTGCCCTCGCTGCTTTTCGGATCGCTTATCGGCGGCCTCTTTGCCCTCCTGTTCCAGCCCCACCTGGTTCGCGAAGTGGGCCTGGCCATCAACGGTGAGGAGACCGGATTCTTCAAGGCGGCCTTTACCTCTGTTTTGAGGGCTATTTACGGGGATATCTCCATTACCACGAACAACCCTGTAGTTGATGAATTGCTCACGACAAGCGGGATGCGGGGGATGCTCAACACGATCTGGCTGATCCTGTCGGCCATGATATTTGGCGGTGCCATGGAATCGGCCGGGATGCTGGTGAAGATCACCAGTTCTTTTATCAGATATGCCCGATCCACGGGAAGCCTGGTCGCCTCCACCATCGCCACCAGTATCTTCTTTAACATCACGGCTTCCGACCAGTATATCTCGATCCTGGTGCCCGGAAGGATGTATGCCAAAACCTACAGGGAACGGGGACTGAAACCCGAGGTTCTGAGCCGGACCCTGGAAGACGGCGGCACACTCACATCGGTGCTTGTGCCCTGGAATACCTGTGGTGCCACCCAATCGCGGGTGCTGGGCGTCAGTACGATGGAATACCTGCCCTACTGTTTCTTTAATATCATCAGCCCGATGGTGAGCATCTTCTTTGCCTCGATCAATTACAAGATCCGCCGGCTGAGCGAGGAAGAAAGGAACAATCCCGGAGAAGATGCCGGTGAAGAGTATATCTCCGGCTGAAACTCAGTAAAGTGACGGGAATCTCCCGGGATCGCTTTCGTGCATCACCCGGTACACGGTCTCAAACACATCCTCCGCACTGGGATTGGAGAAATAGTCCCCGTCGGTGCTGTAGGCAGGACGATGTTCGCGTGCGGTGAGGGTCAGCGGTTCGGAATCGAGAAAGTAATAGCCACCCTGTTCCTGAAGGAAGTGCTGCAACATGAAAGCAGTGGCTCCGCCCGGCACATCCTCATCAAAGAAGATCACGCGGTTCGTCTTTTTCACCGATTCCAGGATCGTATGGTTCAGGTCGAAGGGAAGCAGGGTCTGCACATCGATCAGTTCGACACTGATGCCGAATTCCTCCAACTGTTCAATTGCCGTTTCGGCTATCCTGACACAGGAGCCATAGGTCACCAGTGTCAGATCGGTTCCTTCTCTCAGGATTTCGGGGATCCCCAGCGGTACGCGGTAAGCACCAAGGTTATCGGGCCGGCGCTCTTTAAGCCGGTAGCCGTTGAGCGGTTCGATGACCAGGGCCGGATCGTCAGCCTCCAGGAGGGTGTTGTACATGCCAGCAGCCTGGGTCATATTGCGGGGAACCGCCACATAGATGCCGCGTATGGAATTGATCACCATGCTGAGCGGGGAACCGGAGTGCCAGATCCCCTCGAGCCGGTGGCCGCGGGTACGGATGATCAGCGGTGCCGACTGGGCCCCTTTGGTCCGCCAGTGCAGGGTGGCCAGGTCATCGCTGAGCGGTTGCAGCCCATACAGCAGGTAGTCGAAGTACTGGATCTCGGCAATGGGACGAAGACCTCGCAGTGCCAGGCCGATCCCCTGCCCGATAATGGTAAGTTCCCTGATGCCGGTATCGGTGATCCGGAGATCGCCGTATTTGTCCTGGAGGCCTTCGAGGCCTTTATTCACGTCGCCAATCCTCCCCGAATCCTCTCCGAAAGTGACCAGCAGCGGGTTACGACCGAACAAGACGTCGAAATTATCGCGGATGATCTCCCTGCCGTTGACCATCGGTGAACTGTCGGAAAAAACTGCAGGCACCTCTTTGACTTTCAGCGCAGAACGTTCTGTTTCACACCACAGCTTCGAGCTATAACGCTCGTAATTCTCCGTCGCATATTTTTCGATCCAGCCGGAGAATTCCGACTGCAGTTCCTTTCTCACCGGACAGTCGTTACAGAGGTAGCGCATAATTTTCTTGGCACTTCCCAGGATATCCTTTCTGATCGGATACTGGATCCTTTTCAGATCACGGCTGATCAGTCCCAGCTTGTCGATATGTTCATTCTGGCAGCTGCAGCTTCGCCCGTCGATCAGCGCGATCAGCTCATCGCGTTCGGCCTGCAGCGGACGCGTATAGGCCTTCCATGCCACATCGCGGGCCTTCCTGGCTTCTTCCTCCGCTTCGGCCTTGATCCTGCTTAGCTCTGTTTTCGTTGCAATTTTTTCCGAAAGTATCCACTCCTCCATTTTCACCAGCGGATCAAACGCTTCTTCCCAGGCGAGCCTTTCGGCCGTTTTATAACGCTCGTGGCTGCCCGAGGTCGAATGGCCCATGGGCTGCACCATCTCTTCGATATGGAAAAGCACGGGGACATGTTCTTTCCGGCACCGGGCAATCCCTTCTTCAAACATCTTCACCAGTCCGGGATAATCCCAGCCCTTTCCTTTATAAATGAGGATGCCCTTCCGGTCGTCCTCACTTTCAAAACCTTTGAGGGCATCGGAAATACTTTCCTTGACCGTCTGGAATTTTTTCGGAACAGAAATTCCGTAGCCGTCATCCCATACAGCGACAGAAACAGGGATCTGGAGTACGGCTGCGGCATTCATGGTCTCGTAGAAATGTCCTTCGGCGGTACTGGCATCACCGATCATCCCGAATGCTACTTCATTGCCCCTGTCGGAAAGGTGGGGATATTTCTGCAAAGCCTTATTCTGGCGGAAAAGTTTGGAGGCATAGCCCAGGCCTATGAGGCGGGGCATCTGGCCGGCGGTGGGCGACAGATCGGCAGCCGAGTTCTTCATCCCGGTCAGACTGTTCCAGGAACCGTCGGGGTTGACGCTCAGGGTGGCAAAATGGTTGTTGAAGCTCCTGCCGGCATTCCCGGGATTGATAGTCTCGTCGGTCACTCCGTAAAGCTGATAGAAAAACTCTTTTGGGCCCGACAATCCGGCAGCAAACATAAAGGTATGATCGCGGTAGTATCCCGAACGCCAGTCGCCGTTACGGAACTGTTTTGCGTAAGCGATCTGGGCCACTTCCTTGCCGTCGCCGAAGATCCCGAACTTGGCTTTTCCCGAAAGCACCTCGCGCCGCCCGATAAAGGCCACCTGTCTGCCGAGATGGGCCAGTTTGAAATCGGCAAGCACCCCGGCTTTTTTAAATTGCATAAGCACGTTTATTAAATGCCCAAATGTTAAACTTGTGAAACTTTGTACCCTTCAACCCATTTATCGCCAGAGGTGATTGAAACTGGCGGATCAGGTACGGGCACCACTGCAAAGATGAACATAAAATAAATTACCACAGTTTTTGTATCTTTGCGGTGTCAGTTTTCACACATACCAGACAAAAGAAAGGGAGGATTGTTCAGATGTTTTTAAAGATAGTATTGGTTTCGGTGGTCCTGCTGTCCATTGCCATGCTGGGGATGGGGATCACAATGCTGGTGAAGAAAAACGGTAAGTTTCCGGCCTTCCAGGTAGGGCACAACGCCAACATGCGCCGGATGGGCATTACCTGTGTGAAGCATGAGGAGATCAAATGTTTCAAAAAGCAGCTCAAGGAAAAGGATTGTCTGAGCTGTCAGCACGGCTGAACCGCGAACAGTTTCCCCTGATTTTTGTTATTCTTTCATGTTCCGGGATTCCGGAAAATATCCTTATACAATAAGATCATGTTAAAGATTATCATCATAAGCGCCATACTGATCGGATTTGTCTTTCTCGGACTTGGCATCAGGCTTCTGTTCGACCGTAATGCCACTGTTCGCGGCAGCAGTTGCCAGGCCAGCGGAGCACTCGAGGAAAAAGGGATCAGCTGTGGTTGCGGGGGAGGTAGTTGCGGGGTGAGGAGTGAAGAGTGATGAGTGACGAGTTACGAGTTACGAGTTACGAGTTACGAGTTACGAGTTACGAGTTACGAGTTACGAGTTACGAGTGAGGAGTTACGAGTGAGGAGTGAGGAGTGAAGAGACGGCCTTCTTCGTTTTTTCATCCGGCAAATGTCCACACCCTCGCCTCCCTCTCCACATGTAGAGGGACGGTTGTTCTCGCAATTATCTGGCTATTAATTGAGATGAAATTTTTTAATCTTGTCGGAGTCGGCCCTCACCCTCTTCTCCCTTCTACATTCTGCCTTCTACATTTTGCATTTTGCATTCTGCATTTTGCATTCTACATTTTGCATTCTACATTTTGCATTCTACATTTTGCATTCTGTATTTTCCCCTCCTCCCCTACCTCGGATCTTCCAGATACTTCTTCAGCCCCGGTGTAAACCATTCGCGGTAGTTTCCCTTTTCATCACTGTAGATAAAATAGGCTTCCACTCCCTGCTGGGCTTTCACAAAGTCTTTGGCTTTATCGAGCCCCAGGACCATGCAAACGGTGGCATAGGCATCGGCTGTGATACATTCACCGGTAACAATGCAGGCACTTAAAAGACGGTCGGTTTTCGGGTAGCCGGTGGCCGGGTCGATGGAATGGGTGAATTTTACACCGTTCTCCTCATAGAATTTCCGGTAATTCCCTGAAGTAGCCATGGCATGGTTGGTGAGGTTCAGTTCCTTCTGCAGTTCAGCTCCGGGGATGTTGTTCCCGAATTCCGGCTTGTCGATCCCGATCTTCCACATCACTCCCCTTGGATTAAGCCCTTTCACCCGGATCTCCCCGCCGATCTCCACCATGTAATTGGGGATTCCCAGCCAGTCGAGATACATGCAGATCACATCCACGGAATAGCCCTGGGCCAGGGCGTTCACATCGAGACGAACCTGTGGCAGGGCCTTCACCACATGCCTTCCGCTCAAGGTTACTTTCGACATGCCCACGTACTGCAGCAGGCTGTCAATTACGGCACTGTCGACCTGGATCTTCTGCCCGGGGCCAAAGCCATAGGCATCGATCAGCGGTCCGACGGTAATATCGAAGGCCCCTCCGGAGACTTTATTGACCCTTTCGGCTTCCCTGAACACCTTGGTGAACATGGCATCGACCTCCGGATCTTCGTTGGCGTTCACCCGGGAGATGATGCTTCCCGGGATCCAGGTCGAGAGCGACATATCGAAGACATGAAGGATGGAATCGATCGATGCCGACAGGTCGATGGTATCCTTCGACTGATAGGTAATAGTATAGGTTGTTCCCTGCGTAAAGCCTTCAACTCTCATATAGGGAGCCCTGGGGCCGGTGGTACTGCACGAAAAAGCCAGTAACAGCAAAGCAGGAACAATAAGGATCAATTTTTTCATAACGGACAGGATTTGGATGTAAAGGTCAGGATTCCGGAGCGAAAATAAAAATCAGTCATAACCGTAAGTATTCATAAGGATCAGAAAGCCGTTCCTGAATTGCTTCTGAAACGGCTTTCCTTGTTTTATTCAGTCGGGATGATCATCCCCCGAAATCGTCATAGGCGATCATCTCGTCGGGAACACCCAGGTTGTAGAGCAGCCGGTTCACGGCGTCGTTCATCATCGGTGGTCCGCACATGTAGTATTCAATCTCTTCAGGCTCCTCGTGGTAACGCAGGTAGTTGTCGTACAGTACCTGGTGGATAAAGCCCACGTAACCCGTCCAGTTGTCTTCCGGTTTGGGTTCGGAAAGGGCGATATTGAACTTGAAGTTCGGGAATTCCTTTTCGATGGCCCTGAAATCCTCTTCGTAGAAGATCTCCCTCAGCGAGCGGGCACCGTACCAGAAGCTTACCTGGCGACCGGTCTTTGCCGTATGGAACAGGTGGAAGAGATGTGAGCGGAGCGGGGCCATACCGGCACCTCCCCCGATATAGATCATCTCCTTCTTCGTATCCTTGATGAAAAACTCACCGTAGGGTCCTGAAACCGTTACCTTGTCGCCCGGTTTGCGGGAGAAGATATAGGAGGAGCAAACGCCGGGATTCACGTTCTTGAAGTGACCGCGGCTCACGTCCCAGGGCGGGGTGGCAATACGGATGTTAAGCATCACGATGTTGCCCTCGGCCGGGTGGTTGGCCATGGAGTAGGCCCTGAAGGTTTCCTCGGTATTCTTCATCTTCAGTTCCCACATGTTGAACTTGTCCCATTCGTCGCGGAACCTTTCCTCCACCTCAATGTCTTTGGAGAAATCCACTTCTACCTTCGGGACATCGATCTGGATGTAACCGCCCGATTTGAAGTTGAGGGTCTCGCCTTCCGGAAGCCTCACCACAAACTCCTTGATAAAGGTGGCCACGTTGCGGTTCGACACCACTTCGCATTCCCATTTTTTGATCCCCATCACCTCATCGTGCACGTGGATCTTCATATCCTCCCTAACTTTTACCTGGCAACCCAGCCGCCAGTAGTTCTGCTGTTCCTTACGGGTGAAGAAGCCGGTCTCGGTCGGGAGGATCGAACCGCCTCCCTCCAGCACCTGGCATTTACACATCCCGCAGGTACCTCCTCCACCGCAGGCCGACGGAAGGTAGATCCCGTTGTTGGAAAGAGTTGTCAGAAGCGAGGAGCCCGGTGAAACCGTGAACTCCTTGTCGTTAATGGCCAGTTTAACATCCCCCTGGGGAGTCAGCTTTTTCCTGGCATAGAGCAGCATGGATACCAGGGCAATAATGATCAGCAGGAAAACCACGATGCTGATCAGTATCACGCCGCCGTTTGTTGTGAGCAATATCATGTGTTCGGATATTTACTGGTTTTATAATTTGATTCCCATAAAACTCATAAAAGCAATCCCCATCAGTCCGGTGATGATGAAGGTAATTCCCAGTCCGCGCAAGGGTTTTGGGACATTGGAATACCGGATCTTCTCACGGATGGCGGCAATCCCCACGATGGCGAGCAGCCAGCCCACGCCGGAACCCAGTCCGAAGGCCGTTGCCTCCCCGATGTTGGCATATTCCCTTTCCTGCATGAACAGTGAACCGCCAAGGATGGCACAGTTTACCGCGATCAGGGGCAGGAAGATCCCCAGGGTGGTATAGAGGGAGGGGGCAAATTTTTCGATGACCATCTCCACCAGCTGAACCATGGAGGCAATCACGGCAATGAAGATAATGAAACTCAGGAAGCTGAGATCCACATCGGCAAAGCCTTCACCCAGCCAGCTCAATGCTCCCGGCTTGAGAAGGTATCTCTCCAGGAGGTAGTCGACCGGAACCGTGAAACCCAGCACGAAGACAACAGCAATACCCAGTCCCATCGAGGTCTTCACAGTCTTCGAAACAGCCAGGTACGAACACATGCCCAGGAAGTAGGCAAAGATCATGTTGTCAATAAAGATCGACTTAACAAATATATTAATCAGATTTTCCATGAAGCTTGCTTGTTACTTTTCAATAAGTTCTTTATTCCTTGACCGTTGCACCCAGATAATGATCCCCACGAGGACCAGGGCCATGGGAGGCAGGATGATCAGGCCGTTGTTCTGGTAACCGGCGTCGTAGAAGCTCTGCGGGATCACTTTAAGCCCGAGCAGGGTGCCGGAACCAAGCAGTTCGCGGAAGAAGGCCACGATGATCAGGATCATGGCATAGCCCATTCCGTTTCCGATCCCGTCGAGGAAGGAGGCCCAGGGCTTGTTACCCATGGCAAAAGCTTCCAGGCGGCCCATGATAATACAGTTGGTAATGATCAGCCCGACGAAAACCGACAGCTGTTTGCTTACGTCATAGGCAAAGGCCTGAAGGATCTGGTCGACGATGATCACCAGGGCGGCAATGACCACCAGCTGGACAATGATCCTGATCCTGGGAGGTATCGCTTTTCTCATCAGGGAGATCACCAGGTTGGAAAAGGCCGTCACCACGGTCACGGAAAGTCCCATCACGATGGCCGGTTTCAGGCTTACCGTTACGGCAAGCGCAGAACAGATCCCGAGCACCTGTACCGTGATCGGGTTGCTCCTGCCAAGCGGCTCACTGAGCAGTTTCAGGTTCTTGGCTGAAAATAATGGTTCTTTTTCACTCATTGCTTTCACTGTTTATGGTGTCTGCTGCCTGTACTGCAGCTTTTTCTCTGTCAAAATAATTCACATAGCCTGTCAGACAATCATGGAGCATGGCTTCGAGGCCTTTCGATGTAATGGTCCCACCTGAGATGGCATCCACCCCGTAAGGATCATCGGGTCTGGCCCCTCCTTTAACCACGGTAATGGATTTAAAGGAACCGTCGTCCCCAAAAATCCTTTTCCCGGCAAAGTGAATCTGAAACTTGGGCGTATTGATTTCGGCTCCCAGACCAGGGGTTTCCTTGGCATGATCAAAAACAGCCCCGTAAATCGTATTGAAGTCGTCGTTGAAGGAGACGTATCCCCAGATCGAACCCCAGAGGCCCTTTCCCCGCACCGGAACGATATAGCGCTTCACACCGTTTTCTGAAAAAACAAACACCGGAAGCAGCCGCTGCTCAACAGGTTTGTCGGTCTGTACCTTCAGGTTTTTGGTGATTTGGAAGGCATCGGCTTCCACCCGGTCGCCCGCAAAATTTACTACGTACGAATCGGTGATATACTGGCTGAACTCGTTATTGATGTAAGTCTTTTTATCTTCGACTTCACCGGCATCCGCAGCCTTACCCACCGATCGCAGAATGTCCTGTTTCTTCTCAATCTCCACATTCATTTCCTGGATCGGTTTGAGTTTCCCGGAGATGAATGCCAGGACAATGGCCACGATGACCACCATCACCAGCGAGAAGACAAATATGTATCTGTTGCTAAAACTCTTCATCTTAAAATATTTTAGGCATGTACTTTAGCTCTTTTCAGTCTCTTCCTGATATTGGCCTCGATCACGTAATGGTCGATCAGCGGGGCGAATACGTTCATCAGGAGGATGGCCAGCATCACGCCCTCGGGGTATGCCGGGTTCAGTACGCGGATCATGATGGCCAGCAGACCAATGAGGAAGCCGTAGATCCATTTCCCTTTTTCAGTCTGCGCACCCGAAACCGGATCCGTAGCCATGAAAACCGCACCGAAAGCAAAGCCACCCAGGGTGAGTTGCTGCCAGAAGGGCACTTCCATGAAGGTGTTCACGGCAAAGACATTGAGCAGCAGGCCCATGGCGGCGCCGCCGGCAAAAACCGACAGGATGATCTTCCAGCTGCCGATCCCGCTGAAAATGAGGATCAGGGCACCGATCAGGATGGCCAGGGTACTCGTTTCACCGATGGAACCGGGAATGGTCCCGAGGAACATGTCCCAGGCCGAATAGGTATGGCCGATCCCGTTGGTAAAGACAGTTTCATGCTGTGCAGCCTGGGCCAGGATCGTGGATCCGGAATATCCGTCGACAGTCTGCATGCCGCCCTTCAGACCGGAGATCCAGACCTGGTCGCCCGACATTTCCGAAGGATAGGCAAAGAAAAGGAAGGCTCTGGCAGTCAGCGCAGGGTTCAGGATATTCATCCCCGTACCCCCGAACACCTCTTTACCGATTATAACGGCAAAAGCTGTGGCTACGGCAACCATCCACAAAGGGACATCGGCGGGCATCACCAGGGGGATCAGGATCCCCGATACCAGGAAGCCCTCATTGACCTCATGTCCCCTCATCTGGGCAAAGGCAAACTCAATCCCCAGGCCTACAACGTAGGATACCACCAGGATCGGGAAGACCTTGAGGAAGCCGAACCAGACCATCTCCCAGAAGCCGGCTTCGACACCGGTAGCGGTAAAGTGCTGGAAACCGGTGTTCCAGATCCCGAACAGAAGGGCCGGAACCAGGGCAAATACCACCATGATCATGGTCCTTTTCATGTCGTTGGCATCCCGGATGTGTACCTTGCCCTTTGTCACCGTATCCGGCACAAAAAGGAAGGTTTCAAAAGCTTCGAACGTGGACTTAAACATCGCCAGTTTTCCGCCTTTTTCAAACCTGGGCTTTATTTTATCGACATATCTTCTTAAAGCACTCATGTGAAAAATTATAATTTGATTACTCCATTTCTTTTTTGATCATATTCAGTCCTTTTCTCAGGATCGACTGGACAGGCGTTTTGGAGGTACAGACAAACTCGCAGAGGGCAAGGTCCTCTTCAACCACCTCATAAATCCCCAGTTTTTCCATCCGGTCGATATCTTCCACAAGGATCGATTTAAGCAGCTCTACGGGATAAATATCCATGGGCAGCACTTTTTCATACTCGCCCGTCATCACGAAGGCCCTTTCACCACCGTGCAGGTTGGTGTCGAGGGTATATTCCCTGTCGGGGGTCAGCCACGAAAGGAAGGTACGTGACACGGAGAACTTTATAAATCCCGGCATGATCCAGCCCAGGAGCTCATGGTGATTTCCTTCGGGGATCACGGTGACCTGTGAGGCGTAAAAGCCGATATAACCTTCATTGCCTATCGCGGTGCCGTTGAGCACGTTCCCGCTGATGATCCTGACATTCTCCTGTTTCAGGTTGTTTTCAAGGATCGGACTGATCTGGGCACCCCGGATCATCTTATAATATACCGGCTTCTGAACTTCCGAACCGGTAAGGGCAACGATCCGTGAAGGATCATATTTTCCGGTCAGGAACAGGCGGCCGATGGCCACTACATCCTGGGGCTGCACTGTCCAAACGACTTCTCCCTTGTTCAGGGGATCGATATGGTGGATCTGAACACCCACGTTGCCCGCCGGGTGCGGACCGGCAATTTTATTGATCTGTACATTGCGCGTCTCGGTGAAGGTGCGTACCGACGGGAAACGGGCATCCACACTGAGATGAACCTTCCCTGTGGTCAGCTTCACGAGGGCATCGATACCGGTCTGGAATTCCTCCACCAGGTCCTTCATGATAAAATCATAGTCGGGTGCCAGGGGCGCCGTATCAAAACCGGAGATGAAAATCGCCTTGGGCAGATCGGCCGGAGAGGCGACAATATTATACGGACGCTGCCGAATGACCGGCCAGAGCCCGCTGTCGAGAAGGTTTTTAATGATTTCATCCTTTTCCATGGAGGAGGGATGGCCTTTTACGAACAACTCGGCATCATCCTTGCCGTCATCTTCGATCACCACCTCAATGATCCTTCTCCTTTCTCCCCTGACTATGCTCAGGACCTGCCCGCTAACGGGGGAGGTGAATTTGATCTCCGGCCTGTACTTGTCGTAAAACAGCACGGAGCCCACCTTGACCTCGGTACAGGGTTTGGCAACGATCTTTGGTGTGAGTGATTGAAAATCAGGCGGCTTGATGGCGTAAGTCTTGGACCTCGGAGCTTTGATAAAAATTTTATCAGCCTTGCCTTTCAGCTTGATGTCGAGGCCTTTTCTAATTTTAATCGTTTCAGACATTGCAATGCAAAATTCTATGATACGTATTTGACGGGGTAAAAATAGCTATTTTTGTGAACCGGCAAACGCTGATTATCAAATTATATTTGTACATGTAAATTGATAGATGTTTAAATATTTCAGTGCTAATAATTTTAGCCGGAATGTTTCTCAGCATAATGGCATTAAATTTGAACCCTGAGCTGAATGTAATTAAAAAATGTGTCCGATGAATTTTAACTTTTCCCGCTATCTCCTCCTGCTATTTTTGCCCATACTGATGTGTCTGAGCCCCCTGGAAGCCCAGGAAGCCTATCTCGACCGCGACGGGAGGGCGCGGGAACTGATCGCGGGGGAAACCATTAAAACCGTTCAGCTGTACCGGGAAGGATGGCCCCTGAGCTATCCGGTCTATCGCACCGGTGAGGACATCCGCCTGGTGTTGGGTTTCGACGAACTGGGTGAAGAGGTGCATTCCTTCAGTTACCGGATCGCGCACTGCAATGCCGACTGGACCCTCTCCTCCATTCCGGAGATGGAATATACGGAGGGATATACCGAAAATCCGATCAGGGACTATGCCTATTCCTTCTCGGCCTATTACCAGTATATTCACTATTCACTCCTGCTTCCCAACGACGATATCGTCCTCACCCTGAGCGGGAACTACCTCCTGATCGTTTACCGCGACGAGAATCCGGATGATGTGGTATTCACAAAACGCTTCATGATCACGGAGGGAGCGGTCGACATTGAAGCCACCGCCCACCGGCCCGTGCTGAGCACCTACATGGATTGCTGCCAGGAAGTGGATGTGAAGGTCCACACCGGAAATTACCAGATCCAGGATCCTTTCCGCGACACGAAGCTGGTGATCTGCCAGAACGGGCTCTGGGATTACAGCATCCAGGACCTGAAGCCCATGATCGTATCGCCCGGACTGCTGGATTTCGATTACCAGGAAGGGAACATCTTCAACGGGGGCAACGAATTCAGGTTCTTCGACACGAAAAGCACCCGCATCCCCTCTTACTATGTGAACGATATCCTGTATATCTCCCCCTATTTTCATTATGAACTGAAAACGGATGAAGCCAAACCCGCCAATAATTATTTCTACCGGGAAGACCTAAACGGACGGTATTACATCGAATCGGAAGGCGGCCGGAACCCGGAGACCGATGCCGATTATGTCTTCGTGCATTTCAGCCTTCAGCCCCTGCTGCTGAGCGGCGGACACATCTTTATTGCCGGCGCCTTCAACGGCTGGCAGTTCAATGAGGATAACCGGATGGATTTCAATTCCTCCACCGGGCTGTATGAGAAGATGCTGCTCTTAAAACAGGGTATGTACAATTACCGCTATGTTTTCCTGCCCGACGGTTCGGACCGTTTTGATCTTTCGGAAATTGAAGGGAGCCATTACGAAACGGAAAACGAATACCTTATCCTGTTCTATCACCGCAGGCCCGGGGAAAGGTACGACCGGCTGATCGGACACCAGGTGATACACAGTAATTAAATTGAGGATGAGCCCGCCTTCGCTGAGGCTACGGCGGACGGGGATTGAGCCCGCCTTCGCTGAAGCTACGGCGGACGGGGATTGAGCCCGCCTTCGCTGAAGCTTCGGCGGACGGAGATTCAGCTATAGTCCTATCTCTTCACTGATATCCCGCATGGCGTCCACGGCCAGCTGAACGAAACGCTCGAGCGGGAGGCCGATGGCCTCGCATTCCATGATATTTTCCCGTTTTACCGAGGCGGCAAAAGCCGGCTGCTTCATGCGTTTTATGACGGAGTTGTATTTGATCGCCGCAATCTTTTTTTCCGGGTACACAAGGGTGGTTGCATGGATCATGCCCGTGATGGTCTCCCCGGCAGCCAGCGCATGCTGGAACTCCGTGGTCCGGGGCATACCGGTGGCCTCCTCGTTGTGCATCCGGATGGCATCGAGCATGGCTTCGGAACAGTCAAGCGGCTGTAGCAGTTCCGCAGCCATCAGAGCGTGGGTCTTCGGATCGGCATGGGTCACCTCCACATCGATATCATGCAGGAGGCCGGCCAGTCCCCATTCGTCCTCATCCCTGCCCAGTTCCCGGGCCAGGGCACGCAGCACAGCTTCCGACTCCAGGGAGTGGATCAGCATTTTTTCGTTTCTGACGTATTTTTTGAGGAGGTCGAGGGCGGCGGTACGGGATGTGTTCATGGTCAACAAATTTGGAGGGTGAAATTAACAAAAAAACTGTTTTTGAATCAAAGAAAGCCATGCGTTCAATGCTATATTCTATATATCAATATGTTACGTTAATTATAAAAAATATCTACTAATTTATTAGTAGTTTTACTAAATGTTTAGTAGATTTGTTTCATTAATTGGTCACAAATGGAACTTACAAAAGCAGAAGAACAGGTAATGCAGATTCTCTGGAAGATTGAAAAGGGATTTGTAAAAGACGTACTGGATCATTATGAAGAGCCAAAACCGGCTTATACAACAGTGGCAACTATCATAAAAATTCTTGAAAAGAAGGGATATCTTTCCCATGAGACCTACGGGAATGCTCACCAGTTTTTTCCTGTAGTTTCAAAAATAGAGTATTCAATAAAACAGGTCAATCCAATCTTCGGTAAATACTTCAGCGGTTCGATTAAAGATGTTGTTTCCTTTTTTGCCGCCAATAATAAGATCGAAACCGATGATATAAATGATGCAATAAGGCTACTCAGTGAACTTAAAAACAAAAAGCAGTGAGCTCATTTATTGTATATTTGGCAGAAGCAAGTATTTGTCTTGCATTATTTTACCTTGTTTACTTTTTAATTAAAGGAGATAGCTTCAACCATCTGAAGAGAAACTATCTGCTTCTTACAGTTTTTCTTTCTCTGCTGATCCCCCAGATTTCTGTACCCTTTTTCTCTGAAGAGGTAAACAGGATCAAAGGCAGTGAGAATATTCAGGATATCCGGGAATTCCCTTACCATGACACCTTCGAATTGGTTATGACCGGACAGTTTCCGGACAACCGGACAGCGGACAAAGGAGATTCCGGTGTACTGCCGGGAACTCTGGCTGGAATCCTATATTTAGCAGGTGTTGCGTATTTTATTTATCGTTTTCTGAGAAATTTGTTCCGGATACGGGATCTGTACAGGTTCAATCCGAAAGAGATTTATCCTGGTTATGATATAACCCTGCTCCCTGAAGAGTATCCGACTTTTTCATTTTTTAATCATATTTTCCTGAATAACAAGGGTCTGAGTCCTGCCGACAGTAACTACATCATACTTCATGAACTGGTCCATATTAAACAAAGACATTCTGTGGATATTATCCTTATTGAAATCTGCAAGGCAGTGTTCTGGTTTAATCCTTTTATATGGTTATACAAAAACGCGTTGGTGAAGGTCCATGAATGTCAGGCAGACAGGTATTTTGTTGAGAACAATCCGGAAGATCTTACAGATTATCAATCCCTTTTACTCAAGCAGTACTTAAGTAAAATCAGTATAGAGCTGGCTCATCCTTTTAATTATTCTTTTATTAAATACCGAATTAAAATGATGACAAAAATCAAATCAAACCGGATAGCAAAGTATAAAACCATTTTTGCTTTTCCTGTAGTCTTATTGGGACTTTTAGCATTCTCAAATGCTAAAGAAAATCCTGTCCGGGAAGGTTCAAAAAGCAAAGCATACATTGAAGCATCTCCCGCCGGAATGGTATTTATTCCGCAGGGCAGCTTTGTGCTTAAACGAACCGACGGATCAGTCACCAAAGAGTTCAATGTTTCTCTTGATGCTTTCTGGATGAAAGAAACGGAAGTTACGATTGAAGAATATTCCGGCTACCTTGAATCCTTAAAGAAAGACTCTGCCAACAGGGTCTATGAGGCAGCATTGCCTGATATTTCCTGTGCACCATTTCCCGGATACTTTAATAATAAGGCATACATGAAGTATCCGGTTGTAGGTGTAAGCCTTAAACAGGCCCGGGACTTTTGCTTCTGGAAGACGGTTACAGAAAACCGGAAACTTAGTCTTGAAGGTAAACCCCTGGTCGCAAATTACAGAATACCTTTTGAAGTAGAATGGATCTATGCCTCACTCGGTGGTCAGAATCCTGAATTAAAAAACACACCTTCTGTTCCGGGACTACTTGAAATAAAGAAAGGTAAGGAAATCAAAAAAGACTGTAATGAATTCGGTCTGATCTATATGTTTTCCAATGTCTCAGAATGGACCAATACAGCCTTTGATCCTGATAAATATCTGAATGAACTTCAGAATACACCTTTGGATCCTGCTGTAAATATTGTTGTCAGGGGTGAAAACTATAAAAAAGAACTTCTGAATAACAAACTCATTTTAAGAGGAGGGGATTCATTTGATTATGTAGGATTCAGATATGTACGAACCTATATTGGACGATAGTATAGTATTATAATATTGAAAGGTGGTAGGTGAACTATCACCTTTCAAAAAATCAGGCAAAGAAGATATTTCGATTTTAAATGATCGAATCTGAGTCTGCTATTACCCTAAAGACTGATTATTGTACCAGGGCGGACAAAATTCTTAAAAATGAACTGCTTAACTGGTGTTTAACTGAACTGATACCCAATGAAAATTGATCTGATTTCCCAAATGAACCGAACTATTTCATAATAAATTACCGTTTTAGCGGTAATTTCTCTGCTTTTTAAAAGTAATAGAAGTCACAGGCTTACTTTTTACTGTCTAAGCAGTAAATTTCACCCAATTACTTGCGTATTTTAATGAATTTATCTATTTTTACCGCTAACAAGGTAAAAATGAATCAAACTAACAACATACCCGAAGTTATTAGATTGCACCGCAAGGCTGCAGGCTTGAGTCGTATTCAGCTTGCCGATTTGGCCGGAGTGGGTAAAACGGTAATTTACGATATTGAAAAGGGTAAGGAAACGGTTCAGATGAACACTTTGTATAAAATCCTGAAGGTGCTCAACATCAATGTTGTGTTAACCAGCCCCTTAATGGAAAATCTGTTATCCGACAAAGATGAGAAAGGCTAAAGTATTCGTAAAAGGAAAAGAGGCCGGAATCCTGACCGAAATTGAACCTGGAAAGAATTATATGTTTGAATACCTCGAAGGTTATTCAGGTATTGAAGTATCGCGGACCATGCCTGGAAAAGACAAGGCTTTTCGCTACGATTGCTTCCCCCCTTTTTTTGATGGTTTACTGCCTGAAGGGATCCAGCTGGAAGGTTTATTAAAACTCAAAAAAATTGATAAGTACGATTATTTCTCCCAGCTGATGGCTGTTGGTGAAGATATGATCGGGGCTGTCACGGTAAAGGAAATACAGTCATGAACCGTTGCCCGATTAGCTATGAAACCTGTGGCAGCAACCGGTACAGTGCTGCCGGGCTAAAGCTTCTCTCATATGAGCTGAGGTCTCTTGAAGATCTCGGATACACGGCAGAAGAACAGAGGAAAGAAGCTTTTAACAGAGCTACAAGGATGTCGGTACAGGGGATGCAGCCGAAACTCAGTGCCCGGCTGAATATCAGGGAAGGAAGATTTGACCTTGTCGATACGGGTGGCAGGTACATACTTAAGCCACAACATTACTATTTTCCGGAATTACCGGAAAATGAAGACCTGACCATGAAGCTGGCAGCAGAGATCGGCCTGGATATCCCGGTTCATGGATTAATCTGGTCCAGGGATCAATCCCTGACTTATTTCATTAAACGTTTCGACAGAAAAGGACAAAATGAAAAAGTACCTGTTGAAGATTTCGCCCAGTTGGCGGGCATGACCCGGGATACGAAGTATGACTATAGTCTGGAAAAGGTTGTCAGCCTGGTTAATAAATACTGCACCTTCCCGGTAATAGAAAAACTGACACTGTTCAAATTGGTTATTTTTTCCTACCTGGCGGGTAATGATGATTTGCACCTGAAAAATTTCTCGGTTATATCTGAAAACGGAATAATTAAATTATCTCCTGCATACGACCTGCTGAACACTACGATCGAATACAGCAAACCTGAAGAAGAAAGCGCCCTGCCGGTAAAAGGAAAAAGAAAAAACCTGAACCGGAATATATTGCTGGATTACTTCGGGCTTGAAAGGTGCGAACTGAGCCCTAAAAGTATCGGCAAAGTACTGGATACAATCAGCGCTGCTGTTCCGGTCTGGAAAACCCTGATCGCTTCAGGTTTCCTGTCGGATGGGATGAAGGAAAAATATGCAAACCTGCTTGAATACCGACTGGGTATTCTTAATATTCAGTGAACCGGTCTAACAGGTCCACTAAGAGCTTCACTTCGACAAGCCTCAGTGAACCGCTGACGATTACAAGGTGACGGTTGAACTCAGTTCTGTTTGCAGGACTTCTTCTATTTTTAAAGGAAATAGTCCGCTGTATGTATAACTTTTAGTGTTGTACAAGACACTACCCTCGAAGTCCTGGCTGTGATCAGCTCGGATCGAAATCCCAAAATCCGGGAAGAAAAAACACACAGGCAATAAAAAGCCCCGGAGGATTCCAGGGCGAAATATCATGCTCTCATTTGACGTATACTATCTCATCTTTTGAAATAGCAGAACACCAACATTACTTTCTATTCAAGTTATATTGAATACTCCAACTTCAATTCTTCACACAACAGAGTGACTATATGCATAAGAATTTTTAGTTTGGAAGGGAGATGTTTTTTGCGTAGACGAAAATATTTTTAATACCGATGTAGAGTTTCCTTTGATCTATATCAAGGATAATTTAGAATCCAATTTAAACTATCAAGTAATTGTGTTGTTACAAACTTTTTGTCTAAAATTAAATAGTTTTTCCAAACCGTGTCCCAGCCAACTGAGTCAACTAGTTTAGCGTCAAAGAAATAAAACGCATAAATTGAGTTATCTACCCTGACATGTTCCCAAAAACAGCTTTTTACCTCAAAAGGCTTTGATACATAAGCATCAAAGAATGTATTTAACTTGTCATAAGTTACATCGCTCGAATTATAAATTGTATCTGATTCTATTAAATGCGGAACCTCAGCGAAATCGATATTGGATATATTAACATATATGGCTCTATCAGAATGGTTTGAAATAGTTAGTTTACTATTATCATAACATTCGTGGACACAGATGCAACTCTTAACTTGAAGAATTATCATTAGAATTAAAAAACCTTTTTTCATTCTGAAATGTTTGATCTGGTTATATTATTATTCTGACTAAAAACCATTTAGAAGTCTATAAAGGAAATAAAGTATTCCTCTCCTATTGGCTACCTTTTGGTCAAGAAAACAAATCGCCTCTTCTTTGGAAAATCTCCAGGGGTAATCGAAGCCCGAGATCGCATTATTATAATTATCCCAGCCTCTTCCATAAATATAATCATAATCTGGGACATGGGTGAAAAAACCGGACCAGTTGACATGTTAAGCCGATTTTTGTTGACCATCTTATCATTTTGATTAATCCCAAATTATTCAATAGGAGCCGAAGATATGAGGCGAACTACTTGAATTAGTTGGGATAATCCCGGCTTAGAAAAATAACCTAAGCAGTGACTTTCAAAAGGCTCTGCTTAGGTATATTTTACTTGGCCGTTAATGCATTTGGAAATTTCCAAATGCATTAAATGGGTTAATTGAGGCTTGCATCCGGATCATTATTCCGGCGCCAGGTGGGCAGTGCTACCGGCACTTCCATGCTAATGAATTAAATGGGTTCAATAAAACTATTTGTACTGTCTGGCTTAGGCTTGAACTGAACAAAATGACATGTTGCATCAATTTCTTCTGATACTTCAGCTGATGATTCTTTTCGTAAATAAAAATGTAAAGTAGTATCATTAATTATCTCTCCATAATAAGTATAGGCAATTCGATGAAGGTAACCTACTTCTTCAAGGAATTCTTGTTGAATTTCATCTCCATTGACCACAAAAAGGCCCCATGCAGTTTTAATATTTATTAGGAATTTCATATATTCTTCGATCTGGGTATCAAACGCTTCCAGTGAATCCAACCAGATTTCAGATAAAGTAACACCATTTTCATAATAGAAACTTATACTATATTTATTGTAGGAAGAATCATATAAATAATAATAACCATCTATTCTCAGTTCACTTCCCGTATAAGAAGTTTTTGCAAGGGAGAATTCTTCATCTTCAAAAAGCTTTTTACAGGAGCAGAGAAGGACTGAGAGGAATAATATTAACCATAGATTTTTCATACTACCAGTATTTGTTTAACCTAACTGCCAAATAAATCGTGCTTTCTTGTCAGTTTTCCTAAAGCGCTTATTATTTATTCTATCATGATACCCGTTTTGGATCCAATCTCTAATTCCCTCACTATCTATTCCAAATTTTAAAGGCCCGAGTTTTAAGTAAATTATTCCTGCACGGTATTCTTTTTCTTCGATCCATGTGCCGTTTGGCCCATCAGGAGTAAACATATCTCTACCATATTTGTCTTTTTTAACTCTTCCGGTAAATATAGTCGTTCCAATCTGAATTGGTCCAATATTTATACGGGCTTCTTCAGATAAATACATATCCGACATCGCTTTAGGAACAATGGAGGGGATAAAATCCAGTTCTTGTATGCGGGCATCATTTTCATTCTGCATATTAACCAGCGGATTGCCAAAAGTTATGGTATATCTCGTCTGGTCAAAATTTGTTCCCTCTTTGTCATAAACCATACTCTCATGCCGGAAATAAACCGAACCCGGAATACCGACGGCCCATTCATCGCCATAGCTTTTTTCCCAACCCGTATAACTATGATCATAATCATTCCAGTAATAGGCAACTCCGCCATTAACCCGGTAACTAAGTGGCAAGGCCTGTGGCAAACCGAAAGAGGCTTCAATGCCTATCTTCTGTCGGGCATTGCCTAATTCAACATCAACATGAAAAGCGACAGGGAAGAGGTATTTCTGGACATCGTAGCCGAAATCTGTAAAATACAAAATATAAATAGCAGCTGCAGCTAAAAGAAAGCAATCACCATCGGGATCAGTATACACTAGCGGGTTATTGAGGCAATAACTATACCTATTAAACCCCCACGGAAACTCCGGAACCTGGATATAGGGGTCGGGGCTCAGGAAACGGCCCAGAACGGGGTCGTATACCCGGCCACTCATATTGATAAGCTTAAACTCTGCCAAATCTTCATGCCCCGTAAATCCAATATCCGCATATAGAGGATTTTCAGCTGTCTCGCTCCAGTCAGAAGGATCCCTGGGTATTCCCCAGACCGAAAAACTCTGTTCAAATCTGTTCGTTGGATTTGTCGCATCAATAAACAGTACGGGCGAACCTAAATGATCATTATGCACCAGCCACAGGGTCTCATCCCCATATTGTGAAAGTTCCTTCTCTTTGATAGCACACAAACCTGTAGGGGCATAAATAAAATAATAGGCAGTAGTTTGATTATCAGTTGTTACTTCCTGGTACTCATCAAAAAATCTTTTTGTTTTTACAGGTACATTATTTACTGCCAGTTCTGTAAAACTCCGCTGGTTATCCACCCTATAGTCCACCGAAAGAGTATAGTTATCCTCGCCCTGAAGTTCGGTGATCTGCTTTACCTTGTTAAAAGGAGTATAGCCGATCTGCTGTTCAGGAGGCATGTAACCATACGAATCCTTCATTGATGTCAGAACATTGGGTCCTGCACCATTCTCCCCGTATACGAGGTTTCCCGCAACATCGCTCTTTGCCTCAAGGTTGCCCAAACCGTCCTGATGATAGGTCATAACAAGATCAGAGCCGGAATGATGGACATTATTTACCCAATACTCCACACTGGTCAGGCGGTTCATACCATCATAGTCGAAGCGTTCTTCGAACTGGCGTTCGTTGTCTTTTCGGAAAGTCATATTACCAAAATCATCAAAACCAGGCAACTAAATGGCTTATCCCAGCAAATCCCTGCTAAATATTGCAAAATCTTAAGTTTTGATTTCCCAATTGAATCCAATACTATGCTTTTTTCTTTCTTTTGGCCATTACAAGTTATTGGAATAAGCAATTCGAGTCAACACAAAATCAATTTTTTTGGACATACCCCATTCTGTATTGAGTTCAAAAAAATTACCATGACTGGAAAACTTTCAAATGTTTATGGATCTGACCAGGAAAATGCGAAAATAAATCACATTGATTGTCCCCGGGAATGAAGAACCGAAACCCAAAGCCAGAAACCCCACAGGCGATCCTTCGACTCGTGGTTCGACAAGCTCACCAACCGGTTCACTCCAGAGGATTGGAAACCGATGCACCATCCTTCAACTCGTGGTTCGACAAGCTCACCAACCGGTTCACTCCAGAGGATTAGAAACCGATGCACCATCCTTCAACTCGTGGTTCGACAAGCTCACCAACCGGTTCACTCCAGAGGATTGGAAACCGATGCACCATCCTTCAACTCGTAACTCGGTAAACTCATTACTTCGCTCTCCGCGTGCCGTCGTAGCTATCGCCGACGGCCGAAGCCTTTGGCGAAGGACTTAGCGGAGGGGCAGGAACCGAGACATAGAGTCAGGGTGGTAAACCTCGACAGGCTCGGTTTACCGTCGCTGGATCGAGCCTGTCGAGATCCCTCTACTGAATACATTACCCCCGGTTCCTGAGCGCAGTGGTGAGCTTGCCGAACCACAAGTCGAAGGACCTCTGCTCTTTGTGCTTTTGTGTCTTTGTGGCGAAAAAAAGACTCAAGGGGGAGAGCGACGAATGCTACATAAAGAACTAATCTGTAATACTTTAAATATCTTTCAACTTTTCTCACCCCTCTCACAATTCTCAAGACTCCCCGTCACGGCAAGGCTTAATTCCGACAGGCTCAATGAGCAAGCTGACGACGCTGAAGACTCCAACGATTCCAAGCAATTTTTCTACCTTTGCAAAAAAAACAACATGGCGCTGATACGTTCCGTACGTGGCTTTGATCCGGTGTGGGGAAAGAACTGCTTTTTCGCGGAAAATGCCACCATTATAGGTGATGTGATCATGGGCGACGACTGCTCGGTATGGTACAATGCGGTATTGAGGGGGGATGTCAACTCCATCCGCATAGGGAACAAGGTAAACATACAGGATGGCTGCGTGCTGCATACCCTGTTCCAGAAGTCGGTGGTTGAGATCGGCGACAATGTTTCACTGGGTCATAACGTGATTATCCACGGGGCAAAACTGGAGGACAACGTGCTGATCGGGATGGGAGCCATCGTAATGGACCATGCCGTGGTGGGTAAAAACTCCATAGTGGCGGCCGGTTCCGTGGTGCTGCAGAACACCATTATCGAGCCGGGCAGCATTTATGCGGGAGTACCTGCCAGAAGGGTAAAAGCGGTCGATCCGGAACAGACCCGGGAAATGATCGAAGGGATTGCCGACAACTACCTGTTCTATGCCGGCTGGTACAGGGAAGAGGTGGATTAATTCCTTTTATCGGCACCCCACATCAGCTTATTTCTCAGGGTGGAATAAAAGCTGTTATTCTCAATCCTTACCATTTTCAGGGTAAAGCCCGCCCGCCGCATGGTAATCACCGCATCGGCCGGCATTACGAACGACCGGGAATCGATGGCCATCATGTAGGATTCCTCGCGGGTATCGACCGACATGTCGATCACCACGCTGTCGGGCAGTACGAGCGGTCGCACCGTAAGGTTATGCGGGGCAATGGGTGAAAGGATGAAGTTATTCGATTCCGGCACCACGATCGGCCCTCCGACACTCAGGTTATAGGCGGTAGATCCTGTAGGCGTGGAAAGGATAAGTCCGTCGGCCCAGTAGGTGCTCAGGAATTCGTCGTTGATCTTCACATGGACCTTGATCAGGGAGGAGTCTTTTTTATAGATCCGGATCTCGTTCAGGGCCACATCAATACCTTCAATAGCCATCCCGCTGATCTCTGCTTTCAGAAGCACTCTTTCCTCTACCTCGTACCGGCCATGGAACAGACTGTCGAGCGACTCTCCAAGGCTGTCCTGGCTGATATAGGAAAGGAAGCCAAGCCGGCCGGTATTGATCCCCACCACCGGGATCCCCGAGTCCCTAACCAGGGAAACGGTTTCGAGGAAGGTTCCGTCTCCCCCGATCGAAAACAGGAAACGGGCGTCCTGCGGGATATCCGTATAGTCGTTGAAAAAGCCCTCCGTTGCCGGCCGAAGTCCCGCCTCACTGGTCAGGTAGTCGTAAAAAGGCCTGAAGATCCAGATCTTTGCGTCGATCTCCTGTAAACGGCTGAAAAGAATGGCCACGTTCTCCCGTGAGGAGGCATGGAAATTCCTTCCGAATATGGCAACACGCATGGGACTCATGGGCGGGGAGGATTAGGAGATATCCCCCGGAAAAACCGCATTCGGCCGGGTATAAAGCGGCCGGGATGATAGGACAGTGCCAGTATAAACGGTTCCGGGAATCTTTCAGACATTGATAAATCGTAAAAAACCGTCGAAACGGTCCTGGTAAAAATCATCCAGATCTTCGCTTTTCATATAGGAAGCAAAGATGTTGTAATTGTAACGGTTAAAGGTTTCCATGACTGAGGTGAGATCCTTCCGGTTAACCTTCAGGGTTACCCTCAGTTTCTGGAGATCTTCCGAGTTGGAAATATAGAGACTCAGAATGCGCGCATCATTGCTTTCGACGATATTGGCGATCTCGGTCAGGGAGTAGTCGTTATGGTTCATTTCGAGGACGAGGATCCCCCCGGGATGCTGCATGGCCGACAGGTTGGCGAAGCTGCGTGTGAGGTCTTCCTGCGTGATCACGCCCAGAAAGTGGTTCTGGTTATTCAGCACGGGAACAAGGGAGAGCTCCAGGCGCGAAAGGATCTCGATCACCTCGTAGATATGCTGGTCGTCGCGCACGTAGGGCTTGATCAGCGACAACTGGTGATTGCCCACGGCTTCTTCCGGGTTATTCAGATCATAGATATCCTTATCGGAGATGAGGCCGAGGAATTCCTGATGATTAACAATAGGCAGATGCGACACCCTGAAGATCTCCATCCAGGTGAGTGCCTGCACCCCGGTATCCGAGGTTTTCAGTGCCGGGATCACATCCGAAATAAGCTCCTTTGCCAGCATGCTGCAATATAATGCTTTTTTCAACCGTGAAGTGAAAAAACGGGCAAGAAAAAATTTTAACAGACGCCGGGAACTGAGGCCAGATAAGCAGTAACAGCAGCAAGATCCGTATTGTGAACAGGTTCACGCGCCAACATGTTAAATAAAATACCTGGGGGCCTCAGATACTATGGATAAATACCTATTTTTGTGGGGTAAACTAAAACTATTACGTGATTCTGAACTGGATGGCAAAACGACTTATGGATAAGTCCGACAGCGGTATGCACAGCCTGTGGCATACTGGCAACGGCAATTCTTCAACGGAATATAAACTGTACTGAAACAGCTGACTCCATGACTGCTTTTTCAGATCAGCGACCAAAATCAACAAAAGTATTCTTTATCCCATCTGCCTGCAAGGCAGTCCGTTTGGTTGTTACCCGTTCACATCAGGATCCGTGTTGTTGTGCAGAGATTAGCAAACAGGACTATTAATTTCAACTTCAGGGCATGTCAAAAAAACCAAGAGTCATTGAGTTAGAGGAGGTGGTTGTGAAGTTTGCCGGCGACTCCGGCGACGGAATGCAGTTAACCGGAACGCAGTTTTCAGACACTTCAGCTTTTATCGGGAACGATCTGTCGACCTTTCCCGACTATCCTTCCGAGATCCGGGCCCCGCAGGGCACTGTGGCCGGTGTTTCCGGCTTCCAGGTGCATATCGGGGAAAAACAGGTAACCACCCCGGGCGACCTGGCCGATGTGCTGGTAGCCATGAACCCGGCAGCATTAAAAGCCAATATGAAATGGGTGAAGCCGGGGGCAACCATTATCATCGACATCGACAATTTCGACAACAAGCACTATAAAAAAGCCGGTTATGAAGAAGATCCGCTGAATGACGGGTCACTCGACGGTTTCAACGTGGTGAAGGCACCGATCTCCAGCCTCACCAGGGATACGGTTCTGGTATTCGGGATTGATGCCAAAACCGCCGACAAAACGAAAAACCAGTTTGTATCGGGGCTGCTGTACTGGCTCTTTAACCGCGATCTGAAAATCGGGGAAGATTTCCTCACGGAACGGTTCAAAGGCAAACCCGATCTTATCAAAGCCAACGTTGCGGTTCTGCATGCCGGTTACAACTATGCCGAAACCATCGAGGCTCTGTCGACCACCTTCCAGGTGAGCCCCGTAAAAAATAAAAAAGGTCTCTTCAGAAATATCACCGGGAACCAGGCTACAGCCTGGGGGCTAATGGCCGCAGCCGAAAAAGCCAGTCTTGAATTGTTCCTTGGCTCCTACCCCATCACCCCGGCTTCCGAGATCCTTCAGGAACTCTCAAAAAGGAAAGCTTTACGTGCGGTGACCTTCCAGGCCGAAGATGAGATTGCCGGGATCTGCTCGGCCATCGGCGCCTCTTTTACCGGTCGCCTGGCCGTTACCTCCACCTCGGGTCCCGGACTGGCCCTCAAGGGTGAGGCGATCGGACTGGCCGTGATCACCGAACTGCCGATCGTCATTGTCGACGTGCAGCGCGGCGGTCCGTCAACCGGTCTGCCCACCAAAACGGAACAGTCGGACCTCATGCAGGCCCTGTACGGCAGGAACGGAGAGTCGCCCTGTATTGTCATCGCGGCATCCTCCCCCGCCAACTGCTTTAACTATGCCTTTGAAGCCGCCAAACTGGCCGTTGAACATATGACGCCGGTTATCCTTCTTACCGACGGCTACCTTGCCAACGGATCGGAGCTCTGGAACATCCCCTGGATGAAAGACCTTCCCGAAATCCATGTCCCGAAAGCCAGAGACAACGATCCTGAATACTATCCCTATAAGCGGGAAAGCGAAAAACTGAACCGTCTCTGGGCCATCCCCGGCCAGAAAGGGCTGCGGCACCGCGTGGGCGGGCTGGAGAAAGCCGATATTACCGGCGAAGTATCGCATGACCCGATCAACCACGAAATCATGGTGAAAAACAGGGAAGCCAAGGTTCAGCGCGTCGCCGATTTCATCCCGGAACTGGAAGTTATCGGAGAAGAGTCGGGTGATCTGCTGGTTGTTGGCTGGGGCGGTACATTTGGCGCCCTGGTGAGCGCGGTAAAAGACCTGCAGGATGAAGGGAAAAGCGTCAGCCTGGCGCAGTTCAACTACATCAAACCTCTCCCGAAAAATACCGGGGAAGTGTTTTCGAAGTTCAAAAAGATCATTGTCTGCGAGCTGAACCTCGGTCAGTTTGCCAGCTACCTGAGATCTGAGTATCCCATGTATAACTATATGCAATACAACAAAATACAGGGATTGCCAATGTTTATCTCCGAACTGAAGAATAAGTTCAATGAGATTCTGTCTGGTAAATAATGAAAGTTAGTATCTGCTGATCACTACGATTAAAACAGGAAATGATGAACGAAGAATTTCAAGAAGTTTCGATAGTCACGAAAGAGGATTTCAAACTGGGCGGTGATGTGAAATGGTGTGCCGGCTGCGGCTCGCATGCCGTACTGAGTACCGTTATGAATGTGTTGCCGGAGACGGGTGTTGAAAAGGAAAAGATTGTTTTTGTATCCGGTATCGGATGTTCCTCCCGCTTCCCCTATTATATCAATACCTATGGGTTCCACAGTCTTCATGGCAGGGCTTCGGCAATTGCCTCGGGCATTAAGGTGGGCAATCCCGATCTGAGCGTATGGATCGTCACTGGTGACGGCGACTCGATGGCCATCGGCGGAAACCATTTCATCCACATCATCCGCCGGAATATCGATGTAAACCTGCTCCTCTTCAACAACAAGATCTACGGACTTACCAAGGGACAGTACTCTCCCACCACGCCGAAAGGGAGTATTACCAAAACCTCCCCGGAGGGAACCATTGAGAATCCCTTCAAGCCGGGCGAGCTGACCATGGGCGCGCAGGGTACTTTTTATGCCCGCGTGGTCGACACCGACCCGAAGATGATGAGGGAAGTCTTCCTCGAAGCATCAAAGCACCAGGGAACCAGTGTTGTGGAAGTGTTGCAGAACTGTATCATTTTTGCCAACCAGGTGCATAACGAAATAACCGGCAAGGATGTCCGCGACGATAATCAGATCTACCTGAAGCACGGACAGCCCATGATCTTCGGTAAAAACAGGGATAAGGGTCTGCGCCTGCGCTGCAACCGCCTCGAAGTGGTTACCATCGGGGAGAACGGGATCACGGAAGATGATCTCCTGGTCCACAATGCCTACGATCCCGATGATACCACCCATTACATGCTCGTCAGGATGTCGTTGCCCGAATATCCGGTGGCTATGGGAGTCATCCGCTCCGTGGAGATGCCGTCGTATGAACGGCTGCTTTACGACCAGGTGAAAACCGCCCGGGAGAAGAGCAGTTACAAAAATATGGATGAGCTGATGCGCAGCGGAAACGTATTTGAGATCAATGAATAGATGAACCAGTTTCCCTCCTCCGAGGAGGACATTCAACGGCTTATTGCCGAGCGGAAAGAGCGTCTGAAAGAGCTGACCTGCATCAACCAGACGACCCAGATTATCAAGGAAAACCGCTCGGTCGATGATACCTTGAGCCAGGTGGCGATGATCCTTCCCATGGCCTGGCAGTATCCCGAAATGACCGTTGCCCGGATCTGGTTCGAGGGGAAAGAATATTTCAGTCCGGGCTTTCGTGAAAGCAACTGGCGCCAGACTCAGAAATTCCGAACCATTGATAACCGGGAAGGTGAAATTGAGATCTTCTATCTCAAGCAGTTCCCCGATTGTGATGAAGGCCCCTTCCTCAAGGAGGAACGCCACCTGCTCGAAAACCTGTCGCTGATCATTTCCAGCTTCCTGAACAATATGGAAGCCAAGAGGATCCTGAAGAAGAGCCAGGAAGAGGATGAGATCCGCTCTGTGATCAGCCAGTTTCAGAAACCCCGCGACATCAACTCGCGTAAACTGCTTCAGAAATTCCTCAACAAGCAGAACGCCAACCGGGACATCTTCCATGACCTGATGCCTTACAAGGTAAAGGAAATCCTACTTGTTGCCACCCTGTACGACGCATTTTCGATCGAAAAGGAAGGGCGCTTCTCCGAACATATCCTGGGCGAGTACCACCAGCTGAACCTCACATCGATGCCCCGTGTCACCGGGGTGAGCAATTTTGAGGAGGCCATGGATCAGCTCAACACGCGGCACTTCGACATCGTGATCCTGATGGTCGGCAACGACAAGGTGACCCCGATCAGGGTGGCAAGAAAGGTGAAGGAGGATTTTCCCTACATCCCCATTTATGTTCTGCTGAACAACGACCGCGAAGTATCGTCCTTCAAGGAGGATAATCCCGACCTGGCTTTTCTCGACCGCCTTTTCGTCTGGAACGGGGATTCCAACATTTTCTTTGCCATGGTGAAGCACCTGGAAGACAGGGTGAACGTGGAGAACGACACGCAGATCGGTCTTGTAAAGGTCATCCTGCTCGTGGAGGATTCGGAGATCTATTATTCCCGTTACCTTCCCCTGCTCTATGGCAGCGTGATGGAGCAGACCAAGCGGATCATCGAGGATGTGTCGACCGACGAACTTTTCAAAGTATTGCGGCTTCGTGCGCGGCCCAAGATCCTGCTGGCGGGTACCTACGAGGAGGCCATCGGTATCGTTGAGAAATACAAGGAGAACCTGCTGTGCCTGATCTCCGACGTGAAATTCAAGAAAGACGGGGTGATGGATGAGCAGGCAGGGTACAGCCTCGTCAGGCAGGTGAGGGAGATCGTGAAGGGGCTGCCGACGATCATCCAGTCGTCGGATGTGCAGAATTCGCGTTTTGCCTATGAGCTGAAATCCACCTTTATCAATAAAAACTCCGAGACCCTGCTTCAGGATATCCGGGGATTCATCTCCCACCACCTCGGCTTCGGGAACTTTGTTTACAAGGATGCCAGCGGAAGGAAGATTGCCGAGGCCAAATCGCTGAAGGAGTTTGAGAAGCACATTGAGACCATTCCCATTGAGTCGCTGGTATATCATGGCAAGAGAAACCATTTTTCACTCTGGCTCATGGCGCGGGGAGAGATCAAGATCGCCAAGATGATCCACCCGGTCAAGGTAACCGATTTCAAGACACCGTTTGAATTCAGGAACTACCTGAAGTATGTGATCAAGAAATACCGGAACGAATCGAATACGGGCAAGATCGTCAATTTTGAAGAAGCGGCGGTGCTCGACGAATCCAACATCGTGAGCCTGGGCACCGGGGCGCTGGGCGGTAAGGGCCGTGGTTGTGCCTTTATCAACACGCTGATCTACAACCTGAACTTTTCGGAGATCATCCCCGAGATCAATATACGCACGCCCCGGACGAGCATTATCGGTACGGATGAGTTCGACCTGTTCATGCACCGGAACAACCTGCTGGAGATTGTCTACACCGACATCCCCTACCAGGAGGTCAGGGAAAAGTTCCTTGCAGGAGAGCTGTCGTATAACCTGGAGAAAAAGCTGAAGGAGATGCTTCGCCTGCTCAACCGCCCACTGGCCGTGCGCTCGTCGAGCCTGCTGGAAGACTCCACGATGCAGCCGTTCTCAGGGATCTTCGACACCTACCTGATCCCCAACAATCACCCTTCATTCGAGATCCGTTTCAGGCAGCTCTGCGATGCCATCAAACTGGTGTATGCCTCCATCTTCTCCAATCATTCCAGGCGCTATTTCGAGGCGATCCATTACAAGCTGGAGGATGAAAAAATGGCCGTGGTGATCCAGGAAGTGGTAGGGACCTTCCACGAGGGATGTTATTACCCGCATATCTCCGGCACTGCCCAGTCGCATAATTATTACCCCGTGGCGCACATGGAACCGGAAGACGGATTTGCCATTGCGGCCCTGGGCCTCGGACACTATGTTGTAAACGGAGAGCGTTCGTACCGCTTTTCTCCTAAATACCCTGCCCTGGAGGTGATCAGTCCGCTGAGCCTTTACAAAGATTCCCAGATTGAGTTCATGGCCCTCGATATGGACAGCTCCGACATCAATTTCTGCAACGAGGGCTCCGAAGCCAACCTGAGGCGCCTCCAGCTGAGTGATGCGGAAAAGCATGGGACGCTTACCCACCTGGCCTCGGTATACGATCCCCAGAACGACCGCATTGAGCCCGGTCTCAGCTCGCCCGGACCCCGGATCCTGAATTTCGCCAATATCCTGAAATATGAATACCTGCCCCTGGCCAAAACGCTCGACCTGATCCTTGATGTCGGCAAGGAGGCCCTGGGTTCGCCGGTTGAGATCGAATATGCCGTCGATCTTGATCCTGCCGACAACGACAAGCCCTCTTTCTTCCTCCTGCAGATCAAACCCATGCTGGGCACCTCGGGGGAATACAGTTTTGATCCGGAAAGCATCGGAAGGAAAAATTTCCTGATCTATGCCGAGAAAAGCATGGGCAACGGGGTGATCGATACCATCAGGGATGTGGTCTACGTGAAGACCTCAGAGTTTGACAAAACAAAGACCAAAGAGATCACCGGTGAGATTGAGGCGCTGAATGACAAAATGCTGCACAGCGGGTTGACCTATGTCCTCATCGGTCCCGGACGCTGGGGCACGCGCGACCCCTTTATCGGCATTCCCGTCAACTGGTCGCAGATCTCCCAGGCCAGGGTCATCGTGGAGACCTCCCTCGAGAATTTCCCGCTCGACGCCTCGCTGGGCTCCCATTTCTTTCATAATGTCACTTCCATGAATGTTGGGTATTTCAGCATCCAGCATGACTCGGGCAATTCATTTATCGACTGGGATGCCCTGGAGGAACAGGAAGTGGTGGAGGAAACGCACTATATTAAACACATCCGCTTTGCCGAGCCGGTCTGCATTATGATGGACGGAAAGAAAAGGCTCTCGGGGATACTCCCCAAAGGCTGTCTGAAGACCAGGAAAGGGTGAACAGGGAATATCATTATCTTTGATGGGAGCAGTGAATAATCATAACGGGATGAACTTGAACAAGAGGGAAATTGATTTTCCGACCATCGATTTCAGCATGACCGAATTCAACCTCCTGATGCAGAAGCGTATCAGGAAGGTTCTGATCATCAGCAGTAATTACGACTTTTTCATGCTGGAGGAAGACGGGAGGATCGATGAGCAGATCTTCAACGAATATGTCTCCCTGAACCTGCGTTATCCCCCTGTATTCATCAAAGCTTCCTCTTCACTTGAAGCCTTCCGCATCCTGGATCATGAGGAGATCGACCTGGTGATCGAGATGCTGAACATCGGCGATCTCGATGCCTTCAACCTGGCCAAGATGATCCGGCGCAAATATGCCGAGATCCCCATCGTGGTGCTCACCCACTTCAACCGCGAGGTCAGCATCCGTTTGCAGAACGAGGACCTGACAGCGATCGACTATGTATTCTGCTGGCTGGGAAACACCGACCTCCTGCTGGCCATCATCAAGCTGCTGGAGGACCGGATGAATGCCGACCACGACATTGAAGTGGTTGGTGTGCAGACAATTATCCTGGTGGAGGACTCCATCCGCTATACCTCCACCTACCTTCCCGAACTGTACCGGATCGTTCTTCAGCAATCGCGCGATTTTATGCGGGAGGCTCTGAACGAACACCAGAAGATGCTGCGGATGCGCGGCCGGCCGAAGATCCTGCTGGCCCAGACTTATGACGAGGCGATGGTCCTGTACGACAAGTACAAGTACAACCTGCTCGGGGTGATCTCCGACATCAGTTTCAAGAAAAACAACAAGCGGGATAACAAGGAAAAACTCGGGCTCAAGCTGGTTGAACATATCCGAACACAGGACCAGTTCATGCCGGTACTGCTCCAGTCGTCGGATGTCAGCAATGCCGCGGTGGCCGAAGAACTGGGTGCCGGTTTTATTCACAAATACTCCAAGACCCTCTCCATAGAGCTGCGGAATTATATCATCCGGAATTTTGCCTTCGGTGAATTCATTTTCCGCGATCCCGTAACGCTGAGGGAGATAGGCCGTGCTGCCGACCTGCAGGCGCTGCAACAAAAAATCATCGAAGTACCCGATGAGGTCCTTGCCTATCATGCCGAGCGTAACGATTTTTCCAAATGGCTGAATGCCAGGGCAATATTTCCTGTTGCCCAGATGTTCAAGTATCTTTCGAGGGATGATTTCCGGAACCTCGCCGAGGTCAGGAGCTATATTTACGAGGCCATCTCCAGCTTCAGGATCTCCAAGAGCCGGGGGATCATTGCCTCCTTCGACAAGCATTCGTTCGATGAATACACGACCTTTTCCAGGATCGGCGAAGGCTCGATCGGAGGGAAAGCACGGGGTCTTGCTTTTATCAATACGGTGATCCAGCGCTACAGGCTGTTCAACAAGTACCCCGGGGCGGTGATCACCGTACCGCGCACCGTGGTGCTCAGCACCGACATCTTCGATGAGTTCATGGAGATGAACGATCTTTACCGGGTGGGGCTTTCCGATCTGACGGACGAGGAGATCCTGCAGAAATTCATTGAGGCAAGGCTCCCCGGCTGGGTTCACCAGGACCTCTACACCTTTATTTCTGTAGTACGTTCTCCCCTGGCCGTACGCTCCTCAAGTAAGCTGGAGGATTCTCATTACCAGCCATTTGCCGGGATCTACTCCACCTACATGATCCCCGTTCTGCCGCATAACACGGCACGCACCATGGAGCTGCTCACCACGGCGATCAAATCGGTTTATGCCTCGGTGTATTTCAGAAGCGGAAAGGCCTACATTGAAGCTACGTCCAATGTGATCGACGAAGAGAAAATGGGGATTGTGCTCCAGGAAGTCTGCGGGAAACAGTACGGAAACCGTTTTTATCCTTCCTTTTCGGGTGTTGCACGTTCGATCAACTTTTACCCCATTGCACCGGAAAAGCCCGAGGACGGGATTGCCAAGGTAGCCCTGGGGCTGGGTAAATACATTGTGGACGGCGGGCTGTCGTTGCGTTTCTCCCCCCGTTACCCGAAAAAGATCCTGCAGCTTTCAAACGCCTCCATGGCGCTGAAAGAGACGCAGAAAACCTTCTATGCCCTCGACCTGAATGAGGAAAGTTTTGTGCCCTCGACCAACGACGGGATCAACCTTTTCCAGCTCAAGCTGAAGGATGCCGAGCAGGACCAGTCGCTGAAGCACCTGGCTTCGGTGTACGACCTGCACTCCGACGTGATCCGCGACGGGCTCCAGTACCAGGGAAAGAAGCTGATCACTTTTGCCGGCGTATTGCAGCACGGCGTGTTCCCGCTCGCCGAGATCCTCCAGGAGTTGCTGCAGATCGGGCAAAAAGAGATGAACCTCCCGATTGAGATCGAGTTTGCCGTAAACCTCGATGTGGAACCCGGGCACCCCTATGTGTTTAACTTCCTCCAGATCCGACCCATCGTGGAGGGCGATCAGGACAGCACCATTGATCTCGGGGGAGTGGATCCCGGTGCCTCGGTGATCTATTCGAAGGCAGCGCTCGGGAACGGCTATTTTACGGGGATCCGGGACGTGGTGTACGTAAGGCCGGAGATGTTCGACCCGGCGAAGAACAAGGATATCGCCCTGAATGTGGACCTGCTGAACCAGGGATTCAGGGCACGGAAGGAAAACTATGTACTGATCGGTCCCGGACGCTGGGGCTCCTCCGACCCATGGCTGGGCATCCCGGTCAAATGGCCCCAGATCTCGGAAGCACGGGTGATCGTTGAATCCGGACTGGAAAATTACCGGATCGATCCCAGCCAGGGAACCCATTTCTTTCAGAATCTGACATCGTTCCGGGTGGGTTATATGACGATCAATCCCTATATCCATGAAGGAAATTACGACATCGCCTTTCTGAATACCCTGCCGGCCGTTTACGAGGATCAGTTCCTGCGTCATGTGCGTTTCGGCGAACCCCTTGAGATCATGATCGACGGTAAATCGAATACGGGGGTGGTGATGAAGCCAGTATGGAAGGGGGAGGTGACGGGAAATGAGTGAGGAGGGAGGATGCGGAATGCAGAATGTAGAATGCAAAATGTAGAAT
>JBMOLL010000143.1:0-3170 GCA_049325415.1 Bacteroidota bacterium | reverse complement strand
AGTGGGACGGATAATCAGTTCTTCTTCGAGCTTGGCCTCCGGATCAACGATTACCCCGCCGTTCTCCTCATCGTTTTTCAGTCGATAATGCGTCACAACGGCACATTCCTTGGCAAAGCCTTCCACGTGATCGGCTTCCTTACTGAAAAATGATTTGGGTATGAATAACGGAAAATAGGCGTTGGAGTGTCCTGTTTCCTTGAACATCCGGTCCAGGATATCCCTCATCTTTTCCCAGATGGCATAACCGTAAGGCTTAATGACCATACAACCCCGTACTGCTGAGTTCTCAGCCATATCTGCCTTGATTACAAGATCGTTATACCATTGCGAATAATTCTCTTCCCTGCTGGTTAATACTTTTGCCATCTGCTGTTTGCTTGAATTTTAAAACGAGTTACAAAGAAAACAAAAATTGCAATTCGAGCGGAAGGAAAGCTGAATAATTCAGAGGGGAAGGCAGGTGTTTCAGCAGACAGCTGACTCAGAACCGCAGACCTATTACGAGCACATCATCGATCTGATCGAGTTCGCCCTGCCACTCCTTGAATACAAGTTGCAGGATCTTTTCCTGTTCATCCATGGAACGGTTATGGATTTCAAGCAACAGGTCCTTGAAAGGCTTGTATTTGAATTTTTTTCCTTCCGGTCCGCCGAACTGGTCGGGAAAACCATCGGTGAAAAGGTAGATCCGGTCGTCCTTCTCCATCTGGATGGTGACCCTTGTAAAGTCGGTCATGTTATCGTAATAGGCTACCGGCATGTTATTCCCTTTGAATTCCATCATTTCACCCTTCCTTACAATGTAGATGGGATTGTTGGCTCCGGAGAATTCCAGCTGGCGGTGGACCGGGTCGTAGATCAGCAGGACCATGTCCATGCCGTCCTTCTGTTCTCCCGGTTTGCCCTCCTGTTTAAGGGTCCGGGTAATGCTGTTCCTGAGCTGGTTCAGGATTTCTTCGGAATGGGTGTAGTTTTTTTCATTGACGATCTCATGCAACATTGTGATGCCCAGCATACTCATCAGCGATCCCGGTACTCCATGCCCTGTACAGTCGGCAGCGGTAATAAAGATCCGCTGATCCTTTTGCGAAATCCAGTAGAAGTCACCACTTACAATATCCTTCGGTTTGAAAAAGATAAAATGTTCGGAGAACAGGTTGTCGAAAATTTCAGGACGGGGCAGAACGGTACTCTGGATTTTCTTTGCATAGTCGAAACTGTATTTGATCTCTTTGTTTTGCCGTTCAATCTGCTCCTTTTGCATCTGGATCTCATGGGTACGTTCCCTGACCTTATCCTCAAGTTCACGGTTTACCTTATCCTTCAGGGCGGCATTTTCCTTCAGCTGGTCGATGATCCTTCGCTGCGCCCGCTCGCGATCCTGTTTCAGATGGTTTATTTTTTCTCCAAGACCCACGGAGAAGGTCAGGATCTGGAGGGTGACGCCAATCTCAAGTCCGTGTTTTCCAATGGTGTAGTTGTTGAAAACAAAAAGGACTACTACGCCAAGGATCAGGAAGATATTGGCAATCAGAAAATACCTTGCAGGTACGAATTTCTTCTTTTTCAGAATAAAAGCCGGCATAATGGCCAGGAAAAGAGAACCGATCGCGGCAATAATATTTACCGACATGGCAGCCACCTGAACGACATAGGGAAGGTAATGTCCAAGTCCTGAAAGAATGATGGTCGCAAAACTCATGACCAGTCCGAGAAGAGTGAACCAGACGGCCAGCATCAGGATGATGTCCCATTCCTTGATATACTTTTCAGTCTCGAGGTATGACCGGCCAAAAAGGAGGAAACAGAGCAGGAAGATCTGCATCATCAGGGTATTCAGGGGTGCACTGGTGAACTGGGGGATCAGCTCATAAATGTAGCCTTCCTTGTTGATGAAAAAGCTCAGGAAAGCAAGGATATAAAACAGGTAGTAGATATAGCTCCTTTCCCTCACCTTCAGGTACAGCAGGATATGGTACAAAAGCATGATCAGCATGACACCCAGGAAGATTCCGAACAGGACCCTCCTCGAGCGGTCCTTGTTGATCACAATATCGTGGGTGGAAATCGAAAAGGTCAGATCGGACAGGACCGAATCCTTGGAAGTCTTCACTCTCAGCATGATGGTGTCCGACTCCCCGGGTTCAATGTAGAACCTCAGATCGTCGGTGCCACTGATATTTAAATCTTTGGCCCTGGGTAGGATATTCTTTCCTGACCTTCGTACAGTAAGATGATCATTGGGAAAACGCTGACAAAGGGCATACTCATCAAAGGATGAAAAGATATTGGGTTGCAGGTGAAAAGAAAGACTTTTCTGGGATCCGTTGATCAGGATCATCCTGAACCAGATGCATTCACCTGGCCTGTAGGAATCGGATTCTTCTTTTAATCCGGCAAAGTCCAGCTGACGGAAACGCGCCTGATTTTCAGCCTGAAATACATTTCTTTCATTCAGCTGGCATTGCTGGTCATAAAAATAGTAGATCTGGAAATCGGAGACGGCTACCTGCGACATGTAGTCAGTCAGCATGACCGGTCTCTGGGCAGAAAGAGCAAACTGAATCAAAATAAATATGACAGAAAGCCGGAATCTCATGCTGAATTTTTCAACTTGTGGCTGTAAATATATTAAAGATTGGATAACGCACTTCAAATTTTATAATTGAATATGAACAATGACGGGGTGATCGGGGACTTACAGCCTCTTTTTTGACTATTAGTAAAAATTGTAGGGTGAAAAAATGAAAAAGTTATATTTACACTAAATTTACGGGTGCATGACCGTTTCTAAACTCTTTTATTCAGCGCTGGTTTTATTAACAGCCGGAGGGCTGTTTTCCTGTTCCGACGGGGTCAGGCAAAGCATCATTTTCAATGATGGATTTGAAGAACTTGAAACAGGAAATATTTCAGACACAGCCTCATATCTTTCAGGTTCGTTGTACTTCAGGGGAAAGGGCAGGGCAGGGGAGTGGACCGTTACCGCTTATGGTGAGGACCCGGGCTTTGCCACGGCCTGGCAGGTACGTTCCGACATGGAAGGTAAGTACCTTGCCCAAACATTCTCAGGTACAGATAAGGACGGTCTTCCTCTCGACGCATCCCTGCATCCCATGCTGACGGCCGGGGATTCGCTCTGGCACGATTACACAGTTGAATTCAGC
>JBMOLL010000142.1:0-3207 GCA_049325415.1 Bacteroidota bacterium | reverse complement strand
TATCATTGATAAAAAGACGGTTAAGCTGACTGCCGCCCAGCCGGCCGGGTTATTTTACGGCATCCAGTCGTTACTGCAGCTTTGCAACGGGCAGGACCGGGTGGTTCTCCCGGTGGTGAACATCAGCGATGCACCTCAGTATGGATGGAGAGGACTGATGCTCGACGAGTGCCGGCACTTTTTCGGTAAGGAATTCGTTATGAAACTCATCGACCAGATGGCCACCATGAAGCTCAATCATTTTCACTGGCACCTGACCGATGACCAGGGCTGGCGCATCCAGATCGAAGCATGGCCCAGACTGACAGAGGTCGGAGCCTGGCGTTATGATGACGGCAGCAAAACCTGGAACTATTTTACCGAGCCCGCCCGGGAAGGGGAACCATCCTACGGCGGTTTTTATACCCATGAGCAGATCCGCGAGGTAGTCGCCTACGCTGCAGCCCGCCACATCACTATTGTTCCGGAGATCGAGATGCCGGGCCATGCCACAGCCGCCATTTATGCTTATCCCGAACTTTCGTGTAAAGGAAAACCCTGGACACCGGCGAACAAACAGGCTTTTGAGTTTTCCGATCCTTTATGTGCCGGAAACGAGAAAGTTTTTGAGATCTATCAGGATGTCATCAGTGAGGTGGTAGAGCTCTTCCCCTCCGAGTTTATCCATGTCGGGGGCGACGAATGCAAAAAAGATCCCTGGAAAACCTGTCCGAAGTGCCAGAAACGAATGAAAGAGGAGCATTTGAAAAGCGTGGAGGAACTACAGAGCTATTTCATCAGCCGGATGGAACGTTTTATTGTATCGAAGGGCAAGCGGCTGATCGGCTGGGATGAGATCCTGGAAGGCGGATTGCCGGCTGAAGCCTCCGTGATGTCGTGGCGCGGCTATGAAGGCGGGATTGAAGCTGCCGGTGCAGGCCACGATGTGGTGATGAGCCCGACCAGCTTCTGCTATCTCGATTATTACCAGGGGGATCCGGAGAAGGAGCCCAAAGCCATCGGTGGTTTTCTGCCGCTGGAGAAGGTCTATTCCTTTAACCCGATGCCTGCCGAACTGAAGGAGGAAAACCACCATTTCATCCTTGGCGGACAGGCTAATGTATGGACGGAATACATGTTCGACGCCCCCTATGTGGAATACATGATCTTCCCCCGCGCCTTTGCCATGGCAGAGGTGCTGTGGACCGACCGTTCGCTGCAGGATTATAACGGATTCCTGGAACGACTGCCTTACCGCCTCGCTGAACTGAAGGCCCGCGGAATTAATTACCGGGAGCCCGATGCTCCGGTACCCGCAGAGGGAGAAAGCACTGCCGAATAGGAACTGCCCTGATCGTTCTGCTGAAAATATTCCCGGGTCAGGTACCCGGGATTTTTTTTCTGTTCAGGGGAAGGGCGCAGCTTATGAGGCGGATTTGTTCTTAAATACGGGGGAAAACCGTATCTTTCCGATTCCAGATGCTTTTTATACTAATTAACGTATGGAACAGATTCTCATCATTATAGCCTTAATCCTCCTGCTGGTGATCATCGTCCTGCAGTTCATCCTGAAGGGCAGGGGCGGGGATGGTGCAGCAAACAGGGAAGAGTTCAGGCAGCTCGAGCTGGCAGTCAGGAATGAGTTCCGGACAAACCGTGAGGAGCAGACGACGACCCTGTCTCATTTTCAGCAAACCATGCTCGATACCCTGAACGGGATTTCGCGGATCCAGCTTGAGCAACTCAATAAGCTTACGGAATCGAACAGGCTGGTGCTGAAGGAATTCAACCATACGATGGAAGAGAAACTCAAGGAGCTTACGGAGCAATCGAGAGTTAATGACCAGCGGATGAGGGAAACCATGGAGAAGATCTTCCGGGAATTCCAGGCATCCTTTGACCGGAATGTGGAGGCTTTTAATGTGTTGCAGAAAGAGAAATTCTCCCAGATGGAGATCAAGCAGAACGAACTGATCGCGAATACCGAAAAGAAACTGGAGCAGATGCGCGAGACGGTGGATGAGAAGCTTCAGAAGACCCTGAATGAAAGGCTTGGCCAGTCGTTCGAGCTGGTCAGCAAACAGCTGGAGAGTGTTCAAAAGGGACTGGGCGAGATGCAGAACCTGGCCCAGGATGTGGGAGGGCTGAAGAAGGTGCTGAGCAATGTGAAGATGCGTGGGGGCCTGGGTGAGGTAAGGCTGGAGATGCTGCTGGAGCAGATCCTGGCTCCCGAACAGTACGAGGCCAATGTGAAGACCAAAGCCGGTTCGTCCGATCTGGTCGAATTTGCCCTCAGGTTGCCGGGTAAGGATAAGGAAGGCAGCACGGTCTATCTGCCGATCGATGCCAAATTCCCCCAGGAAGCCTACCTGCAGCTCACAGAAGCCTATGAAACAGGAGATACCGAGGCGATCGACAGCTCCTCGAAGAGCCTGGAGGCCACGATCAAAAGGATGGCAAAGGATATTCGTGATAAATATATCGATCCGCCGAATACGACCGATTTCGGGATCATGTTCCTGCCCTTCGAAGGCGTTTATGCCGAGGTGATCCGCAGGGCCGGCCTGGTGGAGCAGCTCCAGCGCGAATTCCACGTTATCATCACGGGGCCCACTACGCTGGCAGCCATCCTGAACAGCCTCCAGATGGGCTTCAAGACCCTGGCCATCCAGCAGCGAAGCAGCGAAGTATGGAAGGTACTGGGTGCCGTAAAAACGGAGTTCGGTAAATTTGGCGGGATGCTGGAGAAAACCCAGAAAAATCTTCATATAGCCACGAACCAGCTCGATGAGCTGGTGGGTAAAAGAACCAAAGCCATCCAGCGTAAACTGCGGGATGTTGAATCGCTCCCCGCCGGCGAAGCAGCTGCCTTTCTGCCCGATCTTTCACCCGACGATCCGGGAGACGAGGAAGGGGAGGGCGACGAGGCCTGATAGTTACACGAACCATCATTGTAAAATCCTATGCTGATTGAAGCCTGTGTCGAAAATTTCGCCGAAGCTTTAAGGGCGGAAGCCGCCGGAGCGGGGAGGATCGAACTCTGTGCGGAACTGGACCGCGACGGGCTCACCCCCGGCCGCGAACTGATCGCGATGACCTGCCATCGCCTGCAGATCCCCGTGAAAGTGATGATCAGGCCGCATGACCGGGGCTTTATTTACACGGAGCCTGAACTGAGGGCCATGGAAGAAGAGATCCTTTTCTGCAGAAAGGCCGGAGCCTGGGGAG
>JBMOLL010000141.1:0-27198 GCA_049325415.1 Bacteroidota bacterium | reverse complement strand
TGGCCCGCTCTATATAATGGTAATTCCCCCCGCTATAGGGTCCGTAGTAGTAATAATAGCCATAAGGATAGGAACTGCCGGAAACAGCTTCCCGGTGATATACCGTAACGGCTACCTTAAGATCGCCACCACTTTCCACGAATTTCAGGCCTCTGCTTTCCATCTCATTCTGCACCGCGGCGCGTATCCTTCCAAGTTCCATCTGGTTGATGGTCTTTTTATTACCGTCGGTCCAATCGGAGAAGCTAAAGGTTTTATAGGCAGAAAAATCGGTCTGAGAATCCAGGTCGTGGTAAACCCTGAGTGCCGGAGCACAGCCGGTCATCAGCATGGCCAGCAAAAGTGCACTTGCAAATACAACTCTTTTCATCTTTACGTCCTTTAAGTGAAGAAACATCCTTACATGGCGCAAATTCTGTGCCATAGGCATTCTTTCAGGCCTAAAGTATTCCGGGAGCGCAGGGAAGAACCGGAATAGCCCTTATCTGCCGTTCAGCCAGTAGATCCCCGACAGTTTCATCGATAGGTTCCAGAGCCGTTCGGCATCAGCATCATTCACTTTCCCGTCGACAGGCTTTGTTTTTACCGGGTAGCCACGCATGCCCGCAAAACCGCCGGGTCCGTAATAGGCACTGCGTTCAGCAGCGGGTGATGTCGCGGCAAAGAGTACTGGCAGGGCTCCCATGCTGGCCGGTTGTCCCAGCAGGCGGTTGCCAAGCTCCATCAGGGAGTTCTTCCACTTCTTCTGTTCCAGTTCAGGGCCCTTAAAAACCAGTTCGGTAGCTGCATAGCCGGGGTGCGCCGACAGGGCCATCAGATCCTGACCGTCGAGCCTGCGGTTCATTTCATGGGTAAAAAGCAGATTGGCCAGTTTACTTCGTCCGTAGGCTTTCCATTTGCTGTATCCGGTCTCATTCTCCAGGTTGTCCAGATCAAGCCGTCCCATATTGTGAGCCATACTGCTGACATTCACCACCCTTGCACCCGGTGTCGACATCAGGAGCGGGTATAGAAGTCCTGTCAGGGCAAAATGTCCCAGGTGATTCACAGCAAACTGCATTTCAATTCCATCCACGCTGGTCATAAAGGGGATGGCCATCAGCCCGGCATTGTTCACCAGGATATCCAGTCTTTCCTCCCGGTCGGTATAGCTCTGGGCAAAATCCCTCACGGAAGACAGATCCCCCAGGTCGACCTTCATGACGGTCAGATCCGACCAGTTCAGTTCATTCTCCAGTCGATTCTTTGCCTGCATCCCCTTTTCAATATTCCGGCAGGCCATGACTACCGATGCACCTGCGGCACTCAGGGCTTTGGTCGCCTCATAGCCAAGCCCGCTGTTAGCCCCGGTCACAATGACCTTTTTTCCCGTAAGGGAAGGCATATCCCCCGTATTCCACCTGTTGTTTTTCATAATACAAGTATTCAAACGTGCTAATTTAATAGATAATGTATGGCCCGGTTTCCATTCTGCAAATGAACTTCTCAACAGCCCCGAATCACCAAAGCCATATTTTTTTAAAAAAAATCAAAATTCAGATAGGGTGTTTTCTGCGAAGTGCATCTGATAGGTAAAGACAATCATCATTAAAAAATAAAACAATGAAAAGGTCAAGTTTAATATCGATGTTCTGGCTGGCAGCTCTGATTCTGATCAGCAGCACTTCAATGGCAAATGACAACTTTACAAAGGAAAAAGTTGCAGACACATTGAACTATGTCTCCTATTTCGGAAAAATCCTGGATGAAGCCACCGGACTTAGCCTTCCTTTTGCCACGATAGAAGCCGAAGGAAGCAATGTTGCCACGGTCTCCAATATCGACGGGGACTTTACTATTAAAATCGCCGAAGGTTCAAACGTAAAAACCCTGAAGGTATCCTATGTGGGATATACAAACAAGGTGGTGGCCCTCAGCGACTTCAACGGCTCGAGGAAGCTGACCATCAAGCTTGCACCCCGTGCCATTCAGCTGAAGGAACTGACGATTCGTCCTGAAGAACCCGGAGACATTATTGAAATCATGCTCGGCAGGATCGGTCAGAATTATCCCGATAACCCGATGATGATGACCGGTTTTTATCGGGAGACCGTCACCAAGGGCAAGAATTATGTATCCATTTCAGAAGCCGTGGTGGATGTTTTCAAGTCCGCGTACAGAAACGACCTGCAGGGAGATCAGATCAGAATTTTCAAAGGCCGTAAAAGCGCTGATGTTGAGAAGATGGACACAGTTCTCTTTAAGCTCCAGGGCGGCCCGAGCACTACCATCCTGCTGGATGTGATCAAAAATCCCTACATCCTGCTCAGTGACAATTTTCGTGCGATTTACGATTTCAACCTGATTGACATCATTTCGATCAACGACAAACTACACTATGTGATCAGTTTCAACCAGAAATCTCATGTTACCGCACCTTTTTACCAGGGTAAACTCTATATCGAAATGGACAACCTTGCCCTTACAGAAGCAGAATTTGCGCTGAACGTGGAGAATGAGGAAGAAGCCGCAAGGATGTTTATCCGGAAAAAGCCCCTGGGCATGTCGGTGATCCCCGAAAAAGCCCTGTACCGTGTGAAATACACTATGCAGGATGGAAAATGGTATTTCAGCTACGCCCGCGCAGAAGTTAAATTCAAAGTCGACTGGGAAAAGAAACTGTTTAACTCCACCTACTCCACCATGTCTGAAATCGCGATTACAGACAGGACCGAACAGGGCGTGGACAAGTTCGACACCAAGGAAAGATTTAAAAGAACCGACGTACTCGATGAGAAGGTCTATATCTTCTTCGATCAGGATTTCTGGGGTGAGTACAACGTCATTGAACCCGACCAGTCGATCGAAACAGCCATCAGGAGGCTCAACAGAAAATTCCTGAAAACACAGGAATAAACCGGTAAGCGATAGCCCTATATAAGCTCAAGCACTGTCTGAAGAATTGTTTAACTTTACCGTCCCGGAAAAAGCTTAACTCAGACAGTGCTTTTACCCTGCTACCCTTAAAAGGATGAATATAAAAGACCAATACACACTTATGAGGCTGAGGGAAGGTGACCTCGCTGCTTTTGAAGCGCTGTTTCACCGTTACCATCCCGGAATGTGCAGTTATGCCGAAAGCCTGACCCATAAGTGCGAAGTGGCCGAGGAGATAGTCCAGGACATATTTTATAATATCTGGAAAAACAGAAGTGAGTTCAGGATCACCAGCAGCTGGCAGAGTTATCTCTACAGGGCTGTATTCAACAACTCGATGATGTACCTGAGAAAGATGAAAAGGGAAAGTTCTCTGAATATGACATGGGCCGATAATATCCCGGCCGGGATCGACCCCGCTTCCCAGTACGACCTGGAGGAAATCAACGGGGTGATCATGAAAACGCTGGAGGAAATGCCCGAAAGAACCAGGGAGATTTTCAGTATGAACCGGTTCGAAGGTATGAGGTACAAGGAAATCGCCAGAAAGCTGTCGGTATCCGTTAAAACCGTCGAGGCAAATATGGGGAAGGCCCTGAAGGCACTGAGAGGCTCCCTCGAACAGTTCACCAGTTAAGCGGATGACGATGAAAAATTCAGATATATTCTGGTCATCAACAGCCCGGTATCTCGCCGGAGAGATGAAACCAAACGAAGAACGGAAGTTCATGAAAGAACTTCAACAGGATCAGGAAATGGAGAAAGTATTTAATGAAATGGCCAAAACCTGGAAAAGGTTTGATAAGGACCCTTCCGAAAAGTTCAGACATTCGGAACAGGCCTGGAATGTGTTGAAGGAGAGAATGGAAGGTGACGGTCTGCTTACCCGGACCAGAAAAGTAACCTTTATGAGGAATCCGCTGGTGCTCAGGATTGCTGCGGTGATCCTCCTGCTTATCGCCATCGGGATCCCCATGTACCTTGTCGATCTGACGGGGAACGAAAGGAACCAGCTCATTACCAGGACCTCCGAAGAAGGCAACAGTTCGGTCGATCTGCCCGACGGCAGCCGGGTCTATCTCAATGAAGGCGCTTCGATCGTCTATCCGAAAACATTCGAACGGAACCGGCAGATCCAGCTCAGAGGCGAAGCATTCTTCGAAGTGATGTCGGATCCCTCCAATCCCTTCAGGGTTAGATCGGGAAATGCCATGATAACGGTGCTGGGTACCTCTTTCAACGTGAAGGAATCCCTAGCTGGAGAAAGGGTGGAGGTACTGGTCCGTACCGGTAAGGTCCAACTGGAAAATGAACCCGGACAAAAAAGCATGACCCTTCTTCCCGGACAATTCGGACGTACAAACGGAAGTGAAGTAGAAATGACCGAACAGGAAAATCTGAACTATCTTTCCTGGAAAACACGCGAATTCAGGTTTATCGACCAACCCCTGGATTCCGTCATTTCAGTTCTCGAAAGTGCCTATCATGTAAGCATCACCTCCGATATACAGGCAGCAGCCCCGCTGCGGCTCACTTCGGCTTATCGGGAACAGACAATCGATGCCATCCTGGAAACCATTGCAGCGGCATTCAGCCTGAAACTGTCAAAAGACGGAAAAAATTATTATCTTTCACAAAGCTGACATACAGCAAACTGATCCTGAATGACAGCCTAAACAAAACTCCTCCCTCATGACCAACAGAATGCATCCTGGAATATTGCAGCGATACATTCTGCTGGTTTGTTTGCTGGCAGCCGTGGTACAGCTCAGCGCCCAGGAGGTGCTTTCGGAAAAAAAAGTTTCTATCTCCGCCCGGAACAAGCAGGTTCAGCAGTTGCTGGAAGAAATGTCGCTGCAGACCGGCTATTTCTTTACCTACAACACCAGTCTCATCCCCTCCAGGGAAAAAGTCAGTTTTCACGTGGAAAACCTGTCGCTCAACAAAGCCCTGGATTCGCTGCTGAATGACCCGAGCCTCGGCTATCGTGTCATCGACAGAAATATCGTCCTGTACAGGAAAAATGAGGTCATCCGCACCAACATACCCGCCGATTCGCTACCCCCGGTAATTTACCTTACCGGATCGGTCAGCGACCTTCGTTCGGGCAAAGCCCTGCCCTATGCAACCGTGGCCCTCGTCGGGAGTCCGCTGGGCACCATCTCCAATCTTACGGGCGATTTTACCCTGAAGATCCCGTCGGAGATCGTTGATCCCATACTTGTTTTTTCCTTCATCGGCTATAAAAATGTCTATCTGCCGGTAAGCCTTCCTCCCGGTGAGCGGATAAAAGTTTCCATGGAGAGGGATATCATCTCCCTGCAGGAAGTGATCATCCGCTACCAGGATCCGGTGATCCTGCTGCATGAAGCCGTGAGAAGGATCAGCCAGAACTATATCGGACAGCCTTCGCAGATGACCGGATTCTATCGTGAAGCTGTTCAGCGAAACAGCAAATACATGCTGTTCTCAGAGGCTGTGCTCGATATCGCCAAATGTCCCTATGCGCCTTTTGCCGGTGCCGACAGGACGAGGATCTTCAAAGGGAGGAAGATCATCAATGTGAGTATTGAAGATACGGTGCTGATCAAGATCTCCTCGGGCATATCTACCTCTCTGCAGCTCGATATTGTAAAGAACCTCCCCGATTTCCTCTCGGGTTCGTTCGAAGAACGCTATTACTTTGAGTTCTCCGATATCGTGACTTTCGGCAATAAACTGGCTTACGAGATCAGCTTCCGGCAGAAGGAAAATATCCAGGAAACCCTGTATACGGGTAAGATCTATCTCGACCAGTACTCACTGGCCATCGTTGCCGCCGATTTTGAGCTTGATCCGCTGAGGATCGGGAGGGAACAAAACATGTTTGTTCTTAAGAAAAGCCGCTCCGTTCATATCCGGCCCATTTCAGCTACCTATCATGTCGAATACCGGGAAAGCGATGGTAAGTACTATTTTGGCCAGGCCCGCGGAGAGGTCAGGTTCAAGCTGAGAAAGAAGCGGGAATGGATCAGCTCTAACTATTCGATCCTGATTGAACTGGCCATTACCAATATGATCCCCGGGAGGAACCCTCAGTTCAAAGCCGGAGAAGTGGTCAGACCAAGAACAATCCTTTCCGAAGAAGAATTTGAATATGATCCAGGCTTCTGGGGCGATTACAACACCATTGTTCCTGAAGTATCGCTACAGGAGGCCTTGCGACTGATCGGAAAACAGCTGAGGGAATTGCAGGAAGACGACAGCGGGGAGTACCTGCCATCGGAGGAATAGGATTTTTTATATTTTTATAGCAAAAACCTCGCTATGGATAAGTCAAAGTATACCATCCAGGCTCTCCAGCTGATCTGGTCAGCCATTTTTGCTTCGACGCTTTTTCTCGGACTCTTTTTAATTTACCTGGGGCAGGAAGATCTAAAACCGGTATCCGGCGATCCAAATATCCTGGTGGCCGTTCTGGCCTTTTTCGCCCTGCTCTCACCAGCTGCCGGATACTTCATTTCCGGGAAAAAGATCTCGGCCATTGATGCCAGGCTTTCTGCCACGGATAAGATCGGAGCCTTTAGCGCAGCCCTGATCCTCAGGCTGGCTTCCATCGAAGCATCTGCCATTTTTGCTGTGCTTGTCGTTTTTATGACCGGCGACAGCATTGCCCTGGTCATAGCCGGGCTGATGCTCGTATTGATGATCCTGAACTTTCCCTCACCGTCGCGTATCGGGAATCTGCTTTCCCTGACCGATTCAGAGCTGAGGCAGGTAAGAGGAGGGCTGGGCAGGGATTAGCATGACCGTGCTTTAAGCACTTTGCAGAACCCCGCCCTGCCTCATGGTTATCAGGGATGCCAGCCAATGATAAAATGGTAGGCAAAGAAACCGGCTAGATAGGCAAGAATCACAAACCATCCGTTCCTGATCCACTGGATCATGTTCCTCGCTTCATGGAATTTCCCTGTTATGGCCACACCGGCCGACGATCCGAACCATACCATCGATCCGCCGAATCCAACCGCATAGGCCAGCATGCCCCAGTCGTATCCGCCCTGTGCAATACTTATGGCCGTGAGAGGGATATTGTCGAAAAACGCCGATACAAATCCCAGCGAAAGGACCGAGGTCCAGGAAGCCGGTGGCAATTCCTCAAGGGGCATCAATGAGGCTGAAGAGACCAGCGCCAGCAGAAAGACCGTACTTTTCAGACTTCCCGCTGCTTCTTTCCAGGGGATCTTCATCAAGGCAGCGCCGGCAACAATAGCCAGCCAGACCCCTGCTGCCGGGAACTCGAAAAACATGTTGGCGAGGATGGCCGATACCAGGATGACGAACACCCAGCCGAAACGGAGAAAGTCGATCTTCACCTCCGCATTTTCAGCATGAATGATGCCCTGAAAATTATTCTGCTGCCTGGCGGCAAAAAAGGCAAAAACCAGGAAGGCCACCGCGGAGGCCACAAAAGCATGTATCAACCTGCCGGGTTCAACCCCGCTGATCCACATCATGGTCGTGGTGGTATCCCCGACCACACTGAAAGCACCTCCTGCATTACTTGCCGCGACGATACCTGCAATGTACCCGATACTCACCTTTCCCCTGAATATCCGGTAGGCAATAGTTCCACCAATCAGGGCTGCTGCAATATTGTCGAGAAAAGAAGATAGTACAAAGATGATCAGCAGGAGAAAAAAAGGCCCCTTCCAGTCGGCAGGAAGTATCCCGGGTATTTTGTCGGGAATGCCGGAATCTTCAAAAAGCCGCGCCAGAACGGCAAAACCGGTTAACAAACCGAAGAGGTTGAGCAGGATCGGCCATTCTCCCTGGCGCATGGAAGGATGCAGGACCTGTGAAATAAATGCCGTGCTTCCTAAAAAATGCTCTCCCGGATGGAAACCATTGTCTGTAAATATTTTATACAACAATATTACAATAAAACCAGTAAGGGAGATATAAACGGCCTTCCGGTGAAATATGCTTATGCCGATCAGGATCGCCACAAAAAGGATGAAGAGCACATCGATCCCCAGAACCTTGTGAACAGCACCCCCGGCTCCGAACAGATCGGAGGAACTGAAAAGCAGCATAAGCGTCAGGAATAACCATCCTGGAATTTTCTTTTTCATACTCATGGAATTAAAAAATTACAATTAAAGGTACCGGGTTACCCTCTGTTTTACCCTTATTATTTATCCTGGAAAAACCCGGCGAAGCAATACATTGCTTCCGGCGGATGTCCCGGTACCTGAGGTCTGATTATTATATGTCATTTGATTTACCGGCTCAGATCAGAAGCCAGATAACTAAAGCCGCTATAATCACCAGTGAGACGATAATAGCAATTTGATTCCCCTTGGCTACAGGGTTTATACTTTCATTTCCCATCTTAATAAATTTAGAATTCTACCTGTTGTTGATTTTGCGAATACAGGCAGGTGTTCAGGGAGAATGAATGGCGGGGACAGGCAAAAAGCGTCTGAGGACCGGGGAAATAAACCAGATCCACTGCCGGTGACTGTGCTCCATACAACCCGTTTCCAGATGCGGCGAACGGAATGGGTACCATATCTTCCCGGTGCTTACAGGAACCCTGGTTATTGTATGTTCATGTTCACGGGCCGCGGCTCCCTGATAGGTGTCCAGGGAAAACAATTCCTCACGCTGGTCCGGAAAACCTTTTTCCACAGGAGGGTTCAATGCAGCCAGTTGCAGAGCCGGAACGGTCAGCAGCAAAAGTAGCATCAGCATCAGAAGCCTGTTCATGGAAAGGTTTTATCATTTAGACGTCAGGACAGGGAAAAGTCACACCCTCCCGGAGTATTTCTTAGGTCAGTGGCCATGGCTGATCTTTCTGCCTTGTTTTTCACTATCTTCGGGTGAAGGAAACTGCGCCATGCAAACAGAAATCAGGGCCAATAAACTGCTGATCTACTATTTCTCCGGCACCGGGAATGCCCGTAACGTAGCACGGTGGTGCAGTGACTTTGCTTCCGGGAAGGGCTGGGAGGTTTCGGTGGTGGATCTGGCTACCATCGACCGCTATTCCATCGCGGTCCCGCCCGATGGAACCATGATCGGGTTCTGTTCCCCCACCCATGGCTTTAACCTTCCTCCGGTAGTACTGAAGTTTTTCAGGCACTTCCCCCGCGGGAACCGTAACCCGGTCTGGATTGTCAACACCAGGGCCGGATCGAAACTTTGGAAAATCTTTCTTCCCGGGCTGACCGGCATCGGACAAATCTGGGCGGCTCTCTTCCTGCGACTGAAGAACTACCGCGTTAGGGGGATGAGGCCCATCGACCTGCCTTCGAACTGGATCTCCCTGCATCCCGGTTACCGTAAAAAGGTGGTCGCTTCCATGACCGCCAAGTGCTACCGGATCAGTATCCGCTTTATCGACCGGATGATTACCGGCAGGAAGGATTTCCGTGCACTGTACGATATGGTCCAGGATCTGCTCATCGCCCCCGTTTCCATCGCCTACTATTTTATCGGCAGGTTTTTCCTTGCAAAAACCTATATCGCTTCCCGCGACTGCAATAACTGCGGGATCTGCATAAAAAACTGCCCGGTCGGTGCGATCAGAACGGTACGCGGACGTCCGTACTGGACCCTGAAATGTGAAAGCTGCATGCGCTGCATGAATCACTGCCCCGAACGCGCCATCGAAACACCCCATGGCTTCCTGGCCGCTTCCCTTTACCTGGTCTTTACCGTGGGCATGGAATGGCTTTACTTTTTTACCACCGACAGGATCGGAAACGAAACTTTCCGCGCGGTAATGGATAACGGAACCGTGCGGTTCACAGTGGGCTCTGCCCTGGCTATTCCTTTCCTCCTGCTTGCCTACCACCTGTTACACCTTTTGATGGGCCTGCCATTGACCGAACGACTGTTCACCTTCACTTCCCTGACCCATTTCCGGTTCTGGAGACGCTACAGGGCAAGCAGAAACTTTACGGATAACAACAATTTTATACACGATTAACACCCTTTCAGCCCAATATTTGTAAATTGGATTCCAGTTTAAACCTACCTGATATGAAAAACACACTGTACATTATAACAACGTTGCTGCTCCTTTCGTCCTCACTGTCAGCGGCAACGGAAAAAGAAATTGTGTCGGAGATCCGTTCGGTAACCCTTTATTTCCAGGGAGCAGACATCACCCGGAGCGCGGAGGTCTCTCTTGAAAAAGGAGAGTATATCCTGCGCTTTACCAATCTTTCTCCCTATATCCGCAAGGAAAGTATCCGGGTTACGGGGGAGAAGAACGCGACCATCCTGAATGTGAATTATCAGTTGAACTACCTCAGTGAACTGAAGCGTAAGGAGGAGATCGAGGGGATTAAAAAGGAGCTTGAAAAAAACAGCCTCCTAATTGAAGATGAAAACACCCGTATGAGTATACTCAGGGAAAAGGAAACCTTCCTGAAGAACAACATGGTGATCAGCGGCAAGAATGATGCGGTAAGCCCCGACGATCTGAAACTGATCAGTGATTTTTACGGCAAAAGCATCGAAAGTCTTGCCATGGAAACCCTGAAATGCCGCCGGAATTTAGCCGAACTCCAGAAACAACAAACATCTTTAAACAACCAGTTGATCCTTCTGCAGGCTCAGAACACCATTCCCTCGGGTGAGATCCTTGTATCCGTGAGTGTCTCTCAGGCGGCCAAAGTCCCCTTCGTTCTCAACTACCTGGTTGATAACGCCTCCTGGTATCCGTCCTACGATATCCGCGTGGAGCGGACCGGCGAACCGATGCAGGTATCGTTCAAGGCCAACATCAGTCAGAATACCGGCGTCGACTGGAAAAATGTGGAGCTTACACTTACCAATGCCCAGACCGGTGTTTCAGGGAACCTGATCGAACTGTCGCCCTGGTACCTGAGGTATTTCAATCCCTATGTGATGTCAACAGGAAACACCCTGATGAAAGCCGAAGCCGAAGCCGACGAAGAAATGATGTACGATGCTCCGGCACCCTCCGTTGTTATCCGCGGGACGAGCACCCTCAGCAAGGAAGCGGCACCCATGTACATAGTCGACGGCGTACCTGTGGATGATATTTCCTCCATCAATCCCGACGATATTGCTTCCATCGACGTGCTGAAAGATGCCTCTGCCACTTCCATTTATGGATCACGGGCGACCAACGGTGCAGTGGTGGTCAGTACCAAAAAGAAAAAAGGTTCTTCCGGTCCGCTTACCGTTGTCAGCCGGGGAACCACCTTTACCGAATTCCAGATTGCAGCCCGCCAGACCCTGAGCTCTGGAAATGAGGAACAGGTTATTCGCTTCAGGGAGGCTGAGGTCCCGGCCAGCTACGAATACAAAGCCATTCCGAAAACATCGGCCCATGTCTACCTGGTCGGGAAGATCAATAACTGGTTCGAGGCCAACCTGATGAACGGAGAAGTGAACCTCTACCTGGAAAAAACCTTTGCAGGCAAGTCCTTCCTCAGCACCGACCAGTTTAACGATACCATCAGCCTGTCCTTCGGTGTGGACAACGGAATAAGTGTATCACGCGAGAAAGTGCTGGATTTCACGGCGCCGCAGGTCATCGGCACCAATGTAAAAGTAACCAGGACCTGGAAGATCAAACTACAGAACAACAAGCCCTATGCGGTTGAACTTATCCTGAACGACCAGATACCGCTCAGTACCATGAAGGAAATAGAGGTCAAAGCACTGGAACTTTCCGGCGGGATCCTGGAAGCTGAAACCGGAAAGGTAAGCTGGAAAATCCCCCTGGCTCCTGGAGCAACAAAAGAGATCCTGCTGAGCTTTGAAGTGAAATATCCTAAGGATAAAACCCTTGATCTGGAGTAAAATTGCCGGTTCGGGCCCAAACAACGAAAACTGAAGTTATGAAAAAGACAAGTGCCTTTCTGTTCCTCGCCTTCCTGCTGACCCTGCCCGCCTGGTCGCAGGAAAAAGCCGCCACCTTTATGGTATTCAGTGACCCGCATTATTACGATCCGTCCCTGGGCACCACCGGCAGTGCCTTTGAGAACTATCTGAACGACGACCGGAAACTGCTGCGCGAGAGTGATGAACTGATTCGCGAAGCCATCGCACTCGTCTCCGCCTCCGATGCGTCCTTCGTACTGATCCCCGGAGATCTGACCAAGGATGGCACACGGGTCTCACATAGCCGGATGGCAGAGTATCTGAAAGAGATGGAGGAAACGGGACGCAGGGTGTTCGTGGTGCCTGGCAATCACGATGTGCTCAATGGTGAAGCCATGTCGTACCGGGGCGACTCAGCCATCAGGGTGGCCAATATCTCACCCGATGACTTTTCGTCCATCTATAAGGACTTCGGCTATGGCGAGGCACTTGAAAGGGATCCTTCTTCGCTCAGTTACCTGGCCGAAGCTGCACCCGGCCTATGGCTTCTCGCGCTGGATGCCTGTCGTTACAGAGAGAATGCCGAACACGGGCATCCCATAACCGACGGCAAATTTGGCCCTGAAACCCTGAACTGGGTAAAGAAAATACTGGCACTTGCCCGCGAACAGAATAAAGAGGTGATCGTGATGATGCACCACGGAGTGGTGGAACATTACAGGGGCCAGGAAAAAAACTACGGCGAGTACCTTGTCGACGATTATCCGGCCATCGGCCGGATGCTGGCTGAGAATGGCGTAAGGGTCGTGTTTACGGGTCATTACCATGCCCAGGACATTGCCATGAATCGTTTTGACAAACAAAATTTCCTTGTCGACGTGGAAACAGGTTCCCTGGTAACCTACCCCTGTCCGGTCAGGACCATTACCATGAAGGAAAACGTGATGACGGTACGATCGGCGTTTATCGGCTCAATACCTTCGCATCCTAATGATTTCCAGAATTTTGCAAGAGAATATGTCCTTAACGGGATAGCCGGGATTGCTGAAAAAACCCTGATCGGGATGCACCTTCGTCCGCAGGACGCTGCCAAATTATCGTCGCAGGTTGCCCTCGCCTTCTGCACGCATTATGCCGGGGATGAACCGGGTACCGATAAGCCTCTTGATCTGCATGGCGTGAACCTGCTCGGGCGTTTTATCATCAGTTTCCGTAAAAGCCTGGTCAAAGGACTGTACACCGACATCGAGCCGACCGACAACAGACTGAGAATTAACCTGAACGATGGGTCGTGGGAATTATAGCCCCCGTGAAGTTATCAGTCTTTAGCTACTACGTTGACGCAAACCGCATAAAATGGATCTGCAGGAAACCGTAAAAAAGAATTTTCCTTTTTTTGAAGCTGCCCTGAGGGAGGCGATCATTGAGAATGGTCTTCTCAGGGTCTTTGAACCGGATGAGCCGCTTATTCGGGAAGATCAGTTCATCCGTTCATTCCCGATCCTTATTTCCGGATATATCCGTGTTACTCGCCTGGACGTCGACGGACATGAACTCCTCCTTTATTACCTTCAGCCGGGAGAAGTGTGTACCGTGTCGCTGAGCTGCTGCATGGACCGTACGCGGAGCAAGGTGAGAGCTGTGGCCGAAGAAAAAACCACCGCCATCCTCCTGCCTGTCGAACTCCTCGACAGCTGGATGACCAATTTCCAGACCTGGAAGGAATTTGTCATGTTTTCCATGCGCAAACGTTTTGACGAACTGCTGAATACACTCGACAGTATTGCCTTTACCAAAATGGATGAACGCCTGGAACGTTTCTTCAGAGACCGTTACCGCACCGGAGGTTCAAAGATCTATACCGGTTCCCACCATGACATTGCACTGCAGTTGAATACCTCCCGCGAGGTGATCTCCCGTTTGCTCAAACAGATGGAAAGGATCGGGCTGATCTCGCTGTCGAGGAACCATATCGACTATTCGCCGCTCTGTGACTAAAGTTACAGTGAGAAGCTCCCGGGTTTTATTTCTTTGTCCGTGAAAACACCCTCCGGGGAATGCACGGAATTAGGATGAAATTAAAAACGATAAACAGAACCCAGGTCATATTTATTCTGGCCGGGGCCCTCGCCGGTTTCTTTTACTGGAAATTTGTCGGCTGCACCTCCGGGACCTGTCCGCTTCAGTCACACTGGGCAGGCAGTATGTTACTCGGCAGTGTGGCCGGGTCGCTCCTGGCAGACCTCTATATCTCCCTGAGAAAAAAACTGTTGCTAAAGCGCAATGTCAGTCCGGAAAAAAGCTCCGATGGACAGTTTTAAGCAAATTATCGGGGGAGATAAGCCTGTGCTGGTCGACTTTTATGCCGACTGGTGCATGCCCTGCCGGATGCTGGGTCCCATACTCCAGGACCTTGCTGCCGACCTGGGCGATGAGCTAAGGATTCTTAAAATAGATGTGGACAAAAATCCGGAAGTGGCCTCCGGCTATGGAATATTTTCTGTCCCGACCCTGCTTCTTTTCCATCGCGGCCAGATGGTATGGAAAGGTTCGGGAGCCAAACCCAAGGAAGAATTAAAGAGGATCATCAAATCACATCAGCTACGTTCATGAAAAGTATCCAGGTAATCAGTCACTACTGCCCGAAAAATCATCCCTGCCCGGTGATAAGGCTTTGCCCTGTCGGCGCCATCACGCAGAAAACCATATACAGCGCCCCGGTAATCGACGAGGAAAAATGCACGAAGTGCGGTAAATGCACCTCCGTGTGTTTCACCTTTCAAAAGGTGGCCTGAACGTTTCGCTTGATTGAGGTTGGAGAGGCTGCCCTGGCTGTCTGACAGTCTTAAGGGCGGCCTTTCTTAAAACCCGGGTGACAAAACTGCAGTTGATCCTTACTTTTTGTCACCTTTCCCCGACTGGCACAAAAAATGTAATAATCCCAAAGAACAGCAGAAATATGAAAAAAGAGAAAATCGGATCATTGCAGGAGCTCGGTAGCAAGCTGGGAGAAAACTCCCGCGTTTTTCTGCTCCTGTACAAAAAAGGAAGTGAACAGAGTGAATGCGCCTGTCAGCGCCTGGAAGACATTCCTGCCGGTGAAGATACACTGCTCCTGACAGCCGATGTGAACGAGGTAAGAGACATCCACCCCGAATACGGGATCACCTCGGCCCCTGCCCTGATTGAGTTTCAACAGGGTGAACTAAAAAATATCTACAAGGGTTGTCAGACGGAAGCATTTTATGAATCGGTCGTGGCCGGAACCGGTTTCCATGCCGTGAGCCGGGAAGGAAAAAAACAAAAAAGGGTGACTGTATATACGACCCCGACCTGTACATGGTGCAATACGCTGAAGACTTACCTGAAACAGCATAATATTTCCTATACGGAAGTCGATGTGGCCTCCAACCCTACAAAGGCTGAGGAGATGGTCAGGAAAAGCGGTCAGCAGGGTGTTCCCCAGACCGAGATAGAAGGACAGATGATTATCGGATTTGATAAGCCAAAGCTCAATCATTTACTGGAAATTAATTAAATTTGCGTCAATTTTAGTAAACCTAAATTCAATCAACATGAAAGAGTTACAGCCAATTAACCAGCATGTACTGCTGGAAACCGAAAAGCAGGAGGCAAAAACTGCTGCAGGGATCATTATCCCCGATACTGCCAAAGAGAAACCGCAGTTTGCAAAGGTGATCGCCCTGAGCGGGATCGAGAAGCCTGAGATTTCAGTCGGAGACGTGGTTTTTTACAAGCCCTATTCCGGAACTGAAGTGGAATTTGAAGGTAAGAAATACCTGATGATGCCCTACGCTGATATTCTCGGTAGAGTAGTAACTACGGATAAGATCTGATCATTCGGCCGGTTGTAAAGCTTTTACTATTATCAAAATCTTTAGGTTTCTGCCAGAAGGCTCCTGATTCAACACGGGAGCCTTTTTTTATGGTCCGGCATAGCCAGTTGATCCGAAGACCCTATATTTGTAAATCAGATCCCCTTTATGAATCGGAGTAAAGCAGGCAAATACACCGGGCTGGTCCTGATCCTGATCACCCTTCTGATCATTCTGCGGTTCCAGGCCTCCACCCTCAACGAATTCCCCTCGCATATCCATGCCTGGTCGCAGGCCGACCGCTATGCCCTGGCCATTGGTTTCACAGAAAACGGAGAAAATCTGTTCCTGCCGGAAACCTACAACCTGAATCCGCAGTTCCCGGCCAGAACGGCTCTGAGCGATCCGCAGGGGATTACGGCTGTCGATTTCCCCCTCCCCGATTACCTTGCTTCCTGGATCATGAAGATTTCCGGCAGCCGGGCACCCTGGACCTTCAGACTGCTCACCCTTCTTACCGGACTGGCCGGGATGGCCTTCCTTTTCATACTGGCCAGACGGGCAGGAGCAAACCGGCTTTTTGCTTTTGCCATCATCCTCTTTCTGCTCCTTTCGCCGGTGTATGCCTATTACCTGAACGGTTTCATCCCTTCGGTCAGCTCCCTGTCGCTGTTATTTGCCGGCTGGTATTATTATTACAGGTACCTGCAGGAGAAAACTCCCGGGCTGTTCCTGGCGGCAGTAAGCCTGCTGGCCCTTTCCGCACTGATCAGGACAGGCTTTGCCATCTTTCTCATCGCCCTCGCGGGAGAGCGTTTTCTTTCGGCAATGGCTTCGCGGAAGGTTTCTGCCCGGGAACTGATAAGCCTCAGCCTTGCCTTTGTTGTGATTGCCGCCTATTTTCTTTATAATCAGCATTTACGGAATGTTTACGGATCCGTTTTCCTGGCAAAGCCCCTCCCGCCTGCCTCAGTTGCCGAGCTGGCCGACAATTTCCGGGTCGCATGGCTGCACTGGCGCTACCATTATCTCACCCGGCCCCATTATCTGATCCTGCTGGTTCTGTTTTTAACGGCGCTGTATCATCTGATCGTGCGTAGAAGAACTGCCAGCCGGGTGAAAATGACCCTTACTTTCTATACGCTCATCTCCGCCATCGGTGTCATTCTTTATGCCGGCCTTCTGTCTGTTCAGTTCAGACAGCACGACTACTATTTTCTGGATACCTTCCTCCCCCTGCTTATCCTGGTATTGCTTTTGCTTATACCTGATCTGGATGACCGTCCCGTATATGAAAAGTTTATCGCCGGCATCCTGCTTCCCGGCCTGCTGGTCTGGGCCTTCGCCGGTTGTGATCAAACGCTGAAGGAACGACGTTCGGGAGGGAAATGGAGCCGGGTGGAAAATACAATACGTCATTTCACCGGCTCTGACCGCTGGCTTGATTCCATCGGAACAGGCAGGGATGCCAGGATCCTTGTTCCGGGAACACCTTCTCCGAATATCCCATTTATCCTGATGGACCGGAAAGGATACTCACTTTTAACCACCAGCCGGGCCACCTGGGAAGAAGCCCTCCGCGAATTCAGTTTCGACTATGTCGTGATTCAGGACTATTACCTGCAGGAGGATGTGCTGGTTCCGTTTCCGGAATTCCCTCAACACTTCAAACGGATCGCAGGGAACGGGATGATTTCCGTATATAAACAGGACACTCTCAGGCAGGTTACAGATCTGGACGGTTTCCTTCAGCTTGAGGAAACCTCAGCGCTGAATACCCGTGCCGTTTCTGAACTCTCGCCCGATGAAAAATATAAAAGCATTTTCGGTGCCCCTGACTCACTCACCGCTTTCAGGCGATGGAACACCCTGGTGGTCGAATCCTCAAGATTGCCGGCCGCCAGCGATGGACAGATAAGGCTGGTATGCAGCCGCAGCAGTGGTGAAAAACTGCTTTACTATAAAGAATACCTGCTTCCCGGCCCGGGAAAGGATACGGTATTCAGCCGGAATATCTTCCTTTTGCCCGAAACTGCCGACAGCCTGACTACCACCTCCCTTTACCTTTACAATCCTGCAAAGTCGGACGCCCGCTTCGGTAATTTCTCTGTTCTGAAAGGAAAGAGAACCCTGACAATTCCGGGAAACTGAGCCTTTCCGGAGACTGCGGATACCCGGGAGGCCGGATGTTGCAGATCATTTGTTTTTAAAGGTGATTCCGCTAACTTGCGATCTTCTTTAATAACCCTAAAAAGTTTACCGTGAAAAAACTAATTTTGCCGCTTATTGCACTGTTTCTGCTGCAATTTGCATGTAATACAGAGAAAAAAGAGAACATGAACCCACTTCTGACTGAATTCGCCACCCCTTACGGAGTGCCGCCCTTCGACCAGATCAAACCGGAACACTATTTACCTGCTTTCAAAGCGGCCATGGAGATCCACGACCAGGAGATCGCGGCCATAACCGGTAATACCGAAGCACCCACCTTTGAGAATACCATAGCTGCTTTTGATTACAGCGGTGAACTGCTTAACCGGATTGAAAATATCTTCGAGAATGTCCGTGAAACAGATACCAACGACACCCTTCAGTCGATTGCCAAGGAGGTGGTGCCCCTGATGTCGGCTCACCGGACCAATATCAGCCTGAATGAGGAATTGTTCAACAGGATCAGGTCGGTTTACGAGCGCAAGGATTCTCTGAACCTGAACGGGGAACAGCTCAACCTGGTTGAAAAAACCTATAAGAATTTCATTCGCCGCGGTGCCAGTCTCGATCCTGAGAAAAAAGCACGTTTGCGTGAGATCAATGAAAAACTGTCGATGCTCACCCTGACTTTCGGAGAGAACGTCCTGAAAGAAACCAACAGCTTTATCCTGGTGATTGAAAACAAAGAAGACCTTGCCGGTCTCCCCGAATCAGTCATCTCTGCTGCTGCCGATGATGCAAAAGCCGCCGGAAAAGAAGGGGCCTGGGTCTTTACCCTTCAGAAACCCAGCTGGATTCCTTTTGTTACCTATTCCGACAGGCGCGAACTGAGGGAGAAGCTTTATAAAGCCATGTATATGAGGGCCGACAATGACAATGCCAACGATAACAAGGCCATTATCGATGAAATCGTCAACCTTCGCCTCGAACAGGCCCAACTGCTCGGTTACGACAGTCATGCTGCCTACCAGCTTGAGGAACGGATGGCTAAAAATCCGGAGAATGTGTACGCTCTCCTGATGAAACTCTGGGATCCCGCCTTGAAAATAGCGAAAAAAGAAGCTGCAGAGATGCAGAAGATGATTGACCGCGACGGCGGTAATTTCAGGCTCGAATCGTGGGACTGGTGGTATTATGCTGAAAAGGTCCGGAAAGAAAAGTACGATCTCGATGAGGAACAGCTCCGTCCCTACTTCAGCCTTGACGCCGTCACTGCCGGTGTATTTGATGTGGTGAACAAACTGTATGGCCTGACCTTTACCAGGGATGAACAGATCCCAGTTTACAACCCGGAAGCAGTGGCTTATGTGGTAAAAGACCGCGACGGCTCCGACCTTGGTGTGCTTTACATGGATTTCTTCCCGCGTGCCTCCAAAAATGCCGGTGCATGGTCAACCGCCTTCAGGAAACAGTACCGCAAGGATGGTGCAAAAATCAACGCCATCAACTCCATCGTCTGCAATTTCTCCAAACCGGCCGGTGATCTGCCTGCCCTGCTTACCTTTGATGAAGTACAGACCTATTTCCATGAATTTGGTCATGCCCTGCATGCCATCCTTTCCGACTGCACCTACCCGGGAACATCAGGAACGGCTGTGCCCAGGGATTTTGTTGAACTTCCTTCGCAGATTATGGAAAACTGGGCCGCCGATCCGGAAGTGCTCGTCACCTACGCCAAACATTACAAAACCGGTGAACCCATCCCCGCTACCCTGATCGCCAAGCTGGAAGCCAGCAGTCATTTTAACCAGGGCTTCACAACGGTCGAATATCTGGCAGCGTCCATCCTGGATATGGACTACCATACCCTCACAGCAGCTCAAAAGATTGATGCCAATCAGTTTGAAAAGGCATCCATGGACCGTATCGGACTGATTTCATCCATTATCCCCCGTTATCGCTCCGACTATTTCAGCCATATTTTTGCAGGCGGATATTCTGCCGGCTATTACAGCTATATCTGGGCTGAGGTGCTGGATGCCGATGCTTTCCAGGCCTTTAAGGAAACTTCGCTGTACGATCGTAAAACAGCAGATGCTTTCCGGGAGAACGTGCTTTCGAAAGGAGGTACGGAGGATCCGATGACCCTGTATGTCAGGTTCAGGGGAAAAGAACCCTCGATTGATGCACTGCTTGAGAAACGGGGCTTGAAATAAGATTGTCCCTGAAATCCCCGGTCCGCAAAAAGGTCCGGGGATTTTTTTTATACCCCGCGCCCCTTAATGATGGTGATGATGGTGTAAAAGAGGATTTTGAGATCCACGAAAAGCGACATGTTCTCAATGTACAGGATATCGTACCGCAGCCTCTTCACCATCTGCTCGACATTTTCCGCGTATCCGTACTTAACCTGTCCCCAGGAAGTGATCCCTGGTTTGACCTTGTGCAGGTGGACATAGTGCGGGGCAATGGCCGTTATCTGGTCGATGAAGTAGCGGCGCTCGGGCCGGGGCCCGACAAGGGCCATATCCCCTTTAATCACATTGATAAAATTCGGGATCTCATCAAGACGGTGCTTTCTCATGAACTGTCCGATACGGGTGACGCGCTGGTCGTCTTTCGACGAGAGCTCGGGTCCGTTCGACTCGGCACCGTTTACCATCGAGCGGAATTTATAGATCATGAAAGGCTTTCCGTAACGGCCGATCCGTTCCTGCCTGTAGAAAACAGGGCCGGGACCTGACAAGCGCACACCGGCAACCAGGATGATCTCAAGTGGCAGTAACAGCACCAGGGCCAGTACGGCAATCACAAAATCGGAGATCTGCTTGAGGTTCTCCTGCCAGGGAGCCATCAGATCATGTGACACTTCCAGCAGCGGGGTATAGAAGATCGTGCTCGTTTTAACCCTTCCGGCCAGGATATCGGTCATGCTGGGTATGGCGCTGATTCTCAAATCCATTAGTGAAAGCCGGTTCAGAATATCCCCGGTTTCCACATGTTCATTGGGTTCAAGGGCAATGATCACCTCCTCGATCCCGTATTCACCAACCAGCCTTCCCAGATCGTCGATCCCCCCCAGATGTGGAATATAATCGGAGAGCTGGTAGTGTTCCTTCAGACGGATATTGACAAAGCCGACAATTTCATGCCCGCTGGAAAGGCGCTGCCCTACCAGTTCCTTGTATACTTCTACTGCATTTTCATTGCTCCCGATCATCAGGGTCGGGAATCCGATTTCGCGGTTATGGACCTTTTTTACCGTTGAACCGGTAAGGATCATCCTAGGTATCAGGGTGAGAGTGAAATGCAGAAGGAACAGGGCGGCAAACAGGTTATAGTAATGGGTGTAATTGCCGATTATATCGTTCAGAAGAAGCAGGAAAAAGATGATGACCACCCCGAGAAGGCTGCTCAGGAAAGTACGTAGGAAGTCCTCGGTCCTCGACCGGTGAAACATCTTCTTATAAAAGCCGGTGAAATAATAGAGTACCAGCCAGGCAAAAGGGATGCCAAGCGCTCCGCTCCAGAATTCAGGACTGAGGTTAACGGGCAGATCATGACCGAAGACCTGGGGTTCGATCATCAGCTTTCGGTAAAGGAAAAAGAGCACCCAGGCCGCTGACGCAGCAAGGTAATCGAAGAGCAGGTAGAAAAACCTCTTTCGCCTGGAATTCTTCATGAAGGATTTACTCACTGTAGAAATAACTGATCCTGAACTGAAAAAATTGCACAAAGATAGCCAAAGAAATATTGTTCTTCAGCATACGATAAAAAACTCCAGCTTAAATTTGGAGAAACAGAGCCCCGGTTGCTTACCAGCCATAACCGGCCGGGACATGGCTTCCGGCAAGGTAATTCCGGGTTACCTCCCGTACATCACCCTGGCATCCCATGATAACTTTGATTCCACTCGAAGCCAGGCGGCTTCTGCAATATTCATTGACTTCACCGGCAAGAAGCACATTGACGCCAAGTGCCGAAAGGGCCTCATCGGCTTCCGTGCGGTGCCCGGGACTACTGATGGTTTCGAAAACAGTCTCCTCAATAATCTTCCCGCTCTCCGCTGTGAATATGGTAAAGTAGAGGCAATAACCGAAATGGTCATCAACGGCATTTGCCCGTGTCGGTACAGCGATTTTCATCTTCTCTCCTTATGCTTACTGTTTGTAATGTAATTATAAGGATGAATTCCTCATCTGCCAAATCAAAAAGGGAAAATTACAGATTTGTTAAAAACTCGGTGACCAGTGTTAATAGCGGTTTGCGCGATCAGATCCTCCTTTTGTATCTCCTGGCTGCCACTTCGTGTACATTTCCGATCTCTTCGCGTAAGGAATCGGGTTCCAGGACCTCCAGATCTCTTCCGATACTTAATACAAGGGATTTGAATTCATAGGTCGGATGAACCCGGAAACTGAAGATCATGGCATTCTCCTCTTCCAGTTCAATATTCTGGCTTTCGTGCCAGGGCTGAGTGATAAGATACAGCGCCTGGGGTTTGTCGACCCTGATGCGGATCAGGGGGGGAGGCCCCGGAGGAGCAATGACCCCGATGGTGTACCTGAAATATTCGCCCGCACTAAAGTCCTTTTCAATGTAGGTTTTGTCGGATAAACCAAGTTCAATAACCCTGTCCAGTCCATAGGTTCTGATCTCCCCCGACAGATCATTCCGTCCGATGAGATACCAGCGGTAACGGTACTCCTTGAGCAGGTAAGGATGAACAATGGTGCTGTGAGAACGTTCTTCATAAAAGGGCTGGTAGATCAGCTCCACCACTTTCTTTCCTTCAATGGCAGCGATGAGCGGGAAAAGGAATCGGCTGCCCCTGGATGCAGCGATCTTTTCGAAATCTATAAAATCAAAGCCATCTGCCTTCCCGGAAAAAGTATTGATCCGCATGACATCCAGCATTTTCTGAATGATACCGGAAAATGACCTGAAAAGATCGCGGTACTTGAACTGATCAAGAAGTGAAAAAGCGATCTGGAGTTCCTTCTTCTCAGCTTCCGTAAGCGCGGTCTGCAGAGGATTGTCCTCTGGGTCTGCATAACAGAACCCGCCCTTTTCCGGAGTAAATATCACCGGAGCAATATAGTTTTCATCGCGCGAATCCTGCATCCCCTCAACGATCCGGTCAATTTCCGCTTCGTCGGTTTCTTTCCCGTAACGTTGACTGACATTGTCACAAATTGCGGCATAAGTGGCCGCCCCCCTGCTAAGGATCAGCTCGTTGATGATAATCGCAATCCCTTTATCTGCATCTCTTTTCATGACCAGGTCTTTCAGGTAAAAATAATCGAAATCTTCCAAAAACACCCGTCTCCCGGACCCTGACTTTCAGTTGATGCAACCAACAATTAACAAGCGGAAAAAAATACCTGCGAGATGATACCTGTTTGGCCTGCGTATTTTTACCTAATTTACTGATTCATTATACTTTATTACTTTTTTATCCTTATTTTACAGTTGTCAATTTTGTATCCTTCCATAGCTGGCAGGATAAGAAATAGGGATACATATGCCTGACAGCAGTAGTTTTAAAGACCAACAGCATTCAGGGAAGAGGAGGGTTAACTAAAAAACAGAAAAACATGAGCAGTGCCCCCACAATAGACCAGGTCCCCGCGGGAAAGATCAGTATACTTGTTGTGGAAGACAGCCGGTCGCAGGCTGCAGAACTGTCGCAATTATTGTCGCGGAATGCTTACCGGGCAACATGGGCCGAAAACGGCCTGCTGGCTACCAATGAACTCAATCAAAGCAGATTTGACCTTATTATCAGCGATGTAATCATGCCAGAAATGGACGGCTACGAGCTCTGTAAATGGGTAAAAAGCCGTGAAGAATACCGAAGCATTCCTTTCATGTTGCTGACCTCCCTCTCAGATCCCGATGATATTCTGAAAGGGCTGCAATGCGGCGCCGACAGTTTTCTCACCAAACCTTACAATGAGCAATTCCTCCGGCAGAAGATCTCCTATCTTCTGGATAATTTCAATTTCCGCCGGCAACATAAAGATAATGATGAACCAAAAATTCTTCTTGGAGGAAAAGTGCACAACATCTCCTCTGAACGAATGCAGATCATCGACCTTCTTTTGTCCACTTACGAAAATGCGGTAATAAAGAGTAATGAACTTGCCACGGTGAACCGTGAACTAACACTGGCCCAGGCCCGTTTGCGTATCCTGAATGAAAACCTCGAAAAAATGGTAGCCCAGAGAACCAAGCGACTGGCCGAAAGCGAGATAAGCTACAGGACCATTTTTGAAAGTGCAGCAAGGCTGATTCTATCCATGGATCACAACGGTATTATCACCGATTGTAACAATAAGGTCAGGACTACCCTGGGATACAGCAACGATGAACTGATCGGACAGAATATCTCCATTCTCTTCCCGGACCTCGCTGAACCGGAAATTTTTAGCACAGGTGGTTCAGCAAATACCGAACAGGAATCCGAAGATGCCGAATATACATTTCGAAAAAAGGACGGAACTTCCATTGAAGTATCGGTTAATAAATCCATGATCCCGGGGATGATCAACGGCGATCCGCTGATCATCTGGATCGTTGAAGATATCTCAGAGCGAAAGACCTGGGAAAGAAAACTGATAGAGGCAAAAGAAAAAGCGGAGGAAGCGGACCGACTCAAGACTGCCTTCCTCAGTAACCTAAGTCATGAGATCAGGACTCCCCTGAATGCCATATCCGGGTTCTCCTCCTGCCTGAACCAGGCAGAACTCTCACGCGACGACACCAGAATGATTACCGGTGAACTCAATTCCGCCAGCGAAAGATTGTTGCTGATTATGGACGACATTCTCGATATGTCCATGATCATTTCGGGACAGATGACCATGCAACTTGAACAAGCGTCCCTGAACATGATAATTTACGATCTTATCACCCACTTTAAAAACAATCCGCCGGATCCGGCAATCCAGTTTACCTGTTCGTTAGTAAATCCGGATGAGGACAGGATAATCCTGACCGATAAGGCAAAAGTCGACAGGATTCTGAAATTGCTTCTTGACAATGCTTTTAAATTCACAACTTACGGAACGGTAAACCTGTCGTGGATTACCCGGGATGAATTCGTTGAATTTCGAGTGGAGGACACAGGAATAGGGATTCCCCCGGAGTATTCGGAACGGATTTTTGAACCATTTTACCAGATAGATGGTTCCGCTTCAAGGAAATTCGAAGGTAACGGTCTCGGGCTTGCCATTGCCAGGTCACTGGCTGAAATGCTGGAGAGCAAAATTTCGGTGAAATCAACAGCGGGTAAGGGTTCTGTATTCACTTTTACGCTCCTTGTGAAGGATGTGAAAAATACATAGCTCAGGACAGTGAAAGGCTCACGAAGAGGTAGCACAGTGAATGCTGAACCGGAAAGATGCCCCTTCAATCCATTTTTCATTTATTCCTATTTCACCGCCTTGTTTCTTTACCAGCATGTTACAGATCTTCAACCCCAGCCCTGTTCCCTTTTCTCCTTCAGTACCTCTTTCCGAGATATAGGCCGAGTCGGAAAAAATAAGATCCTTCTTTTCCGGATTCACTCCCTTGCCCTTATCCCTTATTTCCGTATAGATCCACCTGTTGGTTTTTTCCAGCAGCACTTCAATTTCACCCCCTGCCGGTGAAAATTTAATAGCATTATTCAACAGGTTTCTGAAAACAATCTTATACGACTCTTCATCACTCAGCGCAAGATAGTCGTTCATCCCCACCAGTTTTATCGTAATATTCTTCTTCCTGATCATGTTATCTGTCAGTAACAGGCATTGCCGGATGATATCGGAAGGATAAAACATAGCAGGATCCGGCGACTGATCCTCCTTAAAACCCCTTGACCAGTGCAGGAGGTTTTCCAGCATCAGCAAAGTCTCATTGGTCGAGTCCCGAATGAGACTCATGGTATCATTCAGCAATTCGGGCTGATCAGCAGGATTGATTCCCGAAAGATAATCGAGAAGCATCTGAATGGAAGCCAGCGGAGCTTTCATATCATGCGAAATAACCGAGAAAACCTGGTCCTTCAGGACATTGAGTTTTTTCAGTTCCCGGGCCTGTTGAATTACTGTTCGTCGGGCATTTCTGAGACTGATGTGATTATCAATACGCAGCAACAGTTCTTCGGAATTGAAAGGCTTGCTGAGATAATCGACACCCCCTGCCCTTAAACCCTCCAGGATATCCTCTCTATCCGTTCTGGCGGTCAGAAAGATAACAGGAATATCCTCGGCACCTTCAAGTTTCTTAATCTGGCGACAAACCTCATAACCCCTGATATCGGGCATCATTACATCAAGCAGGATAAGAGAGGGATTGGAGGCTCTGACCATGGAGATGGCTTCGCTTCCGCTCTTGGCAAGGGCTATCCGGTACTGATGATCCCTCAGCAGATTGCCTAATAATCGCAGGTTCTCTACGTCATCATCCACTATCAGAATAATTTCTTCCATCTTAAAGGGATTTATATGGATAAATTAATTTAACCAGCGCACCGCCCTGATTATTAAAAACCTGTATCTCGCCGCCAAGCCGGCTAAGGATCTGACTGCAAAGGGCAAGTTCAATACCTTCATTTTCGTTCACAAAGGTTTCACCGGGACAAAAAACATGGAAAATCCTGTCCAGAGCTTTTTTGGAGAAACCCGGACCACTGTCCTGTATCTCAACCATGTAACTGCTGCTTCCCGGACGTAAACTAACATATATATCCGAATCTTCCGTGGAGAATTTAAGGGCGTTATCAATAACGATTTCCAGGCTTCTGCGGATCAATTGCGGATCTGAGACGACCGGTGGACCATCCGCAAACTCCTTTTCCAGACGAATCCGTTTCTCTTTGATCCTGCCGGAAAAGGTATCGCAAACCTCAGAAATCAGATTACCCAGGCTTCTGGTTTCAATGTTCAAACGATGCCTGCCGGTTCGCAGCGAAGTGATAAGCAGTGCATTATACGAAAACCGTTCAAGCCTGGAGACCGAGTTTTCCATAATCAAAAACAGCGTTTTCATATCCCTGAAGCTTTCCTCCTTTAGCAGTTGCAGGACTCCCAGGATTCCATTGAGGGGCGTTCGCAACTCATGAGATATGATATTCAGGAATTCCGACTTGGTGGAATCCAGTTGCATCAGCTCCTTGTTTGCCTTCTCTAATTCAAGTGTCCGTTCCAGGACTTTGCGTTCCAGGTTTGCGTTCAGCTCCCTCAATGCTTCATTCTTTTGCCGCAAATCCAGGTGTACCCTGATTTTTGTCAGGAGTAACTCCCGGTTAAAAGGTTTAAGCAGGTAATCCACCGCCCCTGCCCGGATTCCTTCTATCATACGGTCCATCTCACCATATGCCGACAGAAATAGAACTGGGATACGGCAGTATTCGGGAACCGATTTAATAAACCGGCAGGTTTCAATTCCATCCAGGCCGGGC
>JBMOLL010000140.1:0-27653 GCA_049325415.1 Bacteroidota bacterium | reverse complement strand
GGATCCTGGTTGTTTCGAGCGCTTCCTCAAGGGTCATGGGCGGGATGATCGTGGGCAGGCGCTTGGCCAGCATGGTCTTGCCGGCGCCGGGGGGTCCGATCATAATGAGGTTGTGTCCGCCGGCTGCTGCCACCAGCAGCGCCCGTTTCACGGCTTCCTGGCCCTTCACGTCGGCAAAGTCGACCTCGTACTGCCCGACCTTCTCCAGGAACTCCTGCCGGATATCCACCCGCACCGGCTCCATTGCTTCCTCACCGGCAAGGAAGGCGACCACCTGCTTCAGGCTTTCTGCGCCGTACACCTCCATTCCATCCACCACCGCGGCTTCCCGGGCATTGGCCAGGGGAACGATCAGCTTCCTGAAACCCTCCGCCTTCGCCCGGATGGCAACGGGCAGCACCCCTTTCACCGGCTGCACACCGCCGTCGAGCGACAGCTCCCCCACCAGCACGGTTTCCTCCAGCAGGCCGGAGACCAGCTGTCCCGATGCCGCCAGCATGGCCACCGCAATCGCCAGATCGAACGAGGTTCCTTCCTTCCGGATATCCGCCGGAGCCAGGTTGATCACCGTTCGGTGCTGCGGCCATTTATAGCCGTTGTTGGAGAGGGCCGACTCGATCCGCTGCTGGCTCTCCTTCACGGCATTATCGGCCAGTCCGACGATAAAGAATTTGATCCCCTGCGAGATATTCACCTCGATGGTGATGGTGGTTGCCTGGATCCCGTGCAACGCGCTGCTGTAACTTTTGATAAGCATAACAACATGTGGGTTTATTGTTGTTAATGTGATGAGGGGGGAAAATATCGTCGTACAGACAAAAAATCAAGACCGGCCCATTATGTGCACTAAGTGTTAGAGTTCTCCTTCAGGGGCACGCAGCAATAGTCGGGAAAAAATTTTTAATAAAAACAAATTTAACCCTAAGTAACTAAAGAATCAATCAGCGCGTGCCTTGATATGCTTTCTCAGACACGCACAGATTGTATCACTTCATTGGACTGGCATCCGCATAATCTTGATTTGTAATGACGTAGGTAAAATCGTAGCCTTTTCTTATATTATCATACGCATAGGAAGTATTCCATTCAAATAACGGATTACCCGGTTCCTGACATGACTGAGCCCCTGTTGCAAGATCATAAGGTGTTGAGCAGGTAAAGATCATCCTTTTTCCTGAGTTAAAGGTGATCACCACGGAATCCGGGACTGAAGAAAAATAACCCGGGGGATCATTATCTTCCCCTGTCACCTTCTCAACCCGGTATTGCTGTTTACTTTCCAATGCAATGGAATCCGCCGCTATAATTATTCCATTGGAAAGAGTAAGATATGTCGTGATTAAAACCTGATAATCAGAGGCGTTATCAATGGTGTATGTATCATAATCCACATCAAACCATTCATAACCCTGCATCAGGAATAAAAAAGTAGCAAGCTTATAAAGTATTTCATCTTCATTCATTTAGAAATAATTATCAAATAACTGATCTATGTATTCTTCAGTGCTGTTCATGTAAGTACTTTTCAGCTTTGTTTTGTTAATACTTACAGCAAAGGTCACCCAGTATGCATCCGGGACTTCAGGAGTATATCCGTATAAATTAGTATATGTCTTTTTTATTCAATGATTTCAGCATTGTTATAATCGTCTTCACTGAAATAATAAACATAATCGTAGCCTTTTCTTTTTGAATCATATGACTCGCTGGCATACTCGTGATAGTTAAGTATATTTCGTTTATCAGAACAAGAAGTAGGTTCCGGATTAATACATACGAACCTAAAGACACGTTCCATATTAAAATAAACAAGTACGGAATCCTCTCCACCGGTCAGGAAAAATCCCTGAGAATCATTATCTTCGCCAATCTGTTTCTCAATTATATAGGAGCCATAAGGCTCTATCCTGAAAGAATCTGTCCGAACGGGTTCAATCTTTTGCAGGCTATCCGGATTATTTAAAAGATCATAATAGAACTTATCATATGCTATGATTGTCAGATTGTATCCGGTATGGTTTTCAATGGTATAGGTGTTATAATCAACATCAAACCATTCGCAACCGGTGAGAAATAAGAAGAAAACTGCAATTTGGATAATTGTTTTCATTGTTGTAAAAATTAGAAATAATTCTCAAATAGCTCATCAATATACTGTTCGGTAGCGTTATTATATGTACTTTTTAATTTTGATCGATAGATGCTTGGGGCAAAGGTTTCCCAGATTGGTTCAAGTGTACTCAAACCATAATTACTCAGATCAATATAGGTTTTATCCAATACGTATTCTAACTGAGATAGCGAATAACCCACGACATTATCAACTGGGTATAATGAACCCTTGTAATTTTGTTGATTATAATTATCAATCAGATCAATAAACAATGCCGTATACCGTGTTGGATCTGAAAGTGTTATATCTTGATTATTGTTCCAATTCCGGTAAGCTGATATAGTAGATCTTTTATATGCATCAGAAGTAATTACATGTTCAACGCATTCAGCCCAACTTTCCGGCATCACTGCATTGCTAAAAATAAGGTCAACTAAATATTGAGCTGTAGAATAACCCAGATCCCAATGTAATGCATGAGCCAACTCATGGGTCGTGGTCCCAAAAAGATTTACACTGGAACGATATGTTCCAGAAGCGTATTTACAATAAATTTTTACCTGGGCAGCAAATATGAAACTGTTGAAGTCGTAATAATGAGATGTTCCGTCTTTATCCATAGCCCCAATATGCAGGCGCTGATTTAGGATCCCTCCTTGTCTGGGAGGAGACTGAATACCATATTCTGCATTATTATAATAGTAGTTATAGGCTGCCCTGTGAATATGTGCATAACACCAGGAAATATCTCTGACAGAAAAGGTGTGATTCCAGGCTTCTTCCTGCTCAGGTCCATTAAAATAGGCTTGCCCATAAGTTCCTGACCGAATGTCATAATCATCCCTTTCCCATTTAATCTTGTACGTCACTGGTCCTCCAAATTCATGGTCAATTAAAAACTTACCAGCCGAATCTGTCACCTCAGATTTTGAAGTGAATCCTCTTGTTGCGATTACTTCTACACCTTCCAGTCCAAATGTTCCTAAACCACTATTATCATATATTTTTATTTCACCTGAGGGCTTGAACTTCGTACCGGAAACTGACTTCAATTCATTTTCATTGAGAAGGCCTTTAATTCTTAAAGCTTCACGTTCAAGTTCATCCCAAAAGGTCCATTCTCCTGCAACTTTTAACCTTGTTTGGTCATTATTTGTGCCGGGAAGGAATAACTCTTCTAGTAACTCATATTCGATATCCGGAAAATTAAAATTTGCTTCTACAGTACAATACTGCCAGGTAATTGCAGTGTCCGGCAAGGAAGGATCATGGTAATAAGTGCCATTTCCAACAATCTCAAAATCCATCGGAAAATCAAACAGAATTAAAGTTGTATCCTTTTGTAATTGGTATAATTCATACTCAGTTCTTGGTAGAAATCTTATATAATAGTGAGTTGGCATCAATGGGATATCAAGATCGATCACTCCTTTCTTTGAAGCTTGTATGAGATTTTGATATGCCTGAGTCATGTTTTCAACAGTATAAGCATTAGGAATTTTGTTCCCCAGAATCATCATACCGTCATTTGTGCTATTCTTTTCAATACTAATTTGCTCTTGATCTCCAACTTTTTCACATGATAAACTAAATATCATCAAAACAAAGAATATTGATATTACGGAATGAATTTTATAAATATTTTGGTACATCTTTGTAAATATTAAATTAAACTTCGGTTTCCTCACCCTCAGGCCCTTTGCAAAAACCCTGGGGGTGAGTTTTTTGTTGGATTTTGCGTTAGGAAGATACTTTACTCCCCTTCAAAATATGTGCCTGGCACTATTTCAAAACAGACATACCTATTTCTGTTTCGCAAAAAATAATTTATGAATCTGATCGAATCATGATCCAGCTTAAGTCTGGAAATTTTAAATCGAATTCCTTAGCTTTCCATAAAATTAGAAAAAAAAAAAAACGTAAAGAAAAAATTCTGAGACCGTTATTTTATGAAAGAGCCTGTTTTTATTTCAAAGTGACTTTACCCCTCATTTAGTATATATATTACATCCGAAATCGTGTGATGGGGCGCCCGGAAGGGCCGCAGGGTCACCAGCGAGCTGTCGCGGCCCATCTTCCCCGCCACACTGTGGATCCTGGTTGTTTCGAGCGCTTCCTCAAGGGTCATGGGCGGGATGATCGTGGGCAGGCGCTTGGCCAGCATGGTCTTGCCGGCGCCGGGGGGTCCGATCATAATGAGGTTGTGTCCGCCGGCTGCCGCCACCAGCAGCGCCCGTTTCACGGCTTCCCGGCTTTTCACACCGGTTATGCCAGTCCGGCATATCCAGCTTTTCCTTCGGCCTTCAAATTCCAGAATTCCAATACCATCCCTGTGATTCCATGCCGGAAAACAAGGCCTTTAACCGGTTTCCCCCTTAAAACTCCATAAAAAACCAGTTGCTGCCTGATGGGGAATAACTGAAATTAAATTGCATAAACAGCCATGGCACCATGGGGATCATAAAGCGCAGGCCGGTTCCCACGGCATGAAGCGGCTTTACCGAAAACATGTCACCGTAGCGGTCGGCGCCATTGCCCACATTCAGGTAAATGGAATGCTCGAGGGCAAACCAGTCGATATTTACATAGGTCATATGTAATCCCAGGTAACCGGTATAGAAACTCTTGCCGGAGATCATCCCCGTAAGGATCCCTTTGACATCGCCTGCTCCCTTGTAATAAAGCAGGGAAGGGAGATCAGAGGAACAATAGCCCGTTTCCAGTTTAGTGGTAAGCTGAAAGGTTTTGTTAAACAGCTTGTTGTACTCTCCCTTCAGCTCTGTCCTGAAGTAGCCCTCACTTGCGGTATTCAGGCCGAAACCGTACACGCCATGAAAATTCATTGTAAATCCGTCTTTCTGATGCCGCTTATAGTTGATCGTTCCCACCGACTCATCCACCTCAATATTCAGGTAACGGACCAGGTAAGCGGTAGTAGCGATCCCGGGGTCGAGCAGGGTGGAATCGGTGCGGTGCTGAAAAAAGCGTAAACCCAGGTTCGGCGAAAAGGTGTACCTGTAATCCTCATGTAAGGGATTCCCGATCAGCAGGTAGGCCTCCCTGTTCAGGTAACCGATCCCCGAGACTTTCACATCCTCATCGTAGCGGTAATAATTGGCATCCCCGATAAACACTCCGCCCTGCAGGGTCATGTTACGGTAAAGCAGTTGACGGGGGATGAACAGGTCGAGGTTAAGACTGTTGGCATTGGTCCCGATCTTTCCCTTCAGCATCAGCTTGATGTTCCGGCCCAGAAAGTTCCCGTCCATCAGTCCCAGATCGAGATTAAAATCCTGTCCGCTGCCCTGCGGAGAAAAGATCGGAATGATCGTAAAGGCATCCCTGGCTGTGATCTGCAGGATGTTTTCATTATTGATCCCTGTGTCGAGCCGGTAATCGACCGTTGCAAAATTGCCGATGTTCCAGATCCTGTGCATGGCTGTGTCTATCATGCCGCTTTCGATCACATCCCCTTCCTTAAAACCCAGTTCCCGAAGGATCACCTTATCCCTCGTCCTCCAGTTGCGTTCCAGGGTGATACTGTCGATCCTGACCGGCTGTTTGCCGTCCGACTGTGCACGTGTCAAAGCCGGCAGGAGCAATAAAACGATGCATGCCAGCACTCTTGTTACTTTCATATAAAAGGTTTATCCAGGTTTTATTTATTCCAGCCCTCAGGCCGGGTTTCAAGCACGCTTTCCCATCCCGCTTCCATTCTCACCGGCTTTAGCAGCCAGGAATACTGATACTTTCTCTTTTTCAGCAGGTAGTCCTTATGGACCGATTCCGACCAGGAATCGTCCCCTCCCAGTCCACTCTGTACCTTATCGATATCCAGATACAGCTGCCCGTCTTTTTTCAATTCATAAGGGTGTCCGGCATGATAAAGTGCCGAATCGCTGTATGTACTTACGCTGACGTTCAGGTCCTCACCCCTCACCAGCAAACCCACCGGTGCTTCCCCGCTGAGCATGCACCAGGCGACCCCCGATTTGTTGCCGTTTTCCTGGGGCTTGATATAGGGCACAAAGAGAGAGTCGATTGCAGCCGAATACCTGCCTGTCGGATATCCGTCCTCCCGGTCGGGATAGCTGTCGCCGGGCCCTCTTCCATACCAGGTGAACCGGTCCCACGCCGGCTCCAGCCGCAGGGTGGTCCCCACCTTTGCCAGGGGCACCTGACCGCCAATCTGAAAATGCCTTTTCATGGACACGTCGATTCCAAGTTCCCCGCCGGGATAAAAAGTGTAGACCGTGGTGGTCATGACCCTTTTCCTTCCCCGGTTATACCTGGTCCTGGCATGGACTATTTTCGAGCCTTCCGGTCCGTCTGATTCCCTGAGCCTGACCAACTCTCCTTTCATCCGGTCGTACGCCATTTTTTCCCAGCTCTTCAGGTAAGAGCCGAAGGGCGACATACCACCGCTGCGATCATTATCGGTCGGTGCCCTGAAAAGGTTGAGCACAGGTCCATTCAGGCGGATCGTGTCGTTAAAAGCGATGATCTCTGTCAGCAAACCCGTTTCCCTGCTGAGGCGGTATGTTGCATTTTCGGTACTGAAAAGAAGATCTCCCTCCGAATCCCTGGACTTTGTCTGATAACCGGAGATATAACCGCCCGCCGCTTCCTGCCCCAGACCGAACTGGAACCCGGCCACTTCAAATCCTCTGCCGGCCCACGAAAGATCCTGTTTCAAACGGAACGACAGGTTCAACCGGTAATCGTGCCCGCCGAACCTTTCCGGAGCCTGGCAGGGAACTTCCAGCAAAGCCGTACCCCCGGGAGGAACCCTGCCGGCATCGAGGCTGCCTTCCTGAACCACAAGGCCATTATCTGTCAGCTGCCAGGTAACATAGAAGAGCTCCAGATTCAGGAATGAATAATTGTTTGTCACAGAAAAGGCAAAAGGATCTCCGTTTTTCGGCTGGCAACCGATGTATTGCTGTATGTATTTAATCTCCTGCATGGCGGGCTTGGTCGTCCGGTCGGGAAAAACCAGGCCGTTTATGCAGAAATTGTGATCATTGGGTTGATCCCCGAAATCGCCACCGTAGGCCCAGAAGGGGATCCCTTCCGCGGAGTATTTCACCAGTCCCTGGTCGACCCAGTCCCAGATAAAGCCTCCCTGAAGCACCGGCTTGCTGTTGAACAGTTCCCAGTACTCCCGGAAGTTGCCGTTGCTGTTCCCCATCGCATGGGAATATTCGCAGAGCAGGAGGGGCCTCCGTTCCTTATCCTTTTTCAGCATCCAGAGTATCCGGTCGTTCCGGGTATACATTGCCGAGTTGATGTCGTAATCCGAAAGTGTACTTACATACTGATGCTGGGTAAGAAGGGAACGGATGATGTTTCCCGGAGTCAGCCGTTCGATATTGAACCCGTGGGTGGCCCGCCGGCTTTCGTAGTGTACCGGCCGCTGCTGGGGGTCAATGGCTTTAATCATGCCGTACATGGCATCCATGGACGAGCCCGCACCCGATTCATTGCCCATCGACCAGATCACCACACAGGGATGGTTTTTATCCCGCTGCACCATTCTTACTCCCCTGTTTACCACGGCTTTCTCCCATTCGGGACGGTTCATGGGTTCATAGCCGGCATCCCACCACAGGTAATGGCTCTCCACGTTGGCTTCGTCCATCACATACAGCCCGTAGAAGTCGCATAACTCATAAAAACGAGGGTGGTTCGGATAATGAGATGTGCGGACGGCATTGAAGTTGTTCTGCTTCATCAGGAGGATATCCCGGATCATTAATTCTTCGCTCACCGCCCTGCCGTTGTACTGATCAAATTCGTGACGGTTCACTCCTTTGAATTTGAGGTAGCGGCCGTTGATCAGGATCGTGTTGCCAACGATCTCCACTGTCCGGAACCCGATGTTCTGGACCACGGATTCCAGGGTATCACCTTTCGGGTTAATAAGGGAGGTGACCAGCCTGTAAAGGTTGGGTATCTCGGCGCTCCAGGGCAGGACGTCACGGACAGTGGCCTGAATGCGGTACTCCTGCACGCTGACCGGCTCCGCTTTTCCGGTTTCCAGCTCATCACTCCAGATCACTTTCCCTTCCGGGGATAACAGACCGGTGACCAGCCGGAGGCCCTCCAGGGGAAGCTTATTCAGGTTCCTGAGTTTAAAAACAAGCGATAATTCGCCGTCTTTATAGGCCTCATCCAAACCAGCATCGACCGTAATATCATTCAGGTGGACCCCCGGTACGGCGTAAAGCGTGACATCCCTGTAGATGCCACTCAGGCGCCAGAAATCCTGATCTTCCAGGTAGGAGCCATCCGACCAGCGGATCACTTTTACCACCAGCTGGTTTTCACCCGGCACCAGGGAGCCGGTGACCAGGAATTCAGCCGGGGTCATGCTCCCTTCCGCATAACCGATGAAACTTCCGTTGAGCCAGCAGTAAAAAGCCGACTGGACCCCGTCGAAATGCAGAAATACCTGCCTGTCTTCAAAAGAGGCGGGGACCTCAAAATTCCGGTAATAAACCCCGGTTTCATTCCCTTCGACTGGTACACGGGGCGGATCGGCAGGGAAGGGATGGCGTGTATTCGTGTAAATGGGAATGCCATAGCCCTGCAACTGCCAGTTCGAAGGTACCTGGATAGGGTCCCATTCCATAGCCGAAATTACGGCTGGCGACCACTTATCCGGTGTGGCTGCCGGGCTGGAGTAAAAGCGGAAATTCCAGGTTCCGTTCAGGCAGAGCGACCAGGGGTTCCGGTCGTTCTCATCCGAAAGGGCAAGCTCCGATGAGGGAAAGTGCCGCAGCGTGGCATGGGGCTTTTCCCTGTTTACACCATCCACTTCAGGGTTCATCCACTCGGGTTCCCCGGCACGAAGAGGAAGAAGTATAACTGTCGCCAGAATTCCGGTCAGTAGAGGTAATTTCATATTACTTGTTTCTTTTGATTCCGGGTTTGTTCAACAGAGAAAACCGGTCCCGGAATGATCCGGCATCCCCTCATCCGCCAGGCGATCAGTTCAGGGTAACAAAGGTCGTTACGCTGCGCGGGCTTAATTCTATCTCCTCATCCAGCTTTCGTATACCGGTGAAATCAAGGCTTTTCTCTTCGGAGGTTTCATAGGCCCTGCAGGACACCTTTCCCGTACCCTCCAGGCGGATTATTGCAGGTTTATCCGACCTGTTAATCACCACCATTGTATATTCTCCGTTGACCGGATCACGGAAGGCTGAAACATACAGGTCCTTCCCCTGCTTTCCCTTTACCCCGACTCTCACAGCTCCCGGGCGGATAAACCGGCTGTAATTGCCCAGGCACCAGAGCGTGCGGGAATCGGTGAGGCCCGTTCCGTCTTCGTTCACATAGAGCAGCCCGTCCTTGTAATCGTAATGAGAAAGACCGAGCCACCACTGCCACGATCGGGCGTTGGCATATGCCAGGTCATGATGGATGATCCGCGAGATATAAAGGGCCGTATGCATCCCGAGATCCCTTCCTCCCCCCTGGATCTCCCTGTTATTTAAAAGGATACAATATTCACTCTGGGAAAAACCCACATCATAGCGCTCTGTCACCCGGGCTACCCTTTTTCTCACCGACTTCATGAGCCAGACTGGCCATACGGTGAAATAGCTGTGACCGGCAATATCGTGCTGCACGGTTTCCAGATCGCCGACATAATACCGGCCATGGGGTGAAAAGAACTGCTTTACCTGGTTCTGCCGGTGGGGTTTGAAGCGGTATCCTGGGTTCAGGAAGATCAGCAGGGCGCTTTCCGTGATTTCAATTCTGACATCAAGGTTCTTTTCCAGCAGTTTTTCATTCAGCACCTTCACCAGTTTATAAATCTCCTCGTTGGTATAGGGATTCCCTTCCTGTCCATCGGATGCGCACCAGCCCCACTGTGGTTCATTAACAGGGCTGATCATGGCAAAAGGGAGGCCCTGTTCCTGAAAATGAAGGAGAACATCCGCCATATACCCGGCAAAATCATCAAAACGCTCCTCTGCCAGGTTGCAGATATGGCACTCCCCGGTAAAAGCCTTTCCGTTTTTTGTCATGCTCACGGGGGGAGAATTCACAAACAGGATGAGCTTTTCCACCCCGTACCTGCCGGCTGCTTCGAGCATCCATTGTTGTCCGGAAGCACGGTTCCATTCGTACTGACCTTCCGGACCGATAAAGGCATCGGCTCTTCTGAACGGATCACTGATCCCGCTGGAATCCCCCTGGGCAAGACTGCCCCCGCCAAGATTGAAACGCCAGGCCGACAGGCCGATACCCTTCGCATTGCCAGCCGGGTCAAGTTCCGTACTGAACAGCCATTCAGCCGCCTGCTCCCTGTCCTTCTCATTCATCCTTTGGACCAGCAGATCGCACCAGGCATCAGAAGCACCGAAGCTCTCCATCTCCTGGTAGGTCTTTTCGGGATTGATGGTATAGACACGCTGGGCTGAAACGCCGATGGAAGAAAAAAAAGCAAGCAGAAAAAGCGGAAGGAAATTTTTCATGGTACAGCACTTTTGCTAACAAATCTAGCAGATCGTAGGAACAAAAGAGACCATGCCCATAAATCCGGACCTGATGTTTAAATATTTTCCTGCTTCTGGTTCCGGTATTCCGAAGGAGTGATTCCCTCTATACGCAGAAAAATATTATTAAAGGAGGATTTGGAATTGAAGCCGGAATCATAGGCAATGGAAAGCAGGGTATGGTTCCGGTATTCCTCCCCCCGGATCCTTCTTTTTGCTTCTTCGACCCTGAATTCGTTGATGTAGGTAAAGAAATTCCGTTTCATCTGTTTACTCAATACCTGAGACAGATAATGACCGGGTATTTCCAGCCTTTCTGCCACATCCTTCAGCATCAGGTTTCCGTTCAGAAAGAGCTTTTCCTTCTGCATCAGCTCATCAAGTAGTACTGCCAGTTTGTGTTCTTCTTCGGGATGCAGCCCGGTCTTCGTGTATTTTCCGGTTTTTTCCTGCTCTGCACCATCCAATACAGGAAGGCCGTAAATACGGGGCTGGCGCACACCGTTCCAGGTTATAATCACAGAAAAAATGAACATGGTAATCTGGAAAAAGATCACCGGATCAACGGGGTTGATCTCCTGAAGAGTAAAAACGAGGGCAAAGACCGCTGTCAGAACAAAGGACGAAAGCATAAGGATGGCGGTAATAAAGAGCCAGTTCAGGGTGATCCGTGAGGACCGGTAGGAGTACTCATCGCCCAGCCTGTACCGGTGCTTGCCGATCAGCCGGAGCACCTTCACAAGGTAAATCACCGACAGGATAATGAAACTGCAGAAATTGATCAGTCCGAGAATGGTCTGATCATCAAGATCCCAGAAATCCTGGGCATTGATTGTGATAATATCAGGCCAGAACAGGGGGACCTGAAGAAAAAGCAGAAGGGGAAGAAAATGAAGGATGACTTTTAACCGGAAAACAAAATCCCTTTCCGTTAGTGATTTCACATATAGGTAAGCGAGGGGTCCGTAGGCAAAGGGGAATATGATCAGATCGGGGAGACTGAAAAAGAAAAAGAAATTCAGCAGTGAGTGGAAGAAATCAAGGGCAACAAACAGCATCCATACCGCCAGGCATTTATAGGCATCGGATAGGTCCTTTTTCGAAATCAGGATGGAGATAGCTGCCAGCACCAGAGCAATACCTCCAAGGTACATGTATTCCAGCCAGATCATAGTTTGTTTCCGCTTCTGCGGTTAATAAAATCAGGTATTCCGTTCAATCAGATCAATCAGGTTATGGATAATGAGGGTATGAACCTCCTGGATCCGGTCGGCATAACCCATCCAGGGCACCCTGAGCTCCACATCGGCAAGGGCGGCAAGCTTCCCCCCGTCCTTACCGGTGAGGGCCACCACCTTCATGCCCAGCCTGGCTGCCGAACGGGCGGCGTCAATCACATTTTCCGAATTCCCGCTGGTACTGATGGCCAGCAGCACATCTCCCTCATTCCCGAAGCCTTCCACAAAACGGGAAAACACCTTCGAGTAGCCATAATCGTTCGCCGTACAGGTAAGGTGTGAGGGATCGGAAATACTCACTGCCGCCAGGGGTGGCCGGTCGTCACGGTAACGCCCGGTAAGCTCTTCGGCAAAGTGCATGGCATCGCACATGGATCCTCCGTTACCGCACGAAATAACTTTCTTTCCGGCCTTCAGTGCAGAAGCGAACACGCCCGCTGCCTCAACAATTTTTTCCAGATTATCTTCCCCGGAAAGATACTGATCCAGTACCAGTCTGGCTTCCAGCAGGGATGCGCGAACGATTTCTTTCATTGTTTCCTCATTTAAGGTAAATCAAAGCCAAATGTAATGAATGACGGGGAGCAATAAAAATCCCCGGGACTGTTTCACACATATTCCCCGACAGCCGTTTTTATGCAGGTAAAAAAGGAATCCCCGCCCACTACCGCTCCCCCACTTTTCATCCGCTGTTGCCCCAGGGCGAAGGCTGGCTCCCCACTCCTCACTCCTCTCGTCACGCCCTTTTCTGAACTGTATCGGCCTCTTTCTTGACTTCTCACCCGTCTTTCATCTCTTGTCTGCCCCCGCCCTCCCGTCCCTCCCCCGCCTCGCCTTCGCGAAGCTATGGCGGAGCGAGGGGTGGGAGGGATGGCTGTCTCAGTATCTATCCGGGCATTTCGTATTATGATGAGATCCCTATTTTACCTGTATTGCATTTCGTGTCTCACCTCTCACTTCTCCAGTCTCACTTCTCACTTCTCACTTTTTACCCACAGAAGCCGTGGCGAAGGTCGGCCTCACTCCTCACCCATCCTTGTTAATAAACACCTTGCGCCGCGCCCGAAAATACCTTAATTTTAGTTCAGGAAAAGAAGCAAAACCGGCATAAGAAGGGCTGATAAGCATATTCGTGCCGTAAAAGGATCTGTCGGGGCAATTCCGGTCGGGCTTCCGCATCCGCCGTGTTGAACTGAAAACCAGACCAGATGAACCCTGAAACCCAGAATCCGGCCGGCACATTTATGGCCCGCATCCGTAGTTTGATGAGCAGGTTTTCAAGCTCCTTCCTGAAATTTATCCGACTGAATGATAATAACTGGAAGGGGGCAGCCTTTGCCATCATCGCTGTTCTTCTTATCCTGTATGCCGGCGCAGTGATATCGCTGCTCCCTGATGCAGGGATCGCCGCTTCCCTGTTTATCATCCTGATCTATGTGGTCTTTCCCCTTCTGAGTGCGCTGCTGCTCAGGCTGATCCTGAGCTGGCTCTCCGCCCTTCCGAAAAAATGGGGATGGGTAGTATTTGCCCCCCTATTCCTGGTTATCTTTATGTTTGGCCCCCCCGACCTGGCTTCCCTTGTGCTGATCCTGTTCCTGCTATTCCCTCCCTTTATGATCGGGGCTTCCTCATACAGCCTTTTCTCCGGTAACTGGAAAAACCTGTCACCTCTTAAGCGCAATGTGAATGTGTTTTTCCTTACCGCCGGAACAGCGGGAGTGGTCTTTGCCTTCTGGTTCCTTCTCTTTCCCGGAAGCGAGCCCGAAGAACAGCAGCCCTTTGCCATGGAGGCCACCTGGCTACCCCCGACACCTGACCAGCCCGATCCCTCCCTGCCCGGCACCCGGGAATGGACGACCTTCACCTATGGCAGTGGGACCGACCGGCACCGCAAAGAATTTGGTGATTCTGTAACGATACGCACCACCCCGGTCGACGGCTCCCGGCTGATCGACGGGTGGGACAAGCTCCATGGCAAACTGCGCAGTAAGTACTGGGGGTTTACAGCGGACAGCCTGCCCCTGAACGGCAGGGTCTGGATGCCAAAAGGTGAGGGACCCTTCCCGCTGATCCTGATGGTCCACGGCAACCACCTCGACCGCGATTACTCCGATCCGGGTTATGCCTACCTGGGAGAACAGTTTGCCTCGATGGGAGTCATTGCCGTTTCGGTCGATGAGAATTTCCTCAACAGTGCCTGGTTCAACATCCCAAAAGGTCTGCAGGGCGAAAACGATGCGCGTGGCTGGCTCCTGCTTAAGCACCTCGAACAATGGAGAACATGGACCTGTGACACCGCTTCGGTGCTGTATGGCAAAGCCGATCCCGATAACGTGGTCCTGATCGGCCATTCCCGCGGTGGTGAGGCCGTATGTGTGGCGGCCCTCTTCAATACCCTGCCCTGCGATCCCGACAATGCCCTCGAGGTCTTCGACTTCAATTTCGGGATTAAGGGCATCATTTCCATTGCACAGGTCGACGGTCAATACTCTCCCGCCAATATCGGAACCCCTCTGAAGAATCTTTCCTTCCTTGCCCTGCAGGGCAGTTTCGACAGTGATATGCAGTCTTTCCATGGCTTGCGGCAATTGAACCGGATCACATTTACCGACTCCGTCTACCATTTTAAAACCGGGATCTACATCTACGGTGCCAACCACGGGCAGTTCAACACTTCCTGGGGACTGTTCGATGCCGGCTACCCCGTAAAACTGGTGCTTAACCGGAAAGCCATCATGCCGGCTGCCGACCAGGAAAAGATTGCCCTTGTATATATGTCGTCTTTCGTAAAATGCACCCTCTTCGGAGACACGGCACTCCTTGCACTGTTCCGCGACTACCGCAGCGGGAGGAACTGGCTTCCGGAAAGCGTTTATCTGAACCAGTTTTCCGACAACACAGGAACGGTTCTATGCGATTATGAAGAAGATCTCAACCTGTATTCAGGAACTGCCCTGATTGACTCCATTACGGGAGAGAACCTTACACGGTGGAAAGAGGAGAAGATCAACCTGAAATGGGGCAGTCAGGAGACCCGGGCAGTGATCCTCGGGTGGAATAATTCGAAAGACAGTATCCCGGCTGTATATCGCCTCTGGCTGAACGGGAAAGTTGCGTCCCTTTCACCGGCTAACAGCACACTTTCTTTCTGGATTGCCGATTATAACCAGGATCCCGGGGACCGACCGGAAAAAAATTCGGTTCAGGGAGATACAAACCTGTTAAGCGCGGATGCCAATTCGACGATAACGATCAGCCCGGAAAAGGATTCACTTGCCGGCGATCCAAACAAGGAACAGGAACCGGAGCCTGTCCTGTTTACGGTGCGCCTGACATCGGCCGACCAGAGTGTCGTCACACTCAGCTCGGCTGACCTGCTCCCCCTGCAGCCTCAGATCAAATCGAAGATCTACAAATCAAAACTCTTCGAGGGTAATTCCGACTGTGAACTGATACCCCAGGTATTCAGGATCCCCTTAAGTACTTTGCCCGACTCCATCGGTCAGATTAATCCCGGGGAAATCCGTCTGATTGAACTCGTTTTCGATCAGAGTGAAAAAGGGATGATCATGCTTGATAATGTGGGTTTTGAACGGTAAAAAAAACACTGATGAATATTAAACACGCACTGCCGCTGATTACCGGAAGCCTTCTCGTCTCCGCCTGCAACACACCAGCTCCGCAAAGATCGGATGATTCCAGGCCCAACATCATCTTCATATTCTGCGATGATCTGGGTTACGGTGACCTCGGCTGTTTTGGGGCCTCCGACATCCGAACGCCGAACATCGACAGTCTTTGTGAAGACGGCATGCGCTTCAGTTCCTTTTATTCCGTCTCCCCGGTTTGTTCCCCGTCCAGGGCAGGACTGCTCACCGGGCGGATGCCGCAGCGCATGGGAATTCACGGCGTTTTCTTTCCCGAATCCTTTACAGGCCTGCCGACGGATGAAATTACAATGGCCGACATGCTGAAAGATGCAGGCTATGCCACGGGCATTGTTGGGAAATGGCACCTCGGTCATTTGAATGAGTACCTGCCCCTGCAGCGTGGATTTGATGAGTATTTTGGCATTCCCTACAGCAACGACATGGCTTCCGCTGTTTATATGGAGGGCAATGAAGTGGTCGACTTCCATCCCGACCAGCACCTGCTCACCCGCACCTACACGGAAAAAGCCGTGGACTTTATCCACCGCCACCGTGAAGCACCCTTCTTCCTGTACCTGGCCCACAGCATGCCTCATGTGCCGATCTATGCAAGCGACCGCTTCCTGGGAACCTCTGAGAGAGGACTCTATGGTGACGTGGTACAGGAGCTTGACTGGAGTGTAGGTGAAATCATCAAGGCTCTGAAGAAGGAGGGCCTGCGCGGGAAGACGCTCATCGTTTTTTCCAGCGACAACGGTCCCTGGCTGGTAATGAAGGAATACGGCGGCAGCGCCGGGATTCTGAGGGAAGGCAAACAGTTTACCTTTGAAGGCGGACAAAGGGTCCCGACCATAGCGTCCTGGCCGGGACATATCAGGAAGGGAAGTGAATACAACGACATGGCTCTGATGACCGACTGGTTTCCGACCTTCTGCAGTCTGGCCGGAATCGAAGTTCCCCAGGGAAGGGACTACGACGGTGAAGATCTGACGCAGGTCCTGCTGGGCACCGGTCACCGGCAGGGGGACAGCTTTGTATATTTCGACGGAGGTAAAGCGGAAGGATACAGGAAGGGTGACTGGAAAATAAAGCTACCCTATGAGGGTTTCCCGGGAGCAGCCTGGAAGCAGGAGGTAGCCCCACATCCTCTTCTGCTCATCAACCTGAAGGATGATCCGGGTGAATGCCGTAACCTCGCTGAGGCAGAACCTCAAAAGGCCGGTGAAATGCTCCGTTACATGGAACATGCCATTGATGTGCTGGGGACCTTGCCTCCCCCGCTGGTTCAGCGGACAGCTGCCGATGAAAATCACTACCGCCTGCTGGAAGAAAAATACGGTAAGGACTATTATAAAAAATAAATACCGGGTCAATGGATCAAGTTGAACCGGTAATAACACCTTAACCTGAAAAAGGACACACCTGTCCCGGGTCAGGAACAGGTGGTGCCCGGTAAATTTTGCTACTCGATATAAACCCAGGCTTTTGCAGAAACACTTTCCCTTGCCTTTTGCATGGCTGCAAGAGCTGATTTCAGGGATTCGTGAGAACTGCTCGTCACCAGTTTAAAACTGTACTTGCCCGTCAGGACCTCTCCGTCATAACCAAGTGTGCGGATTTTGGCAGCATATTCATCGGCGTAGGCAGGGGTCTTAAAACTACCAACAATCACATGATACTTGCCGGTTCCGCATTTTTCAACCTGTTTCTGAAGATCAGCGATCTTCTGTTCCGAGTTTTTCTGGATATCACTGATCTGCTGCTCATACATGGCATTGTTCTCCTGCAGCTGCTTTTCAAGGTTCTGCTTTTCCGTTATCAATGCATCAATCTCCTTCTGGGACATCGACGGCTTTTTAAAGAGATTGCATGAAGAGACCAGCAAGGCCAGTACGACTAAAAGAGCGAGGTTTTTCATAAGCTTCTTTTTGAGATTAAAAACCATAATAACGTAAAGTTAGGAGAAATATGAAACATTGAGCGATAAGCAGATAAAAGATTTTAACAGCTTTCGTTCCAAACAGCTCCTTTCTCCTGTATAACAGGTCGAAAAGAAAAGTGTTCAGGGCTTCTTCTCCCGGGCTCTGGCTTTGCCAATAACTGCCGTAACCGGAAAATGGTCGGAATATTTTTTACGGATCCTTTTATAATCCTTTGAAGCCAGCTCGGGACTGTGCAGGATATAGTCGATCCGGAACGAGGGAAGCTCACCGGCATAGGTGTTGCCGAAACCCTTTCCCGATTCCCTGAAAGAATCCTTCAGCCCCCTGATCACCCGGTGATAAGTGTAGGACACCGGGGTATCATTGAAGTCACCGATAACAATGACCGGATAGGGGGAGAGTTTAACGTAGTTCGAGATGATCCTTGATTGCTCAGCCCGCATGGCGAAGCCATCACGAAGCCTGAGTCCGATATCCTTGAGTTCCGCCATCTGCTGGTTGTTGTATTTCAGCTTTAGCGTATCCATAAAGGCATAATTCTTTTCCCTGAAACGGATCGATTGAAGATGAACATTGATGACCCTGAGGGTATCATCACCGACCTTGATATCGGAATAGACCGCCAGGTTCATGGTGTGGTCAAAGGGGATCCGGCTGGTCTTGATGATGGGATACCGGCTGAAAGTGGCAATGCCAAAACCTTCCCCGTCTTTTCCATCTATCGAAAAATATACGGAATGATAAGGGGTAGCCGGAAATTCGCGGATCACATCCCTTAGGCGTTTACCCCGGGCCGGAGTGGTATAGAATTCCTGCAATCCGAACACATCCGGGTCTTCGGCACGGATCAGTGAAAATATCTCATTCCGGGCATTTTTATTATTTGCCCAGTTGAATACATTCAGTGAACGGACGTTGTAGGTTAGCACTTTGATGAAAGGGGCCTCGGCTTCTCTGGTCTTTTCCTGTGCAAAGCGCATGGGCAAAAGGCTTGTAAGGTGGTTCCATCCCAGCAGAATGACCACAAGAGGCAGTAAAAATTCCTTTTTCAGTCGGATGATCCAGTAAAACAAAAAGATTACATTCAGGATCAGGAGGTAGGGATAGGCCAGTCCAAAAAAGGCAGGGATCACAAAGACGGATGGATTCACAAAAACCGACATATACGCCAGCAGCAGACCAAAAGCCAGCAGGAAATTCAAGTAAAACAATATTTGCCTGAAGATCTTTTTCATCCAACCTCTTGTTAGTCAAAAATAGGGAAATTCCTCAAGGCTTCTTGTTTCCCATCCGGAATAAGCGCTCTTTCTCGGCAGCACTGAGGCTGTTGTACCCTCCCTTTGAGATCTTGTCGAGGATCTCATCGATATCCTTCTGTTCCTCTTTTTTCTGCCGGTTATATTCCATGTCATCGGCAGACCTTTTGTAAGTAACTTTCATTCTTCGCTTTCCCGGGCGGAACAGCGAAACAAGGCTGTCCATGATCCGGTCGAACCATCGTGTAATATCCTTCCCGTTGCGGTACGACAGCGCAAAAAGGATACCAAAAAGCGCCCCCCCGAAATGGGCTATTTTACCTCCGGAGTTTACGCTGAAATCAACAACCGACGACAGGATAAAGGATACGAGAGCAATATAGATAATCTTAACGGGGCCGATAAAAACCAGGTTCAGCCTGCGCTCGGGCACATAGAAGGAAACTGCGATCACCACCGACATAACAGAGGCCGAGGCTCCCAGTGCCACAGCATTGGCCACGCTTGCAGAGAAATAAGGAAAAATGTTGTAAAAGAGGATGAACATGGCGGCTCCGGAAAGCCCCCCGAGCAGGTAAACCCCCAATAACTTCTTTTCTCCCAGTTCCTGGATAAAAATGCTCCCGAACCAGTAGAGCCAGAGCATATTGAACAGAATATGCAAAAAGCCCTCATGAAGGAACATGTAGGTAACCGGCGTCCAGGGTCTTAGTCCCAGTTGCGGAATGGATGCCGGTACGGCCAGGATACTGAGCAGGTTTTCAAACTGCTCGGCTGAATTGGAAAGAATAAGAATAATATGTGCGATCTGAATCAGCAGGAAGACACCAATGTTGATATAAATCAGCTTATTGAGTGAACTTCCTCTCTTATAGGACTGCCTGATATCGTCGATAATGCTCATGACCTGTGTCAGTAAAAGTTCCGGCTGTATTTACTCCAGTATTTAATCAGGATGAATCCGAACAACATCCCGCCCAGATGGGCAAAATGCGCAATGTTGCTTCCAGGCTGTGAAACACCCAGGTACAATTCCAGTGCCCCGTAACCGATGACCATCCACTTGGCCTTGATCGGGAAGGGAATGGGAATGATGAACAGGGGAGTGTTGGGGAAAAGCATACCAAAAGCCAGCAGAACGCCGAAGACGGCCCCCGAAGCGCCGACAGTCGGAATCCGCAGAGCATCCCCCAGCTGGAGGAACTGGTTTCCGGGCTGGAGAAGTTCACGGAGCAGGGCGATGTTGATATGATCAACATTGTAAAATGCCTTCGCGGCGTGGAGGGTTGGGGCAAGTTCTATGTAGTTGACCAGCGAATGAAAAAATGCAGCACCAAGACCCGTCACCAGGTAATAGATCAGGAAACGTTTGCTTCCCCAAACACTTTCCAGTGTTTTCCCAAACATCCACAGAGCCCACATATTGAAGAACAGGTGGGCAATCCCGCCGTGCATGAACATATGGGTAAGGATCTGCCAGGGCCTGAAAAGAGGGGATTCAAAAAGATACAGGCCCAGGTAATAGGTCAGGCTGATATTCATGACCCTCTCAAAGAAAATGGTCCCGACCAGCATAATCACATTGATGATGATCAGGTTCTTAACAACCGGGGGTGTATCACTCGTTCGTCCAAAGTAAATTCTGCTCATAGCTCTAAACCGGATCAGGGATCCGGGCTCCCGTTTTTTCAGTTAAACAACTTTTCAATATCCTCCATCTTAACGATGGTTACGATCGGCTTCCCCGAAGGGGTGAAATTCGGATTGCTGCAGGCAAAGAGCTGATCAACGATGCCTCGCATTTCTTCCTGTTGGAGAACCCTGCCATAGGGTATTGCACAGGCTGCGGCCATGGACCTTACCACCTTGTCTTCCATTTCAAGTTCAAGATCACCACGAAGATTCTTGAACTGCTCGATCAGTTCCTCAATGACCTTCCTGATATCGGGCTCCGACAATCCGGAGGGCACTCCGTCGACAATAATTGAATTGTTGCCAAGGTCGCGTATATCAAATCCCAGGCCGGCAAGCTCGGGAATAATTTCCCGGGAAACCATATAATCGGCTGCACTGAAACTGATCGTTTCAGGAAAGAGCGACTGCTGGGCAATTCTGTTGTTCCTCTTCACCGTATCCAGGTTCTGCTCATAAAGGATCCGCTCGTGTGCTCTCCGTTGATCAATCCACATCACGCCTGATTTAACAGGTGTCAGAATATATTTGTTCTTTACCTGAAGGTATTTTGGCGTAAGCTGACCCTCGTTCCTGTCCGTCTCTTCAAAACCTGTGCCATAGCCAGTATCTTCGCTTTCGCGTCTTTTATACAGTTTCTCCCATAATTCAACTTCCGGGGCTATGCGGCTGCTTCCGGACCGGAATTCATTCCGTGTTTCTTCCCTGAAGGGATTATAGTCGGGATCGGTGTCAACACGGGGAATCCGGATCTCGGTATCACTCCGCAACACCGGGATATCAATCACCCCGTGCGTCAGAAAATCGATGGCCGGAGAAAGATTATGTTTCCCGATCGCTTCCTTGACGGCTGCAGCCATAATATGCCATATTGACCGTTCATCTTCGAATTTAATCTCCGTTTTGGTCGGATGAATATTTATATCAATCTTGGACGGATCGCTCTCCATAAAGATAAAGAAGGACGGTATATGATCGGCAGGCAGGATCCCTTCATAGGCCTGAACCACTGCTTTCTGGAAATAGGGATGCTTCATGAATCGGTTGTTCACGAAGAAAAACTGTTCCCCGTATGTCTTTTTGGCATACTCCGGTTTACAGATGAAACCAGAGATCTTAACCAGGGTGGTCTCATTTTCTACCGGGATCAGATGTTGCAGCACCTGTTTGCCAAAGAGCCCCGCAATCCTTGTCCGGCGGTTACCGGCGCTAAGATGGAAAATCTCGGTGTTATTGTGGATCAGGATGAATTCGGTTTCCGGACAGGCAAGGGAAACGTGGGTGAATTCAGTGATGATATGCCGGAGTTCCGTATTGTCGCTCTTGAGGAATTTCCTTCGGGCCGGCACATTAAAAAAGAGGTTCCGGACCATGATGTTGGTTCCGGGAGGTGTTGCGTCGGGCTCCTGAGACTGGATCCTTGAACCCGTAATATGAACCGTGGTCCCCAGTTCATCCTCCGGTCTTCTTGTTTTCAGGGTGACTTCGGCAATGGCCGCAATCGAAGCCAGGGCCTCTCCGCGAAATCCCATCGTCCGGATGGCAAAAAGGTCATTTGCATCTGAGATCTTCGACGTGGCATGCCGCTCGAAGCAACGCCGGGCATCGCTCTCGGTCATTCCCTGTCCGTTATCAATAACCTGCACCAGGGTTTTTCCGGCATCCTTGATCCTGACCGTTATTGAAGACGCTCCGGCATCCACAGCGTTCTCAACCAGTTCCTTGACTACAGAGGCCGGCCGCTGGATGACTTCCCCGGCAGCAATCTGATTGGCAACGGCATCGGGTAAGAGATGAATGATATCCGGCATATCAGCGGTAGAGTATCAGATAAGCCAGTAATAAAAGGACCCCCAGGATTACGAACAGTCGTATATTGGAATAACGGTTTGCCTTGACCTGTTTCTGGGAAATGGACTGCCGGAACGATCCTCGCTGTATCATTGAAGATCGCTGACCGGTTTCTTCAACAGCCAGCCCCATCTCTGCCCTGATCCTGCGCTCCCGCTCCAGCCGTTCCTCCTTGTCCTGATCGTAATAGATCGGGGTGTAACTGAACTGCCTGTTTTTTGGAAGCTTAAAAAATCTTGGTATTCCCATGATGACTTCTTTATGTCACAAAGGTACCTATATTTTTTCAACTCAAAAAATCTTTGTCTTCAAGTGCTTATAGCCTGGCCCGGTCGGCCAGACATAAAAAAATTGTCTGGACAATCCCTTCCCAAAAGATAGGGTCTTGCCCAGACAATTCAATAAAACGGGACCGGTAAAGAATCCCGGAAGAATTTACTTCTTCACGAATTTTGAAGTGTAAACATCACCGTTGTCAACGGTAACCCTGATCATGTAAACACCTGAATTCAGGCCTTCAACATTGATCGTTCCGTTTACATTCTGGTATTCGCATACACGGGCACCGAGGGTGTTGAAAACAACCACGTTGCCAGCTCCGTTCAGACCTGAAAGGTGCAGAACGCCTTCAGCCGGGTTCGGATAAACACTGAGTCCGCTCTTCTTAACATCATTAACTCCGGTACCGGCAGCGACCAGGCTTACATTGTCAAGGTAAACCATATCAGCGGTCTGAGCCAGAAGGAATGCAAATTTCGGAGTGGTGTTGGCAACAACGGCATCAACAGTCAGGGTACGGGTGTAGGTAGCCTGTGTGGTAGTAATGTCGATGTTCCATTTTGAACGCATTACACCATCGATGTCGGTAGCACCTTCATCATCGGTTGTTCCGAGCAGGTAATAGCCGTTAGCCGGATCTTCAATAGTCAGGGCAATAACGCGGTCTGCATCAGCCCATGCATCGAACTGAACGGTGTAGGTTACATCGTTCTCAACAGCAAACTGCCACTGTTCAACCTGCATGTTCCAGTTGTCGGCTGCAGCAACAGGAGTAACATTGACAACACCGCTGATAACTTCAGCTGTTCCGCCGTTACCCGACCACATACCCCATTCGTTCGAGGTTCTGCCGGCGAGTGCTCCTTCAATACCATCAAAAGTACCGTTGGTAAGTAGGTTTTCCTGTGCATTCAGACTGAATACTGCCAGGATGGAAACGAGGCCAAGTAAAAGTTTTTTCATACAAGTAAAGTTTTTAGTTATTAATAATGCATAAACAAAATTAACCAATCAGATTTTCAGAGGGCTCTCATTCAGGGCCTAATCGCAGCTTGTGAAATTTTTGATGTAATCCTGCAAATTGATATTTACAGCGTATCTTATTGTATTTCTGTTGCTTAGCCTGCATCATGAGGGTGTGGGAGCCAAATCAGCTCTCAGGAGATCGAAATACAACAATCTGTCTACCGAAAAGTAATAAATACCTCTCAAAAATTCCGTTATATTTTTAACAATCTGTATTTTATCACCTCTCAAACTTATACAGCTCTGTCAATATTAGGTTCTCAGGAATACATCAAGTGCAAAAAAAAGAGGGATGAAATTTCATCCCTCCTGTATAGTGGTCAAATAAGAATTACATCAAATTCCATCCTTCCCTGTAATTATGCCTTATCATCTCTTCGGCAAAAGCCTTGGCATTGATGGTCTCATGCTTGGTGTCGAAGGTCGGGTGACCGTTATGTACGGTAAATTTGTCAGATTTAACGATCGAAACCTCATCGGTATCACTGATATTGGTGAATTTCATCGCTTCGCCATCCCATAGTAGCAGTCGCTTAAGATCCTGCAGGCGTACCGCCAGGTTCCCCATAACGACCATTTCATTCAGAGGACCGGAGTAACCGAAGTAAGAACTGGTTTCCACCCTGTTTTCCGGGCTTTCCTTACAGGCGCGGATAAAGTCCATTTCATGGCTGGTGTCTACTCTCCGCAGAACAACCGGGGCCTTATATTCGGCTGTGGCTTCCTTGCCGCCGATAAACAGGCGGGGATCCGCACCGTAACAACCGCACATGATCTTTCCTTTCTCACCTTCAAAAATGACTCCGCCACTCCAGTCACCCATCTGTTCTCCGGCTTTAAGCTCGGGAATCCTTTCTGGCATCATTCCGCCGTCATACCAGGTAACGTGAACTTTCGGCATCTTCAGCTTCATATATTTCTCACGCTCGGGGAAATAATAATGTACTACCTCTGCCTGGGGAGCACTTTCCGTATTGAACTGGGTCGACGAAGCCTGGACGGCAACAGGTGAACCAAGCTTCAGTCCCATGAATACCGGGTCGAGGATATGGTTGGCCATGTCGCCGAGTGCACCGGTACCAAAATCCCACCAACCACGCCAGTTCCACGGTGTATAGGCCGCGTGGTATGGTCTCATTTTAGCCGGACCGATGAATAGATCCCAGTTAAGCGTTTCGGGAACCCACATTCCCGTTTCAGGCCTTTCAAGACCCTGCGGCCAGATCGGGCGGTTGGTCCAGGCATGAACCCGCTGAACCTGTCCGATGGCACCATCCCAGAGCCATTCACAAATCGTCCGCACACCTATTCCCGAATTGCCCTGGTTCCCCATCTGGGTAGCCAGCTTGTATTCCTTGGCCTTTAAGCGAAGCATCCTGGATTCATAAACGGTATGGGTCAGGGGCTTCTGAACATAAACATGCTTGCCCAACTGCATGGCAGCCATAGCCGCAATGGCATGAGTGTGATCAGGAGTAGCCACAACCACGGCATCTATGCTTTTACCCATCTCATCCAACATTTTACGATAATCGTAATATTTCTGTGCGTTCGGATAATCGGTAAATGCCCCGGCAGCATAATCCCAGTCGACATCGCACAATGCAACTATATTCTGGGAATTCATGTTATCAATGTTGGAATGGCCCATTCCACCAACACCGATTCCTGCGATATTGAGTTTATCGCTGGGGGCAACGCGGCCTTTGGCACTGATGATCCCACTCGGCAGAATCGTTAAACCTACGGCAGCAGTAGCCGAAGTGGCAACAAACCTTCTTCTGGACATGCCCCCTTTCTCCTGGATTTTCTCAGGTTTCTTCATGATGTTATGATTTCCAATTAGTTAGTAATATTGTTAGATAGAAATTTCAGTTTTTTGATTTTGAAAGATAAGAAATCGTCAGGATATAACCTACCCGACCGAACAGCAAAATTTGCTCCACAGGACATCGCACTCCAAAGCTCTCTTCGTCCCCCTTGCATAAAAATCCATGCATTCTTTTTATCTTTAATGGGAAATACAACGCTGCCGGGAAAGCATGAACGAAGGAGAAAAATATATACTGAACCTGATCGGCGAAGGTGAACATCAGCAACTCGATTTCAAGTTTGCGATTAATGATTCGGCCAAGATTGCCCGCACCCTTTCAGCTTTTTCAAACACCGAAGGAGGCCGGTTGCTGATCGGTGTGAAAGATAACGGGAAAATCAAAGGGGTACAGAGCGAAGAGGAGTATTATATGATTGAATCATCTGCCCTTCGCTATTGCCTTCCGGTCGTTTCCTTTGAAGTAAAGAAGTGGATTGTCGAAGGCAAAACTGTCCTTGAAGTCTATATCCCGCCTGCTGCGACCAGGCCGGTTCTGGCCCGTGATGCTGAAGACAGGTGGAGGGCATACATCCGTGTGGGAGACCAGAATATCCTGGCAAATCATATCCTGCTCCAGGTCTGGAAAAGAAAACAAAGACCCGGTGGCACTTTAGTAACATATACGGAGAGGGAGGACACACTGCTGAGTTTCCTGAGTACCCATCCCGATTCAGAGATGGACACCCTTCAGGCTGCCCTTGGGGTGAATAGAAAAATACTTAAAAACCTGCTGATCAATTTGATATCCATCGGCGTCATTTCCATGGACATCGGTGAAAAGAAAACCTCTTTCCGAATACGCTGAGGGCGGAACCGTAGTGCGGGAAAGATGTTACAGATATGAGATTAGTGACTCAAAAAGCAAACGCCCGTCGTTCCTGCTTCCCCCGCTTATTACGGCCCTTTCAGGCAGCGGGATCATACCAAATACATTTTTGCGCTTATTGCATACACCGGCGATATTATCCACCGATCCGGTATCATTCACCGCTTCTGAAATACGTCCGGCCTGATCGCAATACCTGAAAATGATCTGCTGATCCTGCCGCATCTCCCTGAGCAAGTCCTCTGAAGCATCGTATCTGCCATAAGCTGTTGCAATCGGGATCTGGTAGGCCTGATCGTTATGCAGCTGATTGGTAAGGGCCAGGTAATCATTATCCGGTTTAATATACGTGCTCCTGCATATGAACTTGCCTGAAAGATTCCTCTCCAGGGTTCCAGGGAGAAGACCGGCTTCACAAAGGAGCTGAAAACCGTTCCCGAAAGCGCAGACCACCTTACCCTTGGCTGCAAAATTCTGGATCAGTTCAATTACCACCGTATCCTGTACACATTGCGAAGAGGCCAGGGATCCCCGGCAGGGAAAACCACCGGGTATCAGCAAAACATCCGTGTCGAAGGGACTGGCATTTCTGAACCAGATCATTTCGGCCCGTATGCCGAACTGACTTTCCAGAACTACCTTCAGGTCATTGTCCCCATGTGCTCCGGGAAAAACCAGGATACTGAACTTTGCCACTTGACCGGGTTTTTTCGTTAATATTCTGCCTTTTAAATCTTTACCTTCGGGCAGGATGGTTCCTCCCGCAGGCGGCTTTTAATGCTCACCTCTCTTTTCAAAGATAGATATAAAACTATTTTCTGCAAATCAGGGCGCTTTTCCTGCCTTTGAGGTCTGATGATAAATCATTAGATTTACCGTGAAACTGCTGTAAAAAAAATGGCATGAAAGAAATTTCAGATGAGGATATACGCGGTTTCCTGCAAACTGTCAGGGATCATTCCATTTATGATTTTTACGGCTATTCACTCAGTTCACTCCGGAGAAGGTTATTGAAGATTACTGATGACTTCCATATTGATCTTTCCGGGCTTGCTGGCAGGATGCGTACTGATCCATCCCTGCTTGAACTCATTGTCAAAAAGATCACGGTAAATACCACTGAACTCTTCCGCGATCCTGCTGTCTGGATCTCCCTGAAAGAAAATATCCTGCCCCGGTTCAGGAATCAGGATTCCATTTCTGTCTGGCATCCGGGCTGTTCCACCGGTCAGGAAGTCTACTCAATGATGATGCTGCTGGATCACATGGGTCTTCTTGAAAAATCCAACATCTACGCCAGTGATATCAATACAGATGTTCTTGCCGCAGCCCGTTCCGGAAAATATAAATATCGTTTTAACAGCGATTACATCCGCTACTTCAACATGGTCTTCAA
>JBMOLL010000139.1:0-27673 GCA_049325415.1 Bacteroidota bacterium | reverse complement strand
ACGATAATTATTAAGACTATGTTTTACAATTTCAATGCAATCAGTCTCCAGGGCAAAGAAGTCAGCATGGAGTCCTATAAAGGAAAAACCGTACTGGTCGTCAACACTGCCAGCAAATGTGGCTTAACTCCCCAGTTCGAAGGGCTGGAGAAACTTTATCAGAAATACAGAGACAGGGATCTGGTAATTCTGGGTTTCCCCTGCAACCAGTTTGCCAACCAGGAACCAGGCGATGAAAAAAGCATCTCCGAAGGCTGCGTTCTGAACTATGGAGTTACCTTTCCGATGTTTTCCAGGATTGATGTCAACGGACCGGAGGCCCATCCGCTCTATAAATACCTGAAAAAAGAACTTAGGGGTACTTTCAGTAATGAAATCAAGTGGAACTTCACCAAATTCCTGATCGATAAAAACGGCAGGCCACGTAAACGGTTCTCTCCCCTTACAAAACCGGAAAAGATTGATCAGTACCTGGAGCGGATCCTGCGGGATAAAAAATAGATATCTTTAAAACGCAATACGCCATGCTATGAATGATGAGCAACTGAAACTGGAAAATCAGCTCTGCTTTCCCGTTTACGCAGCCTCCCGCTTGATAATCAGGGAGTATCAGCCTCTGCTTGACAAACTGGGGATTACCTATCCCCAGTACCTGGTATTGATGGTGCTGTGGGAAAGCGATGAAATAACGGTCAACGAAATTGCCCGGAAACTGATCCTGAATACCAATACAATAACTCCCCTCCTAAAAAGAATGGAATCGCTGGGCATCATCCTTCGCGAACGCTCGAAGTCAGATGAACGAAAGGTAGTGATCCGCCTGACCTCCAAAGGGAAGGATATGAAAACGGAAGCCGGCCGTATCCCCGGAGAACTGGCAGCAAAAATAAATTCGGAAGTAATTGGTTATGATCAGCTACTGGAATTAAAAAACACCCTGACCCTCCTGATTTCTTCGCTGAACAGCGACGATCGGGATGGATCATCCCCGAAAAATCCTTAACTTGTAGTCCGGCCTCATGCCGGACTTACTAACAGACAATGAGAAAAGAATTCATCGCCATCATTATTCTGGCGCTTATCTCCGCATCATCTTCATACGGACAAAGCAGCCAGGCCAGACCTCAAAAAGCTGACAACTGCCTTCCGGGAAGGGATTACCCGCTGGTTGGAAACGACGGAAGAGTGACCTTCCGTATTTATGCCCCCGGAGCAACGGAAGTGCTGGCCGATATCACAGGCAAAAAGTTCCCCATGCAAAAAGACGGGGATGGATTCTGGTCCGTAACCACCGACCCCATCGTTGAGGGTTTCCACTACTATGCCCTGATTGTGGATGGGGCGAGGTTTTCTGATCCTTCGGTCTACACCTATTTCGGCGCCGGTCTGGCCATGAGCGGGATTGATATTCCTTCTCCCGATCAGGCCTTCTTCGAGCCGCGGAATGTTCCTCACGGGGAGATCAGGGCCCGTTATTATTACTCACCTTCAAAGAAAACCACAAGACGCTGTTACGTTTACACACCGCCCGACTACGACCGTGATCCCGGGAAAAGGTACCCAGTGTTATACCTCCAGCATGGCTGGGGTGAGGATGAAACCGGATGGATCACCCAGGGAAAAATGAATTTCATAATGGATAATCTCCTGGCGGAAGGCAAGATCGTACCTATGCTGGTGGTAATGGATAACGGAGATATTGCCGGGCTCCCCTTCAATGTCGTTAACTGGGATTCGGCCCAGTCGGTCACCTCCACCGGTAAAAACAAGGTGGAGTTCCCCGATCTGCTGGTCAGGGATATTGTACCTATGATCGACTCGCTTTACCGCACCCTTCCCGACCGCGACCATCGCGCCATGGCCGGATTGTCGTGGGGTGGCTTGCAGACTTTTGAAACGGTTTTTAACAACATGGACGACTTTGCCTGGCTCGGGGCCTTCAGCGGGGCACTGCGCCTGCGCGACAATGTGGATATCACCACCCTCTATGGCGGTCTGCTCAGCAGGCCTGAAGAGGTAAATCAGCAAATGAAACTGATCTGGATGGGCACCGGCACGGAAGAAGGAACCTGGTCGCAGGGTTTCCGGGACAAACTGACCGAACTCGGTGTAAAAAACATCGTGTTCTACGAATCGCAGAATACGGCGCATGAATGGCTTACCTGGAGAAGGTGCCTGAAAGAGTTTACCCCGCTCTTGTTCAGGTAGGCTTTTTACGTATTTTGTAATGCCGCAACGCAACCTGAGGTGGCCCAGAACCGTCATCTTATAAACCGGCTTTATGAAAACCAGAAAGCTTTTCCTCCCGGTGCTGCTGATCCTGCTGACCGCCGGCTGCGATCTCACGCAGCAGGCTCCTGAACTGCAGGTCAGTGACCTGGACTATTCCGGATGTAATACCGGAAAAAAGTCAGATGAGTACATCCCGGCGGTCCGGCTGACCGGCCAGCCCGACGGGCGCCTGCTTATTGAAATGAGCAATACGGAGTCGTCCTGCGGTACAGAGACCTTTTCCACAAAAATATCGGCATCCGGCACATCCGTCTGCGTCGAACTCATCGACAATGGCCCTTATACGCGCTGCAACTGCCCTCATGACCTGCAATTTACACTGGGACCGCTGGAAGACAAAGACTACGAGCTTACCCTTATCGAGTCGGAAAATGCCTACTCGAGGGATACCTTCGTGCTTTGCTTTTCCTATTCCCCCGACCTCGATACCCTGATCACGGGGATCTCACCCGACTACCTTCTGTCTTCGACCCCCCTGCACCCTGCAAGGGTTGAAGCGGGTGGCTGCAATGCTATGGTGAAATCTGCAAGGGATTACCCGGACGAAGGACCCGACACCCTTCAGTTTTTTGAAGCAGAAGACACCCTCCGTGTTTTCGTGGGATTGAACCTCACCTGTTGCCAGGTTTTTGATGCCGGTTCCTATATCGCAGGAGATACCCTGATCATGGAGATTATCCGGCTGAATGATGAAGCCTGCGACTGCATGTGCTATTACACTTTCGACTATATATTCGGCGATTATACGGGGCAGGGATTTTATTACCGGTTCATACTCGACGACCAGATACTGTTTAAAGGTTCCTGTAACCTTCCTGATCCGGCCAGGTCTTTCACACCGGAATGAAGAAATGACAATCCCTGGAAACACCTGAATTGAAGATCAATGATAAAAGGCGGCATAAGAAGAACCGGCAGCAAAAAATGTAATAAGCTGACCGATTTTTTGATTTTGTGTACTTAAAGAATCTGATTACTTTTAATAATTGGCAACCCGGGCATAAAGCAGGTATCCCGGCCGGGAAAGGTAGCACTGATTTTATGTCTATCAAAAATGATTCAAATGTGAACGCATCTGTAACGAAAGTAACACTATCGCTATGTCTGCTGTCTGCTTTTTTCCTGAACAGTTTGCAGGCTCAGCAAACCAGCTTTGAGTTTGACTATTTCGGACAGGTGCCTCCCGATACTGCCGTAATAGAATTCAGACTTCCGGATCAGGTGCGCAACGGCTTCGACTTTATAAATTCGCTGTCATTTGCTCCTTCGGGAAAATCAATAATATGCGGTCTTACAGACCGCGAGTGGAGCACCAGTACCATCGTATTTTCCACCTGCAGGAACAGGGTCTGGACAGCACTGGATACGCTGCCCTACTGCCGCAGCGGCATTAACTCTAATCCTGTCTTTCTGAATGACTCCGTGGTTTATTTCTCCTCCCGTTTCAATAAAGAACTTGAGCAAACAAGTGATTTTGACATTTTCACGACGACCCTGTCGGATAGAGGATGGACCCTGCCTGAAAAGGTAAAGGATCTGAGTGAGGATACCTGCCGGGAATTTATAGGAACTTTTTCTCTTTCCGGGGATGTCTACTTTACCCGCCTGGAAAACCTGGGACAACCGGTTTCAGATCTACCACTCAATAACGAACTTTACTGCGGGGAATACGCGAATGGCCGCTTCAGGTCCGTCAGGAATATGGGAATTCCAATCAATACGGTATATGGAGAATTCTGTGCGTATGCTGATCCCCATGGCAGCTTCCTCCTTTTCGGCTCCAACCGACCCGGGGGATATGGCAAGGTGGACACCTATATCAGTTTTCATTCCGGCGACGGGACCTGGTCTGCGCCGGTAAATCTCGGATCCCGGATAAATACGGCTGAAATTGATTCCGATGCGGTAATCACACCCGATGGAAAATATATGTTTTTTATCCGTCGCCAGGGCTGGAACTGCGAGGTACCCAACAGAATATACTGGGTCAGTACTGCAATTTTAGACAAATTCAAACCGGAATAACATGCAGCTGAAAATAAGGATGATCCTTTTGATCGTAGCCGTATTCTCTGGCACAGCCTCCCTTTTTTCCCAAAACCGCTACCTGATGGTCGTGGATGTTCAGTCACAGTTTTACAGTGATCCGGCATTGAAAGAAGGTGCGGATGAAATGCTGAAGAATATCAACCTGCTCATCGGACAGACCCATCCGGATAAAGTGATCTATGTGCTGGGGACAGGCAAGGTGCTGAGCATCTCCCTGAAAGGAATAAAAGTGCTTCCAATGACGACCACCCCCGAAGCCGACAGTGCACTGAAAATCGTAAATGACCAGTTCTTCACTAAAACCGAAGGCGATTGCTTCACGCTCGACAGCCTGAATGCCTTCCTGGCAGCCAGGGAGGTAAAAGACATCCTTCTGGTAGGGCTGATGGCAGAAGAATGCATTTTCAATACGGCCATAGGCGGTAAAATAAGAGGTTACAACATAACTGTCATACCGGAAGCCCTGCTGAGCAGGTCGGAAACAAAGAAAGGCAGGGCCCTGCAGAAAATGGAAAAAAAGGGAGTGGGCATTCTGACCCTGGATCAGATTATGAAGGAAAAGCAAAACTAATATATAAGAATATGATTATCTCCTGGATCGTCTGGAGCAGCTGGTGGGCTTCAGAATTCATTCTCAGCATATCTGCACGTTCCTCTGCCCGGGATATGAAAGGCCGGGACAAAGGTACCTTCATCATCCTCTGGTTTATCATTGCACTTGCCGTAACAGGCGGCGTTCTGCTTGCCATAAAAACCCGGTATTTTATCGGCAGTTCCCTGCCTGTTCATTTTACCGGGCTCGGGATCATCATAGCCGGAATGGTCCTAAGGTTCTATTCTGTGTCACAGCTGGGCAGGTTTTTTACCGTGGATGTAACCATCAGGGAAAATCATGAACTAAAAAAAGACGGAATATACAGCCTTCTCCGTCATCCGTCGTATTCAGGTTCCATCCTTTCCTTTGCGGGCTTCGGGATTTCCCTGAATAACTGGCTGAGCCTGGCAGTCGCTTTCCTTCCTGTACTGGCGGTATTCCTGTACCGGATCCATGTCGAGGAAAAAACACTGACCGACCGCTTCGGTGAGGAATACGTGGAATATCAAAAGAACAGCTACCGCCTCCTCCCATGGATCTATTGAAGAAAATAAAAAACCGGAATAATATTACTTTGTACCGATCGGTCCGGTTTTTGCAGAGTAGTAAACACGAAAGATATAAATACACTTCTATGAAAATCAGAACGCTTGTAACAGCCGTCGCAATCCTTCCCATGGTACTTTTCCTGCTGAACGGATGTGAAAAAGAAACCGTTGAGTTTACCTATGATCATAAGATTACACGAAGCTACCGGATCAATGAGTATTTCGGCGACAGCCTGATCTACTATTATGATTCGGGGAACAAACTGCTAAAGGTCGACCGGTACTATACCTCCGATTATCTTGCCGAGTATTACATTACCTATGGAGAAAATTGGATCAACAACTGGAACGGATTCTTCCGGCTTGATTCCGCAGCCCGCATTTACCTCATTGAAAATTACGGAAGTTTACTGCGGTTTACCTACGATTCGGGCAAAATAGTCTATTCCCGCCAGACAATCAGCGGCTATACTGTTCAGGAAAACTTCTTCGAGTATCTGGATGATAATATTATCAAGGATTCTACCCTCATCTACCAGGACAATTACCAACCGGCCGTTACGGTTTATCATTACACCTATACCGATACCCTGAAACCGGATTATATGGTTGACTATTCCGGTCTGTTTGAAATGCCTGAATCATCGAAAAATCTGATCAGGGAAGCCAGCTCTCCCGAGAATAATATCCTTTACCGCTATTATTACGATATCATGGATAATCAGATTATCCAGTACTCGGAATTCTGGGACCTGACGGTAAATGAGAAAAAAGAAACGATCCGGACTTTATACCGGCTGGAAGGAGAATAAGGATGCGGGGCTATTCGGGAATCCTGATTCCGGAGCCAGCCTGTTCCCTGCAGCCCGACGACCCTGAAGTTTCTTACCGGGAAAAAAGCAGGACAGTTTGTGCATTTCTGCGATATACACCAGATTGATCACCGGTGCAAAATGCCGGATTCTTGCTGCATTATTTTGCTCAAACTTTTGAATCATATACCTTTACATAACCGGTTCCGTTAATTCAGAAAAAGTTGTGATATGAAAAAGCCACTGGTTTTCCTGATCCTTGTATTTTTCGCCCTTCCTGATCGTCTCCATGCACAGACTGCCGGAACTATGCAAATTGTAGCAGGTTATGGTTATTACCAGGGATTTCATATCGGGGCAAACTACTTTTACCATGAATACCTCAGTTTCGGAGCGGCTGCAGGAAGCCATTTCGGCTTCTCTCCCCTTGATGAGGAGAAACATTTCAACATCTCCGCCGAGCACAATCTTTTATTTGGCAAAGCGAACAGACAGGATGTAAAACCTTTTGTCTTCAGCCAGCAACTGATGTACTGGGAACAGGGCCCCGAAACCGATCGCTGGAAAATCCTTTCGCTCGGACTGAATATCGGCCTGGCCCTGCCCCTCGGCAACCGGCTGGGAATTAACATCGAAGCTGGTCCGGCCTTTAACCTGGTGCTGGACGTTGATCATGATCCGAATTTTGAATCCACCGGCTGGATGTACCCTGTACTCTATAACGGCCGGCTCCGGCTGATTTATTTCCTCAGATAAAAAACGGCACAGCAGCGCTTTTTGCGCATTCATCTGTATATTAGCATTTTACAATGTAAATGCCTGAAGTATTATTTCATGCATGGTGTACCTGCGGCCCAGGGTAGCCCATGCAACTGAAGATAATATTGCCGGATTATTAACTTTGTTACTGTTGTCAACCGATTAAACCATGAGAAAATACCTCTTTCTGCCACTGATCCTTATCCTGGCCTGTTCACGGCCCGAACCCACAACGGCTCAGGCTGAGCTGATCCTGACTGCCTACGGACCGGAAGACATGGTGACCGACCTTGGAACGGGAAAACCCACCCTGCTGATCTCCTGCAGCGCAAGGAGGGACAGCTACCCGGAATACGGGGAGATCCTCCGCTATTTTCCGGATGAAGGCCGTCAGCAGGTCATGGTCCGGTCGGGTGAACCGGCTAACATCCGCTTCCGGCCGCATGGGATCTACCTGGATACCCTTACGGTCCCGGAACGACTGCTGGTGATCAGTCATGAAAACGAGGAAAGTGGTTTCCACCCGGTCCTGATTTATACTGTTACTGCCGATACGCTCTTTTTCAGCGAAATGATCGATTCTCCCCTCCTCAACTCCCCCAATTCCCTGGTAACAGGACCCTCAGGTGAGATTTTCGTTATAAATGATTCCGGGAAAAGGGGCAGCACTCTGGAAAAAATTCTTGGAAGCAAGCGTGCCGGTATTGTCCGTTTCGAGAAACCCGATGGCTACGGATACTCGGGGGAACTTGTTGCCAGCCGGCTGAGCATGCCCGCAGGGATTAACCGGATTGCAGATACGCTCTACGTTTCAGATGCAAGGGCCAACGAGCTACTCACCTTCACGATCACTCCCGGTGGGCTGGATGATAAAAAGGTGCTGGCCCGGATCACCGGTCCGGACAATATCCGGCCCTTCGGCAAAAACCTCCTCATTGCCTGCCATACCCGACCTTTTGCCTTTATCAGGCATGTGCGCTCTGCCAGCAACCTGTCGCCGGTGGAGATCATCAGCCTCGATCCGCAAACAGGAAACTATAAGGTGCTGTTCAGTGATGACGGGAGCACCGTAAGTGCGGGGTCGGTCGCTGTGGCCCTGGAACCGTTTCTATATATCGGCCAGGTCTTCGAAAACCGGATAGTGAAGTTAAGCCTCCGGCAGCCTGTCACGGAATAAGCTGTTATTCATCCTTATCCCTCCGGATCGGCCACTCAAAACCGGAATGTACAGTCAGTTGAAAAAAAACATCGCTTCCTGCCTCGCAGGTCCCGTAACCGTTGACGTCGCTTACCGGGTCCCTTGAGCAGGAAGCTGTTGACTTAAATGCCGGTTCAGAAGAAGCGCAATCCGGCATGAACACCAAACCACATCCTTACATTCGTATTGTAGGGATTGGTATAGGTATGGTTATAGAAGCTCCACGACGGGGCATAGTCCGTCGGTGAGAGAGGCTCGCCTGCGGCGGCGGTGGAAGCCACGGCCACGTTGAAGGTGGGTCCGGCAAAAACTGCAACCTTTGGTGCTACATTCCATCCGAAGAGCATGCGCATCTGGTTGTACATATTCAGCTCATTCATGCTGATCATCCAGTTGTTCCAGGGGAAGGAAAGGATCATTTCCTGGTGGGATACGGCTTCCACATTCATCACCACCCGGTTGGAGAGATCGAACTCCGAACCCAGACCCCAGCCGTACAACCAGCTGTTTGCAGGTCCGAACGGTTTACCGATCGTGAAAATGTTGTACAGACGTTTGACACCCATCTTCCAGGACACAGCGGCATACATCAGTTCACTGGCATTGACCTCCAGCCTGCGGTATCCCCCGTGCTTCACAATGCTGATAAAACCGATGGGTACACCGTCGATCGAATCGCAGATGTTGATAAAGCCAGTTGCCTGGACACCACGGACATACCCGGCAATATTCATAAAACCGGAGCCCTGGATACCTCTTACCTCCCTGGCAATGTTCATAAAGCCTGCACCCTGGCCACCGGTTACCCGGTCGGCAAGATTGATAAAGCCGGCTCCCTGCAGATTAATATTGCCCTCACCGCTGAAATTCCCGAATCCGGCACCCTGGATCCCGTAAGAGGTTCCTCCGGCAATATTGGCAAAACCGGATCCCTGGACGACGGTGGAGTTACGTCCGGTTATATTCATAAAACCGGCACCCTGAAGCCCTACGGTGTTGTTCCCGGCCATATTCATAAATCCCGCTCCCTGCAAACCGGTTACGCCGTTTCCGGCTACATTCATAAAGCCGGCTCCCTGTAAACCGGTAACCGGTCCGCCGGCAACATTGATAAATCCGGCAGCCTGGAAACCCGTTACCGAACCTCCGACCGTATTGGCGAAACCGGCAATCTGTACGACATCGGTATTTCCGCCGTTCACGTTATAAAACCCTGCGATCTGCACCCCGTGTGCCGAGCCCCCGACGGTATTGCCAAATCCGGCCAGTTGCACGCCGTTCACGTTAAACCGGTCGATATTTATAAAACCGCCCAGTTCCATCATCTCGGTTCCCCCCGAAATTCCGATGAAAAGATTCAGGGATACATCATTGACATAATCAACATTCTGTGCTCCGTTGGTGCTGAAGGGAGGACAGAAAAGGGTGACCTGGAACGGACTTCTCAGAGGCTGTTCCTGTTCTTCAAGGTTCTGGGCAAAAGTGGCAGTGGTTAGTATAATGGTTAAAAATAAGCTGATTAAGGTTTTCATTACAGTAGGTATTAAATTGTATTTACTTCGAAAGACAGCGTTTTTTAACCCGGGTTGCATCTTCATGGCAAAGACCGGAAATTTTTTCACGGTTCTGGCCCATGCTGCAGAAAACAAAGAAATCCGCAAAGCCGCCAGGGCTTCACGGATCTCCGAACGCAAGTCTAACCCACTTGTACGACCCCACTCAGGAAGGGGTCATCTTATATTCAGCTTTGTAACGATCGTGGAAATGGTCAGGGTGCTGTTAAGTGTACCCGGTGTGTAGGCATCGGCTTCATACAGCCCGTCCTTCTCACTCCCGGTGTCGCTTCCCCCGAGATACACTTCATATTTACTGCCTTTTGACAGCGCCGGTGAACAATAGGCAAGCGACTGGTATTGTTTGGTCGGGGAGAAAGTGAGAATCTCTTCACCGGAACTGTTTTGCAAATGAACCAGGGTACCTGCCGGCTGGGTGGTGGAGAAGCCCACAAGGATGGCATATTGTGTCGAAGTTGTTCCTGCCGTTTCTGCCATCCCGGAACTACCTACAGCCAGCATGGTGCCCCCGGTCATTTTATAGGCTACATCGTAATCGATGGCCCCGTCCATATTGCCTGTCGGACCGTTGACAATGACAGTTCCTCCGGTCATATTGATGGTCCCGCCGATATCTATTCCGTCTCCCCGCGCATCGATGTAGATGTAGCCTCCGTTGATATAACAGTAATAATTACCCGTGGTAAAGCCACCTCCCGGAGGCATCATACCTCCCCCGGTCTGTGTTGTGCTGCCTCCTGCGCCATTCAGCCCGTCATCGCTGGAAGTAATATGGATATCTCCCCCGTTAAAGGTCAGAACGGCACTTTCCATGCCTTCATAACACTGATCAATGGTGATAAGCCCGTCGTTTACCAGCAGGGTGGAATCGGCATGAAATCCGTCATCCCCCGTGGAAATAATAAAAGTACCGCCATTTATTGCCATCCCCAGATTGGAATGAACGGCATCGTCGGCGGAGGAGATCCCGAAATCTCCTGCATCTATAATCAGGCTGACGGCCGCTTTAATCCCTTTCGACGAAACACCGCTCAGTACAGCACTGTTGCTTCCTCCTCCTGATGTAAGGTTAAAGGTACCGCCGGCAATCATAAGATCAGTGGATGCTGAAAGCGCATCGGTTGCCGAAGTGACGACAAAATCACCATATTGTATATAAAGGTAACCCCTCGTCAGGTCGTCGTCGTTATCCGATTTCATTCCGTCACCCCCGGAACTCACCGTAAATGTCCCGTCTTTGATGATCAGGTAGTCCTTTCCCCTGATCCCGTCGTCTTTGGCAGTGATCAGATATTCACCGCTGGCGATGATCAGCCCGTCTTTCGAGGAGATGGCATCATTGAAATTTCCCTGAACCGTCAGACTGCCGTTGCCGAAGATGGTTAAATCCGCTTTGCTGAACAGCGCAGCTGAAGGCTCCTCTTCATCCGCATCATCATAAACGTAACTGCTTCCATCGCTGAGTATGTTCACTGTCTGTTCTTTCAGATGAATGATCACCTTATCCGCATTCCGTATAGTGAAAGGTGATGAATTGGAGCAATGGAGTTCGGCCCCGTCGAGGATTACTTTAACTACATCGTCATCCCCGGCATCAACGATGATCCGCCCGTCGCTCAGAGAACCGTCGATACTGTATACCCCTGCACTCCCGATGACTGCCTGGTTTCCGTCGTAGCTTACCCCGGCGGTATCGCCCGTAATGACAGCTCCCTCCAGGTGGATGTACCTCACTTCACTGGCATCCCAGGTGTAATCACTGCTCTTATCGTGGTCGTTATCGTTCCCGGCTACTGCATCATCGATCGTTTCTTCACTCTCGGTGGCTCCTGTGTTGTCGTCGCCCGGAATAACATTTTCATTACAGGACAGGTTCAGCGCAATCAGTACGCCGGTTATTATAACTGTTAAACTCACATTCTTCCGCATTGGTTACCGGATGACAATTCTATATTCAATTCAACATTTCAGGCTGAGGGTCATTTTCTGCCACTAATTTCTTAGACTGTACCGGGAGTTGAATTATTTCAGCATTGGGCAAAAAACAGGAAAAAAAATCAACCACAGCTTAATATTTGGCTTATTATCTGTTTTTCTGCTACTTAAAAGCATATGCCATTCATTAACAACAACCGCTAGGCTGAAAGGTCCCGCACCGCTTAAGAAAAAAAGCGAAATCTGTTTAGCTGTGAAATTGATTCCTATCTTTACATCAGGTAAAAGTGCCGGCAATTTATCTTTAGCTCAAAATCCTGATTTCCTTTACGATAATGAATCAGACCTTATTTGCAGGGTAAATGGAACAAAGACAAAATAAAAAAGTAGACCTGACACCCGAGTTGAAAGAAGAATTCGCACGGCTGTTCTTCGTCGGATTCGGGGTCTTTCTCTTTATACTTTTCTTTCAGCCTTTTCCCTTAATCTTTCTCGATAATAATAACCGATTGCTGTATGTTACAGGTTTCGGCGCGCTCACCTTTGCTGTGGAGTGTATGATATTCATCCTTCTACCCTTGATTTTCAGGCCACTATTCAGCATTGAAATGTGGGAAAACGGCCCGCCGGTAATTTTAAATCTGATTTTCCTTCTGATCAATGGAACCGCCTTTACTTTTTACATCCGGTATGTCGGAAAGACCGAGCTGACACTCTATATCTTATTCAAAGTATTGCTCGTATGTTTGTTTCCTCTGATCATCCTGATCATTCTTTATAAAAACAGGTCCCTTGAAAAAGCGATCGTAATATTGCAGGACAGGCTGCGTACGGCCCAGTATGAAATCAGACAAAAGTCAGCCGATGCCAAAGAAGAACCTCTGATCCTGTCAGCAGAAAGCGGAACAGACCGGATAATCCTTCCTCCGTCCCGGATAAGATATATTAATTCGGCAGATAATTATGTGGAAATCAATTATACGGAGAACCAGAAAGAACAGAAACTGCTTCTGAGAAATACACTGAAAAAAATAGAAAACAAACTTGGTCCCTATCCCCTCTTTGTCCGCTGTCACAGAACCTGCATTGTCAATATCACCTTTATTGAAAAACTGGAGAGATCTTACAGCGGATATTCCGTAAAACTGAAAGATTCGCAAAGTACACTTCCTGTCTCCAGGCAATACATTCATTCCATTCGCGAGGCACTGAACTCCCTCTGAACACGGGGTTATTCACCACAAAAAAAGGTCAATTGACCCCAGATATCTTATTTTCCTCACAAATCAGGAGTTACCAGCCCCAATGATTTTCTTCAGGGAAGCATTCGGCGTATTGTTGCACTTTATCATAATAAATTTTTAAAAAGATGAGCGATATTGTCGATCTGTACTGCAAATTCCCTGCTCCCCTGCGGAGACCCATGTGGAAAATCTGGCACCGTCTCCTTATTCGTTTTGATAATGAGCGGACCGTACACTTCATGAATTACGGCTATGCTCCAATGAACGGCCACCCTCCCATCACCCTTCATGAACAGGATGAGAAAGACCGTTATTGCATTCAATTGTACGATCATGTTGTAAACAGCGTTGATCTTCAAAAAAAGATCGTATTGGAGGTTGGCTCCGGCAGAGGTGGTGGCGCCCATTACATTGCCAGGTATTATAAGCCTGACAAATATACAGGTGTGGATATCTCTCCGGGTGTTATCGGTTATTGTAACAAAGCCTACAATGTTCCCGGTCTGAGTTTCAAAGAAGGTCGTGCAGAAAAAATACCTGTCGGAGATGAATCGCATGATGCGGTGGTTAACGTGGAATCGGCCCGCTGTTACAGCAATCTTATGACCTTTTTCAGGGAAGTACACCGTGTTCTTGTACCCGGAGGTCATTTTCTTTTTGCCGATATGATTGAGAAAGAGGATCTTCCCGAAGTGAAAAAGAAACTGCTGCAGTCAGGCTTTACCCTCAAAAAAGAAACCGAGATCACACAAAATGTTGTCAGGGGTCTGGAACTGGATAATCAGCGTCGTGAGTCGCTGATCAGTAACAAAATTCCTTCCTTCCTTCAAAAGTATTTCAGATCCTTTGCGGGAACAATGGGAACCAAACGTTTCGATTCCTTTCAAAGCAGTAAGTTCCAGTACTGGAGTTTCGTGCTTGTAAAAGCATGATCTGACAGAAACAATTACCCGGCTGTCAGGACCAGCAGAATGTCCTGACAGCCCTTTGACCGAGTGCATTATTTATGGAACAGAAGAAAATCAGGTTTAACTCCCCCGTCAACCAGGAATTCATCATTGAATTAAGGCAAAAGGTAGCGGCGTATTTTGAAGAGAGGCAACTGTCGAAGTACGGTAACGGAAAACTCATTCCGAAGGCACTGTTTATGTTTGCCCTTTACCTGCTGCCCTATTTCCTGATGATCAGCGGGATTATCAGTTCCTTCGGAGGTGTTCTGCTTTGCTGGATCCTGATCGGTGCAGGAAAGGCCGGGGTAGGGATGGCGGTGATGCACGATGCCAATCATAGCAGTTTTTCTGCAAACCAGCAGATTAATCACTGGCTGGGCAAGTCCATGTACCTGCTGGGCGGCTTTCCGGCCAACTGGAGATACCAGCATAATACCATGCACCACGGGTTCACCAATATTGAAGGCTATGATGAGGATATTGATCCCGGTCCCTACCTTCGCATATCCCCGCATAAGCCCCGGCTCGGAATTCACAGGTTTCAGCATCTTTATGCCTGGTTCCTTTATTCCCTTATGACCCTCTCCTGGGTCATTTCGAAAGATCTGGCCCAGCTAAACCGCTATCATCGGCAGGGTATATCCCTGAGCAGCAAGCTCTCCTACCGGCAGCTTGTGCTATCACTGATCATGGCCAAAGCCATCTATTTTACCGTATTTCTGGTTTTGCCGGTGCTGATCCTGCCCTTCGCCTGGTACTGGTGCCTCTTTTTCTTCCTGATGATGCATTTCACCAGCGGCTTCATCCTGACCACCATTTTCCAGACCGCCCACGTAATGATCAGTTCCGATTATCCCCTGCCGGATGAGAACGGGATGATGGAAAACAACTGGGCCATACACCAGTTGAAAACAACCTCCGACTTTGCCCCGGGGAACCGCTTGCTTTCATGGTTTATCGGCGGACTGAACTACCAGATCGAACACCATTTGTTCCCCAATATCAGTCATGTTCACTACCCGGCTATTGCTCCCATCGTCCGGGAAACTGCCAGTCGCTACGGGCTCCCCTATTATGTCCAGCCCGGTTTTTTCTCCGCCCTGAAAGCCCATGCCGCCATGCTCCGGAAGCTTGGAAGGGAATAACAAGTCAACTGCTTTCATCTGATATCTCTATTGGACAGGCGACTTAGGGACAAGAAATACTGCCCGATTATTTTACTTTTACTAACTTTAGGGATATTTCTAATTCCGGAAGCCTGTCATGAAAAAGAATTTCTTCTTTACAGCTCTTGCGATCATCCTGCTTGTTTCCGCAGCCGACCTGGCCGGACAAAATGACGACAAATTCCTGAACCGTCTCAACCCGGTAAAACGGGGTGAAGGCTTCAGTCATATTGCCGAAGACTATTACATCCACGGAACAGCCATGTTAAAGGAAGGCAACTTTCGGGATGCCCTGAATGATTTTGAACGCGCCATTAAGGAATACCCGGGGTATACCGAAGCTTTCAACGGACGCGGCATCAGCCTGCGTAACCTGGGGGATGATAACGGGGCCCTCGAATCGTTCACCCGGGCTCTTGAACTGGATCCGAATTACGAAGAAGCCTACAATAACCGGGGAAATATCTACCTCGACCGCGCCGATTACGAAAAAGCCATTGAAGACTACTCCGCGGCCCTGGCCATCAATAAATGGCTGCCCAATACCTACAACAACAGGGGGATCGCCCGCAGAAGCACCGGTGACTTCAAAGGGGCCATCGATGATTTTAATGAAGCCGTCAACCAGGAACGACGCTTTGCCGATGCCTACAACAACAGGGGACTGGCAAAGAACGAACTCAACGACTACACCGGGGCAATTGAAGATTTCACACTGGCCATCAGGTATTCGGCCGGGTCGGATATAGCCTATACCAACAGGGCTCTGGTCAGGTTCAAGACCGGTGATAAAGAAGGAGCCTGCAAGGACCTTCGGATTGCATCAGCAAAAGGGAACCTGCAGGCCAAAGAACTATCCAGGGAAAAGTGCCAGTAGGTAAGGAACAGGAACCGGATTCGCTCATTCATCCCGGCACTTACTCGCCACCGGGTATTTCCGAACGGCTTACCTCGTTCTCAATGAGCCATTTCCCGTCAAGGTAATGCCATTGCGTCAGATACTGACCGGAGATTTCCAATGCCCCGCCCAGGGTCATAACCCAGGTCCCCCGCTCAATGGCCACCTTGTCGGAGATCAGGGACCATTCGGAACGGATCTCACGAAAACGGAGGTTGCTGGCATACAATTGTTCAAAATAAGCCTTTATTGCCTCGCGACCGTAGATGACAGGTGAGGCATCCGGCATCATACAGGCATCGTTACAGTACCTTTCTGCCACAGCGGCCATGTCGCCGGCATTGAACTGTTTCAGGGAAGGTTGCTCGCTCATCAGGGTTTCCAGGCTTTTCCGGATCATTCGCTTTTCCTGGGCGGCAGCCGTGCGGTTACCAACGAACAGGATGGCAAAAATCAGGATCAGCGGAAGTGTCAGCACAGTGATCTTTTTCATGGTGTTTGTTTTTAAGTTAAACAGATCAGCCAGAAAAGGCCGGACTTTGTGCCACAGCCCGGTAAAATACCTTCGTGCAGCGCCAGGCCACAGACGCACGGATACCGGCCGGTTGAAATAATTGAAATCCAGTGCATCAAAGATCACCCGCACGGTGTAGCTTCTCGGCATGACCTCCCCCGACTCGATCCGCTGGATCGTACGGACATTGAGGTTACACCTTTCAACAAGCTCCTCCTGCGTGAGTCCCTTTGCTTTCCTGAGCTCAGCAATTTTCCTGCCCAATTCCGGCTGCTTCATCTTTAAATAATTTACCGGCAAGATTAATGAATAACTTAAAAACCAGACTGCTTTACCGGGTGGCTTTGACCCGGCATCGCGGCGACATTTACCCGGCAAATATATCAAATATCTGACTGTTTGCCATTTACTTCAGTGCTTTTCCAGCTATTCCAGATCACCCCGATCCCAACCATCAAAGCCCCCGGGCAAATACAGGCATCCCATCCCCCCGCTTCTCACCTCTCACTCCTGTATCCTACATTTTGCATTCTACATTTTGCATTCTACATTTTGCATTCTACATTTTGCATTCTGCATTTTGCATTTTGCATTTTGCATTCTACATTCTACATTTTGCATTCTACATCCTCACTCCTCACCCCCCACTTCTCAACTTTTCCCCATATCTTGTAATAAATTCACCGGCACGGAGACTATATAATAAACCCTTTGATCATGGACGAACGCAAAGACGGTTTCCTCGAACTCCTCTCCCGCTATCAGGGGATCCTGCACAAGGTGAACCTGGTATATTTTTCCGGCAGGGCCGACAGGGAAGATAACCTTCAGGAGATCATCTACAACCTATGGAAAGCCTTTCCCAATCTGAAAAACAGGGAGAATCCCGGATCGTGGATCTATTCCGTAGCTATAAACACCTCCATTTCACGACTGCGCAAAAAAAACAAACTGGATTTCCGCGAAAAGATGCCCGATCTGCCCGACGACCTGGATATTGCCGGCAGGATGGCCGATGATGAAGCTCTGGGCCTGCTGCTGGAAGGGATCCGCAGGCTCGATGAGATCGACCGGACCATCATGCTGCTCTACCTGGAGGAGAGGAGCTACGAGGAGATTGCGCTCATAACCGGGATCACCCGGAACAATGTCGGGGTGAGGATCAACAGGGCCAAAGATGCATTAAAAAAGATCGTAAAATTCTGAAAACATGGAAAACACAGAACTTCAACAGGTCTGGAAAAGTATGGGGAATAAACTCCCCGAATATTCAAAAGAGGAACTTCATATCCTGCTTGGCGGAAAGTCAAAGCAAACCGTCAACCGCTTTATCGTGTCGATGGCCATTTCAGGAACCGTCAGCGTGGGTGTGGTCCTGTACCTAATCGTAACCTCGCTGAACCGGCCCGATGACCGCTGGCTGCTGCTGAATAACCTCGTCCTGGGTATCACCACGCTTATTGCGCTCACTTCAGCATTCTGGTCGGTTTATCGCCTGGGGAAGGGCAACTTCGGCGCATCGCTCAGGGAATGGCTGAAAGAGCGTATCGACCTGCTCGACAGATGGCTGAACGGCCCCTCATCCATGATTTCCTGGTTTATTGTACCCTTTCTTTACGTGATGCTTGTCCTGTCGATCCATGTTTACGGCAGCGGAGAACCATTTGCTGCCCTGCTTCACAACAGCGAATCGCTTTATGGCCTGGCCTTCAGCATGCCTGTCGGGATTGCGGTGGCTTACTGGGCTATGGCAAAGATCCGCCGTCAGTATAAGAAAGATCTCCGTTTCATGAAGGACCTGTATCTCAGGATCTGTTCAGAGGATTAGACCTGCCTCCGCAGTTTCACATGAAATGCAGTAATACCATTATACCTGAAAGTATAATAGCCAGTGTTACAAACACGGAAAGGCTTCGCGATACGATCCGGTGACGTCTGATCTCCCTCCGGATCTCCTCTTTGATCCTGAGCATCACCTCCGAATCGATCTTCTTCTCCATGTAAGCCTGGTGATCAAAGTGGCTGGATGCATAGATCTTTTCCTTCAGCCTGCTCATTTTTTCCTTCCTGGCCATGACCAGCTCCCGGTTTGCTTTCGCCCGGTTGATCATATCCAGAACATGTCCGGCATAGCTCATTTCTTTTTGTAAGAATGCGTTTACTTCTTAAAGATAGTAAACACAAGCAAATTACCAGCGTAGTACCCGACTTTTCAGCCCGCCGCTTTTTCCACACAGGCCGGATCCTGCTTCCCGAATCGTCGGTCATCCAGCTTAAAAGAACAGAGATTATTTGAGTTTTTCAACTCGTTTTGGCTAATTTTATCTCCTCACTCACAGATCTAAAAACAAAACCATGCTAAGATCAAAGCTGTCTTCCGCCCTTGTCTGGATGATATTCTACCTTTCCGCACTGACCCTGACCTCCTGTTCCGACAGCCCATCAGGGATTGTCATGGTACAGGCCCCCGCAGCAGACAGGTACTGCAGCATTGACCCCACTGGAGAAAGCATTCTCCCCAACGGCCGCATCATCAGGCCACAGGGGAAACAGGTTGTCGTGGCCCCTCATCCCTATGGGCTGGTGCTCAGTCATGACGGGCTTACAGCCGTGACCGCCAATTCGGGGATCAGACCTTTTTGCTTCACCATTATACCCGATATCCTGGAAGACAGCCTGCGGACCATCCAGGTCCCATCAGGACCCTTTGGCAACAGGGGCATTCTTGAATCCGTCTTTATGGGACTGGCTTTTTCTCCCGACGACAGCCGGTTATATGTCTCGGGGGGAGTGGCAAACAGCGTGTATATTTTCGACCCGCGGGGCGGGGTTAAAACCGATTCCATTTACTGCGGGCATCATCCGGGCGACCAGAGGGACTATGCACACGGATACCTGGGCGACATGGTGATGAGCAACGACGGGAAAATGCTGTATGTGGTGGATCAGATCAACTTCTGCGTGAATTTCATCGACCTGGACAAGAAAGAACTGACCGGCAGAGTGGCTGTGGGCAGATATCCCTTCGGGATCACACTGTCTCCGGATCAGAAACGGCTCTGGGTAGCCAACGTGGGTATGTACGAATACAGTGCCATTGAGGGAATTAACGACGAAAATTACAGGGACCTTGCCCTGCGCAAACCAGCCGCCGCCTACCTTTCAGAGGAAAGTGAAAAAGGATTTGAATCAGCCGACGGGCTGAAGATTACGGGCCTCGGTGCAGCCAACGTGCCCGAGTCTTTCTCGGTCTGGGCCATAAACCTTGGCGACACTGTTTTTGTATCGGCAAAGATCAAAACAGGCATCCTCGTTGGTGAACTGATCGAAGGAATTCCCGCCGTGGGCGGATCGAGCCCCAACTCCCTCGTGGCCACCGATAACTACGTTTTTGTCAGCAATGGCAACAACGACCTGATCTCCGTGATCGATACCCGTAGCGACAGCATCATCCGCTCCATCCGGCTCACCGTTGCCGGGCCTCTGAAACACCTGAAAGGCATCATTCCGTTCGGACTGGCGCTGTCGCCCGACAGGGACAGACTTTACGTCGCCGAGGCCGGGATCAACGCCGTTGGCGTGATCGATGCAAAAAAACTGGAATTGCTGGGGCATATTCCTGCCGGCTGGTTCCCTTCCAAACTGCAGGTCACACCCGACGGCCGGCACCTGGTTGTTGCCAACGCCAAAGGATTTGGCAGCGGGCCGAACGGAGGCACAGGCTACACTCCGGGTCCGGAAGGACAGTACATCGGGAATATCATGAAAGGAACCGTATCGGTCATGGAAATACCGGGTCGCCGGCAACTCGCGAACCTGACAACACAGGTCATCAGGAACAACTTTAATATCAGCAAATATAAGGCAGACAGAGGCGATAATCCGATACCGGCTTATCCGGGAGAAAAATCCTCCCCGATAAAATACATCGTATTCATTTCCAAGGAAAACCGAACCTACGATGATGTCTTTGGCCGTTACAGTTCCGGGACAGGCGATCCTTCTCTCGGCAGGTATGGAACCGGAGTATCTTTCACGAACAACAGCCAGACAGCTGCTGTTGAAAACGCCTCGGTCATGGTGAACCATCTTGCTCTTGCGGAAGCCTTTGCCATCTCCGACAATTTCTATGTCGATTCCGATGTCTCAGCCGACGGGCACCGCTGGCTCACCTGTACCTATCCGAACGAATGGACCGAGACCAGCGTGGCAGCTGCCTACGGCGGAAAAAGGTCGATGAGGAAAGATTCGGAGGCACCGGGTAACCTGGCCTTTGTGGGCTCATCGGGAGCCTTTTACCCGGAGGATTACAACGAGGCAGGATCGATGTGGGACCAGTTTGCCCGCCATGATGTATCGGTATACAATTTTGGCTTCAGCGTTGAACTCGCGGGTTCCTATGAAGATTCGACCATGAAATACGGCGGAGTGAGATACCGCGTCAACTATCCGGTCCCTGCACCTGTCTTCCTGAATTCGTCCGAACTGTATCCGACCTTTAACATGGCTATTCCCGATCAGTTCAGGGCCGATATCTTCATTCGCGAATACACGGAGAAATGGCTGGATCCGGGCCTGACTCCCCCCTCCTTCATTTCCGTATTGCTCCCCAATGACCATGGAGCAGGCGATCGCCCGTGGGCCGGTTATCCATTCAGGGAAAGCTACATGTGCGACAATGACCTGGCGCTGGGCCGGATCATCGAGTTCCTCTCGTCGACCCCCTACTGGAAAGAAATGGCTGTGTTCGTTACGGAAGATGATGCCCAGGATGGCTACGATCACATCGATGCCCACCGCAGCATCCTGATGGTGATCTCCCCCTGGGCCAGGAAGAACTTTGTCGGTCACATGCATTACAGTTTCGGCAGCATCTTCAAGACCTTCTGGAACATTCTCGGACTGCCCTGCCTGAACCAGTACGACGCCGGGGCCACAGACCTGTCAGGGCTCTTCACCTCCGAACCCGATTTCACACCCTTCCATGCCCTGCCGGTCGATCCGCGGATCTTTGACCCGCAGAAAGCCCTGGATCCCTTCGATGAGGGCTTCGACTGGAAAGCTGTTGCCGGTTCACCCCGGCTCGACGGACCGGAAGAGATCGATGTGGAATAAGCCGGACGAGAATCAGCCAGGACCCTGTCCCGGTAGACCCCATTAATACCGGGACTGCAAACTATTTTTCTATCTTTACATGACATCCTTTCCCGGAAAAACCATAACTATGAAAAGAATTGCCATCCTTCTGGTCCCGTTCCTTTTGTCCGCCTGTTGCCGAGTTCAACCTGAAACAGCCCCTGCCGACAGGGTCAATCCCCTCATCGGTACCGATTCCCGCTACGAGTTATCCAACGGTAATACCTACCCGGCAATCGCCCTGCCCTGGGGGATGAATTTCTGGACACCCCAGACCAACCGGATGGGCAATGGCTGGGGCTATCAGTATGCTTCGGGAAAGATAAGGGGCTTTAAACAAACCCACCAGCCCTCTCCCTGGATCAATGAATACGGCGCTTTCTCCCTGTTTGCCACCACCGGTGAGCCGGTATTTGACGAAGAAAAAAGACAATCGTGGTATTCCCATAAGGCGGAGATCGCAAAACCCTATTATTACCGCTGCTACCTCGCCGATTACAATACCACCGTCGAGATCACCCCGACCGAACGGGCTGCCTGTTTCCGGATCACCTTTCCGGAAGGGGAGTCCAATCTGCTGATCGACGCCTTCTGGAAGGGTTCAATGGTCACTGTCGATCCTGAAGAAAGGAAAGCCACTGGCTACGCACGGAATGCCGCAGGTGGTGTACCGGATAATTTCCACAACTGGTTTGTGCTGACCTGGGATGCAGCACCCACTGAGGTTATTGCTGTGAATAAAGGAGAGCTGAAACCCGGGGAGACCCGGGCTGAAGGCGAACATGCCGGGGCCGTGATCCGCTTCCGCTCCGATAAGAAATGGGTGCTCAATATCCGGGTGGCTTCCTCCTTCATCAGCACCGAACAGGCCTGGCTTAACCTGGAAAAGGAGATTGGAGAGCTGTCCTTCGATGAAATCCAGGCTGAAGGCCGGAACACCTGGAACCGGATGCTTTCCAGGATTAAAGTGGAGGGAGGTACAGACGACCAGCTGGCCACTTTTTACACGGCACTTTACCGTACCATGCTTTTCCCCAGGAAATTCTTCGAGGAAGATAAGGATGGGCGGATCGTTCACTATTCTCCGTACAACGGGCAGGTCAGGGAGGGATATCTCTTCACCGATAACGGATTCTGGGACACTTTCCGCGCCGTCTTTCCCTTTTTCACCCTCGTTTTCCCCGAACTGAACAGTCAGATCATGCAGGGCCTGGTGAACACCTACCTCGAAAGCGGCTGGTTGCCGGAATGGGCCAGCCCGGGGCACCGCGACTGTATGATCGGATCCAACTCCGCGTCCATTATAGCCGATTCTTACCTCAAGGGGATCCGCGGGTATGATATCGAGACCCTCTGGGAAGCGATCCTGAAGAACAGTGAGCAGGCAGGGCCTCTGACTTCGGTGGGCCGCTACGGTGTAAATTATTATAATTCCATGGGATACATCCCCTATGATGTCGGTATTAACGAAAACGTGGCAAGGACCCTGGAATACAGCTACGACGATTTTACCATCTGGCAACTGGCCGGAGCACTGAACAAACCTTCCTCCGTATGCGACACCTTTGCCAAAAGGGCACAGTATTACCGGAACGTGTTCGATCCTTCTGTGAATTTTATGCGCGGCCGGAACCTTGATGGTTCCTTCCAGTCGCCCTTCAGGCCCGACAAGTGGGGAGATGCGTTTACCGAAGGCTGTTCCTGGCATTGGACCTGGTGCGTGTTCCATGATGTGGCAGGACTGATCGGACTGATGGGAGGGCCGGAACGTTTCACAGAAAAGCTGGATTCTGTTTTCACGGCTGCACCGACCTTCGACGATTCCTATTACGGCGTTCAGATCCATGAGATCACCGAGATGCTCATCATGAATATGGGCCAGTACGCCCACGGCAACCAGCCCATCCAGCATATGCCCTACCTCTATTGCTACGCCGGAAAACCCTGGAAAACCCAGTTTCATGTCAGGGAGATCATGGATAAACTCTACCTGAACGCTCCCGACGGCCTTTGCGGTGACGAGGATAACGGACAAACCTCCGCCTGGTATGTATTTTCTGCCATGGGCTTCTACCCGGTTGCCCCCGGAACCGGCGAATATGTCATGGGCTCCCCGCTTTTCAGGAAGATCACCCTGAACCTCGAAAACGGGAATACCTTCGTGATCAGTGCCCCGGATAACTCGCCCGACCATGTTTATATCCGCAAAGCCAGGCTCAACGGAAAAACAATGAGCCGTAACTTTCTCCTTCATGAAGATATTGTAAACGGAAGTTCAATAAAGCTGGATATGTCGGCTTTGCCCGACACCACAAGAGGAACAGCCAACGATGATTTTCCGTGGTCGATGAGCCGGAACTGAAGAGGATCAGTAAGGGTACGACTGGCTGTTGACCTCGCTGGCCCTGAATGTCCGGTATAATTCGTGGATCAGCGGGTAGTCCCAGCAGCCCATCCGGTGGTACACCCTTCCCCCGAAACCGGTCTTGAACCGGTACAAACCGTGCAGGGGGTGAGAGGGATCTGCATTGGGGGCGATCCCGAACATATCGTATTCCTCGCATCCTGCCGTACGGGCCATGTTGATCGCCTCCCACTGCAGGGCATAGGTGGCCATCCGGTTCCTCATCTTTCCCGATGAGGCGCCGTAAAGATAGGTGCCCCGCTTTCCCGACAGCACAAGCATCAGGGCCGCGAGGTACTCCCCGTTATAATCGGCCATCAGCAAATGGGTGTCGACGGGTACCTCATCCGACATTCCTGCGGCCAGCACATTATAGAAATATTTCCGGCCATGAAGGGTAATCCTGTTTCGCTCCACGGTCTCCCGGTACATCTCATACCAGTCTTTCAGGTGTTCCATTCCATAATCGCGCACCCTGATCCCTTTTTTTCCCGACAGACGGATATTATACCGGGTTTTTGATTTCATCCGCTCCAGCAGGTCCTCGTTCCCGTGCCGGAGGTTCAGGAAAATGGTATTGGCAGGAAGGTTGTTGCTGTAACTCTTGAAAAGGTTCTTGTTCCGGGTATTGAAATTGAGCCGGAATTCCTGACTCATATCGGAAGGCGGACCGGTCCAGTTCCCCGCTTCATCATAGTAATCCTCCTCCCGGGCCCAGATATTCTCCCAGGGCAGGTCGTAACGGATCAGGATGCATTTCCCGGGCAGATAGGCCTTGAGGCGTTCGGAAAGTTCCTCCAGGAACAAACCGTAGTTTTCAAACGCCGGCTGGATCTTCGGACCGTAGGGAACGTAGGCATAGCAATATTCCCGGTCGACCGGCCTGAGCAGTACAAGCAGGTCATTACTGACCTTGTTGTGACCCGTATCATCGGGGAATAACAGTTCACCCGGCACTTCAAAATGAAAGGCAACAGGCCGTATCCCCTGCTGCTTCTTTACGTTTGCCCAGAAAAGAGTCTGCTGAACTATCTTACCGCTTTCTAACTCCCTGACGGGTTTTTTGTCGACAAAAAAATTCATTATTTGCGGATACCAGTGCATGCAAAGGTAACATTGCAAGCCTGTACAACCAAATCTATCCTGATATCTTTAACAGAATGAACTCATTGGCCATGTTTCCTTCCTCCAATTTTCATTCCGCCACCAAAATAAACACATTCGGGAAATCCGAAGCCGGCTCTGAAGAAGAAGGGACTTCCGGGTTTCATATACCTGAGTCCCAGGTTCCCCGCCGGAAGCAGGTGCCAGTCGTCCGTGGTAAAGTATTCCAGATAGGTAAAGCCGGCGCCGGCCTCCATGCTGAGATTTTTCCTTCCCATCAGCCAGAAACAGGTAGTGGTAAGCTCCCAGCCACTGTCTTCCCATAGTGCCCAGACACCGGTCTGGGCCTTTACTCCCATATAGCGTATATACCTCTCCGGGCCCTTTTCAAAGACCATTTCATAGGCCAGATGAATGCTTCCGTAGACAGGAAAGAAACCCGCCGTCAGCGAAAGAGAATTAAATCCGTAGCTTCTTTCCGGAACCGTAACGCCGGTTTCCTGCCCGGCCAGGGGAAGGAGAAAGAGGAACGGAAGTACAAACACCAGCAGTCTTTTCATATTTACACAAATTACAGATAATGAATGATATATGGATAACGGAAAAAGATTGGGACAGGTATTGCCACCAAACTGCGACCAGAAAAATCGGACTTTCCCCCGTTCATGCCTGAAACTGCACGCGGGTATTCCGTCAGGTCAACATTCTTCGCGAGCTCGGTAAAAGGGCTTTTCTTCATCAGCCGGCCAGCAGTTCGTTAAGAATGGATACCGAATGGGCCACACATTTTTCACAGATCGATTCCGACAGCTTATACTCCGACATATAGTTTTGTCCTTCCTGGGTGTTCAGGTCACAGCCCAGCAAGGTACGACAGTCTGTTGCTCCGTGGAGTGCTATAAAACGATTGTTAAACTCACGGATCATGGCATAGGTCGTGTCCTTAATTTCCTTACGGTCGGTGTATCTTCCGGAATTAACCATTCCGAGAACCATGAAAGCGCCGGTGACAGCGCCGCAGGTGTGCTGCAACCTGGCCATACCTCCTCCAAAACCGGCAGAAATGCCAAGCAGGGTATTTTCATTTGCACCGGAACTTTCTGCATAGGATTTCACTACAGACTGTGCACAGTTCAGACCCGAACGGAATGCTTCAAGAGCGGTTTCTTCTTTCATGGTGGTCGTGTTTCTGATTAAACTTCTGCAATATGCTAAAAATTATTAGCTACCAGGCATCTGTCCTGCACGATGGGCAGGCTGAAGCACATGCCCGGCAGGATGCACCCGCTCCTGCCCTGACTACAGCCATTTCTTCCGCCGGAAATAGACCAGCATCACCCCTGCCACCAAAACGATCAGTCCCAGCATGTAAAAATAGCCGTTGGGCCAGTGCAGTTCAGGGATGCGGTCAAAATTGGTCCCGTAAACACCGGTGATAAAGGTCAGCGGAATGAAAATGGTGGCAAAAATCGTCAGCACCTTCATTACCTCGTTGGCCCTGTTTCCCACGTTGGTATGAAAAATATTCAGCTGATCGGTGACCATCTGGTAATAAATCTCGACTGCTTCCAGGGCCTGGGTAACCATATCGTCGAGGTCGGTAAGGTACACAATGGTCTTTTTGCTGATCAGCCTTGTATCGGTGCGCAGGTAATGCATCGTAATCTCTTTGACGGGCCTGATGGCCTTGCGGATATACCTGATCTCGTTGCGGTAAAGGTAGATCTCTTCAAGTATCTCCCTTTTATCGGAATGAAGGACCATCTCTTCCAGCCGTTCCACATTCTGCCCGATTGCCTCGGCACAGTAAATATAGTTATCGACAAGGGCATCGAGCAGGGCAAACATCAGGTAGTCCGCACCATGACTCCTTATGCGCCCGTTCTCTTTCCTGATCCTGCCTCTCACCGGCTCAAAGTAATCGCCGATCCGCTCCTGGAAAGTGATCAGGTAACCCTTCCCGAGAACGAAGGAGATCTGCTCGCTGCTCAGGCTTTTCGTTTCCCGGTCGTATTCAAATGATTTCACAATGGTGATCAGATGTTCCTCGTCCTGGTAGATCCTCGGTCGCTGATCGGTGTTCAGGATGTCTTCCAGCCCCATGGCCTCAATGCCAAAACGCTCCCCGACGGCACGGATCAGCTCGGTGTCGTGAATGCCGTCGATATTGATCCAGCTTATGCAGGCAGGATCAGGATCGGGGATGCCGGTCAGACCCTCAGGTTCAAATTCTTCCGCAGATCCGGCACTGAAACGGATTACCCTGATGCGGGTCTTTTCCATCTTCTTCTCGCCCATGAAAACGAGCGAACCCGGTGCCGTGCCGTGTGAAGCCTGCCGGTTGCTGAGAAATCGTGCCATAATTCATTCTTTTAATCCTTACCCGGGACTTTGAGTCGCTCCAGGAGCCAGCCTATATTGTTTCCCAGGGTCTCCATGGTTTTCATTCCTTCCATATCATTCAGCACCTCCCCCTTATCACGCCCGACGGCGAT
>JBMOLL010000138.1:0-27828 GCA_049325415.1 Bacteroidota bacterium | reverse complement strand
GATCACGTATTACTGTATAAAATTACGATCCGCTCACAAAACATAAAGAACCGGGGGTAACATAATGCGGGATTTATTTCCCAGTCAGCTTCTGACCGATTGAAGGTCTGCGGGGAAAGGGAAAAAAGGAGCCGGAGACGGGGCGCTCCGGCTCTTCCTTTTTATTTTAAGGTACTCACGACCTTTTTCGTGTACTCTTCGGCAAAGGCAAAATTTGCCGGCATCAACTGGGCAAAAGCCAGGATGGCGATGTGGTTCGCCGGGTAAATCCTGAACGAGGTGGAAGCTGCTCCGCCCCAGCCGTAATCGCCGGTGGCAAGGTTGAGGCTCCCGCCAAGGCCGTAGCCATAGCCTTCCCATAATTCCACTCCTTCGGGGAGGTGGTTCGTGAGGATCAGATCCACCGTGCTTTCCTGCAGGACCCTTGTTCCGTCGAGTTCTCCCTTATTCAGCAGCATTGTGGAGAAACGGGCGTAATCATCCATGGTGGAAACCAATCCGCCGCCGCCCGAAAAGAGCATGGGCTTCTCGAAGAAACGGTCGGTGGAAGGATCATCGGGACCCTTGATGGATCCGTCTTCCTGGGTATAATAAACCGTTACCAGCCGGTCTTTTTTATCAGCCGGAACATAAAACCCGGTGTCCTCCATTTTGAGCGGAAGGAAAAGGCGTTCGGAGAGAAATTCGTCCAGAGGCATCCCCGACAACACTTCAATGAGATATCCGGCCACATCGATCGACAGGCTGTATTCGTATTTCGTTCCGGGCTGATACTTGAGTGGCAGGGTGGCCAGGTTGTTGATCGCCGATTCAAGGGGCTGGGAGTACCAGTCCATGTCTCTTTGCAACCTGTACAGAGAATCAACATAGGAATGCTGATCCCAGCCGTAGGTAAGCCCGGAGGTATGGGTGAGCAGGTTGACAATGGTCATCGGATGCTCCTGCGGTACCAGTCCTTCGGGAGTGTAGACCTGGGTATTCGCGAAAGCCGGTATGTATTTCGAAACCGGATCGTCAAGCTGGAATTTCCCTTCGTCGTAAAGGATCATCAGTCCGGCAGTAACAAGAGGTTTGGTCATGGAATAGATCCGGTAAATGTTGTTGTCCGCAATGGGTTTCTGAGCGATCATATCGGCATAGCCGTAATTATGACGGTCGATTACCTTTCCGTCGGCCAGGATCATCGTAGCTATCCCGGCATAGGTACCTTTATCGATATAGGCCTGCATGTCCTGTCCGGCTGCGACAAGCGTATCGGAAGATAGTCCGTAGTCTTCAGGTTTTGGAGCATTTCCGGCCTGATTGCATGCGCTCAGCAGGATGAGAAATATCCCTGAACTCAGGAGCTTGACAAATGATTTTTTCATATTATGAATGCTTGGTTAGGAAATAAGGTAAAAAAATGAAGTGTAAATCAATGATGCTGAACAAATTTAGTAAAAAAATGGCAGGCCATGAAAAAAAACCATGGAATTCACTCTTCCGTAATAACAGATAACTACGACAGTTCCGGCAATAATTCCATGGATCGTGAAACGCTTACCTGTCCATGCCTCATTGAGCAGGTTCATAATTAGTTGACTTGCATTATCTTTTAGTCTAACTTGTTTTTTGAACCCACGAAAAAACACTCCTATGATCCAGGTAAGCAAATTTCAGATGCTGTTAGTGTTCTTACTTTCATTAACAGCCACCACAACCTTATGTCAGGGGCCAGCTCTTTTTTCCTACCAGGCTGTGATCCGTGACAACAACAATCTACCTCTGTCTGATCAGGAAATCGACCTGAAATTCTCCATTCTCACCGACAGTCCGACCGGTTCAGCTGTTTTCAGGGAGATACAAACAGCAACATCCGATGAAAATGGTCTGATATGTGTCATGATTGGTAGTGGTACACCCCTTCTGGGCTCTCTTGATATGATTCCATGGGGGGAACATACCTTTTACCTGAAAGTGGAGGTGGACCAGTTGACAGGCTCAGGCTATACCGATATGGGAACCAATCTGCTTTTGTCGGTTCCTTATGCCATGCATGCCGACAAGGTTGCTATGCCACTTGAAAACCTTATCGTTACGGAAACTGTGAATCAGCAGCCCGATGAAGCTCTGTTTGAAGTAAAAAGAAAAGATGGGTCCACAGTCTTTGCCGTATATGAAGAAGGTGTAAGGGTTTTTATATCTGATGAAGAAATGGAAAAGGGAGTCAAGGGAGGCTTCGCTGTAGGAGGATACAGTAAAACAGGCAAAGGTTATACAAAAGAATACCTCAGGGTGACTCCCGACAGTGTGCGAATTTACATCGATGAACCGGCGCAGAAGGGAGTGAAGGGAGGTTTTGCCGTCGGAGGCTACAACAAGACAAAAAACGGCGCCATTCAATATCTGCAGCTTGATCCGCTGAACTATTTTATCGGACACGAGGCGGGATTCAATAATAACGGGGGTGAATTCAACTCTTTTATCGGATACCAGGCTGGTTATTCGAATTCCACAGGGCATTTCAATCTTTTTCACGGGTATAAATCAGGTTTCAGCAATACCACCGGAGAAGCGAATGTCTTTATCGGGCAGGAAGCAGGCTTCAGCAATACCACCGGACAGGTTAATTCCTTTGTGGGTCACCAGGCCGGGTATAAATCCACTACCGGCAAATACAATACCTTCCTTGGGTTCTGGTCGGGTTATTACAATGAAACAGGAGAACTGAACACCTTCGTGGGCGCACATGCAGGCTTCAGATCTACCGAAGGACAACTGAATACGGTTATTGGAGCGTATGCGGCCAGTGAGGGTAACCTTGGTGGGGAGAACACCCTGATCGGTATGGGCGCAGGTACTTATTGCAAGGGCAATTTCAATACCTACCTTGGTGCCCAGGCCGGATATGCCAACGAGAATGGTAATGCAAATATCATTCTGGGCTTTTACGCCGGAGAATTAAGTACAGGCAGCGATAACCTGTTTATCGGCAACAGTGCCGGAAGGAACAGCCTGGCCAGCAATAGTATCTTTATTGGAAACGGAACCGGGAATAATATAAAAAGGTCAAATACCCTGATTATTGATGGATTGTGGGATGCCGACAGTGCAAATGCTTTGATCTATGGAGAAACCGATAACCGTGTCCTGCGATTCAACGGCAAGGTTGGAGTCGGTACGCATCCTCTTCATAATTCGACTTTCTCGGTGGCCGAAAAGGAAAGTTCAGCCAGTATCACTATTCGGGGAGTGAACGACGGCTATGATTTTGCCAAACTGATCTTTGCTTCCGACGGCCAGGATCAGGAACGCTCCTATGTCATGACCCACAACAAGGAAAATGCTTTTTACCTGATGTACTTTGACGGAGAGAATTATTTTCCGAGGCTGCGTGTCGATACGCAGGGTAACCTGGTGCTGAATAACTGGTTCGACGGCACGCAACAACTGGATGTCACGGGAAATGCCCGCTTCAGGGAAGTAGGCTCTGCCACTGCTGCCAATGACCTCAGGATCACGGCCGACGGAACGCTCACAACCAGCACCTCAGACGCCCGGTTGAAAACCAATCTTGTGGCCATTGATGGTGCGCTGGAGAAGATCAGATCAATGCAGGGTTACCGTTTTAACTGGAAGAGCGGTAGCGACGGAAAGCCTGATGTCGGTTTCCTTGCTCAGGACATGCAGCAGATCTTTCCGGAAGCTGTTTTTGAGAATCCGGCCGACGGGTACCTGGGAATAAATTATTCACGGTTGCCGGTGCTGCTCGTTGAAGCCGTGAAGGAACAACAAAGAATTATTGAGGAAAAAGAGTCGGAGATCAGTGAACTGAAAAACCGTATTGAACGGCTGGAGAAACTGCTTGGAGTGGAATAGTATAGACCAACCGCTATTCCCTGCTACAGAGCTGAAGAATCCCCGTTTAGCTTATCCTGCCGGGTATCTGCATCTGGTAAGTACGGTTAGGCGGTATTTTTACGTGTATATTTCATGCTTTTTTTTTTCTACCTTCCGTCCCTGTACCGATTAGCATCGGTTTCCGGTTCAAAATGAAAACTAAAAACCTACCTGATATGAGAACAATGGCACGTACCTTCGGGCTGTTATCCTTTTTGTTCCTCACCTCCCTTTCGGGCAAGGGACAGAAAGCCACTTTCACAACGAACGACGGACTGATCATCGGCTTCGGCATGGGCGAGTCTCATCAGAATTCAGACATTGCCAACTCCACCGGCCTGGGCTTCGACTTCGTCCTGGGAAGTCAGCTTTTTATGAAGGAAGGGGCCTTTCTGAGTGCCGACTGGAAATTCCGCTTTCTGGCAGGCGACAACCGGGCCTTCGATCACCGGATCAATACCGATAACACCTACAGCAATATCCGTTACAGTTTCTTTAATTATGACCTTGAACTTGGTCTCACCCTGAACCGGCTCAGGGAGCGCACCCGCATCATCGTGTCGGGCTTTGCGGGCCTGGGCATCACCCACGGCCGTACCTTCACCGACCGCTATAACGCAGCCTACGATCTGTATGATTTCAGCGGGATCGATCCCAACCGCGACAGCCGGCTCATCTACAACGACCTGCTGGCTCTCAGCGACGGAACCTTCGAAACCCGACTGGTGAACAAAGCGGCCCTCCTGCCTACAGCAGGCTTTTATCTCGGCTACCAGTTTACCCGGTCTTTTTCCCTGGGATTTGAGTACAAAACCAATTTCAACCTGACCGAATACAACAGTTTCTCCGGGATCAATATCGATAACAGGATCCTCAGCGGCTCCGGGCCCGACCGGAACAGCTATACCGGGCTCCGCTTTATCTGGAACCTCCGGAGAAGCTCTCCAGGGGTTTACGACTACTCCGATATCTATACCGACGACCATAGCGGGAACAATGTAGTGACCGATCCGGGCAACCACGTGGTCACACCTCCTGTAAATGTAGTTCCGGTTCCGGTACCGCTTCCAACGGTCAGTTTTACGGATCCGGCCGATGATTACGTTTACACTGAGACGGAATCGGTCACCCTCAGGGCACTTGTAAGAAATGTGGAAGGGGCCTATTACATCAGTTTCTACCAGAACGGATCTCCGGTTTACCGGTTCAATTATGATGCCGCAACCGGAATGTTTACTGCAGCTGTGGTACTGGCCGACGGAGAGAATGTGTTCAATATCAAAGCGGTGAATTCGTCGGGTACTGCAGGCGATCTGGTCACCATCGTTCTGCGCGGACAGCGCGAAGTGACGGTTCCCCTGCCGGCAGCCGCGTTTGTTGATCCACGGGAGAGCCGGGTAAGCGTACCGGTCGACATGATCCACGTGGTGGCAATCGTCGAGAATGTGGGACGCGCTGAAGATATCCAGTTGCTCGTGAACGATCGTCCCCTGCGCTTTGACTTCAATCCTTCCAGCGGGGCAGTGAATGCTGACGTGCCCCTGAACAGAGGCGATAACACGCTGCAGATCAGGGCCTCCAATGAAGCGGGGACAGCGGGCGACCGTCTGGATGTTTATTCCAGCTACGTTGAAAGGACGCCACCTCCAACGGTGAGATTTGTATATCCTCCTTATCCCGTAAATGTCGATGATAACCGCTATAACCTGCTGGCCCAGACACAGAATGTTTACCGCTGGGAGGATATTTCTCTCAGGCTGAACGGACGTCTGCTCACCTCGTTTGAGTTTTTTGAAAGTGGAGAGGTAGGAGCCGCGCTCATCCTTGCAGAAGGCACAAATACAATTGAGATTACCGCCCGGAATGAAACGGGTTTCGTCACTGAACGAACGAATATTACTTATGTCAGGCCGGTGCAAAGGCTTTATCCGCCGCAGATCACGATCACAGTACCGGGAGAAAGTCCGTTCGCTACTTACGAGGCAACAGCCGAACTCCGGGCAACGATACAGAATATCGCATCAAAAGACCGGATCACCCTGACGGTTAACGGCATGAATACCGGTGATTTTACCTTTGACAGCCGCAGCCGCGAACTGAGAGCAGGTCTTGCCCTGAATCCGGGACAGAATGTGGTGACCCTGAGTGCAAGGAACGACGACGGCAGCGATGTACAGACCCAGGTTTTCGTAAGGGCGCAGCGACAGTGCCCGACACCGGTGATCACGATCCTTGAACCCGGTCGCGGACAGAATAATACTTCACAACCTTACTGTACCCTGAGAGCAGAGGTAAGGAATGTAAGGGGATCCGGACAGATCCGGCTCACTTCGAACGGGAACGAGGTCAATTTCAGTATGACGAACTCTACCCTTACGGCCTCGGTGCCTTTGTTGACAGGTTTGAATACCCTGGTCCTGAATGCCAGGAACGAATGCGGTGAGGACCAGGCCACGGTAAGGATGAACTACAGCCCGGTGGTGACTCCCGAACCCTGTTTCCAGCCAAAAATAAGTTTTGCGGTTAATCCCCTGAATGGTCAGGATGCCACGCATGAGCTGCAGGGGAATATAAGCGGGATGAAGAGCAGGAACGGCATCAGCATGCTGATCAACGGAAGACCCGACGAAGGTTTCCAGTTCACGCCCGGAAATGGCGAACTGCTGGCCCGCTTGAGGCTGAGCCCCGGTTCGTACAGCGTGGTGATCACCGCCCGGAACGAATGCGGATCCGATAGCTACAGCACCACGATAACAGTGGATGAACCCTGCTATCCCCCGAAAGTCTCTTTCTCCGTAAGCCCGGTAACAGCAAGCGATGCGTCGCATGAGTTAAAAGGACTCGTGACCAACGTTAAAACCAGGACCGGTATTTCCCTGCAGATCGATGGACGCGCTGAAGATGGTTTTCAGTTTCAGCCTGCCACTGGAGAACTGAGCATGAAACTGCGACTGTCACCCGGAACCCACAGTATCACCGTCAGCGCCCGGAACGAGTGCGGATCGGATATGGGGAATGTAAATATCAATTCCGCCGAACCCTGCACCCCGCCTAAACTTTCTGTCAACATTGCACCCGTGTCGGGGAACGATGCCACGCACGAGCTGCGCGGAACGGTATCCAATATTAAAAACAAAACCGGCATCTCGGTGCTGATCGACGGCCGCTCCGACGAGGGCTTCCAGTTTATTCCCGCGACGGGCGAGCTGAGCATGAAGCTCCGCCTTGACCCGGGCACACATACTGTTGTGGTAACCGTGCATAACGACTGCGGATCGGATAACAGAACCATCACGGTCACGGCCGCCGAACCCTGCACGCCACCGAAGCTATCGTGCACGGTGAATCCCGTGTCGGGCAGTGATGCCACTCACGAGCTGCGCGGTTCGGTATCCAACATAAAGAACAAGACCGGCATCTCTGTACTGGTCGACGGCCGTTCGGATGAGGGCTTCCAGTTCATCCCCACGACAGGTGAGCTGAGCATGAAGCTCCGCCTTGGCTCAGGCACACATACCGTTGTGGTAACCGTGCATAACGACTGCGGCTCGGATAACAGAACCATGACTGTCACAGCCGCAGAGCCCTGCACTCCGCCCAAGCTATCGTGCACGGTGAATCCCGTGTCGGGGAGCGATGCCACGCACGAGCTGCGCGGTTCGGTATCCAACATAAAGAACAAGACCGGCGTCTCTGTACTGGTCGACGGCCGCTCCGACGAGGGCTTCCAGTTCGTTCCAACAACGGGCGAATTGACGATGAAGCTGCGTCTGAGCCCTGGCACTCATACCGTAGTGGTAACGGTACGCAATGAGTGCGGATCGGATAACAGAACCCTGACCGTCACAGCCGCTGAGCCCTGCACTCCGCCCAAGCTATCGTGCACGGTGAATCCCGTGTCGGGGAGCGATGCCACGCACGAGCTGCGCGGAACGGTATCCGATATTAAAAACAAAACCGGCATCTCGGTGCTGATCGACGGCCGCTCCGACGAGGGCTTCCAGTTCATCCCAACAACGGGGGAGCTGAGCATGAAGCTCCGCCTTGGCCCGGGCACGCATATCGTGGTGGTAACTGTGCATAACGACTGCGGATCGGATAACAGAACCATGACTGTCACAGCCGCCGAGCCCTGCACTCCGCCCAAGCTATCGTGCACGGTGAATCCCGTGTCGGGGAGCGATGCCACACATGAGTTGAGCGGAACGGTATCCAATATAAAGAACAAGACCGGCATCTCTGTACTGGTCGATGGCCGCTCCGACGAGGGCTTCCAGTTCATCCCCACGACGGGCGAGCTGAGCATGAAGCTCCGTTTGAGTCCCGGCACGCATACCGTGGTGGTAACGGTACGCAATGAGTGCGGATCGGATAACAGAACCCTGACCGTCACAGCCGCCGAGCCCTGCACCCCGCCCAAGCTATCGTGCACGGTGAATCCCGTGTCGGGGAGCGATGCCACGCACGAGCTGCGCGGTTCGGTATCCAACATAAAGAACAAGACCGGCATCTCGGTGCTTGTAGACGGCCGCTCCGACGAGGGCTTCCAGTTCGTTCCAACAACGGGCGAACTGACGATGAAGCTGCGTCTGAGCCCGGGCACACATACCGTAGTTGTAACGGTGCGCAATGAGTGCGGATCGGATAACAGAACCCTGACCGTCACGGCTGCCGAGCCCTGCACCCCGCCCAAGCTATCGTGCACGGTGAATCCCGTTTCGGGGAGCGATGCCACACATGAGTTGAGCGGAACGGTATCCAATATAAAGAACAAGACCGGCATCTCTGTTCTGGTCGATGGTCGTTCGGATGAGGGCTTCCAGTTCGTTCCAACAACGGGCGAGCTGACGATGAAGCTCCGCCTGAGCCCGGGCACACATACCGTAGTTGTAACGGTGCGCAATGAATGCGGATCGGATAACAGGACCCTTACGGCGACGGTGCAGGAGGCCGCCTGCGGGCCGCGGATCAATCCCGGCTCGGCTCCCTGGCAGTTCTGCCTGGTTACCTCATCGCGGACTTATACGAGAAACGACCTTGGTAATCCGAATTTCAGCTATTCAGGACCAGCGAGCAGCCTGTTTTTCATGCCCATTGCCGGAGGGGGAGATGCGCTGGTAAATGGCAGGCCATTTCCTCTCAGACCCGGGCAGTATTACCTGTTTACCGGCAGCCTTTACGTGACTGTAAGTACAAAAAATGCCGGTTCGATGGGACAGTGGTCGGTGTGTATACGTGCCGATCGGGAACCGGTGTCGGGGAACGGGGCCAACCGGCCGAAAAGTCCGTGTGAAGAGGAGGAAGGAGACGGGATAAAGGAAAAAGGTAAGGATTGATCGATTATTTTTGCAGACAGGCCCTGCCTGATCCGGACAGGGCTAAACAAACTTGAATAACTTAATTTAAAGCAGATGAAAAGAATTGTTAAGTTGATCCCCGTGTTCGCGCTGTGTTCACTGGCGGTGTCGCTGATGGCCCAGAACAGGGACAAGGCTGTTTTTATCAGCTCCAAACCCGGTTTTTATGAGAATTCAATCTTACGGGACGACCGTGAGGTGAAGGAAAAGGCGGAAGCGCCCCAGGCCAGGATCCGTTTTGCAGTGGATCTGTCGAAAGCCGATCTGCCCAATAAAGTGGATCTTTATAAGCAGCAATGGCACAATGTGCCTCTCTCCCAGGGGAATACAGGAACCTGCTGGTGTTTCAGCACGACTTCCTTCATGGAGTCGGAAGCCTACCGGCTGAACAAGGTCCAGGTAAAACTGTCGGAAATGTATACCGTGTACTGGGAATATGTGGAGAAGGCCCGCCGTTATGTTGAGGAAAGAGGAAACTCAAACTTCGACGAGGGGTCGGAAGCCAATGCCCTTACGCGCATCTGGAAGACCTATGGTGTTGTTCCGGAAGAGGCCTACACGGGTCTGCTTAATGGCCGCAAGTATCATAATCATGAGGAGATGGTAGGGGAGATGAAGAACTACCTGGCTTCACTGAAAGCCACATCGGCCTGGGATGAGGAAGCTGCTCTTTCGACGATCCGTTCCATTCTGGATCATTACCTGGGAGTTCCTCCCACCGAAGTAACGGTGAACGGGAAGAGCTACACCCCTCAGCAGTACCTGAAAGAGGTGGTTAAGCTTAATCCCGACGATTATGTGGAGATCCTTTCCTACACCCAGGAGCCTTTCTATAAGCAGGTTGAATACAGGGTGCCGGATAACTGGTGGCACAGTGCCGATTATTACAATGTTCCGCTCGATGAGTATATGAGCGCTCTGAAAAAGGTGGTACGTGATGGTTACACCGTGTGCATCGGCGGCGATGTGTCGGAACCCGGCTTCGACAGGGCAACGCAGTGTGCGATGGTTCCCGATTTCGATATCCCGTCGGCCTATATCAACGACGATGCCCGGCAGTTTCGTTTTACCAACCAGACCACGACCGATGACCACGGGATCCACCTGGTGGGATATATGACGAAGGACGGGAAGGACTGGTACCTGATCAAGGATTCCGGTTCGGGTTCCCGCAACAACGATCCAAAGGCGAAGGAATTCGGGTATTATTTCTTTTCGGAGGATTATGTAAAGCTCAAGATGATGAGTTTTACGGTGCATAAGGATGCGGTGAAGGATCTGCTGAAGAAATTCTGACAGATACGGATTGAGCCACTAAGGCTCTAAGGCACAAAGGTTCACAAGGATAATATTGCTTTTTTACCTTGTGCAGCTTTGTGCCCGGGTGCCTTGCTGGTAAAAAAATCAATGCCAACAGCGCCCCCGCCATTAAGACCAAAGACACAATGAAACATTAAGAATATTGTAAAATATTCTGATGTCTTTTTAAAATTCAGTCTTCGTATTATGCAAGGGCACCAGGTAACACGAAGTGAATAAAGCTTTGTGTCCCTTGGTGCCCTGGTGCCTTTGTGGCTAAATATTCTCCCTGTGGCGTTTATATCACCGGTACCGGGTGCTGCTTCAGCATCTCCGTGCTTTTCAGCAGATCTTCATCCGGCATGGAGTAATTGGTGAGTTCCCCGTTGAAGTATTTTTCGTAGCCCACAAGGTCCATCAGTCCGTGCCCGCTGAGGCCGAATACGATCACTTTCTCCTTGCCTTCCTCTTTGGCTTTGAGTGCTTCGCGTATGGCGGAGGCGATGGCATGGCTGGTTTCCGGAGCGGGAATGATCCCTTCGGAGCGCGCAAACTTCACTGCCGCATCGTAGCATTCGATCTGGTGAAGAGCCTCGGCGCGGATCAGTTTATGGTTCAGTGCATGGCTGATCAGCGGGGCGATACCGTGGTAGCGGAGTCCGCCGGCATGGATCGGAGCCGGAATATAGGCATGTCCGAGTGAATGCATGGCCATGAGCGGGGTCATGCGGGCCACATCGCCATGGTCGTAGGCAAAGGGAGCGCGGGTCATGGTGGGGCAGCTGGCCGGTTCAACGGCAATGACATCGATATCGGCACCGTTGATCTTGTCGTTCACGAAGGGGAAGGCCAGCCCGGCAAAGTTGGAGCCGCCGCCGGCGCAACCGATCACTACATCCACCTTTTTCTCATTGATCTTGGCCAGCTGTTTCTTCGTCTCCAGTCCGATGATGGTCTGGTGCAGCAGTACATGGTTCAGCACACTGCCCAGGGAGTAACGGGTCTTCCCGGTGGGATCGGAAACGGCTTCTTCGATGGCTTCGGAGATGGCGATCCCCAGGCTTCCCGGCGTATCGGGATATTTCGCCAGGATGTCGCGTCCGGCCTGGGTGAAGGTACTCGGACTGGCAATGCAGTCGGCCCCCCAGGTCTTCATCATCATTTTCCGGAAAGGTTTCTGGTCGAAGCTAACGCGGACCATGTACACCTTGCACTCGAGCCCGAGTAGGGAGGTGGCGAACGCCAGGGCGCTTCCCCACTGGCCGGCACCTGTTTCAGTAGTCATCTTTTTGATTCCGAACTCCTTGTTATAGTAAGCCTGTGCCACGGCGGTATTGGGTTTGTGACTTCCGGCAGGGGAGACGCTTTCGTTCTTGTAGTAAATCCTGGCAGGAGTACCCAGCATTTTTTCCAGGTTATAGGCCCTGACAAGAGGGGTGGGGCGCCACAGGTACAGCATTTCCAGTACTTTTTCGGGGATATCGATCCAGCGTTGCTGCGACACTTCCTGTTCGATCAGGTTCATCGGGAACACGGGGGCCAGGGCTTCGGGTCCGATCGGTTTTCCGTCGGGACCGAGCGGCGGGTTCAGGGCCCCGGGCAGGTCGGCAGCAATGTTGTACCACTGGCGTGGCATCTCTTTCTCGTCGAGGGTGATCTTTGTCAGTTTACTCATGGTAGGCAATTGTTTTGTTATGAATTGTTTTTGGTTTGGTTGCTGCAAAAAGAAAGGGGGCCCGTATACAACAGGCCCCCCTTGATTTATCTTCCTTAAAGAATGATAATTCAACAGCATAGCAGGTTCAGGGGGGCACTCTTTGAGTGCCTGCGCCATCGCCAAGCCATGTTTTGAATCATTCGCATCTTCATAATTTTCGGCTAAACTAATGATTTTTTTTAAAAACGGGCAGGATTCTTTATAATTATCATAAAAAAGGTGGAAAAAGTTTCAAAGCACTCACTGAGTCCGTCAAAGTGACGTCATTGGCAAAAAGCCAGAACAGGCTCAGCAGGCGTGCAAATAATCCGCTTACTGAGCCTGTCGGAGTGGAGTATAAATCAGAACATACCGGCCTTTCCTAAGAGAAGTCAGGCGGGTTTGCCCCGGTGATTTTTAGTATGGCATCCCTGAAGAGTTTGATGTTTTCAGGTGAATCGGGTTGCAGCGGAGCCACAATGGAAGAGATTTTCGTCATCATGCCCAGCTGGTTCTTTCCCTCGACGCCTTTTATCTGGATCATATACTCGTAGTATTTCAGTAAAATTTTTCCCATGGTCAAAGATTTTAAAAGTCCTTTAAGATTTCCCGGTACACATCAGCTTCGGCTCCCCATTCCTTCTCGGTTTTAATCAGCCATTCGCAGTGTTCATCGCCCTTACCCATACAAACCGGTTCCATGGCAATACATTTTGTACCGGTGAAAGCTGAGCACCAGCCGGCAGCATAGCCTGTCAATGACCAGCATACCGCCTCATCGGATGCTTCATTGAACATCAGGTGCTGCTGTGCCTCCCACGAGTTGGTCCATTTTCCCCTGAAATAGAATTCCGATTTATCTGCATTCATTTTCAGGTCGATCGGGGTGGCCTGTACGATACCCCTCCAGGTATGGATCGTGGGGCCGGAAGCCAGCAATTCCATATCGTTATCAAACTGGTAGGTGTTTTTCATGTTGATGAACTCTTCGTACCCGTTCTGGTAGTTCAGCTTGTAGAAGAACTCCCTGGCTTTCTCAAGTCCCAGCATGTTAATGAGATACTGTCGTTGCAGGCCCACCACGTTCGCGTCGAAGATCAATAGCCTGCTGCCTTTAAATTCGGTGATCCCGGTTTCGAAATTGAATCGAATCTCCTTTGGCATGTTAAAATCCAATGCTTTCATAAGATTTGGGATTTAATGAATATTCGGGTTAAAGGTCTGCCATGCAAATGTTAAAAAGGAGAGTATTATTACCTGTTTAGAGGGGAGGATATACCCGTTTTTCAGGTGTGAATTATGTTAAGAATCAGAAAATGAATAGAATAAGTAAAAAATCCAGACTGTGTGAGCATAAAAGGAGTCCCGTGCCTGCATATACTTATTCGCATGGTAATGCCGACTGATTTACCTTATATTTGGGGTAAAGGAAGTACACATGAAAAAGCCCTGGTTCAGGTGCCATGGGATCCTCTGTTTCCCGGTAAATATCTTCGGATGGATGGTCCTTTTTCTCGCCCTGGGGCTTGCCGTTTACAGTTTCATTGCCATCGACAGGCACTCACATTCTGCCAGCGACACGCTGCGGAATTTTTTCTTTATGCTGGTGATTATTTTTGGTCTTTATACCGGGCTTGGGAAGCTTTTGGCGGAAAAGCCGGGAAAGTAAGCAAACACCAATATTCCATGTAGCTGCTCTACTTTTACTGTCCGTTCTTCCTGACGTGTATTCCCTGTTTCTCCCCTTTGGTATTGAAATACGAAATCAGTTCTTTCAGCTCATCGGCCTGGTCGGACAGCATGCCGGCATTGGCAGCCAGTTCCTCACTGGAGGCTGCGCTCTCCTGGGTATTCTGGTTGAGTTGCTGGATTGCTTTATTGACCTGTGTTGCTCCGTTCTTCTGTTCGATACTGGCTGCCGTAATCTCCCTTACGAGCCGGAGGGTATTTTCAATCTTCGGGATGGTATCTTCCATAACCAGACCGGCATTTTCGGCCATCTGCAGACTAAGCTGAGCCTTGTTATAGATCTCTTCAGAGGCTTCTTTACTGCGCTCGGCAAGTTTTCGTACTTCAGCCGCGACAACGGCAAAGCCCTTCCCGTGATCTCCCGCCCTTGCCGCTTCAACAGCCGCGTTTAGTGCAAGGATATTGGTCTGGAAAGCGATGTCCTTGATGATGGATATCTTATCGGCAATATCCTTGTTCGCTGCTACTGCCTGTCGGGCTTTATCCGCTACCTCTCTTATGCCGGTATTGGCATCTTCCGATACCTTTTCCGTTTCCAGGGAGTTCTGGGCATTCTGCTGGATGTTTGCGGAGATCTGCTCCATGGTGGAAGAGATCTCTTCCAGGGAATTGGCCTGTTCGCTGGCACCGTCCGACAGACTGTTCGATGTGCTGCTCACCTGTTTGCTGGTTGAGGCAAGATTTTCAGCATTTTTTTCAATATTCCCGATGATATTGTTAAAGGCCGAACTAAGCTTGATGATGCTGTTGTTCAGCTTTCCCAGTTCGTTTGTGGATTTTGATTCCTGCAGGTCAACAGCAATGTTTCCTTCCGCAATCTCAGAGAGCTTGGATATGTAGGTTTCCAGCGGTTTTCTAAGCAGTTTGTTGATATAGATGAACACAATGGTACCCAGTCCGAACTCAATGGGGGTGATGATGATGGTGTACTTCCCGCCCAGGTAAGTTCCGATAAAGGTCAGGTAAGATATGGCCAGGAGCAGCAGTACGACATAAAAACTGAAGGTGAACATGATCGATTTCCTGAAAATCGCTTTCAGGATGAGATAGGAGGCAGGGAAACTTCCCAGGGTGATCAGGGTCTGTTTGAGTACAGGGTTCATAAAATCAGGAATTATAGTTAAAACAATCCGTAACCGTCACCAGCGCTGAGGACCAGGTACAACGGCATTCTGGCACAAAGGTCGATGTCACCGCTTTAACTATCAAGCGTAAAAAGCCACAAAAAAGATCTTCCTGTACTTGTTTTTTCCAGGTAAAAATACGTAAGCAAAGGCTATATCCAGGTTTGAACTAAGTGGATATTGATCCCTATCCCGGGAGAGAAAACCCTGAAACACCTATGTTTTTCTATGGGGCGAGATCCCGGCCAACCTCGATCCGACCGGAAAAGGGATCGGTTTTCCCCTGACCGGAGGCTGGCGGAAACAGCAGGAGGAGAAGGACGGGGAATGCAGCTTTCATGCCATAATCACAGTAAAAACGCATGGAATAGTATGAATAATAACGGATTAATTTATAAAACAGGTCGGAGAAACAGTGTGAGGTCTTTCCTGTGAATTGCCGGTGAAATCCCGTAAAAAGGGTATTTCCGGTGTCGGGGAAATTTCCTAAATTCAACTTTACTAAAACCCAAATAAAAAGCATATGAAAAAAAGTAAGCACCTCCTGTATTTTGCAGCACTTGCATTCACTCTCTCGTTCTTCACTTCGTGTAAGGAAGCGGATACCCCGCCCGACGAAATGCTAAGCTTTGAGCCGGAGACCATCATGGACCAGGTCCCGGAGGCACTGAAGAACTCAACCGACGAATATGCCGTTCTCTGCGTGTCGGATATTGCCTCGGCGCTGGATATGTCGACATTCATGGGCGATCTCGTTCCGCCCGACGAAGCCGTACGTTCGACGGGTGACACCTGGCGGTGGTCCGTTTCCAGCTATACTTACACCATGACTTTCTACTGGACCTACGAAGAAGACAGTCAGAAGCGTACATGGACCATGGAGGTGCAATTTGAAAACGGTACGATTTATCCCTACATCACCGCGTGGGAGAAGAAGGACGGCAGTGAAGGGGAGATCCTCTACAATTTTGCCTGGGCCCAGGCTTACGGAACGACCGAGGACTTCGAGGAACTTTACTGGACCTACCACTGGACAAAGGATGCCGCAGGCAACTATACCTTTAGCTGGAATTACGATTCCTCTGACGAGTCATTCGAATATTTCCTGAAGTATGAAGTAAAGGTAAACGCCGATGGTTCGGGCAGCATTGACTATTACAGCGTAGGCACCAAATTCTATCATATGGAGTGGGACACCGAGGGTAACGGAAGCTGGTCGTACTATTCCTCCGGGGAGGAGTATCTGTCGGGAACCTGGACGGTTTAACAAGTAGAATTCACCAGATATAAAAATGCCGGATCGGGGGATCCGGCATTTTTTGTGAAAGGTCTGAAAGCTGAAAGCTGTGCGATGATATCCGGTAATTCTTCAAAAAGCCCACCGCTTCAGAAATACTCCTCAGACCTGGTATCAATGTTTGCTGCCAGATTAAGTTGTTTGTTGAAAATCTAAGATAGAAATTTTGCGATAATCACCGAAAGAAGGAATTTTTCGCAAAGATATACTCTAATAAAAGTCAGCAGAACTCCCGAAAATGTTGGATTTACTCTAATGGTTCCTGGAGTGATTTTGAATTTTACAAGACGTGGGTGGCCGGAGGCTTACTCCGAATAGGTATATTCCAAAAAAATACGTTCCGGTGGAATTGCAGCTAAAATAAGATGGCTGCGGGGAGTAAAGCATTTGTCGACGCTTCCATTTTAGTATTATCTTACCATCAGTAAGAAAGTTATTCTTTGTATTTTTAAGAGGAAATTCTAATCCTAAAGTTCAAATACATGAATATTAAGTTATTACTGGTCTTATGCCTGATTCTACCTGTAAATCTGCGAGCTCAGAACTATCCTTTTCAAAACCCTGACCTGAGTTCCGAAGAAAGGGCTAAAGATCTGATATCCAGGCTTACCCTCGAAGAAAAAGCCGCCTTAATGTGCGACCAGTCGGATGCAATTCCGCGTCTCGGAATTAAAAAGTTCAACTGGTGGAGTGAGGCTCTTCACGGATATGCCAACAACGATAACGTAACTGTATTTCCTGAGCCGATAGGAATGGCCGCATCGTTTGATGATGAGCTTCTGTACCTGATCTTCGATGCGGTATCCGACGAAGCCCGTGCCAAATACAATCAGTGGATCGCGGCCGGCAACGAAAACAAGCGTTTTTTAAGCCTTTCGGTCTGGACCCCCAATGTGAATATTTTCCGGGACCCGCGCTGGGGACGGGGACAGGAAACCTATGGGGAGGATCCTTACCTGACTTCCCGTATGGGGGTTCAGGTGGTAAAGGGCCTGCAGGGGCCGGAGGATATGCGATACCGTAAGCTGCTGGCCTGTGCCAAGCATTATGCGGTACATTCGGGTCCGGAATGGAGCCGTCATGAACTGAATCTGAATAACGTTAGTCCACGCGATTTATACGAAACTTATCTCCCGGCTTTCAAAGCCCTGGTGCAGGACGGCGATGTACGCCAGGTGATGTGCGCCTACCAGCGTCTGGATGATGAGCCCTGCTGCGGCAATACCAGGCTTTTGCAACGTATCCTGCGCGAGGAGTGGGGATATCAGTACATGGTAGTGTCGGACTGCGGTGCAATTTCTGATTTTTTCAACAGTCATAAAGTTTCTTCTGATCCTGTTCATGCAGCTTCAAAAGCTGTTCTTTCAGGAACCGATGTGGAATGTATCTGGGAGAATTATCCGTTTAAAACCTTACCTGAGGCAGTTGAACGGGGTTTGATCAAAGAAGAAGATATCGATATGAGCGTAATGCGCTTATTGATCGGTCGTTTCGATCTTGGTGATTTTGATGATGATGCGATCGTTCCCTATGCCCGGATCTCTCCCTCCGTATTAAATAACAGTGAGCATCAGAAACTTGCCCTCGACATGGCGCGTGAAACAATGACACTGCTTCAGAATAAAGACAATATTCTGCCTCTATCAAAGTCATCCGGAAGAATAGCAGTAATCGGGCCCAATGCCAATGATAAGCCCATGCTCTGGGGAAATTACAACGGAACGCCGGTGCGCACCATTTCGATCCTCGACGGTATCAAAACCAAACTGCCCGAAAAGAAAATATTTTACGACAAAGGCTGTGACCTGGTTGAAGATAAAGTTACCCTGAGCTATTTTGATCTCTGTTCATTCAACGGCAAACAGGGTTTTAAAGCGACCTTCCGTAATACCCGCGATTTTACCGGAGATATTGTAACAAGCACGCAGATCACCGCTCCCATAAAAATGACCACTGCAGGGCAGCATGAATTTGCATCGGGTGTTAAACTCGAGGGATTTTCGGCAGTATTTGAAACCGAATTTATACCTGAAATTACGGAAGAACTGGTGTTTAAAGGCGGTGCAACCGGTCATTTTGAGTTACTTGTAAATGGTGAGACCATAAGGAAATATGATAACTGGAGAACACTTATATCGACGATCCCTTTTAAAGTTGAAGCCGGAAAAAAGTACAAAATTGAGATCCGCTTTATGCAGATGAACAACTGGCAGGCAAACATCGAATTCACTTTTGGTAAAGAAGTGGATGTCGATTATACCGATTTGCTAAATAAACTGAAAGGGATTGATGTGGTGATTTTTGCGGGAGGGTTGTCGGGTAACCTGGAAGGGGAGGAGATGCCTGTCAGTTATCCGGGATTTAAAGGTGGCGACCGCACCAATATTGAACTGCCTTCGGTTCAGCGCGAGTGTTTGAAGGTTTTAAAGGAAGCGGGGAAAAAGGTGATTTTTGTTAACTGTTCGGGGTCGGCTATTGCCCTGACTCCCGAGACCGAAAGCTGCGATGCCATTTTACAGGCCTGGTATCCGGGCGAATCGGGCGGACAGGCAGTGGCAGATGTGCTTTTTGGCGATTATAACCCCTCAGGGAAACTTCCCGTTACCTTCTATAGAAGCTCCGAGCAGCTAAAAGACTTTGAGGATTATTCGATGAAAGGACGTACCTACCGGTACATGGACGACGCATTGTTCCCCTTTGGCTATGGCTTAAGCTATACAGAATTTGAAATTGGTACTGCGACGCTGAGCAGGAATACCTTTAACACTGATGAAACCATTCAGATCACCGTTCCTGTCACAAACTCCGGAAAGCGGGCCGGGACAGAAATTGTACAGGTTTATATCCGGAAAGTGAACGATATCGAAGGGCCCCTTAAAACCCTGAAAGGATTCAAACGTGTAGAGGTCGCAAAAGGAAAAACAGAAAACGCAATTATTGCTCTGCCTCCCTCATCGTTTGAGTTCTACGACTGGGCACAACGTAAAATGGCTGTCACCCCGGGAGACTATGATATTTTTTACGGGAACAGCTCGGACGCTAAGAATTTGAAGAAGATTACGGTGAGTATCAGGTAGGGGAGGTGAATTCGATTGTATCAAAAAAATAGCACTCCGTTCGGAGTGCTATTTTTGTGTGGAGCTGCGGGGAGTCCCCGACAAAGGTATTCTAACTCATTCTTCGTAAGAATACCTAAGCCGGGATAAACTTCTCCTCCCCTTGCCCCACAAAAAAAGCCTCCAAAGAGGCTTTTTTTTGTGGAGCTGCGGGGAGTCGAACCCCGGTCCAAACAGGAAACCCATACGGTTTCTACATGCTTAGTCCGGCTTGGGTTTTCGGGAAGGGACTGGTGCAGGACAACCGATCCAAACCTTAGTCCCTGAATTTCGCCGCCGGACCGGGACTTCCCGACGACTATCCCTGTTTAAATTGTGCCCCATATGCTACAGCCAACCAGGAGGAAACTGCAGCGGAACATCTCGTCCCAACTCCTGGAGAAGGGATGAAGCTTTATTTGCTTAGCAAATTAAGCAGCGAGAGCATAATTAGTATTGCCAATTAATTGTTTGAGCATTCAATTTTACGGGCCCACACCCAACACCCGGCATGCTTGCGTACCAGTTTAACCCGCTGTCAAAACCAGCTCAGCCCCTGGCCATGCAAAGATAGGGAAAAAAGATGAGTGATAAGTGAAGTGTAATAAGTGATCGGCGATAAATTTAAAAGATTCAATCAGCACTCTCCCTCTCACTCTCCCTCACCCCCCATCATCCCCAGCCGCCTCAAAAATTCGTCGGCCTGTTGCAGGATCTCTTCAGTGCAGTAACCCGAATAGGTGCTGTCGCCGGCGCCGAGGTAGTGCTGACGGCCTTCGAACAGAACCAGCTCGTAACGGTTTCCTGCCTTTTTCATCTCTTCGGCAAAGTGCTCGGCCGTCCATTTCGGCACCTGCTCATCCTCGCTGCCGTGAAAGGCGATCATGGGCGGCAGTCCTGCCCGGATATGGTGCGTGGGGGAGATGCTCCATATAAGCTCCCGCCGCTCGCCCAGCAAATAATCGCACCAGCCCTCGACAGTGTTTACGTTCGACGAGAACAGGATCAAAGCATCTGGACAGGTGCTCAGCGTGGTGTCGTCGCCTGCCTCGTTCCAGTCGTCGATCATGGCCGTGGAGAGGGCGAGCTGACCACCGGCCGACTGTCCCGCTGCGACGATCTTATCCTGCGCCAGGTGAAAGCGCCCGGCATTTGCCTGCACCCAGCGCAGGGCCGAGCGGGCATCCATCACACATTCGATCGGACTGATCGTTTGGGAAGGCGTGACACCCCTGTCGACCGACAGGCGGTATTCCACCGAAAACGTTATAAGCCCCATCCGGGCATAACGCTCGCAGATGCTGTAGAACTCGCCGGGAGATCCGTAGGCCCAGCCTCCCCCGTGAAAAAAGACGATGGCCGTGTTGTTTTCGCGCTCCAGGGCTGCCTCCTGGTAGAAAATATCCATTTCAAGCAGGAAAGTGTCAATACTTTTATACACCTCCCGGGTATGAATCACCGGCTCTGCCCCGGCACCTGTCGCGCTGTGCCGCGGCCCGCAGGCAAAAGGAATAAACAGAAGGAAAATGACTATCTTTTTCACAGAGCCAAGTTAATAATAAAGATCTTTGTCAGACAAACCCGTCACCCGTCCCGTCCGCCGAAGCCCCCTGGCGAAGGCGGGTAACTCGTTCCGCCCGCCGAAGCCTCTGGCGAAGGCAGGCGTCACCCTTTACAATTTATCGATAGCAGGCCCTTCGACAGGCCCTTCGACAGGCTCAGGGACCACTCAGGGACCGTTCAGGGACCGCTCAGGGGACAACCCATAACCCATGACCCGTCCCGGGTTTCCTAAAGCTACGCTTTATCAGAAACCCAAGGATCTTCGAAAAACTACCAAATAAATATTTGTTGTTTTTCGGGATAACCCGTAACCCGTCCCGGGTTTCCTAAAGCTACGCTTTATCAGAAACCCGAGGATCCTCGAAAAACTACCAAAGAAAAATTTGTTGTTTTTCGGGATAACCCGTAACCCGTAACCCGTAACCCGTCACTTCTCACCCCTCACTCATCCCCCTTCACCTTCCCAAACACCAGCACCCCGTTCTGCCCCCCGAACCCGAACGAATTCGAGATGGCCGCCCTGATATCCGCCTTGCGGGCCACATTGGGGATCACATCGAGATCGCACTCCGGATCGGGCGTCTCCCAGGCAATAGTGGGAGGGAGGATGCCGTGGTGTACGGCCAGCAGCGTGGCGGCGGCTTCGATGGCCCCGGCGGCGCTGAGGGTGTGACCGATCATCGATTTGGTGGAGCTCACCGGGATGTTCCGGTTATGAAATGCTTTTTTAATGGCAAGGGTCTCCGTTTTGTCATTCAGCTTCGTGGCGGTGCCGTGGGCATTCACATAGCCGATGTCCTCGGGAGTCAGACCGGCGTCCTTTATGGCATTTTCCATGGCAGCGGCGGCCCATAAGCCTTCCGGTTCAGGCGCTGCGATGCCATAGGCGTCAGAGGTGGAGCCGAAGCCTGAAAGGAGTGCCAGGCCTTTTGCACCGCGTTTACGGGCATGTTCTTCTGTTTCAATTACCAGCACGCAGGCACCTTCGCCCAGCACGAAACCGCTGCGGTTCAGGTCGAAGGGACGGCTGGCCTTCTCCGGGATCTCGTTGGCATAGCTCACCACACCCATGCTCGAATAGGCGTCGAGCACCATCCCTATGACGGAGGCCTCCGTTCCGCCGGCAAGGATCACATCGGCCATACCGGCCCGGAGCATGAACAGCGCCGTGCCAATGGCATGGGCCCCGGTGGTGCAGGCCGCGGCAACACCCAGGGTGGGGCCGTGCAGACCCAGGTGGATGGAGACATTGCTTACGGGCATATTGGGGATGATCCGGGGCACCGTCAGCGGATTGATCGATCCCGGTCCCATCTTCGAGAACCGCACCGCCTGGTCTTCCAGGTGGGTGTAATCGCCTCCCCCCGAACCGATCACGGCCCCGATCCGGCTCCGGTCTTCCTTCTCCAGGTCCAGCCCTGCATCCTTCACCGCTTCCATGGCGGCGCTGACCGCCAGCTGAGACATACGCGCCATCTTTCGGGCTTCCTTCCGGTCGAAATAATTCCCGGGATTATAGGTGGCCACTTCGGAGGCTACCTGGCTCTTATGACCTGCAGGGTCGAAGGCCTGGATCCTTTTTATTCCCGACTGACCGGCCACCAGGGACTTCCAGAATTCCTCACGTGTGCAGCCAATGGAGGTGAATATTCCTATACCGGTCACTAAAGCAGGTCCGTTTGCTTTCATTTGTTTTAGATTTAGTTTTAGTTTTACAGGGAGTTTGCTCCTGACTCTCCCCCTGATGCAATATACAAACTCGCCTGAATATTTCAAGCAACTGTCCGGACTCAGAATTCCCTTCGGCCCTCACTTTTTTCCCTAACTTTGCCCCATGGGATTTTATCGTAAATACGTACTTCCCCGTGCAATTCATGTGGTCTGCAGTCACGGCTCAATAAGCAGTCAGCGTGAACGCGTGGTTCCCCTGGCCGAAGGTGAGGTACTGGAGATCGGCATCGGATCGGGGCTGAACCTCCCTTTCTACGACCCCGGGAAGATTATATCCGTTACCGGAATCGATCCTTCGGGGGAGCTGTGGAACCGCAGGGATCAGTCTACCGGCGCTCTGCCTTTCCCCGTAACCTTTGCCCGGGCAAAGGCCGAGGAACTGCCGTTCGATGACCATATTTTCGATACGGTTCTCAGCACTTTCACCCTATGCACGGTGGAAGATCCTTACCGGGCACTCTCCGAGATGAAACGAGTGTTGCGGCCCTGCGGCAGGCTGCTTTTCTGTGAACACGGACTGGCGCCCGACCGGCATATCAGGCTGTTTCAGAACACCCTGAATCCTTTATGGAAACCTGTTGGCGGAGGTTGTAACCTTAACCGCAACATCCCGGCCCTCATAACTGCCAGCGGCTTTGTTTTTACCGATCTGTACTCCCATTACAGCTCAAACAATATGCGGATTGCCAGTTATAATTACTGCGGGAGTGCCATAGAAGGATAAGAATAAGGTTGAGGATAAGAATAAGGTTGAGGATAGAATAAGGTTGAGGATAAGAATAAGGTTGAGGATAAGAATAAGGTTGAGAGGTGGCATGAATATTGGAAACGGCAACGGTCCCTCTCAATCTCAATCTCAACCTTAACCTTAACTTCAGCATTTGGTCTTTAACCTGCTGATTCCTATCTTGCAATCATATAAAACACCATCATGTCCATCGTTCACGAACTTGCGCAAATGATCGACCACTCGATCTTGCATCCGACCCTCACCGACAGCGACCTGGAAAGAGAATGCCGGGTAGCGGAAAAGTACGGAGTGGCCTCGGTCTGTGTTAAACCCTATATGGTGCCGGAGGCCGTGCGGCTACTGGCCGGCAGCCCGGTGGCCGTGGGTTGCGTCATTGGTTTTCCTGCCGGTAATTCGGTGACGGATGTGAAGGTCTACGAAACGGTTAAGGCCTGCCGCGACGGCGCTGTGGAGATCGATATGGTGATCAATATCGGGAAGGCGCTGCAGGGCGACTGGGAATACGTGGAGGCAGAGATCGGGGAAGTCACTGGTGCCTGCCACGCGAACGGCGCCATTGTCAAGGTGATTTTCGAAACGGATTATATCACAAGGGAGGAAGATATTGTGCAGTTATGCAGGATCTGCACCCGGGCCGGGGCCGATTATGTCAAGACCTCGACAGGTTTTGGCTTTGTGAAAGGGGAGGATGGGAGGTATTCCTACACCGGAGCCACCATTCCCGTGCTGGAACTGATGAAGAAAAGCGTCGGACCGGGTGTCAGGGTCAAGGCAGCCGGCGGCGTGCGCACGCTCGACGGGCTACTGGCGGTTAAAAAGGCCGGCTGCAGCCGCTGCGGGGCGACGGCAACAGAAGCGATACTTGAAGAAGCAAAAATCAGATTCAAAGCATAGCCGGATCAAACAGCAAAGGGCGAAGAATAGCTTTTGCCACCTCACCCTTTGTCATTGTTGCTGACCTTACGCCGGCCTGTTCCGACCGGGAAGGCCCGTTACAGTTTTACCAGTCTTTCGAGCAGGTTTCCGGAATCCCCGGTGACCTTTATGATATAAATACCCGGGGCACAGTCCGACAGATCCACCCCTGTTAGTGTTCCGCAGGTTGTAAGCTCCCTGATTTTTTCTCCGCGAATGCTGTATACCGTGATCAGCTGTTCTGCTGCAGGATCAGTTTGCGAAACGAACAGAAGCTGATCCACCGGGTTCGGGTAGACGCGCACGGAACCGCTTTCTGCGGCTATGCTGCCTGAAATCAAGGTCACATCGGAGTAGAACATTTCGTACTCCTCATCGTCCTGCCAGTCTGATAAATCGCTGTCCCAGTAACTGTATTTAAGGGTCAGGAGCATTCCATCCAGGAAATAAATACTGAGATTGTCTGGGATTACGAGCTGGCTTAAAGATACGGAAGGATCGTAATCATAGCTTTCCCTGCCCGATTGCATCCAGTCGCTGTCGCTTTTCCAGAACGATGTTTTTTCATGGAGCTTTCCATTCTCTGTATAGCTGTATTCCGCTTTATATTCTTCCTGCCAGCCTCCTTCATAGGAATTATAGTAATACTCGAGTTCGCTGTCTATCCTTTTATTTGTGTTGTAGGTATAGCTAGCCTTGTACTGGCTTACCCATTTATTCTCACCGGAGTACCAGTCGGAGGTAAGGCACTGCGACAGGAGATTATCCGCGTTGTAGCTGTACTCGGTTTTTCTGTCGATCTCCCAGTCGGAACCTTCGTAAGGCCAGTAGAATTCTTCGGTTCTCTCAAGCAGTCCCTGGGCGTTATAAAAGTTTACGGTTTTCTCCCAGGTCAGCCAGTCGTTTTCGTCTGAGTTCCATTCCGATTCGAAGGTTTCGTAAAGCCGGTTTTGTGCATCGTAGGTGAATTCCGTCTTATACTCGCTTCTCCAGGTCTGGGTCTGATCATTCATGTAGAAATTGGTCACCCTGATGCACCGGTTCAGTTCATCATACTCCAGTTCCGATCTGCCGTTCGGGATTTTTTCCCCGGTCAGGTTGTCGAAATCGCTATCTTCCATAACGATCAGGTCCTGGTGCTCGTTATAGGTATAGTTTTCTTCCCACAATTCCCAGTCGCCTGTTTCCCAGCCAACAACCTCAATCCCAACTGCCCTGCCGTCCTCAAAAACATAGGTATAAAAATCAGTTCCGGCCCAATCGTAATTATCCCAGTTCCATATGAAATATGAAAATGTCAGCATCACTCCCGCTGCATTATAGGTGTAATCGGTACGTGAAGTCCCGTACCAGCTCCAGTAATCGGCCCGCCAGCTGTAATAGGCATTGTATATGATATTCCCGTACTGGTCGTATTTATATTCCCTTTTGGTGACCCCGAGCCATTCGCCATAGTCCTGGCTCCAGGTGAAATAGCCATAATACAGCAGCTTTTGTTCTGCGTTATAACTGTATTCATATTTCGCCAGATAATCCCAGTTGCCGAGTTCCTTATTCCATAATGCAAAGATCTCCAGTGAACGGTTGCCGTTTTCATCCCATTCATATTCGGTTTTTTTGGAGTAGACCCAGTCGGAAAGCAGATCATCCCAGAAAAGGGTGAGCATCTCGGTTAAGCGGGTAGAGCCATCATAGCTGTAGACGTCCTTTTTGGCGATCCTCCAGTCGGTAAGCACAAAGTCCCAGTTCCAGTATTGTTTTTCAGCCTCCCTTACATCTTCGTAATACGTTGTGCTGACGCGGGTCATAGGGTCCCAGTCTTCCGTGGAGGGGTTCCAGAGCGAATAGATCCGTTCAATTTCCCTTCCGCTGCCATTATAACTGAAATCATATTTCGCGACTTTGGTCCATTGGCCATTATCAATATCCCAGGTGAAAATGAGCCTTGAAACAGTCAGGTTGTTTTCGTTCAGGGTGATTTCATATTTGTCTACCCCGATCACAGCGTTCAGATCGGCATTCCAGGAATAATAAGCATACAGGGTCTGGAAATTTCCCGTGTAGGCATACTCATAGATACTGTTGCATTTCCAGGCAGACTGTTCTCTGATCCAGGAATATGAGGCTGTGTAGATCCGGTGCCCCGACTCATCATAGTCATATTCGCTTTTTGAATAGGGATACCATTCCGGGATTTCCGGATCCCAGTAATAAAAAATGTAGAGGGTATTGTAGTTGTTTTCATCGTATGTGTATTCCCTTTTCGAAAATTCAACCCAGGTTTCCGTTTCCGCATCCCAACTGTAATACGTAAGGAAAGTCCGGTTCCCGTTTCCGTCATATTCTATTTCGGCCTTGTAGGTGAGGTCGGTACCCCAGTGGCCCAGATCTTCATCCCAGTATTTTCCGACAATTTTATCCAGTTGTTTTCCTTGCTCCAGGGCCGACTTCGTGTTTCGGTTGGGATCGTGCGGCATCAGCGTTGTAGCGGAAGTGAAGCGATGTATTTCTTTATCCTGCCTGAGACTTTGCTGTTTGTGCGATAGGTTGTGCTGATCTCTGCGCTGCCCGGGTTCCCTCTTTTCGGGGAAGGAGGGTAAAAATTCCTGCGGGGAATTGTCCACGGCTGCACCTTCTACCGGTGTGTCGGAGGCAGGCAGGATTTCAGAGGGATTAAAAACGGGAGGGGGTAGAAACTCTCCCGATCCGGGGTCCTGATAATGGGTTCCGGCAGAGATAAAAACGGTTTTCTTTCCGGGCTGGTTTCGCTCCGTCTGACCATAGATGCAGGCAGAGGCGACCAGAAAGACAAGGAATGGAAGGAGTTTTGTTTTCATAGCAGTTAGTGGTTAGTTTGATAAGTCTCGTATCCTCGTAAATCCATTTTCGCCTGTATGAAAGGTAGTTAAAGGAAATGAGCATGTCAATAGAACAGGGTGCTTACAGGCTGTATAACATAGACCGGCAAATTGAATCTGCACGTCAGAGAGAGGGAGTGCGCAGGGCAATGCTCAGGAACTATCGGTAAAACAGACCACAGAGACACAGAGACACGGAGAACACAGAGTGACACAGAGGAAAAGGTACTTCCTCCTTCTCTGTGCAGTTCCCTGCTCTCTATGCCTCCGTGGTAAAAAACAAAAGTTATTCCCTTCCCAAAGCTCCTACCATCCGCTGTAATCCTGTCGAATGTGGGCCTCTCAAATCTCCCCTCTCAAATCTCCTTCCCCCCCCCGACAAAGGTCCACCTCTCACCTCTCACCTCTCAACAGGTGGGAAACCTAATCTTGAGGCGGGTTTCGCGCTTAGATGCTTTCAGCGCTTATCCCTGCCAGACATAGCTACCCAGCGCTGCTCCTGGCGGAACAACTG
>JBMOLL010000137.1:0-28237 GCA_049325415.1 Bacteroidota bacterium | reverse complement strand
ATAAACCCTTTAAAAAAAAGGGGGTAATGGCAAATAGATGGTTAAATTATAAATATTAAGCCCGGTTTTCTCAAAAAGGGACAGATGAATTGGTGAACCGGGAGGCAGAAAGATTGTTATTATTGCTGATTCGATAATATTTACGCCGATGATGAACACAGCTGCCACCGTTGAAGAATATATTGCCGGATTTCCGGAGGAGATCCGTGTGATCCTGGAAACCATTCGTACGGTGATCCGCAAGAATGCACCCACTGCAGTGGAGGGGATAAGTTATGGTATGCCGGCCTACAGGCAGCATGCCGTTCTGGTCTATTTTGCTGCCCAGAAAAAGCACCTGGGCTTCTATCCGACCGGCTCGGGGGTGGCCGGCTTTGCTGACCGGCTTGGAGCGTATAAAACTTCAAAGGGAGCCATTCAGTTCCCTTACGACAAGCCCATTCCCCTGGAACTGATAGCTGAAATGGTCCGTTTCAGGGTAAATGAAGATGCTGCAATCTTTGCGGCGAAAAAAGCAAAAAAGAAAAATCCATTAAAGGGAAGCGCTGAGACTAAGTGAGATGGTCAGAGGTGCAGGAGCTTTAATGTAATCATCTCTGATACCCGGGTATAAGGTAAGATATTCCGGGATTTCCGGATCCAGGCCACTGTAAGCAGTCAGACAAAAAAGGTTCTGCACGGAAAGATTGACCGATAAGGCCGACAGACGTATCTTGCTGCATACTGATTGATTAAACCGGTAGCCCAGGTTCAGGTATTTCAGTTTGAGAAAACTCCCGTTTTCAAGGTATCTGTCGGAGACCAAAAAACTGGCATTATTATTCAAAATCGGTTTCGGATAAAGATCAGGGTCCGTCTGCCCGTCAATCCGCCAGTGGTTCAAAACACTCCGGCTGTTATTATTTCTGCTGTATCCGTTCTCCATATCCAGTGCAAAGCTATTCATGATCTGGTATCCGGCACGAAACATCATCCGGAAAGCCAGATCAAAATTCCGGTAACGGATTGAAGAACCGAATCCCCCGAAAAAGCGCGGAATGCTATTACCCATGAACAACCAGTCACTGTTGTTTATGATACCATCGTAATTTACGTCCCTGTAATTGGCGTCACCGGCATAGTAACTGCGGTTGCCCAGATAGGCTTTTTGCAGAGGATTTCCTTCCGGATCCGTAATGATTGTCCCATTTTCATTCCTGGCAAGCGCTTCATCATCAGTAAAGTAAATCCCAAGGTAATCCAGACAGTAATAGTCACCTGGTTTATTATCGGATGAATAACCAACAGCTGATAAATAGTTATAACGATTCATTTCTAGATTGGCATAGGCCCGGACACTCAGATCCCTGGTGCCGATCAACTTAAGTTCGGTTGAGAGATCGATTCCCCGGTTGCCAATATCAACAAATAGATTATCTGCTTCAAAATCAGTGTTTAATTTGTATCTTCTGTAAAATCCCTGAACTGAAATGTTGACACGGTCTCTGAGTATACCCAGATCAAGTCCTCCTTTAATGGTATTATTCTTCGATTTAAATGCATTAAAGGCAGAGGGAAAAAGTCGATAATCTGAGGTAAGGTCTGAAAATGAAAGATAGACAAGTCCTTCCTGAAGAATACCGGATTGCCTGAAAAATTCCAGGTTTGAGAACCTGTATCCACTGTATGCCTGGTATTGATTTAACCAGATAAAGTCGTCGTTTTTACCGGGATAGGCGTCTGTTCGTGCAAGTACGGATAATAAGAGACTTGATTTGAAATTGTAATGAATGGCCGTATTCAGTGCATGCCTGGATTGATTCTCCGGAATAGTTAAATATGAATTATCCGGGGGGGTGATATAAGTTTTCTCTCCGATGGAAGTCCAGCTGAGATCAACATTCAGCGATTGAGATTCTTCATTGCGAAGTGGAACCCTGAAGCGAAAATCTGTCCGGCTGTAGAACCTGTCCACATTCATCAGAAAAGAGATTTTCTGATCCAGACTATCAGAATCAAAATAGCTAAAAGAGGACTGGTCGAGAAAGGTAAGATTTGACGCAACAGTCCGGGAACCGGCAAATTGCTGACTGATCTTTAAGAAATTAAACGGTTCATAGATCAGATGCATTGATCCTTCCAGAATTTTAAGCTTTTTCCTGGCATAGGAATATTCTGCCAGGGCGACCGGATTATAATAGTAGTTGCCATTACCCTGGTAATTATCTGACGGAGTGAAGAATTTTCCCGTCAGCTGACCTTCAGGATCGTACTGTAGGATACTCATATTCGACGCCTTGTGATAGGCCATCCGGAGCAGATCATTTTCATTCCCGTTTTCGTCATCTGGCAGGTAATTGCCGTTATAATGATCGCCGGTATAATTCAGCCGGATCCCTGCTCTGAAACGTCCGGAGAATTCATGGTCGAGGGAGCTGCGGATATATTCTCTTTTATAGCCTGTATTGATCAGGTTTCCAGACCGGTCAAGGAAACTTCCGGATAAGGAGAACCGGTTTTTGTCTTTTCTCCCGCTCAGGTTCAGATAATGGTTCATGGAGAAACCAGTTTTCAAAACGGCTCCGGGCCAGTCGGTGTTGGCCGAATAATTGTAAAAATCCGGATAATCCCTGTCATAAGCCAGCTCGGAGGGTACTTCAAATATTCCATAGGCATTGTGCCAGGCTTCCAGTTGCTGCATAATGTATTCATCTCCGTTTAAAAGCGCCAGTGATGCCGGTTTCAGCATCACAGAGCCCGTTACATCGTATTCTGCGTGAAATTGTCCCTGATCATTTCTCCGGGTTTCGATCAGGATCGCCCCGTTGCTTCCTTCCGGTCCGTAAAGCACACTTGCTTCCTCCCCATGAAGAATTTTAAGTGAGCTGATATCCTTTACAGCTACGGGGATCCATTGTTTAAGTTCACTGCTGTTATCGCTTAACCAGTTAAAAAACTGATTGTACTGTGGCAGAGGCAGTCCATCTATGACCACCAGAGGGCGATAATTCTTAAAGGTCGACCCGTTAAAAATCAGCATCTGGTCAGCTGTCCCGGGTTCACCGGTAGCCGTTGTTACGCTCAGTCCGCTGACACGCCCCTGAAGCAAACCTTCCACGTTTATAATCCCGGGAAATAATAGAACTTCTTCTTTCAATATTTCCGTCATAAAGGGATTGAGATCATCTTCGGTATCATTGCTGTACTTCTCCCTGCTCTCAAAGCGGGAAGCGGTAGTATCGGGAAACGCTGATTGGCCACAGAGGTTTCCGGTGATGAACACCTGGATTAATCCAGGCAGGAAAAGCAGTAATCTGAGCCTCATCATCCTGAAGAAATTATTATTGCAATATTTTCATATCCATGGTGCTGACCAGACGCACACCATTTTTCTCGGTAGCAACTACCAGGTATAGAATCCTGTTATCAGCTCTGATAAACCGGATCCGGTTAAGAATTATGCCCTTTATTTTTGCAGAGTACAAACATACATTAGTATGAACCAGGATCTTCCCGTTTACGGAACAGGCAGCCCAGGCATCACCTTCAGGTGTTATATCCACGCCGGTTACCAGTCCGTTCATAAAGTACCTATTCAACTTCGTTCTCTTATAGTCGTAACCTACCAGCCAGTGATAAAGTGAGCCTGATTCTGCAGTCAGAAGGTTGCGGATCCGCAGGTTTACAGTTGCATCAAGGGAAGGTTTCGTTTTCAGTTCTTCGGATGAAAGGACCAGATCTTTTTCCAGGTCCAGAAAAACGATTTTCCCATCTATGGAAGAGGACATCAGGATATTCCCGGCCGGATTCAGTACCACACGGGTAAGCAGGTTTTTTTGTTCCCGGTAACGGTGGAGGATATTTCCGGCTGTGTCGAGCCGGATGATTTCACCATCCATGGTCCCGGCAACCAGTACATTGGCATACTTAACCATATCCACCGAGGTGATCTGCTTTTCTGAACATTTGATAACCGAGAAACTGTCGCCGCGCAGGTCTTGTATAAAAAGTCTGCCGTCTCTCGATCCTGCGGCCATCAGCGTTCCATCCCTGGAAACGACCAGCGACTGGATGACAGCATCTCCAGGGTAGGACCATTTCCTGATGAGTTCGAGGTTTTCAATCTCGTATAAAAAGATCCCGTCATCGGCAGCAATGTAGATGAGTTTTCCGTTATTGGTCAGGCAAAAATCATGGGCACTCAGATCTCCGGGGCCGATCAGCCGGCCCGTTATGTTTTTTTGTGCGGGGAGCAGACCGGGCAACAACAGGAAAAGGAATACGATGAAAGTTCTATTCATACCTGTAATATGGGTTTTTCATCAAGCGGAAATAAAATCCGAGTGTCACGCTAAGGCTGTGGAATGACCTGTCGAAATGGTAAAAACTATCCTCCGGGAGTACGGTAAATGAAGCGTCAGCCTTAATGCCGGTATAAAGGTTCAGAGCATACCGGAAGGAGGTTCCGGCTCGTATCCCCGGCATCAGGTAAACTGTATTTTCAATATAAGCAGGATTATAGGCAGGATCCGGATGCCATTCCAGGTATTCAACCGAAAAGATGGGGTCCAGATGAAGTGTCCACCGTATCCGGGAACCTTTTGTACGGGACAATTCCGGGCTATAGGCAATGGTCATGGCCAGCAGGTGATTCACGACCTCTGGATCCGCAAGTATGAACAGACCTGGATCACCTTTCCAGTCCTTTAAACGGTTTATCCGGTAATCCAGCCCCAGCCAAAGGTGTGTCATTACACGGTACTCACAATAAACACCCCCTGTAAAAACGGGACTATAATTGCCGTACAGCGAAGGATACCTGAAATCGCCGATAAACACCTCCTGTTTAGCCACCGGAAACAGTTTACCACCGATCAGGCCTGCATCAAGCCTGTTATCGAGGTGTTGTGCATTTAATGTGCAACTGATCAACAGTGATAATATGAAAAGAGCTGTTCTCATTTGGCAAAATCCAGGTTTAATTCCCAGATGGACTGTTCCCCTATAATGTAAGCTTTATCCCCATTCCGGAAAATGTAGCTGTGGCATGCTAATTCAGGACCATTGAGTATGACGGAGACATGACTAACAGGATTCCAGTTGTTCAGGTAACTTTCCCCGTAAGTATATATCATATTCTCATGAATAATACCATTGGCTGATCGGTTCCAATTCACAAACGAACCATTGAGCCATATATATGAATAGGACAAGGTCTTAAGATCTAAGCTGATCATATGGTTCAGATGGATGATATATGCAATATCTCCATCGGGCACAACAGAATATGGAAGGTCACAGGAGGAAGTATATTCACTGTATCCCTCATACGAAACAAGCTCGTTCAGGGTCAGATCGAAATAATATTGTTTGTCCGAAATCTGATAGGGGAAGAAATAAATCTTTTTGTCGTACAGTAGTCCGGAAAAATAGGAAGGAATTGTAATTGGCAGGGCGGATAACATAGTCCAGTTATCAGTTAAAAGATCGTAGCGGTAAACAGCCCCGCTACTCACTACATAGCCAAAAAGATCATCATTGACCGAAGTACCGTAAAGTACCGGTAAAGCAGCTTTTTTACTTATGGTTCCTGAAGTCAGATCACAGGCATACAGGTCAAAGGAATGAGATTCGTTAAACCCTCCTCCAACATAGATAATATCATTTGAATAAAAGGCGATCACATCCGAACTCATTTTATAGGGCAGGTCGGCAATTTTTTTCCATCTCCGATGAAATACAACCTCAACCGGTTTTGATTCCACTTCATTTGTAACAACTTTCAGTGAGTATACCCCTTCCGGAAGATCAGCAGCACATTGAAATGTGAGACTGGTTGAGGTATTTGCCTGGAAGGTTCCAACGCAGTGGTCACCGATATAAACCGAATTTCTGGGATAAGCACTTTCGAAATTGGACCCTATGACAGTGTATTCGCCATAATTAAAAACTACACCTGGATAGTTTGAAATAACGGGAACCGGGAATTTTATTGCTGAATCCAGATAATTTACAATGCCTTTACATACTTCTACTCTCAGGTTTACCCATTCACCAAGTCCGAGATTCTTAGGGATCTTAATGAATATGCTGGTCTGATTTAGATCTTTATAATTATAGGAAAAATTAGTTATCGGTTTTTCCGTTCCATCTTGGCCAACTGCCGTAATTTTAGGATATCCTGTGCCCGGATACATAGGGAAAAAGTCTCCTGTAATGTTATAGGTATAGGAATCCGGATAAACAGAAGAAGCAGAAATTGCCACATTTTCAGGTCTCTTTGTGAGCAAGAATTTATCCGTAACAAACAGATCTGTACCAAACTTCAACATAATCGGAAGGACTTCATCACAGCTTATTCCCGGTACCTTTGCCGTAACTTCTTCATCCGAAAAGGTAATAACTGAGGCTTCCTCTTCTCCCAGGCAAATATGCAGCGCCGGGTTGGAAAGGCCGGAGCCCCTTAAAGTAACCCGGTCGTTGGTGAAAACGGGTTCCCCGGAACAGTAGGAAATTACAGGGGCAACAACCCTGACAGGATCTCCCGCGGAGGAGAACGCTGGCATTTTTACCCTGATACTGTCTTTCAGATCAGAGAAAACCGCTGGCGCTGTAACTGTAACTTTATGACTGGAAGCATCAAAACCGATCAGTTTGCAAGTCTTGTCTCCCAGTCTGATGGCCCCAAGGTCGGGCTGAAAGCCCCTGACCCACAGGTAAAATGTCTCACAGGGCATTACATCCTTCACCGATACAGAGTCAACAACGGGGGGGTGAACCTTTAAATGATCCAGGCTCCCTGTTCGGTAAATTCCTTTATGCACTCTTGCTGAAACCGAATCTGTTGTGAAATACCGGTTTTCCTTCCTGAAAACAGGCACAATAGCCGTTATTACCGTATCACTGGCCTCCAGGATCAGTGATGAGTCCTCATTAAAAGTGAGGTTGATCCTGCTCCTGTCATAACCAAAATTTTCCCCGTAAACCCTGACCGTATCCCCGAATAATATGGCTTCCGGACTTACCGATTTGATGACCGGTGTCAGGGAACCCTGGCTGTAGAACGATACAATGTTACCATAAATGAATTCTTCGCCGTAACAGGCATAGGTCCTGAGAAAATATACCGTATCAGCATCCAGGGAAGATTTGTCCCTGAAACTGCAGAGTTCTTTCTCAAATGGCATCGGAAGCCTGATCCTGAAGGAATTCACCTTTTCTGCATTGGGATAATGACTCAGGAGAAATCCGTATTCGGTCAGCCCGGATGGATCAATATTTCTGAATCCGCCAGTAAACAGGGCGCCACTTGTGTCAATATCCAAAACTTCACCGGTAAACAGTACTGGAAGGTCGGGAGTGATAAGCTCCCTTACGCAGGAGAAAGCAAGACTGGTTGTAACCAGAAAAAGGATCAGTTTATTCTGCATCAATCTTATTTTCGGCTCATTGCACAAGTTTCAGCATCCGGTTATGCATCTGACCGGTTATCGTCCGGGTATTATTAATAATTTATGTATTGATAATCAAGTTTTTAAACTTCCGTGTGAATTCCAATTGTGAAGATAATAAGATATATCAGGAAAAACAATGGCTCAGTGGCAGGTTTTTACATTCGGTTGTGTTATTGTTCCCTGCCGCCCGGTGTCGGATTTATCAGTTGCTACAAACAGAATTGCCTGTGCTGGACAGGTGAATGTGGTTTATATGCCTGTTAATCAAACTTATTCTATCAGTAACTTTAGCACAGAAGCTGAACCGCCGGGCCTATCCTCAATGCTTACCGAATAAAACCCGGGAATCAGTTCAGTAACGCTTACAGGCTGACCCGGTTTCAGATATTCACCGGCAGAAACCAGGGAACCGAACAGATTGAAGATCCTGTAGTTATATGTCTTTCCGGGATCTCCAGCAAGATAAAAAGCATCTGATGCCGGATTGGGCCAGATCCAGGGGCCGGTTGCGGTTTCAAAAGCTTGAACAGGGGTTCCTTCCGGCCGGATATAAGTCGCCTGGTTCACGACCCTTTTCACGAAGGAACCATAACTGATATCGAAGGCTGCACCAACTGTGAAGACATCCGTGGCCGCGCTGATCAGATTGGCTTTCGAGAAGTCCACCTTATCCCCGGCAGGCATATCCATCTGGTATTTTAGTCCGAAATCGAACCCGATATGGGGATAATAGATATAGTCGATTTTATTTCCGGTTTCAAATGACGATGATTTTTCAATACTGTAGGTCGTTGTTACTCTTCCTGTTTCCCAGGCGTCGCTGTTGATGGAAATGCTGATGGAAGGCAGGGACAGTTCATCCCGTGAAACCAGGATACGCTTATCCTCCCTTTTGATCAGCCGGTTCTCCTTATCGTAACATTCAAATATCAGTACCAGGTCCCTGATTTCAACCGTATCGGCCACCAGGGTATCGGCAATAAAGGCTGTTTCCGGGTAAAACTGGCGTACAAGGTTCCCGTTCAAAAGGATGTCGATCCGTTTAACCGTATCTTCCCTGAAGATCTCGACCGGGATCCGCTGACCGCATATCTCCCCGGAACGGGGCCGGGTGATGATGGCCGACTGGAAATTCCTTACCGAGTCCCATACCGGCCGGGTAATACCAAAGGTGTCTTCCAGGCTCAGATAGGAGACCAGTCCGAACCACTCCTCAGCCACATCATCATGCACTGCTTCATTCCCGCCTTTCCACCAGCCGTCGCTGTAATTGAAGATACAGGCCCCGGCAGCACCTCCGTCAACCAGGGATTTGTACATGAACAGATCACCTTCAGCCTGTTCGCTCAGGGTATTTCCGCCATAGCCCCAGTTGCCGGGGCCTGTGGGAGAGACAGACAGTCCGAATTCTGTCATGACCAGCGGGTGGCCCGGGACATTCAGTCCGCCAAGGTAGTTAACAAACTCCCGGTATCCATGCAGGTAATTAATCGTCACCGGATTATAGATATAGGCGTTATAGGCGCTGAAATCGAAAGTACCGGCGGGTATGTAGGTGCCGTTGCAGGTGTTCGCAATGCTCACCGGTCGTCCGGGATGCTGGTTGTGAATAAGATCTGCGAGCTCGTTCCACAACTGAAGGGTCTCTTCATATCCGGCCGAAAAAATGGCCTCCGGCTGCGGTTCATTCATAATGAGATAAGCAATGATATTATCATATTTGGAGGAATAGGACAGAACGGAATTTACCGTGGCTTTGGCCTGGGAAATGAAGGATGCGTTGGAAAAGGCCCCTGCCGGATCGATCCATATCCCCATGATGATTTTAATATCCAGGTTCTGCAGTACCGCCAGCTCCTCGTCGGTAAAAGCGGCCCAGGTGCGTATGGTATTAAAACCGGCCGATCTGATCCTGCCGATCTCTGCTTCCAGCTGACCGGGATTAAAGGTCTTGTTCCAGGGCACCTCACCCGGTCTGGCTCCCAGTTCATAACCAATCCCCTTGATGAAAAATTTCTCCCCGTCCAGATAGAAAAATCCATTCTTCAGTTCGGGAACCTGGGCAGGTGAATTCAACGAACCGGCCAAAGAAATAAGGATAAGAATCAGGCTGTGGATGGTTTTCATGGTCTTCCGGTATTAAACTTTGCCCGGATACGTTATCTGCGGGCAACTGTTACAAACAAATTTAGTAAATATTGCACTCAGGCGAAATGTTTGGATATCTTTATGATATGTGTTTATTTATCAGTGATTTAAGATTTCTGCTAGCGCCGGGAACAGGGACTTTATGAAAAATCCCTGTCAATTGCCTGATTCGACGTTGTTTTTTTGCATTTTTACTCTGCAATACTAAAACGGTATATCATGAAAAAACTGTCTCTTTTTTTCCTTCTCGTTCTCGGTGCATCTGTCCTGCAGGCTCAGGTCAGAATTATCGGCCACCGTGGAGCTTCTGCCGATGCTCCTGAAAATACCGTGGCCTCGGCCACGAAAGCCTGGGAACAGGGAGCCGATGCCGTGGAGGTGGATGTTTACCTCACGGCTGATAAGAAGGTGATGGTCATCCATGACGGCAACACGCGCCGGACTTCGGGCAGGTCTTTTGATGTGCTGAAAAGTTCATCGGATACGCTTCGTCTTCTGGAAGTCGGTTCATATAAGGCAGAGGAATTCAGGGGAGAGAAAATCCCGTTTCTTGAGGAAGTGATTGCCACAGTTCCGGAAGGGAAACAGCTGGTCATCGAAATAAAGTCGGATGAAAAGATCCTTCCGTATCTGAAAGAAGTGGTTGAGAAATCGGGCAAAAAAAAGCAGATGGTTTTTATCTGTTTCAACCTGACTACCATTGTTGAGGCAAGGACTTATTTTCCAAAAAATGAATGTTACTGGCTCTGCGCCTTTAAAGGCAAAGCCAAAAAAAATATGGTCAAGGTGGCCAGGGCCGGACTCAATGGGGTGAACCTTCGCGGAGCGATTGTAGATGAAAAGATCATGGAAAAAGCGGCTAAGTATAAGCTGGATGTACTGGCCTGGACTATTGATGAACCAGAAGACGCAAAAGCACTGATCGGGCTGGGCGTAAAGGCAATCACGACAAATAAGCCAGGGTGGATGCGCGCAGAACTTGCCGGGGAACTAATAACAACGGAATAAATCACCTGACATTGACATTCGGCCACGGGGCAGGTTCCTGTGAAGGGGCAAAGCTGATCCGGTCAGGCATCCTGTTCGGTCAAATACTTTATACCGGATGAAAAGAATCATAATTCTCATATCCCTGTTTGCCCTTTTTAACGGGGCTGACGGTTTCGGCCAGAAAACGGTGAGTGACAATGGTGACGGGACCTACACCAATCCCGTTATTTTTGCCGATTTCCCGGATCCGGATGTTATCAGGGTCGACTCGGTATACTATATGGTTTCCACTACCATGTTCGTTTTCCCTGGTGTGACCATACTCCGCTCCTATGACCTTGTGAACTGGGGATACTGTTCCAATGCGGTTCAAAGAATGGATTTCAGTCCCTGTTACAATCTGGATGGTTGCCATCGCTACGGTCACGGTCAGTGGGCAACGAGCTTAAAATATCACGACGGGAAGTATTATTTGCTGTTCATCACCCTGGATGAAGGTGGCTTTCTTTGTAGCGCCGATGTTCCTGAAGGCCCGTGGGACCTGCGTAAACTTCCTGCAGGTTTTTACGATCCCGGTCTGTTTTTCGACGATGATGGAAAAATCTATGTCGCTCATGGCTACGGAGATATTAAAATCACAGAACTAAAGTCCGATTTCAGCCCGGCAGGAGAGGATGTCCTTGTATTTAAGGGGGATATCAGGCCGGGACTTGAAGGGACCCATGTATACAAACGGAACGGTTATTATTACCTCTATTGTACATACGGCGGATGGGACGGTTTCCAGGTAGCCCTGCGGGCAGGGAATATTTACGGTCCCTATGAGGAAAAGATTGTGATCAGGGATAAGGGCAACCTCCAATCAGGTATACACCAGGGTGCCCTGGTGCAGACTCCGGCAGGCGAATGGTGGTCGGTGATTTTCCAGGATGGAGGACCAATGGGACGCTTTCCCACACTGCAACCGGTACAGTGGACCGATGACTGGCCCATGGTTGGTATCGGTGGGAAGGGAGTGGATACCTGGACCAAGCCACATACGGGCAAAGTGGTTCAGGCGAAGGCCCTTCCGACATCGGATGAATTTGACCGGGAAGACCTGGGGATGCAATGGGGATGGAACCATAATCCCGACCCGGATAGCTGGTCGCTTAATGACAGACCCGGGTTCCTCAGGCTCCGAACAGCTTCTCTTACCGGCGATTTTCGTTTTGCCCGTAACACCCTCACACAAAGGATCATTGTTTCCCATTCCCGTGAATACGCATCACTTGGTTCGTGCTGCCTGGATCCGGGAAATATGAAAGAAGGGGACATTGCCGGACTGGCTGTTTTTCAGGATCCCTATGCCTATGTCGCTGTGAAAAGTGAAGCTTCGGGTTACAGCCTGATAATGGTAAACAACGGGCTTACGACCGATTCGGTCTCCTTCATCGGAGGTCCGGTTTACCTGAAGGCAAAGGCTGCCTTTTTAACAGGGAAAGCTACTTTCTGGTATAGTTTGGATAACAAAGATTTTCAACAGATTGGAGACGAACTGGAAATGAAATTCAACCTTTCGGTCTTTACCGGAAATAAGTTCTGCCTGTTTAACTACGCAACACATTCAACCGGGGGTTTTGCTGATTTCGACTGGTTCAGGACAGCTTATTCAGGAGAAGGAGAACCGGGTGCAAAATAATCCTGGCTCCGGTTAAGGATATCACCTTCAGCCGGTCGAAAGAGCATGCTGACAGATAATATTAGACACTATGGAAAATTTAAGGGAAGATCCGGCTATACCTGCCCGCCGGAAGAAAGGAACGGAAAAGCGAGGATATGGATTCAGCATGGAGCAGACTGTTAATTTCTCACCCTGGATTTTCATTGGCCTGGTGCTCTTATTACTGTTTGCAAACCGGGAAATGAATGCCCAGGAAGAGAAAAACTACATGATTGCCACCTGGCCGGGTTTCCGCGACTGTGCTGTTAATTACACCTTCGACGATGCCTGTCCGGGCCAGTTCAGTAAAGCTCTTCCGCTTTTCGACGAATATCAGTTCAAACTCACCCTGTTTGTTGTATCCGACTGGGTGAAAGACTGGACCGAAATTAATACTGCCGCTGCCGGAGGTCATGAAGTGGCCTGTCATACGGCCAGTCATCCAAAACTCTCCGCTCTGCCGTTCGGGGAACAAAAGAGGGAGATGGAAACCTCCCGTGATCAGATCAATGCGATGATCCCTGCATCCCGCTGTGTGACCATGGCTACACCCTTCTGCGCCGGTTGTGATGAGCAACTGGCTTCAACGTATTTTATGGCGGTAAGGGGATGCCAGGGTTATATCGAAGAACAGACTCCCCGGAACTTTATGAATGTCAGTTCGGTGATCTGCGGTGACCTTGGGGCGGTGAATTCGGTCGGGGCCTTTCGTGAAAAGGTGCTCCAGGCTGCTGATAAGAAAGGATGGCTGGTATACCTGCTACACGGGATTGATAATGACGGGGGCTATTCCCCCCTTAGTTCCGATACCCTGCGGGCAAGCCTGGCTTTTCTGAAACAAAATCAGGACAAATACTGGGTGAGCACCTTTGCCGATGCCTCTCGCTATATCAGGGAAAGGGATTGTGCCAGCCTGGAAGAAATGACCCGGAACCGAAGCTGTATAAGCCTTATGCTGAAAGACACCCTTGCCAATGAGGAGTGGTACAACTATCCGCTGACCATCAGGTACCGTCTGCCTGCAGGTTGGAAGAAGGCCTCGATTTACTGTGGTTCAGCCAGGCTCGAAAGTAAGATCGTAGAGGAGAAAGGCCTGAGATATATTCAGTTTGATGCCGTTCCCGACAGAGAACCCCTGTATTTGTACAGAAACGAAAAAAGGCAGCGACAGGCCTGCCTGGAAATTACAGGTTAATAACAAGATACCATGTCTGCATTGTATTCGCAACTGGAAAGTATGATCAGGAAGGAAGTGGCACTTCCGGCTGATTTCTGGAACGAACTGTATGAATGCGGAGAAGTGATCTGTCTGAAAAAAGGAGATTTTCTGCTTCGTCAGGGAGAGGTTTGCAGGCATGGCTATTTCCTGAATCGGGGCAGCCTGATCCAGTTGTTCCAGAACGAGAACGGAAAAGAGATCGTGCTGGGCTTTTATATCGATCATGTTTACTCGTTTTTATCCTCCCCCAACAGTTATTTTTACCATACCGGGGCAATTTTCGAGATCAGGGCCCTGGAAGAATGTGAATTACTTGCTTTTAGCAGAGAATGCCTGGAAAAACTGGCAAACCGTTTTGCGCCCTTCAGTCTGTTTTATCATAAGATCACGGCAAATGCACTGCATAACATGTACCTCTACAGCGCCATGCGGCTTTCCATGTCGGCGGAGGAGTTTCTGAATTACCTGATTTCAAGGCAACCGGAGATCATGAGGAGGATACCCGACAAGTATATTGCCAGGTTTATCGGGGTTAGCGACGAATGGCTCTGCAAGGTAAAGAAGAAGGCTTTTTTCCCGAAGAAAGACATAGACTTACCGAACTTGAACTAGTTCAATATTTTTCCGGACAGGGCAGGGTACTTTTGAATACCGTCTGTTTTGCGAAGGCGGATTCAGTTAATCACCAAAACCTGTTCGTATGTTTTTATTCGATTCCATTTCCCTGCAAGCCGGCTTAATGTGGTTTGCGGTTCTGGGCGGGCTGATGCTGATCAATGAACTTACCCGTTCAAGCAAGTGGCTCTCCTGGCTCTTTTATATCGCGGTTCCGGTTGCCCTGACTCTCTTTGTCTGGCCGGACACTGCCGGTTCCCATTCGAGCACCGGCACCTGGTTTCACTGGGTGAAGGTGTACTCTTCTCTCGCCGGAGTACTCGGGTTTATGCTTCTTCGCTATTATCCCCGGGCAGCCTCCAATAAATATCTGCTGTTTTTTCCCCCACTGATATTAGCGGTCAATATCCTAGAAGCCGTAATCCGCGATTTCCAGTGTTATGCCCTATACAGCGGTGCTGATTTCGGAGCAGTTGTGAACGGGATCACCATGCAGGGCGGAGCCTGGAACCTTATGAATGGTATAGCCGGTATCCTAAATATTCTGGCAATTTCGGGATGGATGGGTATTTTTATTTCAAAAAGAGGTAGATACAGGGATATGATCTGGCCCGACATGCTCTGGTGGTGGATCATTGCCTATGATGTATGGAACTTTGCCTATGTTTATAACTGCGTGACCGATCATGCCTTTTATGCCGGTGCTGCATTGCTGATTTCCTGCACCATCCCTGCATTCCTGCTGGGTAAGGGTGCATGGCTGCAACACAGGGCCCAGACCCTTGCACTGTGGATGATGTTTACCATGAGCTTCCCTTCCTTTTCCGATACTTCGGTCTTTGCGGTCAAAGCTTCGCACAGCACAGCTGCACTCTGGGTTGTGAGCAGCCTTTCGATACTGCTTAACGTAGCCGTTATTGCCTACCATGTATACAAAATCTTCTGGTTTAAACGGAATCCCCTTAAAGAGGAGATCTATACCGATGAGCCATCCTATTTAAAACTGGCGTTACTGAAAAGCCAGGACTAACTTCTTTAGTTGTTTTACAGCCCTCCCGGAAGAACTCCGGGAGGATTTTTTTTTGATTATCTGCCCATAACCGGCCTCCCGGCAAATCTTTCACGGATCAGTTTCCTGTTTGTCGTGGCATGTGTTGTTTCATGGCTCCGGGTTCTTTTCGTAATGATCCCTCAGATTTAGCCGGGTATCGAATAACTTCAGGGATGGAAGAAGGATTAGGTATTATTTCCGGATTTCATTTATCTTTGAGAAACAACCCTTTAAACTGACCTGGTGATGAAACTGCCGGTTTTGCCCCATCGCTGGATCATCCTGATCCTGCTTCCTACCTTCCTCTTTTCATGGAACGTTTATTCACAGAAACCCGTTTCGAAGCGGGAAGGAGTCCGCACCATTCCTTCATCGGCTATTGAAAGCGGAACAGTTCCCGTTCCGGAATACACCGGCAAGAATATTACAACATACAGGGACTGTTTCACAGATCCGACCGGACGAAGCATGTTTCTCCGGGGGATAAACCTGGGGGGGAGCAGCAAGGTCCCGTGGGACCCGCGGATGGCCTCACATGTCAGGCAGGGTTTTTTCAATGGCCGTGATGTTTCGTTTAAGGGGCGTCCTTTTCCCCTGGACGAGGCCGACGGGCATTTTCAACGGCTGAAGGAATGGGGCTTTCACTTTGTGAGGTTTCTTGTTACCTGGGAAGCCATTGAGCATGAAGGACCGGGCATTTATGACACGGATTACCTCGCCTATGTAAGGGAACTGATCAAAAAAGCCGGTGATTACGGCATAAATGTGGTTATTGATCCTCATGAGGATGTCTGGAGCCGCTTCACAGGGGGAGACGGAGCCCCGCTCTGGACCCTTGAACTGGTGGGCATCGATCCTCAAAAGGTTCAGGAAACCGGCGCGGCTATCGTACACAACCTGTACGGCGATCCTTTCCCGCGCATGATCTGGTATACCAATAATTACAAACTGGCTGCAGCTACAATGTTCACCCTGTTTTTCGCCGGGAACGATTTTGCACCCGCCACACTGATCGACAACATCCCCGTACAGGATTTTCTTCAGGGACACTACCTTGCTGCCATGACCCGACTGGCGGAAGAACTGCGCGGATTGCCCAACGTGATTGGCTTCGAGCTGATGAATGAACCTTCAGCAGGTTATGTTGGTCTGGAGGATCTGACCAGGCCCTGGGATACGGAGATTGTTGGCGATGCACCCTCCCCCTGGCAGTCCATTCTTGCAGGGGAAGGTATACCGCAGCGTGTAAAGCGATACCGGGTGGGAGCAGTATCCCTTGTCGGTGACGGGGAGCGGGTGCTGAACCCCGACGGGGTTTCTCTGTGGAAAGACGGCGACGGGATCTGGATCCGGGACGGGGTGGGGGAGAGAAGTGCCGACGGCACTGTAATCCTGAAAGATACGGCTTACTTTTCTCATGTGAACGGGAAGAAAGTAAACTTCAATATGATGTATTACCGGCCCTTTGCTCTGAAATATGCTGCAGCCATCAGGGCTGTCGATCCCGACTGGATTATCATGGTGGATAATGTGCTTTCTCCCTATCCGGGGGAATTGCCTGAAATGAAGTATTACAGCGAGGTGAAATGGGTGAACGGATCGCACTGGTACGATGATGTGACACTCGTAAAAAAGCAGTACATCCCCTTTATCGGGCTTTACGGCAGGGAACTTGTACTTGGAAAAGGCAAGGTGGAAAAGGCTTTTGAGAAGACCCTGGCCGGCATGATTTATGAAACACACAAGAATTTTGGCAATGCACCGACACTTTTGGGAGAATTCGGGATCCCCTTTGATCTGGATGGTGGAAAATCCTACCGTTCGGGCAACTTCAATACCCAGGTCAGGGCGCTCGACCGGAGTTTCAGGGTGGCGGAAAAGAACCTCCTGAGCTATACCCTGTGGAACTATACAGCCGACAATACCAATGAGTACGGTGATAGCTGGAACGGCGAGGATCTCTCGGTTTTCAGCCTTTCCCAGCAGACACGTCCGGAAGATATCAATTCGGGGGGAAGGGCCCTGGAAGCAGTCATCCGGCCTTATCCGAAGAAAATCAATGGTAAATTACTTGGCTATGAATATGATTGCAGGAAAAAAGAACTGAAAATCCGTTGGGAGTCGGAAAAAAAATCTGATTATCCCACGGAGATCTTTCTCCCGGATTATGTCTATGGCGACGGGTTTTCTGTGACGACCAATGTTCCGGAACTTCGTTTCGATCAGGCAGAAAGGATGCTACTCTGTTATCCGGAGTCAAAAGGTGAATACACTTTGGTCGTGTCTCTGCCCTGATCCGGATTGTCTCCATTTACTCTGTTGACTTTAAAAATTTTCGGAGTTTAGCCGGAATATGAAAGTCGTTTTCATAATTTTTATCCGCTTCCTTTACGGGCTGTGACACAGATGTGTTTTTACCAGCCTGTCAATGAGCTTGATTCGATATTATTTGATGGACTTTTGATGTAACATTTTATTATATCGAATATTCATCATAAATTTTCTGGGTTTTTGATAGTCGGTAATGATTTTGATGGGTTGCCGGGGAATGTTACTTTCACCGGGACAGGTAATTTTCTGATAATGATGAAACTGAGAAAAGGAAGGAGGGAGAGCAGAAATGCTGGCAATCGATCGGTGAATTATCCGGTGAAGATCCCTTTCTACCTTCTGTACCTCGGATGGATACTGGTTTTCGTCATCATCTTTGTTTGGTCGGTACTCAATGCCCGAAAAGAAACCGAATCACTTGCCAGAGTGGAGGTAATGGAGAGTTTTACCAAGGATGTTATCCTCAGGCAGTGGGCTACTTTGCATGGTGGCGTCTACGTGGAGGTTAATGAACAAACCCCGCCCAATCCCCACCTCAATCACCCTGAAAGGGACATTACAACACCGTCGGGAAGAAAGCTTACCCTGATGAATCCTGCCTATATCACCCGTCAGGTGCATGAAATTTCCAGGAGCCAGGCAGGGATCATTGGCCATATAACCAGCTTAAATCCGATCCGTGAGGAAAATTTTCCGGATAAATGGGAAGAAAGAGCATTGAAACTGTTTGAAAGCGGGACAAAAGAGTTTTATGGATTTGATACCATAGACGGGGTTCGGTTCTACCGTTACATGGCCCCCTTAATAGTGGATCAGGGTTGTCTGAGATGCCACGCCCAGCAGGGATATAAGCTGGGTGACATACGGGGCGGCATCAGTTCCAGTCTGCCATGGAAACAGTTTGGAGAGGTCGTTGACAGACAGATAACAGGATACATACTTGGGTATGGAATCCTTCTCTTACTTGGACTATTTGGGATTTTCCTGATGCAACGTCATATAAAAGCCTATCTCTATCTGACACATGAGAAACAGCGGGAGTTGACCGATAGAAACCTGGAGATCAATATGCTGTATGATGAACTCCAGGTGAGCAACAGGGAAAGGGAAAAGATAGTCAGGGTGCTTGCCCATGATATTAAAAACCCGTTTTCGGCCTTACTGGGACTTATTAAGATATTGAGAACCGGTGGTAGATCAGACAAGGTTCCTGATGAAAAACAGCTCCTTGTATTGCTCCAGAAAAGTGCCGATTCGGTATGGAAAGTGCTTGAAAGCCTGCTGGAATGGGTAAGGGCGGATAACCCGGACCGTCTGTTTAAAGCCAGGGAATTTAACCTGTTCGAACTGGTTGAACTGAATGCTGGCCTTTATGAGGAAGTCGCCGGAAGTAAGCAGATTGCCATACAGATCTTCATGAACAGGGATTTATTAATGTTTGGCGACGAAAAGAGAATCAGTTCAGTCATCCGTAATCTGCTGTCTAATGCTATAAAATTTTCGAATCCGGGCGGCAGGGTCGAGATCACAGCCGAGAAGATGGAGAACGAGATACTGATCACGGTTTCAGATCAGGGGATAGGGATTCCGGAAGAGTATCTGGATGACATTTTTAATCCTGAGAAGAGTATTCTCAGGCAAGGTACGGAAGGCGAAATCAGCACGGGCCTCGGACTGATGATGTCGAAGGACTTTGTCACCGCACATGGTGGAAAGATCTGGGCGAAAAAGAATCAGGATTCTGGTTCGGTATTTTGCTTCACGATACCCCAGGGAAACAGCCCTGATTCTCAGTCTTAGAATTGGGAGCCGGAAATGTACAATCTGTTTCCTTCTCTGTTGTACTTTTCCTTTTTTTTGTCAGTTCTTTTCCAGGTAACTATCGATCTTTTTAGCAACCTTCCTTCCTGAAGCAATGGCCCTGACCACAAGGCTTGCTCCGCTGACGGAATCACCGGCGGCAAACACCTTATCGATATTTGTTGCCATGGCGCTGTTAACCTGAACATTGCGTCGTGCATCCGTGCTGATTCCAAGCTCGGCCAGAAGACCTTCCTGGACGGGATGGAGGAAGCCCATGGCCAGTAAAACGAGATCTGCTTCGATGGTCTCAACGGTTCCGGGGACCGGTTCCATGGTCATACGTCCATCGGCTTTTTTCCATTCGACCTGTTCCACTTCCACACCATTCACATGCATCTGCTGTCCGGTGAATCTCCGGGTAGAAAGGCTCCAGCGCCGCACGCAACCTTCCTCATGCGAGGTGGAGGTCTTTTTTACATAGGCATAATAAGGCCAGGGATTGTCCGCTGAACGGTTCTGCGGGGGTTCAGGCATGATCTCGATCTGGGTGACCGATTCAGCGCCCTGCCTGATGGACGTGCCCACGCAGTCGGACCCGGTGTCACCTCCCCCGATAACCAGGACCCTGCGTCCGCGGGCAGAGATCTGCTGGTCGTATGCTATGCTCACCCCACTGTTTAACCGGTTCTGCTGTGTCAGGAAATCCATGGCAAAATGAATCCCGTCGAGTTCCCTTCCGGGAGCACTGAGATCGCGTGGCTGCATGGCACCGATGGTCAGGCAAACCGCGTCGAACTGCTCCATGATCTCCTTTCCGCTGATATCCTTACCGACTTCCGTATTGGTTCTGATTTCAACTCCTTCTGCCTTCATGAGATTCAAACGCCGGTCGATGACTTTTTTATTCAGTTTAAAATCGGGAATGCCAAAACGAAGCAGACCCCCGGCTTTTTCATCTTTTTCAAAAAGGGTGACACTGTGCCCGGCCTTGTTCAGCAGGTCTGCTGCTGCCATACCTGCCGGCCCGCTTCCGATCACAGCCACCTTTTTTCCGGTTCTCACCCGCGGTGGCTGGGGTTTGATATAGCCTTCGGCAAAGGCCTTTTCCACGATGGCCACCTCGTTTTCCCTGATGGTAACCGGCTCTTTGTCAATGTTCAGCACGCACGAATGTTCGCAGGGCGCCGGACAGATCCTTCCCGTGAACTCGGGGAAATTATTCGTGGCATGCAGCCTTTCGATGGCTCCCCGCCAGTCGCCCTTGTAGAGCAGATCATTCCATTCGGGGATGAGGTTGTCAACAGGACAGCCCCAGTGGCAGAAGGGGATACCGCAATCCATGCAGCGCGAGGCCTGGAGCATCCGGTCTTCCGAATTGAGCGTCTGTTCCACTTCCCCGTAATCCGATATCCGTTCATCGATCGGCCGGTTACCCGCTTCCTTGCGCTTTATCTTTAAAAATCCAGTCGGATCAGCCATAATGCAGTCTAATTACGTGTTGTTAAATTTGCTACTATTCCCTGATGCTCATTTCCACATCGGTCTCCACCTCGGCGATCTTTTTTCTCAGCTCTTCGAGTTTCTGCTCCTGCAGTACCTTTTTGTACTCGTAGGGGATGACCTTAATGAACCGTGGCAGGTACTCGTTCCAGTTCTGAAGGATCTTTTCGGCTTTCTTACTACCGGTGAATTCATAGTGGCGGGAGATCAGATCGGCCAGTTCCCGGGCATCGCCGTAATCTTCCACGAGGCTCAGTTCCACCATGCCCATGTTGCAGTAATAGTCGAAATCGCCTTTCTCGTTGAGGACATAGGCTATGCCTCCGCTCATCCCGGCGGCAAAATTCTTCCCTGTGGTTCCAAGAACCACCACCCGTCCGCCGGTCATGTATTCACAGCAATGATCTCCAGCACCTTCCACCACGGCAGTGGCTCCGCTGTTGCGCACGGCAAAACGTTCGCCTGTGATCCCGGAAATATAGATTTCTCCCGAGGTGGCACCGTACAGTACCGTATTGCCGATGATGATGTTTTTATCGGATTCGAAAGCCGATCCCGGGGGAGGAACGACAATGATCCGGCCGCCCGAAAGACCTTTGCCAAGGTAATCGTTGCTGTCGCCTTCCAGGTAAAACTCCACTCCGCCTGCAAGAAAAGCCCCGAAGCTCTGACCTGCACTCCCTGCAAACCGGCAGCGGATCGTTCCGTCGGGCAATCCCTTGCTGCCGTATTTTACCGCAATGCTTCCGGAGAGCATGGCGCCAACGGTACGGTCGGTGTTCCTGATGGGATGATGAATGGTCACCGGCTCCTGGCTTTCAATGGCCCGGGCCGACTGCCGTATCAGTTCACGATCCATGACCTCCTCAATCTTATGGTGCTGATCCTCGGTTTTTCTTACCGGGTTTACAGCTGCTTCGGCAGGAACATGAAGCAGACCGGACAGGTCGATGTTCTTTGTCTTCCAGTGCTTCACCTCCTCGTTCACCTCGAGCAGGTCGGCCCTTCCAATGGCCTCGTCCATCGTCCGGAAACCTGATGCTGCGAGCAGTTCCCTGACCTCTTCCGCAACGAAGCGGAAGTAGTTTACAAGGTAATCGGCTTTTCCGAGGAATTTCTTTCTCAGTTCGGCATTCTGGGTGGCAACCCCCACCGGGCAGGTATTCAGGTGGCATTTGCGCATCATGATGCAACCGAGCACTACAAGAGCTCCTGTGGCAAATCCGAACTCCTCGGCTCCCATCAGGGCGGCCATCATAACATCAAGCCCGGTCTTCATCTGACCGTCGGCCTGCAGCACGACCTTGCCCCGGAGGTTGTTCATTACCAGGGTTTGCTGTGTTTCCGTCAGGCCGATCTCCAGTGGCAGTCCGGCATGCTTGATCGAAGAGGTCGGGCTGGCCCCCGTTCCGCCTTCACTGCCGCTGATCGTGATCAGATCGGCCGAAGCCTTCGCCACCCCGGCTGCGATGGTGCCGACTCCGCTCTCCGACACCAGTTTGACACTGATCCGGGCCCGCGGATTGACGTTTTTAAGATCAAAGATCAGTTGAGCGAGGTCCTCAATCGAATAAATATCGTGGTGCGGGGGTGGGGAGATCAGGGTGATCCCGGGGATGGAATAGCGCGTCCGTGCAATGATCTGGTCCACTTTATGGCCAGGCAACTGTCCGCCTTCTCCCGGCTTGGCTCCCTGAGCGATCTTGATCTGGATCTCGTCGGCATTTACCAGGTATTCGGTGGTTACACCAAAGCGGCCGCTCGCCACCTGCTTTATGGCACTGCGGGTGCTGTCCCCGTTTTCCAGGGGGGTGAACCTGACGGGATCCTCTCCGCCTTCACCCGTATTGCTTCGCCCGCCGATACGGTTCATCGCAATGGCCATGGCTTCATGCGCCTCCCGGCTGATCGAACCGTACGACATGGCTCCGGTCACAAAACGCTTCATGATTTTTTCAGCAGGTTCCACTTCTTCCAGAGGAACGGCCTGCCCATTTTTGATCTGCAACATCCCCCTGATAAAACCCGGACGGGAGTTGTCGCGATTTACTATTGTGCTGAATTCCTTGAATTTGCCATAGTCATTTGTTCTGGTGCTCCACTGCAGCAGAGAGATGGATTCAGGGTTCCAGGCATGATGTTCCCCGTACTTCCTGTAGGAATATACCCCTTCGGTAAGGATCTCGGGTTGCTGTTCCTGACTGAAGGCCCGGCGATGCGGGATCAGTACTTCTTCGGCAATTTCTTCGAGCCCGATACCGCCGATCCGGGATACACAGCCCGGAAAATACCTGGCAGAAACCTCCCGGCTGATCCCCACGATCTCAAAGATCTGTGCCGCCCGGTAACTGCGCAGAGTACTGATGCCCATTTTGGAGAGGATCTTCAGCAGACCTTTGTTTACGGAATGCATATAGTTTTCCTCGGCCTTTTCATAATCCTGCTGAATGGCTTTTTCTTTTACCAGTTGATCGATCACGGCAAAGGCCATGTAAGGATTGATGATGCTTGCCCCGAAGCCGAACAGCAGTGCAAAATGCATGACCTCCCTGGGCTCGGCTGATTCCAGAACCAGATCAATCTGCATCCTTTTTCGTTTGTTGATCAGATGGTGATGAACCGCCGAAACGATCAGAATAGAGGGAATCGGAGCGAGTTCCTCGCTGATTCCCCTGTCCGACAGAATAATATAATTCTTGTCATCATCCACTGCCTTCTCCGCAGCCCGGCAAATATCTTCCACCGCCTGTGCCAGTGCTGCTGCTCCTCCGGATGCTTTGAAGAGGATGGGAATTACAACATTTGAGAAACCCTTGTAGCTCAGGTTTTTAACAATGCTAAACGTGGTATTGTTTATCACCGGGCTTTTAAACTTCACCATTTTAACATGGTCCGGTGTTTCATCAAGCAGATTCTTCTGGAGGGAACCGATATAGCCCGACAGCGACATGACCAGCTCTTCCCTGATGGGATCGATCGGGGGATTGGTAACCTGGGCAAATAACTGCCGGAAATAGTTAAATAAACGATAGGGTTTTTTCGACAGCACGGCCAGGGGGACATCATTTCCCATGGATCCGATCGGTTCTTTGCCACTAGCTGCCATCGGGCTGATAATTTTGTCGATATCCTCCCTTGAATAGTTAAAGGAGGTCATTACAGGGCCGAATTCATTTCCAAGGGAAGGGGAGACGGTCTGACCGCTTTCTATTTTCTCCAGGCTCACCATGTTTTTCTGGATCCATTGCAGATAGGGCTGTTCAGTAGCCAGCCGGGCTTTCAGCTCCTCATCGCGGTATATTTTACCTTCCTGTGTATCAACCAGCATCATTTTACCCGGGCGCAACCTGCCTTTTTCAATGATTTCGGACGGAGGGAACTGCTGTACCCCGGTCTCGGAACCCATGACGATCAGGTCGTTGCTGGTGATCAGGTAGCGGGAGGGCCGGAGACCGTTCCGGTCGAGCATTCCTCCGATATACCTTCCATCGGAAAAGATCAGGGAAGCCGGTCCGTCCCAGGGCTCCAGAAATGTGGAATGATACTGGTAAAAGGCTTTTAATTCGGGGGATATGGGGTTTTTGTCGTTAAACGATTCGGGAATGAGCACCGACATCGCATAGGGGAGTGATTTTCCGCTCATGATCAGGAATTCCAGTACGTTATCCAGCGAGGCAGAATCGCTCTTGTTTGGCTCAATAACCGGATAGATCCTCGACAGATCACCCAGTTTATCCGATTTAAGGATCGATTCCCTCGCCTGCATCCAGAAGCGGTTGCCCTTGATGGTATTGATCTCTCCGTTGTGGGCCAGCATCCTGAAGGGCTGGGCAAGGTCCCAGCTCGGGAAGGTATTGGTGCTGAAGCGGGAGTGCACCAGGGCAATGGCACTCTGCATACGTTCATCCTGAAGGTCGAGATAATATTCCCCGAGCTGTTCGGATGTAAACATACCCTTGTAAATGAGTACACGGGTGGAAAGACTGGGTATGTAAAAGAAATGTTTTTGGTGCAGGTCCGAGTTACCGATCAGTTTTTCAGTCCGTTTGCGAATGATGTAAAGCTTCCGTTCCAGCTGGTCCTGGGGAAGATCAGCTCCAACAAGGATCTGGCGGATCTCCGGTTCTACCGACCGGGCAATATCACCCAGGGTGGAGTTGTCGCGGGGCACGTCCCGGAAGCCTATCAGTCTGACTCCTTCTTCCAGGATGACCTGAACGAGGAGCTCTTCACATTTCCGTGCTTCCGATGGGTCCTGCGGCAGAAAGAGCAGCCCGGTACCAAATTGTCCCTCGGGTGGAAGGGCATAACCCTGGATCAGGTAAAAGTCGCGGGGGATCTGTATCAAAACCCCGGCACCGTCACCTGTCTTGCTGTCGGCTCCTTCTGCCCCGCGATGGGTCATATTCTCCAGGATCTCCAGACCCTGCCTGATAATTGAGTGGGATTTTCTCCCCTTTAAATGAGCGACAAAGCCAATGCCGCAGTTATCATGCTCAAAGTCCGGATGATACATCCCCACACTTGAAGGTCGTGCTGTCTTCTTCATTTCTCTTTCCTGAAAACGTTTAAATTCATTCACAAAAAAGGCCGTTCTCCCTTAGCAGATGAGAACGGCCTTGTGTCTTTCGATCAAATACCTTTCTCACCCGGGCTGATGCATCCTTTTCATCATCCTGGTAAGATGGGATTTAATATGACTGGGAACTGATTTCATATTCGTTGCAAATATAGCTATAAATATTACAAATCAACAGAGAAACTTTCAAAAAAATTATAAAATATCAGTAAAATAGAAGATGGAAATAACAAAATGTAATAATTGAAGTAATCTGAATGGCTTTAAATACAGGATTTTCTGCCGGACTGCCTGTTGATAAGTCGGGTGATAAAGAAGGTGGATTTCCTTTGCAATTTGCATTCAGTCCCTGCATTTGAGTAATGTTTGATCATCGGAAGGATCATTCCGCAAAACCGGATCTGCAAAAAAAAACCGCCCCTTTTCCGGGTCAATCCGGATGAGGGGCGGTCAACATTCAGGGATTATATATATGGCAAGGGTTAGTTATAGGCACTTTCGCCATGTTCATAGACATCCAGTCCTTCTTCTTCAATCTGTTTCTCAACTCTGAGCCCGTTCAGATAACGGAGCCCAAGAAAGAGCACAGTGGCAGTACCGATGGCCCAGAGGGCAATGGCGCCGACTCCCAGCATCTGGGTTTTCAGCAGTCCGCTTCCGTTTCCGTACAGCAGGCCCTGGCTGGAGGAAAAGAATCCCACCATCAGGGTGCCGAAGGCTCCGCAGACACCGTGTACGGAAATGGCTCCCACGGGATCATCGATTTTTACAATTTTATCAAAGAATTCCACTGAAAGAACGACGAGGATCCCGGCCAGGATGCCAATGATCAGTGCTCCGCCCGGGGTTACGGCATCGCAGCCGGCGGTAATCGCCACCAGGCCTGCAAGCGCACCGTTCAGGGTCATGCTGAGGGCCGGTTTTTTGTATTTCAGCCAGATATAGGTCATGGTGGAAAGTGCGCCACCTGCAGCGGCGATGTTGGTTGTAACGAAAATCAGGGAGATGGCTTTGGCATTGGTTTCTCCGGAAGCCGCCAGCTGCGAGCCCGGGTTGAAACCAAACCAGCCGATCCAGAGGATGAATACCCCGAGAGTCGCCAGGGTCATGCTCTGACCGGGAATGGCTTTTGCTTTTCCGTTTTTGTCATATTTTCCGATTCGCGGGCCAAGAATGGCGGCCCCAACCATGGAAGCCATACCACCAACCATATGGACGACAGATGATCCGGCGAAGTCGTGGAAGGGGATCTCCCTGGTGCTCAGCCAGCCGCCTCCCCAGGCCCAGTGTCCGGAGATGGGATAGATAACTAGAGAGATAACGGCGCTGTACATCAGGTAGGCGTTGAATTTGGTCCTTTCTGCCATGGCTCCCGATACAATGGTTGCTGCCGTAGCGGCAAACACGGTCTGGAAAATTAAAAAGGCCATATCAGGCATGTCTGTACGATAGCTGTGCTGGGTGAAAAGATCGAAACCTCCGTAGAAGCCGTTTTTGGCTCCGAACATAAATCCAAATCCAAGCAGCCAGAAGGAGATGGTCCCGATCACAAAATCCATCAGGTTTTTAAAGAGTATATTGGTGGTGTTTTTAGAGCGTGTAAAGCCTGCTTCCACCAGCGCAAAGCCTGCCTGCATGAAGAAAACCAGTGCAGCAGCAATTAGTACCCATATGGTGTTAACAGAATAGGCGTATTCAGCAAATGCAGTATCTATACCGGCAAACTTGTCGGCTATCATTAATGTGTCAGTCATGATTGTCAATTTTAAAATGATTACTCCTCTCCCTCCAGGTACATGGCTTTATCTCCCTGCTCCCCTGTGCGGATACGGTAGGCATCCGATATCTCGGAGATGAAGATCTTTCCGTCGCCGATAGCTCCTGTTTTAGCAGATTTCAGCAGGGTTTTTATGGCCACATCCAGGTATTTCTCGCGGCACACAAATGTGATCAGTACCCTTTCAATGGTGCTGGTGTCGTAGGCGATACCCCGGTAGACACGACCTTCGGTCTGTTTTCCGACGCCCCTGACATCCCAGAAGGTGATGAATTCGATCCCAACATCGTGCAGGGCTTCCTTGACTTCATCGAACTTGGTTTTTCTGATGATTGCTTCAACTTTTTTCATAGTTTGATTTTTTAAAATGAAACCCCGACAACAACATAAAGCACTTCTCTTTCGGGATTAAATATGACTGACCCGCTGACGGGAAGGGAAAACGATTCGCTTAACGCAAGTTCTTTCTCAGTGGAAATGCCGACGTTGCATACGGCAAAACTGCCGTCGCTGGTGTTCCATCCATCACCGGCACCCACAAAAAGACTCACCGAAGGAAAGGAATAACCAAGTTCAAAGTATTTGTCTCCACCTGTAGTAAGGGCATTTCCGGCTTCATTCAGTACATAATTGGCTGCAAGCGACAATCCCTTGATCTCGTAAGCTACGTTCAGCTCAAAAGCATGTGAGCCGGTTGCTGCCGAATAATCGAAATAGCTGAAATCGGGATAATAATAATCTGTTATGCCTACAGTCAGGCCGAAGCCAAAGGCGTAGGAGGCATACAGGTCCGACTCGGCTGCTTCGGTCCCTCCAAAACAATAGGAACCCCATCCTCCCAGCGTGAAGTTACCGGCAGTAAATGTTACTCCGGGTTGTATGGCCGGTCCTGTTCCGAACTTGGTTCCCCTGAAGATGTAGTTGCTGACAATATCAGCACCTGCATCAAAGGAAACACCCCCCTCTTCATCCTGAGCTGCTGCAGGACTAACGGTTCCTGCAGCAACAATCACCCGGGTGATCAACTGTAATAAATGAGCTCCTTTTTTCATAAAATTAAAAGTTTAGGTTTGAAATTGATTACTGTTC
>JBMOLL010000136.1:0-3385 GCA_049325415.1 Bacteroidota bacterium | reverse complement strand
TCACACTTCACTCATCACCCATCTCGCGTCTCGCGTCTCGCGTCTCGCGTCACCATACCCGTAACCCGTAACCCGTAACCCGTCACTTCTCACTCCTCACTCCCTCCCCTTCCCCCTCCCCCACTTTTAACTTTTCCCTCACTCCCTCCCATCTACATTTTTCCTATTTTTGCCCCCCAATCATTTTCTCATGGGCCTTCGGCGGATCATACTGGTTATCCTGGGAACCCTGTCACTCGGACTCGGGCTGCTCGGTATTATTGTACCCGGACTGCCCACCACCCCGTTCCTGCTATTAACGGCCGGACTCTATATCCGCAGTTCGGAACGGCTTCACCGCTGGGTCGTATCCAACCGCTACCTGGGAAAATATATCCGCGAGTTCGAAGAGAAAAAAGGCATGACCCGCAGACAGAAGGCCTGGTCGCTGCTGCTCATGTGGACCATGATCCTCAGTTCGGTCATTTTCTTTATCGACCGCGACCTGATCCGCATTGTTGTCCTCGCCCTCGGCCTCACCGGCACGGTGGTGATGGTCTTCGTGCTGAAAACAGTCGACCCGGATTAAGGTTGAGGCAACCTTCGCTAAAGCTTCGGCTGCCAGAGGTTGAGGATGAGGATGAGGATGAGGATAAACACACAGCAGCGCCTTCGGCGAGCCTTGCCCCTAAGTCGTAATCGGCTACGGTGCAGGCGCACGGCGACCGGAGGGCCCGAAGTCCTGAAGCATCGCAAATAAGTTAAACTTCCTCGTCACTCATCGCCCATCTCCCCTCTCATTTCTCATTACTCGTTACTCGTCACTCATCACTCGTCACTCATTTCCCATTTTCCCCCTAAAATCATTACTTTAGCGCCTTATTCATCATCCTGAACACTTATAAATGGATATCCTAACCCTGATCCTCATCGCCATCGGCCTGAATTTCGACTCCTTCGCCGTTTCCGTCACCACCGGGTTCATGGTGCAGAAGATCCGGTTCTGGCAGGCTACCCGCATCGCCCTGGTCCTGGCTGTTTTCCAGGGAGGAATGCCGCTGATCGGCTGGTTCCTGGGTTCTCAGGTCAAAGACTATATTGCCGAATTCGATCACTGGATCGCCTTTGGCCTGCTGGCCTTCATCGGGATCCGGATGATTATTGAAAGTCTTGCCAAAGAAGAGGACAGGGAATTCAAACCCCTCACCAACGCCGTTATTCTCGGCATGGCGCTCGCCACAAGTATTGATGCCCTGATCGCCGGGGTCAGTTTTGCCTTTATCGACCTGAATATCCTCCTGACCGCCTTGCTGATCGGTTTTCTCACTTATGTAGCGGCCATGCTGGGTATGCTTTTCGGGAAAAAAGCAGGAAAATGGTTCGGAAAGAAAATGGAGATCGTGGGAGGGATCATCCTGATCGGACTGGGAGTAAAAATCCTGCTGGGGCACCTGCTCTGATCAGCAGCTTCAGACCTCCCGCATACCGGTAGCAGTACCCGTGACTTTCACTCTTTCCCTGTTGAAAAAGAACACAGCCAGGATAAATATCAGGAAAGCCAGAACAGCCAGGTAATGCATGGCTTTCAGCATCCCGGCCGAATCGCGCAGGTAACCCAGGATCAGGTTACCGACTGTCACCCCGGCACCGAAATGAAAGGCCCAGATCAGTGCCTGGCCTGTTGTACGCAGATGATCGGGTGTCTGAGCCTGTACATACTCCACCACGCCCACCAGGAAAAAAGCAATGGTAACTCCATGCAGCGCACCCACCCAGATGGCCACCTCGGGCACTGTGATAAAACCGTACAGCACCAGCCTCAGGGTGGATACAATCATGGCAAACAGGATGATCTGCCGGGCCGGTACTTTTTTCGCCAGCCAAACGGCCAGCAGGAAGGACGGGATCTCAAATCCGGCCTGGATGAAAAAGGCAATCCCCAGCAACTGGTTGTCGGCCCCGATATCCTTAAAATACAGATTAATGAACTGATGCAGCGGCGAGATCCCTATCCCGTAAAAAAAGATAATGAACAGAAAGAACAGCAGCCTCCTGTTCCGGAAAAAGATCCCGAAACTGCTGAAGCTCACCAGGCTGCGGTTCGTAACCGGTTTCTCGGGCAGGGTAAGCAGGTTGGAGACCGTCAGAACCAGAAAAAGCAGGGCGGAAATCTGAAAGATCACAAAGGAATTCTTTTCGGCAAAATGCCCCACCACGAGAGAAGTCACTGCATAGCCCGCCGAACCCCAGAGCCTGAAATTGCCATACGAAAAACCGGGACGCGTACGCACAAAACCCATGGTCATCCCGTCCATCACAGCGCCCACCGGCTGCTGGAAAAGGGAAATCATCAGGATAAGGACCAGCATCCAGTGAAAGATCACGGTCTGACCCATAAAGAAAACCAGGACTGCACACAGCGAAGTGAGTAGCAGCATGATCCGGTTGTTCCCAAAACGGTCGGCGATCATCCCCCAGAGCGGAACTACCACCGCCGAGGTCGAAATAAAAAGGGCATTCAGCAAACCGATCTGCACGGATGAGTATCCGATCCGGTCGAGGTGGACATTAAAAAACGACTGCCAGGCAGCAAAGGAGCCGTACATCAGGAAATAGAACGCCGGGATCTTATACTGCTCCTTAACTTCCAGCCGGGGGAACAGGGCCTGCAATAGTCCTTTCACCATATCCGGAAGTATTTGGTTCCGGCAACCTTACTTTCACCTGAACAGGCACTTACAGTGGTCTTCAACTTACGGGAATATTAAAATGCAAATATAAACGTCCGGCGTCAAATTTGGTTCGGTTCGGAAGGTTATAATGTAAAAATGCATATCCCCGGGGAAGGAATGACCACGGAGATAGGGTGAACACGGAGAAGCTCGGAACAAAATAAATTTTTACTTCACCTCTGTGTCCTCTGGGTCGCTGTGATTAAAGTGAGAAAATCGGGTTCCCGATAGCGATCGGGAGTGAAAAGCTTCTTATTCTGCATTTTGCATTTTCCATTTTGCATTCTACATTTTGCATTCTCCATTTTGCATTCTACATTTTGCATTCTCCATTTTGCATTCTCCATTTTGCATTCTCCATTTTGCATTCTACATTTTGCATTCTCCATTCTGCATTCTCCATTCTACATTTTGCAATACCAATTATTCCTAACCCTCCCTGCTCTCCGCATCCCTTTGTAATTATTATCCTTCCTTTTATTAATCCCAATTTATGCAATAGGAGGCTATAAATAGCCGAACTACTTGCATTAAATGGGATAACCCCTCCCGATAAATCCTAAAATCCGCAATTCGGATTTTAGGATTAATAAAATTAGCACATTGGTTAAATTTTTTAAGTTTCGGACTGATTTTTTGGACTTTTTAAAGCAGGGAGCAAACTTTCTGAGGTA
>JBMOLL010000135.1:0-29167 GCA_049325415.1 Bacteroidota bacterium | reverse complement strand
GTACTTTCATCCCAGGGATTTTGTGCAACACCAATTTAGGTGAAAGTTCCTTGGCTGTAGAACTTTAGTTATTAAAGTTTTACAGCCTTTTTTAACATAATCCTGCGGATTTTAGGAGCTATCGGGAGGGGAGAGGAATAAGGCGCGGAGCCTCTTCATTCATTGTGTTTGATGTTCTGTCTCCTGCCGGCAACATTTTTTCAACCTTGCTGTTTAATTAAGAAATAATGCAGCTTGCAAATGAATTCCAGGGTAGATGCATTCATAGAAAAATCGGGCCGCTGGCAGGCCGAGCTTGAAAAGCTGAGAGAGATCCTTCTCGATTGCATGCTGGTGGAGGATTTCAAGTGGGGAGCACCCTGCTACACCTGGCATAAGGCCAACGTAGTGGGGATGCATGGTTTTAAGGAGCATTTTGCACTCTGGTTCTTCAGGGGTTCGCTGCTGAATGATACCTATAAATTGCTGGTGAGACCCGGGGAAAGCACCCAGGTGCTCCGCCAGATGCGCTTTACGTCGATGGAAGAGGTGGTGGAAAAGGAGCGGCAGATCAGGGAATATCTGCTGGAGGCCATCGAGGCGGAAAAGGCAGGGGTGAAGATCGAATACAAAAAGACCGAATTAGTTATTCCTCCTGAATTCCAGGCGAAGATGGATGAGATACCGGAGCTGGCGGAAGCCTTTGCCCGGCTGACCCCCGGACGGCAGAAGCAGTACTGCCAGTATTTTGCCGAAGCCAAACAGGAAAAGACCCGCCGGGACCGGATCGAGAAATATATCCCGCAGATCATCGGGGGCGAGGGCCTGGTCGATCGGTATATGCGGTAGGAGGATAAGGCGCAAAGGGGAAAAGCATAGCCACGAAGCCACGAAGCCACTAAGGTTCACGAAGAAATAAAATAATAATCCTTTGTGATTCTTTGTGTCCTGGTGCCTTTGTGGCGAAATAAGGCACGAAGGGAAGGCATAACCACAAAGCCACGAAGACACCAAGGTTCACAAAGAAATAAAATAAAAATCCTTTGTGATTCTTTGTGTTTTGGTGCCTTTGTGGCGAAAAAGACGCGAAAAAGACGAAATGGGAACGCATAGCCACTAAGCCACGAAGGCACCAAGGTTCACGAAGAAATGGTATAAAATACTTTGTGGCGCTTTGTGTTTTGGTGCCTTTGTGGCGAAAAAAACGCGAAGCCACGAAGGCCCAAAGACACTAAGAATTGGCTGATTTGGTTTCAGTCATCCCCCGCATATATCCTCACTCCTCACGCGTCACCCGTCTCGCGTCTCGCGTCTCGCGTCTCGCGTCACTCCTCACTCCTCACTCCTCACTCGTCACTCCTCACTCCTCACTATCCCTCACAACCCCTCACAACCCCTCACAACCCCTCACAATTCGCCAGCGTCCACACATCCGTAAACGACAGCCGGATAATACGGGCCATCTTTTCGTAGTTGATCTTGTCCAGTTCATCTGCGGGAGTGTGGTATTCTTCGTTATAGCCGGCCAGGTAGTAGAGGATCGGGATGTTCTTTTCGGCGAAGGGGGTGTGGTCGCTTCCTCCGCGGGGTTTCTCCTGCGGGCGGTAGCTCATCTCCAGTCCGAGGGCCTTTTCCTCGTTGAACTTTTTATTGTTCTCCTCGATCGACGGATAGGCTTTGGTGTAAACCAGGCGGCATTCGGTGCCGGCGCTGTCGTTCTGGCCGTTGCGCCCGATCATATCGAAGTTGACGTAGGCAAAAATCTTCTTCCTGTACGGATGTTCGGTGAAGTATTTCGAGCCTAGCAGGCCTTTTTCCTCGCCGGTCCAGGTGGCAAACACGATCGTTCGTTCGGGTTTCTCCCCGGTGGCCATACAGGCTTTTGCAAGCGTCATCACGGCTACGGTGCCGGAGGCGTTATCGTCGGCCCCGTTCCATACATAACCGTTGTATTTGCCCAGGTGGTCGTAATGGGCGCCGACTACAACAATTTCGTCGCTGCGTTTTCCCTCGATCACCCCGATCACGTTCCTTGCCCTGATGATGGAATTGGTGACGCGGGTTTCCAGTTTGATCTTTTTGTTTTTCAGGTTTTTACCGGCGGGTTTCATGTCCTTCATCACGACATTCTCAAACTTCTCCGCATCAATCCCCGATCCGTCGGTCAGGTCGTTCAGCATCCTTTTGGTGATGCGGTAAGCCGGGATCTCCGTTGAAACGGAATCGGGCACCAGGCTGAGGCCGTAGTCGTAGAAATTCGGGATAGGTTCGTCCGATTCCAGTCCGCCCCGGAGGGTATAACGGAACTCGTTGGTGGCGCCCATCAGGGAGGGGGAGTAAATGGTGTAGGCAAAGATCACGGCGGCAGCGCCCTTTTTCCTGGCCGTTTCAATCTTATTCGATTCGGCCTGGTAGGCTGCCCAGCGCGATCCGGTAGGGTGGAACTTTTCCCAGGCGGTGGTGGTGGTGTCGAGGTGGCCGGGGAAACCGTAGAGGATCAGCACGGCTTTGCCTTTCACATCCAGACCCTTGTAGTCGTCATAGCCCTTCTCGTCGTCGCTGAGGCCGTAACCGGCAAAGACCACCGGCAGTTCGGTTTTCATGCTGACGGAGGGCCGCTGGTAAAAGAAGAAATCGGTATCGAAAGTGTAGGAATGCAGGGTTTTTCGTTCATCGGTCTCCGTCTCGATGGCAAATTCCTGTTTATCGCTGGCCTCGCTTTTCATCAGCGGGAACACCTGGAAGTAGCTTTTTACCTGGTCGGGCGGACTGGTCCGGTTCCTTTCGGTACGCGGGTAGTCCTCTTCAGCGAAGCCCCCCGGTTCAAGACCGTAGATCTTAAAAACGGAGGAAATATACGATGCCGCGATGAATTCGCCTTTCAGGCCGGTCTCCCGTCCCTCGGTGAGGTCGCTGGCCAGAAAATCCATCTGGGCGGCAACCACCTCCGGGGTGATGGCCTGAAGTCCTTTATCAATGGCAGAATTTTGTGAAAACAGGTGGGTGGCAGTGGTCAGAAGCAGGGTTATAAATACAACTTTCTTCATCAGTAATGTTGGATTGATTAAATGAAAGTTGAATGTAAATATTGATTCCCAAAAATGAAAATTCTGTGCCGGAAAATCACCGGGTTGACCGAATAATCGTTGTAAACAGACCAGTTTTTACAGCCTGGCTTCTCTTTCCGCCGCTGCCGCCTGGACCCTGCGGTCGCTGATATAGGTTTTCCGGAACACCCGGTGGATGATCCCCGGAAAAAGGCTGTTTACCAGCGCGTTGATCCTTCCCAGCAGGGTGAAATACTTTAGCGGCCATCGTTTCCGGGCCATTTCCAGCAGGGTATGGGCCACCTTGCCCACCGGCTGGGAATTGATCCTCCGTCGCGGAGGTTCCGGGACACATTCGCCGTGTTTATTCAGGAAGGTCTTGTCGGGGCTGTTATCAGTGCAGGCAACATAGGCCAGTCCGATGTATATGCCGCTATCCTCCAGTTCGATGCGCAGCGATTCGGTAAGGGCGCGGAGGGCCATTTTCGAACAGCTGTAGGCCGAGTAATTGCCCATGCCGTGGATCCCCATCAGGCTTCCGGTGAACAGGATCCCGCCACGATGTTCGCGCAGGTAGGGCAGAACGGCGCTGGCCATGTTCGCCGAGCCCAGCAGGTTGATCCCGATCACGGTCCTGAACACCTCCGGCAGCATTTCCTCAAAGGAAGCCACGGCGTTGATGGCGGCATTGTTGATCAGCAGGTCGATCCTGCCGTAGTGGGTAAAGGCCTGGGCTGCAATGCTGGTGCAGGTTTCCGGATCGGAGATGTCGCCCTGGCAGGCGATGGCGTTGATCCCTTTTTCGTGCAGGTAACGGAGAGCTTTTTCGAGCCGGTCGCTGTTCCGGCAGTTGAGGACAATGCGTGCACCCTGAGATCCGGCTTCGAGCGCCGTGGCCAGGCCGATGCCATGACCCGATCCCGTTATAATGATCACTTTATCGTTCCAGTACATTGGTCGGAGTTTGTTTGGCAAACCCCGGGCTCCACCCGGGCTGTTTTGAAAGGTTTCCGGAACAGGTCCGGCTCCAAGCAGGTCAGGTGCCGGGATAGCCCCTGTCCCGGCATGGTCAGATGAAAGTTACGGCATTCAGGGAATACCGCAAAAGAAAAAAAGATGTTATTCAGGCAGCTCGGGGAGAGGGCTCAGTTACGGCGGTACTGTGAAACGAAATCACCGCCCTGCACATTCAGGTGGTCATTGCTGAACCAGTACCAGCGGGGAGGATTATCGCCGAACACAAAGCCCCGGATAATGGTCTGACCGCTTTCGTAGGCTTCGGTAAGGGTGAAGGAGCGCACAGAGAGCAGGGAATCGTTCAGGTACTCGCGGTACTGCTGATCGGGGGTGATCACAATTTTTTGTTCCGTACCTTCGGCCGGGTACCAGCACTGGCCGGTATAGCCACCGCAGCTTTGCACCAGGATCCAGGTGCCCGACAGTTGCTTTAATTCCAGACCGCAAACGGAGATACGGATCAGCACCGAATCCACATCCGTGGCCGGCGAGGCGCCGTCGGAGCCCCTGCTGGTGACAATCATCAGGGAATCAAGGCCGAAAAAGCCTTCATCGGGGACATATTCCAGGATCCTCTCCTCCCATTGCGCATTCAGCAGCACACAGGAAGCGGCATGCAGGGGTGGCTGGTAGATGGAAATCCCCTCTTCATCGCCGAAGAAACCGAAAGTAATGAGCAGGGTGTCGGCACAGGTGATGGCCGTATCAATGACTTCGTCGACGCCGTTATAGATATAGGGTCCGGTGTATTCGTTTTTTTCGCACGACAGTGCCAGCAGCAGGAGTAATATCACGAGGGGAGACAGCTTTTTCATGCCTTTTGTTTTTCTCAGGATGCCTGAACGACCGGCAGGGATGCGTGCGCCGCGAAAAATGTTCCGGCCGGCTGCCTGCAGATTGGTCAGTATTTGCAATAATCCTTGGGGTTTTGCAATGATTGTCCACGTATTTGAGACAATCCTCCTGATCATAACGAGGGATAAATTGTAAAATTACATCGGTAAAACCTGCAATCTGCGGTTCTGCCACATAATGGACCTATAACCTTGAAAAACCAGTTCAGTTTATGAAAAGTCAAAACAAGAAAACAGCGCTCACCCTCGTACTGCTGGCCGGGATTTGTTCCCTCAGCCTTTTTGCCGGTACGCCGGAAAATTTTCGCTATGTGTGGAATCCGTTGTATGCGGATATGGCTGAAACAGGCGACAGCGTAAATATTGCGCTGGCAGCGACCCCTTCGACCTCCTATGTTTCGGGATGGGAAAAACTGGAGGCGGTGAACGACGGTTATACCCCCTCAAGTTCAAACGATAAAACCCACGGGGCATATGGGAACTGGTACAATCCAAACTCTGTCCAGTGGGTGGAATATACCTGGGACCGCACCTTTATTCTTCACTCGGCACAGATCTACTGGTTTGATGATAACGGCGGGGTGCTTACTCCCAATGTTGCCTGGCTGCAGTATGAGGTGAACGGGGAATGGACCGACAGCATCCCGGTGCCCTGTGTGAAGAACCAGTTCAATTATGCTCCGTTGGGCGATGTTCACAGCAACAGGCTGCGGGTGTTGATGCGGAATAACGTCGAATCGACAGGGATCCTGGAGTTCAGGGTCTGGGGAACCACGGAGACCGGCAGCACCGATATCGAAAAACCTACGACCCCGGGTTTGCCCGAAGTGGTTTCCTCCACCGGGAGCAGCATCACGCTCACCTGGGAGGCCTCAACCGATAACTTGGGTGTGGGAGGCTACTATGTTCTGTTGAACGATACCGTCAAAATGACAACCGATAATACCACGGCCACTATTGAAGGTCTGGTTGCCGGGAGTGTTTACCATGTGGCAGTAAGGGCCTTCGACCTTGGCGGCAACCTGTCGCTCCCGGGAAATGCCCTCTGGGTCACGGTTGATGATGAGAGTACCCGCGGACAGGCCTATTCCTGGCCGGCATACAATCCGACCCTGGATTATAATTTCAAAAATGAATTCCCGGCCATCCAGGAACCCACCGAGGTGCTCGATGACTGTCCGGATGTGGTGGGCACGATTTCCGACCGCTGGTGGACCTTCCGCTGGGGTCCGTGGAAACGTTCGGTGGTGACCGAGGCCGCCATTTATCCCATGCTGGAGAAAATGAACACAGACTTTGCCTATTTCAGGGATACCCTGGGCTGGCCTCCCGATAAAAGGGCCAAGAGGGGATACCGGAGCGCCATCTATCTCTACGGTTCGGGTCTTCTTTGTGCCGATGATGCCGATTCCAATGCACTGGGAGGCTGGCAGGGATCGATCTTTTACAACGGCGAATCCTGGCCGATGGTCCACCTGTCGTATTACCCGGTATACTGCTTCGATCCGTCGTGTACCTACAGTGACAGGTACGGACAGCAGGAAGCTGTGGTGCATGAAGGGATCCATTCGGTACTCGCCGATCTCCCGGGATGTAAAAATGCTGCCTGGTTCCACGAGGGAGGCAATACCTGGCTTCAGCAGGAAGCTGCCTCACGCCGGTCGGGCAACTACAGCTCGATGGGTTTCCTGAATGCCGCGACAATGATTGCTCCCTTCATGCCCATCGAATGCTATACGGGCTGGCTGCAGGACGACAGTTTCGGCGGACCCAGCGCAGAGGGGGTGAATATGTTCCAGGGAAGTCAGCAGATCTGCACCTGGAGGAACCTTCTCGGCGGGAACCAGTATGGCAATATGTTCCCGACTTTTCTCAGCGAAGTACTCGGTACCGGAAGCGTGGCCTGGATCTGGAGGAACTGCCCCACCCGGGTACTGGAAGGTATGGCCGATACCCTTGGCGACATGCAGATGCGCCGCCTGATCATGGAATACCGGGCCAAGCAGGCACTGGTCGACATGAAACAGTGGACCGGAGCGGTTAAAGCCTTACTGAACGCAAATTTCGGTATTTCCATTCACGCCGAATGGCAGCCCTCCTGGCTCTCCCCCGATAACTGGAAAGCCACGCCCTATGTGAGAACCCTGCTCGACTCGGCAACGAATACCCTTACCCCCGAATACCGGACCACTCCCGGCTGGTCGGGCGGCAACCAGATCCCCCTGAATGTTACCGGCATGGGCGACACGGTGGTAGTGAATTTCATGCCCGATTTTCCCAACATGACCTGCCAGCTCTGCTACCGGACTGCCGATGGCGAAACGGTGTACAGCAAACCGGTTTCATCGGGCAACTGCACGTTATACCTGAAAGACAGGCCGGCCAATGAAGTGGTGCTCGCCGTGATCTGCAACACCGATTACATTTATAAGGGAGAAGAGACCCGTAAAGCCCATTTCACCTACAAACTGCAGATGGTAAAAGGGATCTTCCGGAAGGCCAGCGTGTATAAAAAATGGTACGATCATACCCTGAGCCTTACCGATGTGGTCGATCCCGACTGGTATGTCGATCCCACGCTGAAGATCAGTTCGGCCACCGGCACCGGTGTGAAAATGTACCCGAACCCGGTTTCCCACACCGGTTCCTTTACCCTGGAGACCGCAGAAGGCTTTCCGGGTGCAAAATCGATCCGGATCATCAACATGCAGGGACAGGTTGTGTACAGCACCGAAAGCAGCGGGACCAGCATTGAGCTCCAGGCCACGGAATGCGGGCTGGAAGCCGGAGTTTACGTGGTGAATATCCGCGACAGCAAGGGCGTTTTTTCTTCCCGGCTGGTGGTCAATTAAACGAAAAAGTGAGAACTTAGAGCCTTACTTCAACTAACCTGAGAATAAAATGAACAGACACAACAACCTTAGAGTTCTGACCGTCCTGTCTGCCTTCCTGCTTATGGCAACCACAGCCGGAGCTCAGTCTGAAGACCTAAAGGCGGCTTACCTCCGGGCCGATTCACTGCGTGAATTTTCAAATATGGTGAACGACCTGGTTCTGCAATCGGACTGGATTGGGGAAAGCCATTCCTTCTGGTATTCTGCAAGGACCGCGGACGGGACACGGTATTACCTGGTCGATGCGGATAAAAAAAGCCGTAAGAGTGCCCTGGATACGAAGAAGTTCTGCGAGGCGTTCCAGGCAGCAAGCGGAAAGGAGCTCAAGCCCGAAAGCCTGCAGCTCAGGGGATTGAAGTTCTCCGACGACCTGAAATCATTCGAATTCCTGTCGGAACGGACCCGCTATTCCTGCCGGCTGAAAGATTATAAGATCGAGAAGCTGGGCGAACTTCCCGATCGTCGGGAAGGGTACTGGGGCAACAGTTTTGATGAACTGGGGAACGACCCGGTCAGCTCGCCCGACAGTCTTTACCAGGCGTACATTAAAAATTACAACCTGTTTGTCAGGGACCTGAAAAGCAGGAAAGAAACCCAGCTCAGTTTCGACGGTTCCGAGGGCGAACCCTATTCCTCCTACCTGTACTGGTCGCCCGACTCGAAGAAGATCGCGGGCGTACGGGTCAGGCCGAATACCAAACGATACATGTATTTAGTGGAATCGTCACCCTCCGATCAGTTCCTGCCGAAATTTTACCAGAAGGAATACCTGCGCGCCGGCGATGCCCTGCCGGTGAAGTTCCCGGTGCTTTTCAGCGTGGAGGAGATGAAGCAGATCGGAGTGGATGCCACGCCTTACCTGGAGCAGTTCTCGCTTGAGAACCTGTCGTGGAACGGCGATTCAAAAGCCTTCACCTTTGAGTATAACCAGAGAGGGCATCAGCTATACCAGGTGGTAAGGGTGGATGCCGGCAGCGGGGAGGCCCGGGTACTCATTGAGGAGAAAAGCCCGACCTTTATCGATTACAGCGGTAAGCACTACTGCTATGACGTGAACAAGGGTGAGCAGATCATCTGGGCGTCGGAGCGCGACGGGTGGAACCACCTGTACCTGTTCGACGGGACCACGGGAAAGCTGATCAACCGGATCACCGGAGGGAACTGGCTCGTGAGGGAAGTGGTAAAGGTGGATGAGGAAAACCGCCAGCTGATCTTTGCCGCAGCAGGGATGAACAGCGATGAGGATCCGTATTTCATCCATTATTTCAGAACGGGTTTCGATGGCAGCGGGCTGACGGAACTTACACCGGAGAAACTGAATCATCAGGCTCGTTTTTCGGACGACAATAAACTGATGATCGATACGTATTCGAGTGCCGATCATCCCCAGGTTACGGTCCTGCGTAATGCAGAGACGGGTGCCGTGCTCATGGAACTGGAGAAAGCCGATATCAGCAAGCTCCTGGCAAGGGGCTACAGGCTCCCGGAGCCCTTTGTGGCAAAGGCTCGCGACGGGAAGACCGATATCTGGGGGAACATCTACCGGCCGACCAGTTTCGATCCGTCGAAAAGCTACCCGGTGATTGAATACATCTATGCCGGGCCCCAGAGCTCTTTTGTACAGAAGAGTTTCTATCCCTATTCCTATCCATTCTCGGGCCTGGCCGAACTGGGCTTCATCGTTGTCCAGATCGACGGCATGGGGACCTCGAACCGCTCGAAGGCCTTTCATGATGTGTGTTACAAAAATCTGAAGGATGCGGGTTTCCCCGATCGGATCCTGTGGATCAAGGCGGCGGCAGAGAAGTATCCGTACATGGACACCACACGGGTAGGGATTTTCGGGGGATCGGCAGGCGGACAGAACTCCAGTGCCGGCGTGCTTTTCTATCCCGATTTCTATGATGTGGCGGTATCGGCCTGTGGTTGTCATGATAACCGGCTCGACAAGATGTGGTGGAACGAACAGTGGATGGGATATCCGGTGGGACCGGAGTATTCGGAATGTTCCAATATCGATAACGCTGCCCGGCTGGAAGGGCACCTGATGCTGATTGTGGGGGAACTGGACGACAACGTCGATCCCTCCTCGACCTATCGCTTTGCGGATGCCCTGATCAAGGCGGGCAAGGATTTTGAGCTGGTTGTGCTTCCGGGTTCCAATCACACCCTCGGAGGTGATTATGGTGAACATAAGCGGCGGGATTTCTTTGTGAGATACCTGCTCGGGCAGGAACCTCCGGCATGGGGGGCGTTGAAATAGGCCGCTCCCCGGGACGGGCAAACGGCGCTTCGACATGGTTACAACAATAATTTTAATCTTTAATCCCATGAAAAACCCCATCATCCTCCTTTTCCTTCTTCTTCTCCTGGCCGGATGTAAAGGCAGGCAGCAGGAAGAAACCAATCAGGCAGTGGCTGATGAGCCCGTGCTTGTCAACTGGGAGATCACCGCTCCTCCGGCAGAGCTGAAGCTCGATCCGTTCTACAAAAAGTACATCAACGTGAACGGGATCCATATCGTGAGTTCGTGGCGCGTTCCCGATTCGGCACTGTACCAGGCCTGCGATATCATCAAATTCATGACCGATGCGCTGCCGCCGGAGATCCTGGAGGCGATGACCACCCGGAATACCCGGGTTGGGGTGATGGCCCGCTATGAAGGGACCACCGATATTCCCGAGCATGCCCATCTGAAGTACGACACCACACTCAACTGGGATGTGCGCGCAAGAGGGCTCGGGGGAGATGCAGAGCTGCCGCTGACGACCTGTGCAGAGGAGAACCTGCTCTGTTACCAGATCGACAAGTACCATGCTGAAGACATCCTGATCCATGAGTTCGCCCATACCATCCACGGGGTGGGAATTCTGAGTGTGAATCCGAGCTTTAACGATACGCTGCGCCATTCGCTGGAAGAAGCCGTGGCACAGGGGAAATTTGAGCGGACCTATGCCAAAACCAATGTGTGGGAATATTTTGCAGAGGGGGTGCAGGACTGGTTCAATGTGAATGCCGAGGTTCCCAAACCCGACGGGAAGCATAATTCCATCAATACAAGGAAGGAACTGAAGGAGTACGATCCGCAGTTATATGGCATTCTGGCAGGGATCTTCCCGGAAACGGAGGTTCAGGTGAGCTGCCACGCGGTTCCGTTCGATTAAGTGGTGAATAAAGCCACGAAGGGAACGCGGAGCCACAAAGACACGAAAACACAAAGAAGCACAAAGAAATTATATAAAATTAATTTGTGCTGCTTTGTGCCCTGGTGCCTTAGTGGCGAAAAAGTCTCAAAGGGAACGCCAAGCCACGAAGACGCTAAGGCGCTAAGGTTCACCAAGATAGTATTTAAAAATCCTTTGTGATTCTTTGTGTCCTGGTGCCTTTGTGGCGAAAAAAAGACGCAAAAGGGAACGCCAAGCCACGAAGGCGCTAAGGCGCTAAGGTTCACCAAGATAGTATTTAAAAATCCTTTGTGATTCTTTGTGTCCTGGTGCCTTTGTGGCGAAAAATAAGACGCAATGGGAACGCATAACCACGAATGGATTTACTTCGTAAATGCATTGACTGACGGCCTGAATAAAAAGTCTGGTCAGACCGGTAAAACAGCCCCGCTTACATAGATGGTCGTAGATAAGGCAGATCAACCACCCCTCTCCCTCTCTCATCCCGCGTCTCGCGTCTCGCGTCTCGCCTCTCACTCCTCCCTATCCAGCGTAAACACAAACATCGTCACACTGATGCGGGGTACGGAGTAGCGGCCATTGGCCACGATCAGTTCGGGGCCCGACACTTTAACGGCTTCCGGCCGTCCGGGTTCGTTATAGGCCATGTCATCGGGGCCGGTGAGGACGTAGCGTTCGGCTTCCGGCCCGATATCCAGGTCCTTGATGCGGCATTCGAAGACCTGTTTTTCGCGTGTGGGGTTCACCACGGCCAGCACCAGTTTTTTCCTGTCGGGGCTAAGCGCAGCAGCCATGTCGAAGGGGCGTTTTTCGCCTGAGATCTCCACCGGGATGGTTCCGAAGAGATCGCGGTACATCTTCAGGACCTCGCCTGTGGCTGCATAGACCGATTCGGTGGTATTGGTCTTGATACAGCCGATCACATTGACCGTCTGGGCGTAGTTGGCCATGTAGATGATGTCGGTATTGCGGGAGTACTCATTCAGTCCCGCCGCGATCCCCAGGGCATCCCGCAGGAAGTAGCGCGTTCCCAGTTCCCCGTAGATATGGGGACCGTACCAGTAATTCCATTCATCCATGCAGATCCGGATATCCTTGTCGGCCAGTTCGGGGATCGTTCGGCGGTAGTTCCGGTGCAGTTCGGCCCGCTCCCTGATGGCGTCGGGAACCTGTCTGACATGGGTCATCAGTCCGCCTCCGTGCCAGTCCTGCTGGTAGAAATGCTCGCTGATATAATCCATATTATCGTTACAGCGCGACAACATCAGCTCGTTCCAGGGTCCGGGGTTCCCCACTGCAATCAGCTTTATTTCCGGGTCGACGGAGCGCATTGCGTCGGCAAACTGATTGTGCTTCTGCACGAAACGGTCGGTCGACATATGACCGAGTTGCCAGTCGCCATACATTTCATTTCCCACCGACCACCATTTTACCCTGTAGGGGTCGGGATGGCCGTTCTGGCTTCTGAGCCGGCCCATGGGGGTATCGGCACTGCCGTTGCAGTATTCCACCTCGGCGCGGGCTTCCTCAGCTCCGCCAAGACCTGCATTTACTGCGATATACGGTTCGGTGTTGAGGAGTTTACAGAGGGTAATGAACTCGTCGATCCCCACGTCGTTATGTTCCACCCCGCTCCAGGCAGGGTTTTTCCTTGGCGGACGCCTGTCGCGGTCGCCGATCCCGTCGCGCCAGTTGTATCCGCTTACAAAATTACCTCCCGGCCAGCGGTATACGGGTGAATTCAGACCTTTAAGCAAAGCCAGAACATCAGCCCTGAATCCTTCCACATTATTGGAAGGCATCAGGGACAGGGTTCCCACCCAGAGTTCACCTTCTCCTTCGGGGGTAATCCGGAGGGATGCGGAATGGGTGGAGATATCGGATTTGAAGGAGAAGGTGAAGGAGGTGTAGTCGTTCCGGAGGTCGTGCAGCACGACTTCATCGATTACTTTCAGGTTCTTCCCGTCGAGGAGCTGGAGTTTAAGGGCACTGATCTTTCCTTTCGATTTCATGATGATCCGGCCGTTGTATTCCATCCCGCTAACCAGGCCGAGCCCGTCCTGCCGGAGAGCAACCCTCCGGAATTCGGACAGCTTGAGTACGGGGGTTTGCTCACCGGTGAACGGGTGTTGGCGGTCCATGGAGATCAGATCGGTCTCTCCCTCAATTTTCCAGGGCGACTGCCTGTCTCCGGGCGCATACCAGAATTTGCGGTCATCCAGCATTTCGGCCCAGATCCCTCCATAGATACATTTACCGAGGTGTTCAATGAACTGTCCGTAAATGTAAGGCGACATTTCCTCCTTTTCCGTCAGGGGATGTATGGTGATATTGGGATCGATTTTTTCCGAAGACAGAAGCTCCAGGCTCATCTGGTCGAACCAGGCCCGTCCTTTGGCCGGTTCATAGCCGTTGAAAAGGCACTCCAGCACAAAACTGTCTTCACCACCTGTTTCAAATTCCTTCACTACTTCGGTCCATTCGTTGGTCCCGTAAAGCCCCCTGAGGCAGGAGTCGGCTTCAAGTACCCTGAATTCGCTGCTTTTACCCACAAGGTTGAAGCAGGCACCGTTATGAGCACCATTTTCCAGGTTCTCCGTCCTGATCCAGCCGTGAAAGCGGTATTTCGACCAGGGTTTGACCGGTACTTTGCACGACCAGATCCCGCGGGCAGGAACATCGGAAGTGATCAGCAGGCTCCTGGCGCCGTCGTGGGCTTCCGGGCTGTAAAAATGAAGGGCATTGTTCGCCCCGTAAGCCGGAGTCCAGTTCAGCACCCTCGACGATTCAACATATTCCACCGATCCGTTCGGGATGGATTCATTTTTTGCCTCTTTTGAACCGGACGAACCGGTCCTGTTGCTGCAGGCCTGTACTGCAAGCAGTCCGGGAATACAAAATAACAGGAGTCTGTGGAGCTTCATGGTTCAGGATTGTGCTTCGGTTTGTATTAGTTCTGTACGGGAGCTTTCAGCCATACATAGGTCCTTCCCCTCTTGTCATTTTCCTTCGACATGGGCCTGTTCTGGCGCGCATAGTAGGGAATGGCCAGCATACCGGAACCGTCCGACCATTGGCCATTGATCGTCAAAACACCCTGGAGCAGCTCACTGTTCCAGGAGGTGGTCAGGGGCGTATTGCCCAGTGAGAGGTCAATGTCGGGATTATCGGTTTCTTCCGCACAGTAGATCAGTGGTCCGTAGCGCAGGGCAACCAGTCCGCTGTCGGCCCTGATCTTTTCATCGGCCGTGATCACCTGCACTTCCATCGGCAGGGCCAGCTCGATTTTGTCTCCTTTTTCCCATTTCCTGGTGATGGCTGCATAACCCCGGTCCATCCTGTAGTCGGCCGCTTCGTCATTAACTTCCAGGGTTTTCAGGCCTTTCACGGCGGGAACGGATTCATACAGCACACTGGTTTTGCGGTCGGGGATCCTCAGGTAAACGGTAAACTCCTTGCTCTCCGCAGGATTTACGATAAGGGTCACTTTTCCCGACCAGGGATAATCGGTTTCCTGCACCATTTCAATATCGGTTCCGGCCACACCCGGTACCATGATCGTGCTTCCGTTATACAGGTTTACATAGATGGCCCTGTCGCCCGTGACATAGGTCCAGGTGGGAACCATCAGCAGGGTACGGGGGATATTTCCGACGCAGCACGGGCAAACGTGCCAGGGATCGCGGCCTCGGCCCTCGATGAGCGGGTTGGTGTAATAGAAATTTTCACCGGCCAGGTCGACTGAACCCAGGAGTGCATTATACATGGTCTCTTCATAGAGATCAGCGTATTTTGCGTCGTGATAAGCCAGGTTCATTTTGTATTCGAAGAAGATCAGGCCGCAGCTTGAACACGATTCGCAATAGGCATGGTTACCAAGGGAATAGTCTGGACCGAAGCCCTCCGAGGTCTCCCCGCTGCCAATGCCACCGGTAACATAGTATTTCTTGTTGATCATGTTGTCGTAGAGCGACATCACGGCGCTCTGGTAATCGACATCGCCGGTTTCGGCAGCCACATCGGCCATGCCGGAATAGGTGTAAACGGCCCGTACTGCATGCCCGACTGCTTCGTACTGCTGCTGAACAGGCACATGGCTCTGGTCGTATTCGCTTCCGTCTTTACGGTTATCGAGCAGGAACCTGGCCAGGTTGATGTAGGCATCGCCCCTGCCGTTCCCCTCCATGTCGTTCACGAAACGGCCGAAACGCACGAGGGCCTGTTCCATCTCCTGGTGACCGTCGAACCATTCGTTTTTACCGGGTCCGATATTGGCCACCCAGCAGTCGGCCAGTTTCTTGGCAGCATCGTAGAGGCGGGTATCCGTGCCATTGGTGAGGGTATAGTGGTTAATGGCAGCCTCGATGAAATAACCGGCGACGTATCCCTCATGGGTATCGCGCCGCTCGGGCGACCAGCGGGTTTTCCAGCGTGTGGTGTCCCTTAAGGTATAGGCAGTCTGAATGTACCCGTCGGGTTCCTGGGCGGAAAGTACGATCGGGATCCATTCATCCAGGGTCTTCCTGAAGAGGGGATGAACGGCAAGGATCTCCTGGTCGCCCTGCGGATCAACCATGAGGGCAATGCAGATCGATTCGATGGTCTGGTAAACCCAGGCGTTGGAGAAGACATAGCCTTTATGTTCTCCGTGCGCTTCGCCGCGGAGTGCTTTGGCCGCTTCGACAAAGTTATCGATCCCTCCCTGCCCGATCTCCAGGTCGCTCCGGTTAATCATCTCGATGCAATGAGGTATCCAGCTTGTGATAAGCGATTTGGCCCTGGTGTTCCAGAGCGGGTTGTTTATTTTGTAAGGTTTGGTGTACACCACGTTCAGGCGTTCCTCGGCAGGAGGAAGGACGACCTTAACCCGCAGTTTTGAATCGGATTTCAGTTTCCCTTCTCTGGCAGTGAGGGCCAGGATATATTCGCCGGTATCTGAGAATACAGCGGTGCCTTTCAGGTTGGCCGGATCGGAGAAGGAGACCTTGCCGGGTCCGGAAATTTTGGTCCATTTGAACCGGTCGACGGGGGTCACGGATTTGACCGATCCGGACAGATAGGTTTTCCCGTCTTTCATGACCATACGATCCTGACCTGCGGTAACCACGGGGGCGATATCGGGACTTCCCGGTGCCTGGATCACCTCCCATTCGATGATATTGGCCGGGAGGAAGATGGCACTATCCGTTTCGATCCTCAGTATGGTGGTGGTCACCTCCGTAAAGAGTCTTTCGTTCATACGGTTTGTCATGGCGGAGTCGGTGGAGATCCCCGAAACAGGGACAAAGGACTCGCCGTTCCAGTATTTGACCTTCATGGAATCGGGGATCGGCAGGGCGCCGTAATAATCCCAGAGGAAGATCTTTACTTTGCCGGTGGTAACCGGCTGGGTCCATTCCAGTTGCACCCACTGGGTCATGGTGCGGTGGCGCCGTCCTCTGCGGGGCATCCAGCCCAGCGAGTCGGTGGGGGTAAGGCCGTCGTTGATGGCCGATATCCAGGGGCCGAAACCGGGGTAGCCTTCCGGTGTGGCAACTGTTGACAGGTTTTTCTCTCCTCCCTCTTTTGCTGTGCAGGAGTAGAGGAAAATGGCTGAAAGGAGCAGGATACTGTAAAGGAACGTTTTTTTCATGTTGGTGGTTTTTGTGTCAGGCGAAAGGGGTAAAAAGGGAAGAGATGCTCTCTTCCCTTTCACTCACTTCATAACACCTAAAACTATAATTGGAACACTTTAAACTATATAAACACCTGTAATACAGGCTCTTTTGTTCCCTGTTACCTTCTCCACTCATTTACGCCGTCCCTTACCCGGTTCCGCCAGGTAAGCACTGTGGTAACATCGGTATGATAATCCTCGAACACGTAGTTCACCCTGTAGTTCAGGTTAAGCGTGCTGGTTTCGGGATCGAAACTGCTGGTACCGTTGGAAACAACGGAGAGGATGTCCTTCTGTTCATAGGAATCGTTCGGGGAGAGTCCCCATACTTTCCACTCCAGTACACCCTGTGATTCGCGGGCGATGAAATGGATCCTGATGCCGTTGGTGAGCACCGGGTCGAAGGAAGTGGTGTTGTACTGGTCGGCATTCACCCCGATATAGGGATTCAGGTCGTTATAAACCAGGGTATCGGTTTCACCATACTCCATCGGATCGGTAGCCACACCATTTACAACGGGATTGCCGGGGATCACCCACTGGTCGTTTTTGATGTCATACACTTCCACGTAGGTATTGAAGGGGATCTGGATCCCGCCGCCATCTGTCCACCAGTACACATCCGACTGACTGATGATAAAGTTTTTCGGGAAGGTATACTGCAGCCAGTTCCAGGTCATGGGATTGGGCCAGTTGCCGTAGGCACCGTCGCCTTTATCACCCGAGTTGGCCGGGTTGTAACCGTCATTGATATATTCAAGCGTTTCCCAGCCAGAAACATAAGAGGTGGTAATATTCTCTCCTATGGCAAGAGGTGCAATGTTCTCCGGAACTGCCACATCCGAAAGGTTGGGGAGGTAGGAGAAAGTGACATTGTTACTTGCATCCACAGCCAGTTTCATGTGAAAATTGGCTCCCGTGAGGTTCATCATCCCGTTCATGTCGACGGTGTCGAGCATGATGGTAGTTGCTTCAATCACATTTTCTATTGCGCCCTGGTTCAGGACTGTGCCCTCGGGATCAACCGTTTCGAAGGATCCGGCCTGATCATAGAAGCCCGTGTAATGGTTGATGTAGCGGACAACCAGGATCTGGGTGGCCTGGGTCGAAAGGATGGAATCTTCCGAGGTTTCCATGAGCCTGAACGGAATGGCATACACCGGGTCGAGGCTCAGGGTATCGTTGATAAAAAGGGCCGAATCAAGCGTAACGGTCACTCTTCCGACATAACTGCCGGAAGGGATGTCGAAACGGCTATCGTTGCTCAGCGAGTAGTAATTCTCCGGCATCAGCTGGTAGGCGGTTCCGTCGAGGAGGGTGGGATCGATCACAAAATCGGCCCAGCGGTCCTCGGTGTTCTCCAGGATCCCGGCGAGGTAGATCCCGACATCCAGACGGAGGCCTTCGTCCTTCACCACAGTCCGGTAGAGTACTGAAGGCTCTCCGGAGGTGCTCAGGCCATAGGCAAAGGCCACGGAGGAGTACTCATAATCCAGACGGTAAGGATCATAACAGCTGCTCATCAGTCCGGCGAAAAGTAAGAATATTAATAGCTTTTTCATGATGTTCTTTTTTTAAAATAAATCAAAATTCCGGATTATTCCCAACCGCTGTTCTGAGGAAGATCACTCATAATCAAGGTCTGATAATAGGGTAGCGGCACATACCTCATGTAATCCTGATAGCTGTGTTCTTCCACATCCACATAATCGTAGGAATAGGTCCCGCTGTTATCGGTGATTTTCACCCCTTTTACCGTATGATTGAGAGGCAGGTTCCAGCGGCGGATATCCCAGAAGCGGAAGCCTTCGAAGCAGAGCTCGATCCTCCGGTTATCCTGGATAAAATCACGGAAGGCCTCTTTACCGGCAGCAACCTGGTCCTCCAGGTACTGATCCTGGTAGCCTTCGGTGGCAGGATCGGAATCAATCCCGGCGCGGGTCCTGATGATCCTCATCGCGTCGGCAGCCGTAAAATCAAAGGGTCCGGCGTTGGGTCCGTAAGCTTCATTGGCAGCTTCGGCAAAGTTCAGGTAAAGTTCTGTTCTTGCAAGGAAGACATAGAATTTCACTGCAGCGGTTACTTTACCCGGGGTCAACTTCACCGTTGAGCTGGTCAGCTTCTTCAGGTAATAACCGGTCCGTGTTCCCTGCTGGCTGAGGCCGCCCGGGGCATCGGCGCCACCTTCATAGGTAGCCACGGTTGTTTTATTATAAACATCACCATTGAAGAAGATAAAGCGATTGAACCGGGGATCCCTGTTTGCATAGGGATCGGAAGGATCGTACGCCGTGCTTTCGGTAATGGGGTAACCGTCGGCAGCCGGGAAAAGATCCACAAGGTTCTGGGATGGGTTACACGATCCGTCGCCATACAGTGAAGGCGGATAGTACAGGTTCTCCTCCGTATTTCCTGTGTAGGAAGGTTGTACCCAGATCATGTCTTCACTTTTATCATTGTTAAAATCTCCGTAGGCTCCGAGTTCAACCAGGCCTCCGTCGGCCGAGATGGCATCGTAGGCAGCCTGGGCGGCTCTTTCCCATAATTCAGTACTGGAAGGTCCGTAGGCCGGACTTGCGGCACTCAGGCAGACCCTGGCTTTAAGGGCAAGTGCAGCCAGTCCGTTGGCACGACCCGTCTGGATATTGGAATTGTAGGTTTCGGATCCGTTGTACCTGAAAGGCAGGATGTCATAGGCTGAGTCGCAGTCGGCCAGGATCTGGTCCACTACCTCTTCATAGGTAGCCCGGGGAAGATCGTAGTTATCTTCAACGGTGAGGACCTTGTTCACGATCGGTACACCATACACTTCGTTCCGTCCGTCAACCTTGCCTCCGTAATTCTTCAGCAGTTCCCAGTGGTACCAGGCCCTGAGGAAGAAAGCTTCACCGATGCGGTTGATTTTATATGCGGAATCGGTAACAGGATCGGAAACAATGTAGACCAGGTTCCGTCCTTTTTCCAGGAAGATATTCAGGTACTTCAGGTTGTTATAGTAACCAGCCCAGTCACCTATCGGGTTGTTTTCCACGGTCCATGAGCCCAGGGCCAGGTTGTTGGCTCCGGCAACAGAAGGCACGGCATTGTCGGTGTAATAGTCCATGCTTACCGGGTACATGGTATTCAGTGAAGTATAGGCCGTGGTCAGGATCCCTTCCCCGTAGAAGGAAGTGGTCCAGAGGTCGTCATCGGTCTGGTCCTGAATGGGCCTGGGCTCGAGGTAGTCGCAGGAACTCAGGAACAGGACCGGCAGGAGATATATGAATATTTTTTTCATCTTCATTTCTTTATTGGGTTAGAATTTGCAGGTGATACCGGCCGATACTGTTTTGAACATCGGATACATGTAGGTACCGGCATAGGTGTTCTCCGGATCAACATGGTATTTATTCACGCCCGACAGAACCAGGAGGTTCGAAGCACTGGCGAAGACCTTGAGTTCTTTCACCAGGAATTTCGAGGATACCTGAACCGGCAGGGTATAGCTTACCTGGACATTCTTCAGCCTGAAATAAGCGGCAGAGGTGAGCCAGAAGGTGGAAGCCTGGTAGTTATTGGTGGAATACGTGGTAAGGCGCGGATAGTTGTTGGTTTCCGGCCAGCGATCCAGCATGGGTTCCGAATAATTCTGGCTTGTTCCATTGACCCAGAAATATCTCGGATTGGAAAGAAGCATCTCTCCGTCGGCAACGCCCTGACCGATGATGCTCAGCCCAACACCTTTATACTGAAGGTTCAGGTTGAGGCCGTAATACAGCCTGGGGGCATGGGAACCATTGGCGAAGATATCATTTTCATCCACGGTTCCGTCACCGTTATAATCGAAGTACTTAATGTCTCCGGGTTTAAGTGCACCCCAGCTCTGTGAATACTCGAGGTTATCGATTTCTGTCTGGTCCTGGAATAGTCCGTCAGCCTGGTATAACCAGAGGAGATCCGCATCCTTTCCTGCCAGTTTTCGGTAATCTGCAAGACCCTCAGGTTCGTCCACAACCAGGTATTTACTCCTGATATACATGGCATTTGCACCCAGTGAATAGCGGAAATCGCCTGCACCACCGGAATACCTTATCAGTCCGTCAACACCCCATCTTGAACTTTCGCCGTAATTGGCAGCAGGCAGGAAGCTTCCGCTACCGAATACGGTCGGTATAATACCGTTCATCTGACTCAGTTTATCATAGTCTTTCTCGTAGAAGTAATTTACTTCCAAAGCAAGGGCATGACTGAAGAATTCGCCCTGGATCCCGGTATTCAGATAGTTTCTTTTGGGAAGCACGTAGTTCAGGCTGCCTTCCTGCATAATCGTATAAATATTGACATATTCGGCCTGGGAACCACTGATCCCGGTAACCCAGTCACCGGCATCCTGCCAGAGGGTCCGGTAGAGATAATACGTATTGTAGTTTCCCAGGGTAAAATCGTTCACCCCCATTTTGCCGAAGGTGGCATTCAGTTTCAGGTAGTCGACGGCTGTGCTGCTTTCCAGGAAGGCTTCATTACTGAGGATCCAGGCAGCGCCTACAGAAGGATAAAGACCAAATTTCTCTCCTGTGGGAAGTTTCATACTCCCGGAATAGGCCAGGTCGACCTGCAGGGCGTATTTGTTATCGTACAGGTAGTTGGCACGGTACGACAGGTCCTGCATTTTCAGGGGCTGATAACCCACATAAATGGCGCGGGCTTCTTCCTGTCCCTGGTAATAGGCCAGGTCCATATTCAGGTGATGCAAGCCGAAGGTCCGGTTGTAGTTCAGAACCAGGTAGCCGACCGTTCGTCTCATGAAATTGTCGTACCAGGCATCCAGACTGGGATCGATCACTTTTTCGGTAATCAGTTCCACCTGCTGGTCGGGCAGAAGACGGTACAGAGCTTCTGTACCACCTTTATTGTTCACAATGTTTGAATAAACATCGAAGGAGGCAACACCCTTGAAGGTCAGGCCCTGAAGGAGGTCATTCAGATCGATCATCAGCGATACGGTGTTCTGGGAGTTCAGCACAACACCTTCTGCATAACCGCTGTACATCAACTCATTGTCGAGGTTAAGCGGATAATTGTCGGAGATGATCAGGCTGTCGTCGAAGTGCATGGCATGAGCGTTCGAGGGATAGGTGGAAAGAACATCGAACATATTGAAGGGGTAGGCACCTTCCCCGTCGTTGGGGAAGCGTGTTCTTCCGTAGGTACCCGACATATTGACGTTCATCTGGATGAAATCGTTCAGTTTAATGTTCAGGTTTCCCCTGATCTTGTAGCGGTCGAAACGGGTTTCCTCGCCGATAGCCTCCAGACCGCCTCCCCCGATATAATCGAGCATGGAGAGATAGTTGATCCGGTCGTCGCCACCGTTGAAGCTTATGTTGGCACGCTGGTAATCGGTGGACGGTTTGACATAGGTCCCGTAGTAATCGATATTCGGGTAATATAGCGGATCGGTACCGTCCCTGTAGGCATCCAGGGCTTCCTGGGAATAAAGCGGGGAAAGGCCATCGTTGCTCAATGCCTCATTATACAGGGTGGCGTACTGATAGGCATCCAGGTAGGAGGGCAGGGTGGTGGGGGAGGAGACTCCTTTTTCGAAAGAGACCTTGATGTCCCGTTTATAGGCCACTCCCTTTTTTGTACTTACCCAGATGATCGGGTTGGCACCGGAAATACCCAGGGCAGCCCGGCCCGACAGGTCCTTGATGAGCTGTACCTTGTCGACTTCCGAAGAGGAGAGGTCGGAAGGATCCCTCAGGATCCCGTCGATATAAACAGAAGCTTCCACGCCCCGGAAATAGGGGGTTTCAACTTCCTGTCCGGGGATCGGATCGGATGTGACAATGCTCAGTCCGGCGAAGCGCCCTGCCAGGCTCTGCAGAAAGGAGGTTCCCGGGTATTGCTGCAGTTCTTCTCCACTGATGACATCGATGGACGAAACGGTACGATCGTTCACAAAGGTTTCGTAGGGAAGTTCCAGTTCAGTATTACCTTTGAACAGGTGGTCCTTTTGAATGACAATGTCTGTTCCTTCCATACTTCCGCTGAAGGTGGGCACGACCTTGATCTCATATCCTTTTACATCGACCACGATCTGATCGCGTCCCGAGCGGGCAATCTGGATTGTAAAGGTACCGTCGGTTGAGGTGACGGCCTTTTCCTGGTAGGCGAAGGAGGTGACCAGTATTCCGGCTACAGGCTGACCGGCTTCGTCAACAACCTTGGAGCTAACCGGAATCAGCGGATCCTGTCCTTCCTGCCCTTTCAGTCCGGGGAGGAAAGTAAAACCCAGGAGTAGCGCTATGATCCAGGTATATTTTGTTTTATTCCTTTTCATAATTTCTTTGTTTTCAGTAGTTAAGGTTATCGTTAATCCTTTTCTTTTTCTGAACGACTATTACCAGCCTGGATTCTGTTCGAATTCCGGGAACATCATGGCATCTTCCAGCGGAATGGGCCATTTGTAATGCTTCTGTTCAAAGCCCAGGGTGAAGAAGGGCGTGGAGGCTTTGGTATAGCGATAACCGTTGGGTTTGCTGACATCGAGGGTGATATCCAGGGCATAGAGTGCCTTATGCTCAATCTTATGAGCATCGCCCCACCTTGACAGGTCGAAGAGACGTTTGCCTTCGAGATAGAACTCAACGGCACGCTCATTTTTGATCCTTTCCCTGAAGGCTTCCTTACTACCCAGATACTGGTTGTTCACCGGTGGCATTTTAACGCGTGCCCTGACCAGGTTCACGGCTTCAACAGCACTCATCGATGCTCCGGGAAGGGTGTAGTTGGGTCCACCGATCTCATTGGCGGCTTCGGCGTACTGCATCAGAATCTCGGCATACCTGAAATAAATGGTATGTGTATAGGGAGGTCTTGCACCCGACCATTGGTCCACATCCTTACCCCAGAACTTTCTGGCCAGGTAACCGGTATAGGAATAGAGGGGAGCGTTCAGACGTTCGCGTCCGCCGGCCCATAATTCTATATAAACAATTTTACCTTTTACTTTCCTGGTTGTCCAGCGTTCCCCGTTAAATACGATGGAATGATAGAAGCGGGGATCCCTGTTATTATAAGGATCATCAGGGTTATAAGCCGGATCATCCTCAATGGCCAGTCCGTTAGAGGTTTCAAACAGGTCAACTATATTGACTGTCGGGCTGAAGCCCTGGATCACACCTCCCGAGTTCAGTGAAGGAACCGTGAAAACTGTGAAGGTACCTCCGTCATAGCTCGAGGGATAATGTTCCCAGATGATCTCATCGTGGAAGGGTTGATACAGGAAGATACTGTCAAATCCGCCCGTATAATTAATGGTCGCTGTGATGCTGTCAGCTGCCCTGGGGATCATGTAGGTCACATGGTCGGTGCTGTTGCAGGTGAGCAGCTTATACCGGCCGGTAGACTGTGAGAAATCAATGAGATCCCAGGCTGCCTGAGCTACCAGTTCCCAGCGGCTCTGATCGCCGTCGGGGTTATTGGTAGGACTGGCACTTACCAGCAGGGCGGAGGACTTGAGGGCCATGGCGGCACCTTCGGTCGGACGGCCTAAATTGGCATTGTCCCAACGGTCGGGAAGCAGTCCGGCAGCGGTGTCGCAGTCGGCAGCAATCATCAGGGCCGTTTCATGAACAGAGAGCCGGGGAAGGGCAAAATTATCCTGCCCGCCAAGGGAATGGGTGATATAGGGCATCCCCCCCTGCCGTTTGAGGAACTCGTAATAGTACCAGGCCCTCATAAAGTGTGCCTGGCCTTTGAGTTCATTGATCTGTTCCTGGGTGGCGATCCCTTCCAGCTGGTAGAGGTTTTCGAGCACCATGTTGGCGATGCGGATACTTTCCCAGCCGTTCCATACACCATAGAACTGAAGGGCCTGACCGGTCTTGTACGACCTGAGCCAGTCGCCGTTCTGGGCAACCGTGATAGTTTCCCATCCCGGACCCATGTGACCCTCGTCGCAGAGGGCGGCAATGTAGGTATAATCCCCGGCACTGAGGTAGTTGTGCATATCCTTGTACATGCGGTCCTCGAATTTCCGGAAATTCAGATAGTCGGTAAACACATCTTCACCTGTCATACCGGTTGACTCTTCTACCTTGTCGAGGTATTTTTCGCAACCGAAAAGTGAGATGGTCAGTAATATCAATAATGTTATTCTTTTCATGACTTGCGTTTTATCCGTTAAAATGTGGCGTGAACTTCCAGGGTTAGTCTCTTGGTCTGCGGATAGGCACCGAAGTCTACCCCAAAGTTGAATCCTTCCGGATCACCACCCCAGTCAAGTTCTTTCCATGTCCAGAGGTTTGTCCCGATCAGGGACAGGTCCATCGACTTGATACCGATAGTCCGGAGAGCCTGGGACTGGATCTTGTAGGACAGGCGGATATTTCTCAGACGGAAATATTTACCGGCAATCATGGAGAAATTGCTGATCTGGTAGTTATACTGAACAGTTGCCTCTGAGTGAACCGATGGCCAGGCCGGATCTGTATTCTCGGGGGTCCAGTGGTCGGCGTGGGCCGTATAGGCATTGTCCTTGTTCTGGGTAAAGGGATAGAGGTAGAACATCCCCCCCTGCCTTACCGGACGTGCTGTGGCACTGATCCCGTAGAAGGTGAAGTCCATGGTCCAGTTCTTGTATCCGCCGCCGAACTGGGCGTTCCAGACGGCATTCGGTGTGGTTGGATCCTCCGACACCACGTAGTCCTGTGCATCCACGTTCCCGTCGCCGTTAAAATCCATGAATTTCAGGTCGCCCACGATCGGGTTTCCGCCACTGGCAACAGGCCACATGAACAGTTCATCGAAATCCTGGTAGTAGCCCTGATCAACCAGACCGGTACCCGGGGTATAACCGCCCATCCTGCGGGCGATATCAACCGGTTTACCTTCCACCTTCAGGTTAAAAGGCTTCTGTGCGGGTTCGTCGTAGAACACCACCCTGTTTTCCGACACGGAGGTATTCATGTTGGCCATCAGGTAAAGGCCGTTTTCGAAATACTTGCTGATCCCCAGATCGATCTCAAAGCCATGGCTTTTGGTCGACCCGATATTGGCAATAATATCCGATACCCCGACCCAGGAGGGGACTCTCTGACGGGTCTGGAGAATATTGTCGCGGTATTCATTGAACAGATCAATATCCAGTGTAATGAGATTCTGGAAAAATCCGAATTCCATACCAATGTTCTGCTTTGTGGCGACTTCCCAGGTAGCATCTGTCACAGGGATGTTTCCTTCAGCAATGTACTGGTAATACTGCATCGGGTAGCCAAAGGATACGCCACCTCCCGACAGGTTGTATTCGGAAATGTATAACCACCTGCTGATCCCGGCATCGCTACCGACCTGTCCGTAGGAATAGCGGATTTTCATGTGGTTGATCTTCTGCTTCAGATCACCGTAGAATTCTTCATTGGAGATCATCCAGCCGGCACCTACCGACGGGAAGGTTCCGAAACGTAAACCGGGAGCAAATTTCTCCGATCCGGTGTAAGCTATACTGGCTTCAGCAAAATAGCGGTCGTCATAGTTGTATTCGGCCCTGCCTACCCAGCTTTCTTCATAGTGCGGGAATTCTGAAGCGGTTCGGTACTGCCTGCGGCTGAAAAGGCCAAGGGCATTGATGTTGTGTTTTCCAAAACTTCTCACGTACCCGGCTTTGATCTCATAATAGTGAGCACGGCCCACCTGGAACAGGTATTCGGGTTCGGTTACCTGGAGCGGAAGCTGCGGGGAGTCGAGATCCAATGCCTGGTTGGCAGTATAACGCGACCAGGTTTTGGTTTCCGGATCAAGGTAATAGGCATAATATACCGGTACCGTGAAATATTGCTGGTAAATAATATTACTGTTATAGGAGTAAAGTCCCCTGATCGACAGACCCTCGGTGATAAAATCGAGTTTCTGGTCGAAAATGATATCCGCGTTGATCTCATTCGATTTGAAGCGCTTGAAGCCCCGGGCACCCATCCAGTGCAGACGGGCCTCCCCCTGGGCGATGTTGATCATCGGGCGCTTTACACCCTGGTCCCATGGGATCAGGTTGTCGGGATACTGTTCCAGGGCCTCTGCCGGGTAGAAGGGCATCACGGTTACCGGCTCGAACCACTGCTCCTGGGTAAAGGTATCTTCAGGTTTACCCCAGATCTTGATGTTACCGCCGAGGTTTACACTCAGCTTGGTGGTCTTGGTGAGGTTGAAGTCGAGGTTGTTCCTGAAATTATAACGGTTGTGCCAGTAGCTGGCGTTATGCTTGTCGTAATCGTAATAGAACTCTTGGCCGGTCGACCAGATGTCGCCTTCACTCAGGAAACCGATCGAGGTGAAGTACTGAACAAAGTCGTTACCACCTCTTGCATTCAGGTTGTACGACTGGTCGAAACCGGGTTTGAAGTAATAATCCATCCAGTCGAAGTCGGGATAGAGATAGGGTTCATCCTGGATCCGGTAGTGTTCCAGCACATCATCGGGGATGATCATGTTCCACTTGCCGTCGTTCCTGTAGGCCTCATTGCGGAGGAGGAGCGTTTCATAGGCATTCATGTACTCGGGAAGCATGGTGGGATATTTCACCGTGGTGTTGGCTGTGAAATCCAGTTCCATGGTCCCTTTATGTCCCCTGTAGGTATTGACGATAATTACCCCGTTTGCTCCTTTTACCCCGTAAACGGCCGTTGCGGAAGCATCCTTAAGAATGGTGATGGAGGCAACTTCGTTCGGGTCGAGGTTGGAGAAGTTCCTTTCCACCCCGTCGACAATCACCAGGGGAGCATTGCTTCCCATCGAAGATCCACCCCTGATCACCATTTCAATAGGCGCTGCAGCATAATAGCCGCCAATGGCTTCTTCACCGGGGGTTGGGTCGGTCATGATCACGATCAGCCCGGGAAGCTTCCCCTGCAGCGTGTTTTCAATACTACCCCCCATCTTGATGGATTTCAGTTTGTCGCCCGAAACCTGTGCGATGGCACCTACGACCGATTCTTTTTTCTGCACGCCATAGCCGACGACCACCACTTCATCCATGGTCAACTGGGCCTGTTCCATGGTCACGTAGATCACAGAGTTGGCACCGACCTTGATCTCCTGGGTTTCATAGCCCACAAAGGAAAAAACAAGGACATCGTTGGAGGTGACGTTGATTTTAAAGCGGCCGTTCACATCGGTTGTGGTACCCTGGGTGGTACCCTTTACCACAACAGTGGCGCCGATAACCGTTTCGCCATTGGCATCCACCACTGTTCCGGTTACCTCACGAACCTGGGCCTGCACCGGTGAACTTAAGGAAAACAGGAAAAAGAACAGGAGCACCCCAAAACCAAATGATAGCTTTGGCCATGGAATACCTCTGCCTGAGGTAAAATTCAAACTTTTCATAAAAATTAGTTTTAGTGGAATTCAGAAGACCGGGTCTTCCTAAAATTTAGTTTTCACAAAACAATGTTAAATTATCTTAATAAATCACCTGGCGTGTGGTTAATCTAAAAACAGCAGTTCTATGTCAGCCATTGGAATCGACGGTCAAATAACTGGAAAATCCTGTCAGGGATTTTGAAGAATGAAGCTTTTATGTCTGCAAGTGTCAAAAAAACAACACAATAGCAAAGACGCCATTTTGTTTCTTAAAAAGCGGCTCTTTTTTCGAAAATACCATTCAGTGACTGAAAAAACTTATGAAGTGCGAAGAAAATCCGAACCATTCCTGTGTGTTCGCCGGGCTGGTTCTTTTCCGCGAAACCCGGTATTATTTTTCCGGAACCACCGAGAGGGATACCTGGTTATTTCCCTCCTGAACCGGTAGCTCGGCACTGAAGAGGCCGGCTTCGCGGGAACTCATATCTACAGTCTGGCCATTACAGGACAACTTGAGTTCTTTGATTCCCTGGAGCTCAATCTCCATACGGGTCTGATGAGGAGTTCCGCTGTTGTTTTCCAGCACGAAAGCGACCTGCCGGAGGTCTTTGCTCAGTACAATCGGGTTTTCCGCGGCAAAAGCGTCACGTTCCAGCTTCAGGGTGAGCCGGCTTCTGGTTCCGACCAGGGAGAATGCCGACCTGACACCATCCCGCGGAATGACCCGGAAGACCTTTTTATTTTCCGTGAGCGTTCCGCCATAAGCGATCCAGCCGAAAAGCGGGTCGTCGGCGAGTATCGTCTGCGCCATGCGGAAGGTAGCCCCCAGTCCGAGATCGGCTTCGCCGTCGTAATACCAGGCACCCCGGTCGGTTTCCTTACGGATCCAGGCCATCCCGTGACGTGCTTCCATGAAGGCCCAGCCCATAGCCCCGTCATTCTCTTTTCCGGGGAACCAGTAACCGTAGTTGCTTTCTTCCGTTCCCGTATTCATCAGCGACCAGGAGCCCAGATAAGAGGCGTACCCCAGTTGCAGCCAGTCCCAGGGCTTCTCCGCAAAATTCAGCCCGTAATCCAGGATGGCCCAGCCCCCCATTTTCGACATATAGCTCATGCAATGAGAATCGGAAGCCAGGGTCCAGTCGGAGCCCAGCAGGAAATACTTGGGTTCAAGCCAGCCTCTTACCGACAGGGC
>JBMOLL010000134.1:0-29642 GCA_049325415.1 Bacteroidota bacterium | reverse complement strand
TGAGAGGGTTGAGGAAGGTTGGAGGCGTTGGAGACAGTGGAAATGAACAGGCAGGAAAAAAGCAGTAAGCAGTGATGGAGTCTGAGTTTGGATGAATAATTTTCCCTGAATAAGCTTAAAACATTAAAGCTCACAGGCTTCTGACACACCTGAAGCCCACGGCAAAATCGACCCAGGAAGGAGAGAGTCCGTTGCGGTAAAAGACCTGGATGCACATGGCCCCGGAATGCCAGCTTCCGCCGCGGATGACACTGAAGCGTCCGGATACAGGTCCTGTCGGGTTTGGCATGGTAGATTCCGAATAATAATTGCTTCCATAGAAGTCGGAGGTCCATTCCCAGGCGTTCCCTCCCATGTCATGCAAACCGTATGCGTTGGGAGGGAAGCTCCCCACCGCCAGGGTTGACCGGTATTTTTTTCCGTAATTGGCCACGGTGGAATCGATGCCGTTCCCCCAGGGATAGGCACGTCCTTCCAGTCCGCCCCTTGCTGCATATTCCCACTCCGCTTCCGTGGGAAGCCTTTTTCCTGCCCATTCGGCGTATTTCATGGCATCGAAGAGACTGACCCCGGTAACAGGGTGGTCGGGAAAGTCCGGTCCGCTTTTAAAAACCCCCGTTCCCCAGAATTCAGGATAGGTATGACCCGTGGCCTCGCAGAAAGCCTGGTACTCCCGGTTCGTAACCTCACAGCGGTCCATGTAAAAGGAATCGACACTTACCCGGTGCTCGGGCTGCCAGTCGGTCGGGTTCGGACTGTTCTTACCCATGGTAAAGGTTCCGCCGGGGACCAGGACCATGCCTTCGGGACATGTCTGGGCCTGAAGGGCAGGACTGAGGAGGAGAAAAAGGATCAGCTTTCTCATGTTGCAATTTGTGTTACTTTATCCTTTCTTTAACAAGGTAGAGCGAGTATTGCGAAGCTTTAAAAAAGCCTCATGTTATTTTATATTATCCGGATGCTCCGGCAATCTGAAAACTGTGTTAAACTCTTTCTGCTTTTTCAGATCAATTTCTTATTGATCCAGCGCAGAATCCCCTCAAATTTCAATTCTCCTCTTGCAACCTTAATACCAATATGTATTTATCCTTTTCATCAGCACGGATATCCATGCCAAAACTCATCAAGGTCAATCTCATGGCCACATAGCCAAATCTTTTATTGCCATCAAGAAATGGATGGTTCATCAGTATACTTTCTATCAAAGCTGCTGCTTTTTCAGGAGGCGTCGGGTATAATTCTCTGTTATCAAAGGTCTGATAGGGTCTTGACAAAGCAGCATCCAGTAGATTCCGGTCGCGCAATCCATTTAATCCACCGAATTTTTCAATAAGAATGGAATGAATACGAATCGCTTGATCCGTTGAAATCATTGTGCAAGCTTTTCAAGTAGCTCTTTATCTTCATCCAGAATCTTACTCAGATTATGAGACAGGGTGATATCATGCCCTGATCTTTTTGTAAGAGATTTAAGGTATTCCAGGACATCTTCCAGTACATCTTCGGGAATCTTCTCTAATGCATCATTGATCTTTTCTTTAATTTCCCTTGTTGTCATGTGGCAATTTTGTTTAAAGGTACAAAAAACACAACTTATAATCCCAAATTATTCAATAGTAGCCGAAAACATGGCATGTCCCGACCACTCAGGAAGGTGAACTACCTGAATTAGCTGCTATTGTCGGACGTCTTTCATACAGTATATTGTCGCAGCTGTTTTATATATCCACCCTGTATCGCTGCACCACCTGTTCCCCCTGATCCTTCACCTGAAAAGGCAGTTCCCCCAGTTCCGAAAGGGCAAATTCCTTTTCCAGCTCTCCTCCGTAGTTCAGGATAAGCTGTCGGGAGGCCGGGTTATTTTTATTGCAGGCTAGGATCACTTCCTTCAGGCCTTCTTTCCGGCAAAGTTCCAGCGCCTGTTCCAGGATTAGTGTGCCATAGCCCTTCCCGCGTTCCGATGGCCGGATCCCCATGCCGATGTTCCCCCCGTACAGCCGGAGGAAAGCATTCAGTTCATAACGGATATCGACCATCCCGATCAGTTTTCCGTCGCTTTCCCTGATAACGAGCCAGGTGGACGAACGTACCCAGCCCGGTCTCACCGTCTCCGTCACCGCATTATCGGCCAGTTGCCGGAGCCAGTCGTCATAACTCCCAAGCTTTTCAACCAGGGCCCCGCCATGCAGGTCGTTTTCCCCCTGCGCGCGGTGCTCCCGGATGTACTCCCCGACCAGGGCGTCGTGCTCCTTACCGGGGGTGATCAGATGCAGCGTTTCCATGTGACGGACAAAGTGATCAGAGTCTGGAAATTAGGAAGAAAGCGGGAGAAATGCAAATCCGGTCCGATCCGGACCTGTCACTCATCACTCGTCACTCATCACCCTGCACCGGTAAGCTGAAAATATCCCGGACTGTACTGATGCCCAACTGTACATCAAAGCACAGCCGCCAGATACCTGCCCGTTACCGAGCCCGGGCATTTCACCAGGTCCTCCGGAACACCCTGAAAGAGGACCTCTCCGCCATGCTTTCCCCCGCCCGGACCCATATCGATGATCCAGTCGGCACAGCGGATGATATCGAGGTTGTGTTCGATGATCACCACGGTGTTGTCCCGGTCGGCAAGGGAGCGGATAATCCGGTAGAAATTTTCAATATCCGACATATGCAGGCCCGTTGTGGGCTCGTCCATGATGTAGATATTGCTTTCCCGGTTCATCTCGGTGGCGATCTTCAGGCGTTGCGACTCACCCCCGGATAGGGAGCTCAGCGACTGGCCCAGCTTCAGGTAGCCCAGGCCCACCTCTTTCAGGAGTTGAAGGTGTTTTCTTATTTTTTGTGCAGAGAAGAAGGCTTCTGCCTGGTTGACGGTCATTTCGAGCACATCAGCAATGCTTTTTCCCCGGAGTTTACGTTCGAGCACCTCCGCATGGTAGCGCTTTCCCTCGCACTCATCACAGAGGGTCCGCACGGCATCCAGGAAATGCAGTTCGAACGACAGGGTTCCCTGACCGTTGCACTTCGGGCAGGCACCTTTTGAGTTGAAGCTGAAGAGGGAGGCATTCGTTCCGGTGGCTTCCGCAAATTCCTTCCGGATCAGGTCGAAGACCCCGATGTAAGTGGCGGCATTGGCCCGTGACGACTTGCCGATGGGTGACTGGTCGATCACGATCGCCCCCGGGTGCTGTTTCGCGAAGCATTCATGGATCAGGCTGCTTTTTCCGCTGCCCGCCACACCGGTAATACAGGTCAGAACTCCTCCGGGGATCTTAACCGACACATCTTTCAGGTTATTGGCCCGGGCGTGGGTGATCTCGTAAAAGGCCAGGGGAGCCTTCCTTTTATACACCGGTCTGGAACCCCTGTTCAGGTAGAGCCCGGTAATACTTTCCGTTGCAGCCAGTCCGCCCGGCTCTCCGTTGTACACGATCGTACCACCCTGCATCCCGGCCTTCGGACCGATGTCCACGATCCACTCGGCAGCCCGGATGATATCGGGATCGTGTTCCACAACGTAAACCGAATTGCCCATATTCTTTAAGCGGTAGAGGATTTTCAGCAGGTTTTCCGTATCGCGGGGATGCAAACCGATGGAAGGTTCGTCGAGCACGTAGAGCAGGTCAACCAGGTTGCAGTCGAGCTGCCGCGACATCTTCACCCGCTGCGATTCTCCGCCGGAGAGGCTCCCTGTAGCTCTTTCAAGGGAGAGGTAGCCCACCCCGATCTCGATCAGCTGTTCCAGCAGGAAAATGGCTTTCCGCAGAACCGGAATGGCGATCTCTTCATGGATCCCCTGCAGGAAGGGCAGCACGTTGGCCAGCTCCATCCGGCAGACCTCGTCGATGGAAAGTCCGTTGAGTTTCACACTACGGGCCCTGTCGTTCAGGCGCGATCCCCCGCATTTTTCACAGGGGCTGTAGATGAAGTAACGGGAATAGGCATTCCGTTCTTCCTCCGAGGTTTCATCGTCGGCGCGTGTGGTAACGGCTTTTTCCAGTTTGCGCGCGATCCCCTCGAACTGTCGGTTATAGGACAGTCTTTCCTTTGCATTCTTTACAGGAAAGGGTTCAGAATAGAGGAGCAGTTCAAGTTCATCTGCCGTGAAATCCTTCAAAGCCCTGTCGGGGTCAACCACCCCTATGCTGATCAGTTCCTTCCAGAGAAATCCCCCGGGCTTATAATGCGGATGGGTGATAGCCCCTTCGCGCAGCGATTTGTCCCGGTCGAGAAAAAGCTCCAGATCCACCTTAACCTGTTTACCAAGCCCGTTGCAATGAGGACACATGCCTTCGGGATGATTAAAGGAAAAATAAAACGAGGGGCCGATGAAGGGTTTCGCTACGCGGGAATACAAGAGCCTCAGGTAGGTGTTGATCTCGGTAGCTGTTCCAACCGTACTCCGGAGATTATTCCCCATCTTTTTCTGATCGATCACAATGGCCGTGGATAGGTTTCGGATGTCGTCGACATCCGGACGCGACAGTTTGGGCATCCTTGTGCGGGCAAAGGTGGAGAAAGTTTCGATCAGCTGACGGCGAGCTTCTGTATAGATGGTGTCGAAGAGAAGCGATGATTTTCCGGATCCCGATACACCGGTAAACACTACAAGCTTGTGCCTCGGGATTTCAACATCGATGTTTTTCAGGTTATTGGTATGCGCATTGCGGATAATGACAGGGTCTTTTTCCATGTGAATTAGGATTAAGGTAACACATCTTCCTCTGCATTGACCGGCAAACAGAGAGCTATTCCGCCTTCGAAATTAATCTTGGACGATGGGTGTGAATTGTAAAAATACGACAAAGTGTGGATCAGCAGTATTCGGCCGTTGCATTATAACCGGGATAAAGGGCAGTGAATTCTTTCGGCGTATAGCCGGTAAAGGCTTTGAAATCGCGGATAAAGTGCGACTGGTCGAAATAGCCGTTCAAACAGGCCTGCCCTGTAAAACTCAGATCGGAATTACGCCCGAGGTTTTGCAGCGCTTCCTGGTACCGGAACAGGCGGATCAGCTGTTTTGGAGAGCTTCCCAGACAGGATGAAAATTTTCGTTCGAGGCTTCTGGGTGAAACAGCCAGCCGACCGGCCAGGTCAGTGGCAGTGATCTGGCCTCCCGATTGCCGGATCAGCCTGATCCCCGCAAGCAATAACCTGGTTTCCCTCTCGGGAAGGGGATTAAAGCACTGAAGAAGGAAATCTTCAATGATCTTTACTTTCCCCATGGTGCTTCTCTCCAGGTACAATTCTTCTTCAATTTGCCGGGTCTCATTCCGGTACAGATTACTGAGGTCTATCTCCAGATTTCCGGCATGGGAAAGAGGGAAGTTGAAAAAGTGACAGGCCCCGGCTAGATGAAAACGGATGAAAACCACCCCGGTTTCTCCCCGTGTCGACACATCGGCCCAGGTGTCGGAGAGGCCGCTGAGAAAGGAACGGGACTGTGTAAATGTCGGTTTCCCGGCCTGGCGAACCATGAAAGGAGTGCCGTAGTGGAACATCAGCTGGAGTCCCGGAACCGGAATCACCCTTTCGGTCACCACACCTTCTGCCGCTCCGGCTTCCATGAAGCAGTAGCTCCGGATATAATTCCGCAAAAGGGGAGAGGGCTGAACGATCAGGAAATTCATTGACCGGATTTTAATCAAAGATAGAAAAAATGTGTAGCCTTTCTTTGCCGGCAATACGTTATCATTGCTTGCTCTCCGGGCTGAAACTCACCGAAGGTGGTGCCGCAACGGCCCCGGGCAGAGGATTGAAGGGGGGGTAGAATTTAACGGAAGAATTTTCCTCCCAGCCTCTCTTCTTCCCTGCGGGACGGAAGACCGTATTGGGCCCGATTACCAGGTAAGAGCTTTTCCTTTTGCGGATTTTTACCTGCAGGGGAAGTTGTGAGATCCCCACGATTTCCAGTATCTCCCCGGAGAGGCCGGTCACCACCCTTATCCCCCGGGTGAAGCTCATAACGGGAAGTCCGTTAATAAAGCAGTGCACCATCCCGTCGCGGGTTTCCTGCCGGAAAACCTTTCCGTTCCATTCCTGGGTGTACTTATAATCGAAACCGTCACCCAGGCACGACCAGCTGATCCTGTCCTGTGAAATATGGATCCCGTACAGGCGGGAGATAAACTCCAGTGAAGCAAGGATCGTGGGTCCGTATCCGTCTCTGGTCGGGTTGATCGTGGCCGTAAAGGGATCGAACTGCTGGGTGAAACGGAGAGAGTCGCTAAGCACGTCCAGGAAGTGCCGGCCCAGAAGGCTCAGTTCTGCATAGTGGCCATAGTTTTCAAGGGCCCGGATCGAGCGCTGGTAAGTCAGTCCCTGGGGCTGACCGCTCCAGTTGTTTCCCGGTACATTCTCAAAAGCGGGATCACTGGCCGCAATAGACGGCAGGGGCATCGGTGTCCAGAATTCCCCGGTGTTCATCAGGTGCCGGCTGATGAAGGCATCGGCCATTTCCTGGCTGAAGCTGCCGAAATACATGCAGCGCAGGTTATTGTGCAGAAGGATGGGCATCGTTTCATTATTCCTGTCGCGGTCGAAACAGGCGGCTTTTTCGGGATCCCACAGATACTTTTCCAGGGTTTGTGCGACCTCCATGGCCCTGTCGGCCCAGAATTTCTCCTGCCCCTTGTCCAGCTCCCGTGAGATCCGCGCCAGCACCTCCCGGCAGGAATACGAATACGACATAACATCCATCGATTCGATGGGGACGGTCATTTCCAGGGTACTGTCGTAGCGGGTCTCCTTGCAGTATAATCTCAGCTCCTCTTCACTCAGTTGGGCAGCCGCTTCCTTCGATGGCGGGGTATCGAAGGCCCAGGCTTTTGGAAAGCCGTTATAGCGGACGCTGTGATCCTCCCCGTTGTCGAAGATACACCAGGTTTCCAGGCAGCCGTTCTGATCGGAATCGCGCGTTTTCCAGAGATAGGCGTCGAAGGCTTCCAGTGACCGGTACACCCGTTGCAGAAAGGCGGTATCCTTTCCCAGCAGGTAATAAAGTTCGAAAGCCGGCATGGGAAAGTACAGGCCCTGGAACTGGCAGTAATTGGCTTCGGGGATCCCGTCGCGGTTGTAGATCACGCCGGGCAGGCGACCGTCGGGGCGCTGGTAATCCATGAAGATCTCCAGGTTGTTCCTTGCCACTTCCGGGTTCCTTTTAGCATACATATACCCGCCCATGGGCTGGGTCTCCAGCCAGACGCTGCGGTACTGTGCGCCTTCGATCAGGACTTTCCTGCCGCCGTAATCGACGATATTCTCCCGGGCCAGTTCTTCGGCACGGTCGTAAAGCTTTTGAAGGGTGGTGTCGGTGGTGCTGAAGCTAAGCGGGGAGGACTGGGAAAAAAGGCGGCCGGGCATAAAAGTACCCAGGCTAATGAGGCAGAGCAGGGAGCAGGAAAGGCGTTTGATGGTGTGCATGATCAAGATCCATTTGGCTGATAGCCAAGATAAGACATTTTCATTGAAGATGAAGAGTGAAGCGTCAGGGCTAAAGATCAACAATCAGATTTTGCTGCCTGAATAAGTAAAAGCAAGGCCAATGAACCCTATATGCTGCTCAACCCCTTTCTCCTTCAAGGTTTTTTATCCCGTGGAACACGGCCAGTCCTCCCGTTGAGGTTTCCCGGTACAGGCTGGGCATGTCGCGTCCGGTCTGGTTCATGGCCTGTACGACGTGATCGAAGGAGATAAAATGGCGTCCGTCCGAAAGCATGGCATAGTCCTTATGGTTGAGTGCCCGGGCAGCGGCCATGGCATTGCGTTCGATGCAGGGGATCTGCACCAGCCCCAGGACGGGATCGCAGGTCAGACCGAGATGATGCTCGAGTCCCATTTCCGCGGCGTATTCGATCTGGAAGATGCTGCCTCCGCTCAGCTGGGTGAGCGCTGCCGAAGCCATGGCACAGGCGGTGCCAACCTCTCCCTGGCAGCCCACTTCGGCGCCCGAGATGGATCCGTTGAACTTGACCAGGTTACCCACCAGTCCGGCCGTGGCCAGCGCCCGCAGGATCTTCTTGTCGGAACTCTCGTTGTATTTTTTGGAATAGTACAGTACGGCGGGCAGTACTCCGCTTCCGCCGCAGGTGGGCGAAGTCACGATGAGGCCGCCCCCGGCATTTTCTTCAGAAACCGCCAGGGCGAAGGCATAGAGCATGGAGCGCCGGCGGATATAATCTTTCATATTGCGGGCCTTGGACATCAGCGCTCCGGCTTTGCGGGGGAGGTGCAGACCGCCGGGCAGAGTGTCATCGGCATCGAGTCCGCGGAGGATGGAATCCTGCATCACCTTCCACACTTCGTTGAGGTAATCCCAGATATCGCTTTCTTCGTAGGCTTCAACGAAAGCCCACATGGGCTTGCCCTTGCGGTAACACCAGTCGAGGATCCCATCCATGGTCGTGATATCGTAAACCGATTTGGATTCCAGATCGGTATGATCATCGATCACGGAACCGCCCCCGACACTGTATGCGGTCCATTCGTTCAGGAGCCGGCCGCTTCCATCGAAGGCTTCAAACTTCATTCCGTTCGGGTGCCGGGGAAGGAAGTCCTTTGGCTGTTCCCGGATTTCGAGTTCCTTTTTGCTGAAAACCTGTTCCAGCACGCTATGGGTAAGGTGACCCTTCGCTGTGGCCGCCAGGCTGCCGTACAGGGTAACAATAAACCTTACTGCATCCGGGTTTGCCTCCAGAAAAGACTTTGCTGCCTTGCGGGGCCCCATGGTGTGGCTGCTGGAGGGTCCGTATCCGATCTTATAGAGTTCTTTCAGTGTTTCCATAATGGTATTTCAGGGCGGGAAGTTAGGGAAAATTCCATTTTGTCGGTCAGGAACAGAAATCGCGGACAGGGGATAGACCTTTTCCCCTGATCCGCGATCCCGGTTCTGAACCGGCAGGCCGGGGGAAGGATCAGGCATCCGACCCCCGGGAATTTTTTTCCGGACTTTTATTCCTTCATGAATTTTGTGGTTTGCCATCCGTTACCGGTGCCAATTTTCAGAATATATAAGCCTTCTTCAAGCGCGGTTATATCAATGGAATTTTCCGCCAGTCCCTGGTCTAACTGGGTTCCCTGCAGGGAATAGATCCGGTAGGGAACGGAACCGCTGTACCTGCCAAGATATAGTACTTTACCGGCCGGATTGGGATATACCAGTTCCGGGATACTCTCCGTTTCCAGAACACCGTTGGTGGCATTCATGGAGTTAACGATATTGGATCTGGTTGAACTATAGGTAGCTCCCTCGCCTGTGCTCTTTGAAATCGGCCTGGCCACTTCGGGTTCGCAGGCATCTTCCAGTAACATCTCGATCTGGTAATACATATTTTCAGAAGCCGGCTGGTTGTCGGTATAGGAATTGAGGTTTCCTGCAATTTCAGTGAGCAGGGCCATTTCTTCCGCACTGGTTCCGCTGTATAGCCTGTAAGTGGAAATATCAAGTCCTTCATAATGCGACCAGATGAGGTTGTAGGAAGTGCCGGCACCTTTATTGATGGTCAGATGGATGGTTTTATGCAAGTCACTGAGTTCTGTTTCGATCCCGCTGAAGGTGGTGACCGTTCCAATTTTATAACGATAGGCTTTAACAGCCGGATCGGATGCCAGGTCTTCATAAACGCAGACCGAACTGTACGGTACCTGTTCAAGAAAGTCATAGACACCGGCCTGATTGCTCTCACGGTATACTTTAAATCCGGAAATAACATCTATATCCGGCTTTTCCCAGACCACAATATTTTTTCCGCTTTCCGAGGTGCTAACCATGCAGATGGGTACAGGATTAAGATAGGCGTTAAAATCCCTGTCCTTCAGACTTGCGCAGGTCTGGTCATTCTGGGCTTCAAAGCTTGCCGGTTCAAAACTATAAACAGGGGAAACTGGTTTTACCGTGAAGAAAAAGAGCTGATCGTGTGATGGCGGGTAGATTACCGGATAGCTGTAATTTCCGTTCGCATCGGTGCTAAGTGTCGTCACCAGCAATTCTGTCTTTGCATCTCTAATTTCAAGGGTGATATCCGTTCCCGGCGTTCCGTCGGGATAGCTCACTGTGCCTGTCAGATCATCGGAAGCTTTCATGGCTGCATAATCCTGTCCGGTCTGGGTTGGACTGGCAACAAGAGTGGCAGAGGGATAAGTGTAGTAGTTAGAGCCGTACTGATTGAAGATGTAGCCGGTTTTAGAGAAGGTGAGGTTAATCATGGCCGGTTCATAATAAGTACCATTGTAAACCAGGGTTCCGGTAGCTGTGTACTGCCCATTCCCGTTGGTATAAAAAACCTGCGTACCATTATCAACGGCAACCCCTTCAACACCTGCTCCACAGGCAGTAACCGTGCCGCTGATGGAATAATTTACCGTGGAAGGATTCCCTCCGCCGCCGGGAGTGGCTGTGAAATTCTGATCAGTGTAATTGTGATCCATCACAAGGTTAAGCTGGTCGGGATTGAAGGTATAGCCTGATTTGGAAGGAATGAGGGTTATAGTGGCATCTTTGATCCCCGTGATTGAATACATCCCGGAGGCATCGGTGGTGACGGATTGTCCTCCATAATTGATGGTTACATCGCTGAGCGGAAGTTTCTCTGCAGTAGTCACGCTGCCGCTTACCGAATAGGAGCTGCCGCTGGTCCCCGGGGTATACTGGAACTGGATCGATTTCGTTGCAGTTTTGCCTGAAACCGTGAACGTCAGTTCACAGGTATTGTTGCCACTTTGAAGTTCGGCCACCGAAGGAGTGTAAGTAAGTACCTTGTTGTTGCTGGTTAATGTAGGTATGCCGGTGATGGCATTCGAATTTATTTTTAATGAATAGTTACTCAGTGAAAGATTGCTGCCGGCCGTTGCCACAATGGCTTTGATGACCGGAAGAGACTGGTCGGTATAGCTTTCATTAAAAGCCGGAAGCAGGTAAGTGATCATCGGCTCGGTGACGGTGATCATGGAGTTGTTATATTCACTTCCGTCGAGTACGGGATTAAAAGGGTCGGTAAACCAACCGCCATCAGCTACAAATTTGTATACATACGTATTAGGTTCAAGGTCGGTTGTCAGGGTAAAGGTTCCGCTCCCGTCATTGCTCATTTTATAGGAGGCATCAGAGGGATTATAACCGTTCATACTTCCGGCCAGGTATACATTGACCGGAGTTCCGTTTGCCGGCTTATAATAGAAAGTCACGGGTACCGTAGTCGTTGTTACTCCGGTATACGTTCCTGTAAAACTGACGGATGTCCAGTTCTGGTTAACCAGCTTTTCAATGAAATCAGGAGCAAAGGTGTAGCCTGTTTTTTCGGCGCGCAGGGTCATCAGCGAGCCGGCCGGAATGTTTTCAAAAGTATAATTTCCGGAAGCATCTGTGTAAGTTTCACCTGAATAGGGCGCCTCAGAATAAATACGGACGCCTTCAAGGGGTAGTTGTGTCATTCCGTCGGGACTGCTGAAGGCCTTTCCTGAAAGCGTGTAGGGCTGGCCAAAGAGGCCTCCCGTAAGCATAAATGACAACAGGACTGAGAGTAGGGTTTTAAGATTCATAGGTGCTTTGGATTTTTGTTATTATGCTTGGTTATGATTGTTTCATTTTTGAAGATTCATGAATGAGTGAATGGTATCTGTGTATTTGTTCTTCAGGTCAAAAAAGAAGGTCTCATTCAGGTTTTCTGTAAAAGTCATTCAGTGAGTTGGTGTACCAGGAGTAATTGATCCTGCTTGTACGCTGAAATACCCGGGGTTCCTTTTCTCCCACGGGCACCAGGGTGATTTTGGTCATCCCGCCGATTTCTTTATAATCCGGTGCAACCTCAATCCGCTGATCAAACAAGGCATCGAAATAGAAAAGGTATTTGGCGACCCAGCTGAGATAGGCTTCGGTATTTTCAGCCGGGACTTCACCAGCCGCATTCACCAGGACTAGCTGTGACCTGTTGTTTATAATAGCATTCTGAAATTCCACGGCATTCAGAGGTATTCCGTTCAGCGTGGGCAGGACATTGAACTGCGGGTCGATAAATATCCATTTTTCAAGGGATGAAGCATACACCTCAGCAACCACATGACCGGCTCCGCGCCTGACTTTCTCCACATCGCGCGTTTTTAAACCCAGTACCCGTGCCGGGATCCCCACACTGGTCAGTGCTGCGGCAGCCACAATTCCATACTCAACACAACGAAAGCTGTTTCCTTCCCCGGCTTCCTTTAATATGGTCAGGGCATCGGGTTTGGAGGGATTATTGCTGCCGGAATGTTCCCACTGCCGGTTGCCCCAATCCAGAATGGCCAGAATCTTTCCCAGCTCATCTTTATGGACAGCCGTGAGGACATCCAGCTTATACCCCTGTCTCAATTCGCGGAGGTAAACATTGTTCAGGGTATCTGAATAATAAAACTCATAAAGAGGATCGGATGGCGCTGTTGTGAAGGTAATGGTTCCTGTCTTATCAGAGGGACTTACCCTGAGCACTCTGTAAAAAGTGGTACAGCCATTCAGCAAGAACATGCTGATAGCCACAACGAATAGTGTTTTATTCATTTAAACTGTTATTTAATTTGTTTCGGATTTAAAGTCACCCTCACTGATAAGAGCACGGATGTTCATATCAGCAGCAAAACTCTTTCCCTAAATTCTGAATGGTTCCCCAAAATTATACGATTTATCCGATTGGCATAGCCTGGCCGGATTTTTTTTACTGACCATACGAAAATAATCAGGCACGGCAGGACCAATGACAATACTACCGGATGTTAGCAAAGAGCTTATTCTGATCTTATTTCCCGATCAGCGTCTGCAGCGATATCAGCAGCGGCAGGCCGACAGTTTTCAGGAAGCAGTATTCCTGGTAGCTGATGCTTCAGGTTTATTTTCCCGGTTCTTCAGGCGATTTATCCACAAACTGCGCGTACCTCCCGAAAGCTTCTCTGACTCCTTCCCTGGTGCTTGTATCGGGAGCCTCAAAGAAGGCATATTCAGGAATGATGCTGTTCTTCTTTACCGTTCTTTTCCACAGTCCGCAAACCTGACCGCCTGATAGGATCACGGGATAGAAGACCCCGTTGCTGGAAACGGCCCGGGGCTGAAGCACACGGGTCAGGGAAGCGCTCCGGTCCTTATAGCTGATCAGGTATTCGTCATAGGCGGGGAGCAGGTGAACCCGGTCAGGAAGAGCACGCCTCGGTGAGGGATCTTCTGCAAACCAGTACGCCTGCCCTTCTTCTGTCCGGCACAGGAGCTCCTTACCGACAGACTCCAGGGCCTTTCGGGCATCCCCGGAGCGGAGTCCCGACCACCAGGCAAAATCGGAAAGGGTGGCCGGACCATGGCTCCGGAAATACCTGAGAGCCAGTTCGGCCAAGGCTTCCTCCCGGCTGAAACCAGGCCCGGATCCGGCCCGTTCATCCAGCAGGGCAAAAGTGACTTTGTTTTGGACGATCTTTCCGCTGCAGACCAGACTTTCGGTCTCGGCCCACATAAAGATGTGAGCCATCCGGTTGTTGTCGGGCTTTATCCCGCTGAGCTGCAGTGCGGCCGACAGTTCCTCCCTGGTGAGGTGCTTGCCGCCTTCCAGCATCCTTACGATCAGGTCGAGGGCTTTTTTCAGCACCGCAGGGGTCAGTCCCAGCTCCCGGTCGCGCGAACGCATGGCTGTGTGGATCTGCGGCGCCGTGAGTTCCAGCATCCAGCGGATATCCTTCGGCGACACCAGGTGCCAGGTAGGACGGAGGACATGGGTGCGCAGGATCTCCCCGCGGTCGAAGGCCCCGCGGATCTGTTCATCGGTCGAAGCCGGCAGCCGCACTCCGAGGGCCCAGCGCGACATAGGAAAATCCTGGGCCTGCACCGCCCCCATGTATTGCACCAGCTCACCGGGAGAAACAAAGGTGGACCTGGTGAGCTGCTGGCTTAAAAGGCGGTGCGACGCTATCGCGTGATCCATTCGCTCAGGTTTTAGGATTGGTGTCTTACTTAAAATTTTACCTACACCAAGCTACTAAAACCTTTATCTCGTTCACATTTCAGTGTTGTTTTTTTTTGACAATCCCGGTAGAATATTTTTTTCCGGTTCAATCAATATGTTCTGATAAACCGTGCTTTCCCATCCCTGACCGAAAATTCCCGGTATGTATGTTCGGTGCAACCCGAGGGGCAATCTCCCTCCCCGGTACTGAATACAATGAGAGCCTCATTTCCGTCAAAGGTTAATGTGATATCGTTACCGTCTCCGATGACATAACCAACGATATTTGCCGATGTCACTACCCCGAGCGTCCTGAATGCTTCCGCTACAGGGAGCATATTGTACCTTTCACAGGTGACGAGGGTAAGCCACGGATAATCAGGGTACCAGGGAGAAGGACTGACCGAATCGAAATGCCATGTTTCAAGGAGCTGGTCAAGGGCGGGTTCGCCGGTGGGGATGATCCCCTCCGACAGATTCTGAATCTCAGGAAGACCGGGATCCACTTCCAGCATGATGGAAGAAAAGCTGAAGAAGGAGAAAACATGGATCCGGTAAACATTAAAAACGGTATTACTTTCCGGGGAGCGGGAGTTATAAACTGCCTGGAATATTTTGAGTATCCGGTCGATCTCCAGGGAATCCATGACAGGGTTATCGTGATCCGGGTGAGTGCTGTCTGCGAGGATTTCACGGAAGTACAGCTGCCGTGCATCCTGGGAATAGTTTTCGATGATAAAGGGTGACAGTTCCGGTTCATTCGGGTTCATGGTTTCATCCTTCCGGCAACCCGTGAGCAGCCATAACAGGAAGGGGATGAAGATTAGATTTTTCATGAAGCTTGTCTTATTCCACGATTAGATTTCCGGTAAAGGTCACCTGGCCCAGCCAGATCCTCCCCTTGTTTTGCTGCAGCTCGTACCTTTTAATCTGGAAGGCCAGGCCCGGAAAGGTAAAGTCGGCCTGGTAGCTGCCCGGGGGCACCTGGTCGAAATCGCTGTACGAAATTTTAAAGGTAAGGGTTTCTCCTCCATGAATCACAGACAGCCAGTCTTTATCCCAGGAGTCCCAGGGTTCCGCCTCCTGTACCTTCAGCCTGTGGTTGTAAGTGGTTCCGGTGGAGTCGCTGAGGATCAGTCCGTTGGTGAAATAGTGAAACAGGCTGATCCCCGTTTTTTCCGGATCAAGAATAAGCAGATCCTCCTGGTCGGCATTCCTCAGCTGCAGGGTGAGTTCCATTCCGCCTCCCCATTTCTTTTCCACCCCGATAATCTCCCCGCTCAGTCCTTCCCGGTACTGGTTGTTTTTCTTCAGGGCTTCGATGATCCGGGGGTCATATCTGGGATCATCGTTTGAAGGTTCATCGCTGTCGATGAGACGGAGAAAGCCGATCGGGATGATATAGTCGTTGTAAAAACCAGGAGCGCTCCGGATGAATGCACCGGAGGGCAGCCAGGAGGCGTAGACGGGGTACATCAGTCCGCTGTAGATCTCCTCTTCACCGGCCAGAACCGTAAAGCTTCCCTCTCCGGCGTAGGTATAGCTGTAGTTCTTCCTTAAATAGATCAGCTGGGAGGAGAAGTCGTAGAAATCGATGGAGGCGGAGTTATAGGCCACGGAATCGTTGATCACCAGGCCGAAATCATCGGCAAAGACCGGGTCGGCGCCATTGGGATTGAGGACGTCGGTTTCCTCCCTGTATTCTTCACAGCCCGAAAACAGCAGCAGCAGGCACAGGGTGGGGAGCAGGAAGGAGGAAGATCTCATGTTCTGTTTTTCTGTGAGGATGGATTTTGGTGGGAATACGTTGCGTGGAGAAAACAGCAACCATCCCCCTCATCCTTAACCTCAACCTTAACCTTAATAAGGATGAGGTTGACGAGTAACAAGAATCGTTGAAACAGCAACTATCCCTCTCAATCTCAACCTCAACCTTAACCTTAAAAAGGATGAGGTTGAGGAGTAACAAGAATCGTTGAAACAGCAACCATCCCCCTCATCCTTAACCTCAACCTTAACCTTAAAAAGGATGAGGTTGAGGAGTAGCAAGAATCGTTGAAACAGCAACCATCCCACTCATACTTAACCTAAACCTTATAAGTGCTGATAACCAGGAAAATCCGGCATCAGTCGAAGGCCCTCCGGCCACTTGCCTGTCCTAAATTTCCGAGCAGGATATTGCGGTTCATTCCAAATTATGCTAACTTGTTGAATCACGCTGTATTTAAATGTGGAATGCAAAAGGCAGTTTATACATACAAGATATGCCTTTTTGAGGTGCAACCAAACATATAACAGAGTTGTACGCAAGCCGAAAAAACGACACAACAGATAATTAACGACTGATTAAAAGACAAAAAAAGAAAATGCCAACCCACAAAAACAAGAGTGTTCCAGCCCATCCCACGACCGTCCCTTCGCTTCCACACACTTGTTTTTCTTGCCATCGCACTCGCTTCGTTGATAAGAAAGTGGTAAATTGAGAGACTTTTTAAATTGATATGATTACAAAAGAAGAAGCATATAAGAAAATACAGGAATTGGTCACCCGATTTGGAGAACAAATTGATTCTTACAAACAAGTGGACTACAATGAGACTTTGACAAGACGAGATTTTATTGACCCGTTTTTTAAAGCTTTAGGTTGGGATGTTGACAATTCTCAGGGATACGCAGAAGCATATAGAGAAGTAATTCACGAAGACAGGGTAAAGGTTGGGAAAGCAACTAAAGCCCCTGATTATTCATTCAGATTACCAGGTGGAAAAAGATTGTTCTTTGTGGAAGCAAAAAAACCTAGCGTAACAATAAAAGATGATATTTCCGTTGCTTATCAAATCAGACGCTATGGTTGGAGTGCAAAACTTCCGATAAGTATAATTACTGACTTTGAGGAATTTGCAGTTTATGATTGTACGAAAAAACCAAATCCTTCGGATAAAACAGGCGTTGCAAGGATTAAATACATAAACTTTAAAGATTATCTGACTGATTTTGAATTTCTATGGGATACATTTTCAAAAGAGCGGGTTTTAAAAGGCAGTTTTGATAAGTACATTCAGAGCGATACCATTAAGAAAGGCACGGCAACTGTTGATAAAGAATTTCTTTCATCATTGGATAATTGGAGAACATACCTCGCTACTACAATAAGCCTGAGAAACAAAGAACTTGATGAAGATGAAATAAACTATGCAGTTCAACTTACAATTGACCGATTGATATTTTTAAGAATTGCGGAAGACAGAGGCGTAGAACAATATGGACAACTAAAAAATTCTGTTAATCAAAAAGGGGAATCCTATCAAAACCTATTTTATAATTTCAAGAAAGCTGACGATAAGTATAACTCTGGTTTATTTGATTTTAAAAAAGATGTTATTTCAGAGAAATTACAAATTGACAATAAGGTTATAAAAACAATTGTCAATGAAATGTATTATCCTGAAAGTCCATATGAATTTTCAGTTATTTCGGTTGAGATTCTTGGCAGTGCATATGAACAGTTTTTAGGGAAAGTTATCCGAATAACACCTGCCCATCATGCAAAAATTGAAGAAAAACCAGAGGTACGTAAAGCAGGCGGAGTTTATTATACGCCACAATATGTAGTTGATTACATTGTTGAAAACACTATTGGAAATCTTATAAAAGGTAAAACCCCAAAACAAATTGAAAATATTAAAGTTGCAGACCCATCTTGTGGCAGTGGTAGCTTCTTAATTGGTGCATATCATTATTTCTTAGAGCATTACAAGAAGTATTATTACAATTTATTTGATTCTTTTTCAAAAGATGCTGCAAATAATAAATTACCAAAACATGAAAGGGACAAAGCTATAAGAGAAAGAAATAAATTACCATTAACTCCAACAGGAGAACTTGAAACTTCTTTACGTAAAGAAATTCTATTAAAACATATTTACGGAGTTGATTTAGATTCAAACGCTGTAGAAGTTACAAAATTAAGCTTGCTTCTTAAGTGTATGGAAGGTATTACAAATGAATCCATTCAAAAACTTGACTTTAAAGAAAGAGTGTTGCCAACTCTTGAGAATAATATTAAAAGTGGTAATAGTCTAATTGATTTTGATTTTTATAGTTCTCAAATTGATTTTGGAGGTGAGAAAAAAGTTAAACCTTTCAATTGGGAAAATTCATTTAAAGATGTGTTTTCAAATAATGGATTTGATGCAGTCATTGGAAATCCGCCATATGATGTTTTAGAAAAAGAGAGATTAGGTGATGCCATACCGCATTATGCTTTACAAGAATATATTAAATTCAACTCGTCATATAATGATGCTCTTGGAGGAAAATTAAATCTATATCGTTTCTTTGTAATTAAATTTTTGCAACTTGTAAAAGAAAAAGGTAGATATGGTTTAATCATTCCGTCTTCAATACTTGCTGATAAAAGTTGTTTAAAAACTCGGTCATTTGTACTAAACAATACAAAAGATTTTGAAATTGATTGTTTCCCTCAGAAGGATATTCCTTCAAAAAGAATCTTTGAAGATGCAAAATTATCTACAACAATTCTTTTTGGTGAAAAGGGACAATTTAAAAAAAATGAAAAGAGGAGTTTTATAATTCGCACGTATCCAGGCAATTCATTTTTTGATGCTCATAAAAAATGTCAAATCAAATTAGATGACCTTGAAAAATTAGATAAAGAAAATATTCCAATTCCTTTAATTGATGAAGAGAATTGGAATTTAGTTATTAAAGTACATTCATTACCAAATGTTTCAAGTTTGGGTCAATTATCATCTGATTTTACTGTACGTAGAGGTGAAATAAACCAAACAACATTTAAAGATTATATTGAAGAAAATTCGAATAATTGTATTCCTTTAATAAAAGGTGTGCAAATTGGTCAATATCGTTTTAATCAAAGGATTAGTCAAGGTAAAGTTGAGTATTTTAATGAAGTAAAATTTTTAAAAAGAAATAATTCCAAAGATATTTCGTCTATTTGTAGGATTGCCACACAACGAATTACAGGGGTTGATGAACGTTTAAGGATAGTAGCAACAATTATTAAACCTAATTCTTATTTTGCTGATTCTACAAATTCTGTTCACGTTAATTCAGGCTCCAAATATCATATCAATTATATTTTAGCCTTATTAAATTCGGATTTATTGCAATGGAGATTTAAACTTACAAGTACCAATAATAATGTTGGTACGAATGAATTGAATGCCTTACCAATTATGACTATCGACTTTAACGATAAAAATCAAATGATTAAATATCAACAAATTATTGAGGAAGTTGATTCAGTATTATTATTAAATGAAGAAATTCAAGAATTAAAAATACCTGAAAAAATAGACCATCATAGGAATTTAATAGAATACAAAAATAAACATATCAACATCTTAATTAATTCACTTTACAACCTTGAAAAGGATGATATTTTATTAATTGAAAAATCAATGATGAAGAAATAAATGTAGTATGCCAAATCCAACCCACACCATCCCTTCGCTCTCAGGCACATTTGGCATTCCCGCAAGGCTTACGCTCAATCCAAAAATGCCAAATAAGCCTTCAAGCCCGTCCCGCTCAAACGCTCGGATTGAGAGACAGTACATTAAAAATGAGACAAATAGATTAGAAAAAAATAACGGCCAGCGTACAACAATGTATATAGCAAATAAGGCAGATAGTAGGTTATTCGACGGCAGTTCTTCGTTGCACCCCCGCCGAAGCTTTTGCCTCAGCTATTCAAAAAATGGTTCAGCGGTGCCAAAGCAAAAGCGTCGGCTCATTAGCGGTCGGATAAGTAGTTGCCTTGAAATGCCTTACTTGCCATATACTTCAACGTTAGCGGGCATAATAAAACATACTACATATGGAACAATCCTTCAAACATGATTTTTTAATTTCAGAATATCAAGAGTGTTTTTCTCAAATGAGACACTATGATAGTAATACAAATGAAATCTTAAAACTATGCTTTACGTTTTATGCAGGAGTCATAACTTTAGCATTGGGAGTATATCAATTTATTTATCAAAAAAATCCGAATGATAATATCTCATTATTTTATATTTCTTTGATACTTTTTCTAAGTTTTATTGTTGGTCTAATTGTAGCTATTTTAGTTGTAAGTAATAGAAAATATTTTGTTAAAGTAGCGCGCCAAGTAAATAATATTAGAAATTATTATTCTAAAAACATTGATGACTTTGAGAATAAACTACCTGTGGATAATAAATCACCTAAGGCATATAATACAAAAAGTAGTCAAATGATTATTATTCTTTTGCTTGTATTAACTAATTCTCTAATTTTATTTTTTGCAACATATTCAATGCTAAGATATTTAGATTCATGTTTACGATTCACCTTTTATTTTGGCTTTATTCTTTCAATAACATATTTTTTACTAAACTGGTTTTTAATTAAAAAATACCTTAAAAATGATTAAACAAATAATCTTCAATGTCGGCGGAGCACTATCCTCATACATTGAATGCAATAATCATAAGATTCTTGTTGATTTAGGTTCTTCAAGCGATTTTCATCCTATTAAAGACTTTCTACTACCATTGTATATTTCACGAAATGAGAGTAGGGATACAAATGGGAAATATTCATTATCACAGTTAATTCTGAGTCATCCACATAATGATCATATTTCAGATATAGAAGAATTTCATAAAAATTTTTATCCGTCATTAATAACAATTCCAAATGACAATGTAGGTACTCCTAATGCTGAAAAAATCAATTGGTCGCTTATAGATAACCCAAGTGATGACTATGTTTCGTATTTGAGAAAAAATGTACTACCCGGTAGAAGACCGCCACTTTGTTCGATTGATTCTACAATCCTTGAAATTTTTTATAATAAATGTTTGCAATGCGAGAATTCGCCAAAACTTGATAAGAAAAACTATGCCAATAATATTAGTATTGCGACTTTCCTCTTTTTAAATGGTCAAAGAATATTGATGGCTGGAGATATAATGAAAGATGGGATGGCATATATAATTGCTAATAATCAAAATTTTGCTAATGAATTAATAAAAGGTGTTGATTTTTTAATAGCTCCCCATCATGGATTAAAATCTTCTTTCTCAACTGAGCTATTTGATAAGATGAAAAATAAAAAAACAAATAGATTAAATATTATATCTGAGAAACCAACTTCTAGTGATTCAAATAGGATAGTTGATTCTCGATATAGCATTTCAGATTTTTGTTCTGCTAATAACAACTTATCGACAAGTACAAACAAAGTATGTCAAAGAAAAACATCTGGAGGGCATATTATTATTGATTATAGCAGCAAAGAACCAGTTGTTACAATTGAAAATTCAAATAAGGATAAGGATTTAATAAAATATTTTATATAAATTACGCTCGCTAACAAATGTAACTGTTGCACAACCCCAAAAATCTTACCGAGATTTTCATTTTTAACCGGTAGGCCAGTAATTTTCAATTCTGCGGGCTCCTGGACTAAAATCCGTTTGATTTGCTGATAAAACAATAAAGGCAAAGCAATCATCATCTGTAGTATATATTTCTCTGCTGTTTTTAACAGGGCTCCGGAGGCTCCTTAGCATCTCTTGCGGAGCTTCCTACCCGATGTGTCGCTAAACGGAATTCATCCTGCGACGATTTACAAACGTCAAATGACGATCGGAAACCATCTTTTATGGATCAAGACTTGCCTTTTGTCAGGCGAGATTTACCTTTTGTCAGGCGAAAAGTATCTTTTGCGATCCGAAAAGTATCTTTTGCGATCCGAAAAGTGTCTTTTGAGACCCGAGAAGTGTCTTTTGGCTTTCGAGAAGTATCTTTTGAGACCTGAGAAGTATCTTTTGAGACCCGAAACTGACCAAATGTCAGTCGAAAACCATCTTTTGGCTTTCGGGAAGTAACTTATGGCTGTCGGAAAGTGACTTTTGGCCTTCGGAAAGTGACTTATGGGGATCAGGAAGCAGCTGAAGACAGCCGTAAAGTACCTTTTACGTTCCGTGCACCCGCTAAAGGCAACCGGAAAGAGATTGCTGCCGTTTGCCTGCGATCCGGTTTCCGGCCTTAAAAGCCTCCGGAAAACCAGGAACTCACCGGTGCTTCCCTGCCGGCAGAAATTTCCTGTTTCATTCTTGCTTTTTTTTCCACGAAAAATTAACTTGTATAGCGTTTCAACCCGGTGTAAGTCAATATAGACCATGATATACAGCCTTTAATGCCTTAGCGGGGATGTATAAGGTGTAAGGAGGAGTTGAGGGGAGAAGTGCATTCATAAAAATGAGTTATGCGTCATGCTATTGGACTGTGCTAACTTGAGAATTCTAATCAGATTAATATGGAAAAAATAGTAAGAACACACGAAAAAATACTTGACCACCTTTTACGACTTCGTAAAACAAACAGTGGACTCTATTTTGTCCCAAGAAAAATAAATAACAAAGGTCGTCTTGACAAGGGATATTGGTTTTTAGGTAATGAATACTATTTAAATCTTTCTTTTTGGAATGGTGAGGACTGGAAAGAAAAAATACATAACATTGGGTTCGTGGTTCTAAAAGATAAAACTTCGTATATTGAACTTTCTGCACAGGATTCACCTGACAAAGCGAAATTTTTAAGTAAAGTTACCAAAGAACTTGGTGGCTTTATAAAAGACGGAAGTAAAAATAAATGGTATAAACATTATTCGGGAACAAACTTTATTGAGTGTTTAGACGATTTTATTAAAAATTCAAAACCAGCTATTGACAAACTTATAACAATTGAAAAACCTGCTGGAATAAAATTGCTTGACAAAGCATTTTTTAATGATTATGGGAAGCGAATCATTGATAGCAGGGAAAAGCAAATTGTGTTTGGAAAAAAAAATAAACTGTCAAAAATTTGTTGGAACACTGAAAATTGGAAATTTCCTTCTGGCTCACAAGGTAAGTCTGTTTCGATTGAATCTTATGAGGCGGACGCTGGTTTCGGACATGAAGAATGGTTGTTAGATAAATCAAAACTTGTTGATGGTTATCATTATGCTTTTCTGCAACCTTTGAATATTAAAGCCGACAAACACGAAAATGAATTTTATAATGTTTCACTTTTTACAATTAACAACCTCAATAAACAATATTATGTTGGCGAAATAAAAAATGTTGAATGCATAAATGCTGATGAATCAATAAGAGTTTTCAAAATCTACAAAGCAAAGGGGTGGATTGAGAAAATGAAAGGAGATGTCGAAAGGGCTGGTGCGAATTTAAAAAAATTTATAGACACTCCGCCTGAAATCTTTTTCAATATTCGTTTTAAGTTCAAAGATGTTATTCAGCCAGACGAATTAATTGAAATAGCAGAGAACGACATTAATATTACAACCAATCGTTACAAATTACTTCCACAAAAATCTGAAATTGAGCTTGGGACGACCAATGACGAAGATGAAACTGAGGGAAATAAAAAGAATACTAACAAAAGAAAGAAAGTATTTAATAGTGATTGTGAATACGACCCGTATCACGACCAAATGCAAAACGCAATTTTTGAATTACTGAAAACTTCACAATACGATTACAAAAAAGTGTTTATTGAGAAAGGTAGAGTTGACATCAAGGCAAAAACTCAAAAAGACCGATGGCATTACTTTGAACTTAAAACAGACAATCCAAAACAAAGCATAAGAAAAGCACTCGGACAAATTCTGGAATACGCATACTTTCCTGACACTGAAAAAGCAGAAAAGTTAATTATTATCGCAGACGAAAAACCAAATCAAGATGTAATAAAATATCTTGACCATATTAGAAATAAGTTTAATTTACCTGTTTCATATAGACACTTTAACCTTGACACAAATGAACTTTCAGACGACTTTTGACAGCAAGGATAAAAAGCACGAACGCATAACAGCGTATATAATTAAGTGCGGTTTCGGTGCTGATAATCAACATTATCACCCGCATCAACCCCGGTGCTTTTCGACAGGAAAGTACCACGCAATCCGCACCTAATCATATACGCGGAACGTTGCACAACAGCATTTAAACCATTTAAGCGATAATGCCATTACTTATCTTACTGATTCCTGGTACTTTAGTTAGCTGTATTCAGGAGAAAAATACGGACGACCCGGAATTGCTGAAATAGGTTCTGTCAGATTACTTTGATGGATTAAATGAAAAGGACATAACAAAGATGAATTCCGTTACCACAGCGGATTTTATATTGTTTGAAGATGGGAAAGTATGGAATAATGACAGTTTAATGAACTTAATCAATTCATTCGGGACTTTTGAAGGTGCCTGGAATTTTGATTATAAACGAATCACAACAGACCAGTTAAGCGGCGACGTGGTGTATCTTAATCATGGCAACTTCATTATCAATGACACAACTGAAATGCAATTTGACTGGATAGAGAGTGCAACATTTACAAAGGCGGACGGTAAGTGGAAAATGGATTTTCTTCATTCAACAATTAAAAAGTAGAGCTGCTGTGCACCACAAAGTGCATATGTAGGCCCGGGGTAACAAGTAGATAAAACAAAAACCAAACACCATGTCCGGAGGCGGCGGCGGATCCATACTGGGAATGATCATCAGCTATCGTGAAAACATGAAGATGAGAAAGAAGAGTATCTTTAACGGAAGGGAAGACTTTACGGATAAGAGGAATACCGTCTATGACTCCTGCCACCAGAAGCTTGAAACAGAAAAGCTTTCTGATGAAAAGAGAAACGAAATCAGGGAAAGAACCCTCAGGGCCGGCCAAAGATCCCGAAGAAGGATTTTGTTCCTCTTTGTTCCGCTCTTACTGGTATTTTCCCTGGCCACTGTTCTTATACTCTCCTCGGTAAATTCCGGTATCCTCCGCAGGAATAAAAAAATGCAGGAGGAGGCTTGGGAAAGAAAAATGGAGTACTTCGATTTCTGCATTGCCAACGGTGACGGATGGTTTGAACGGCAAAAATGGGAGAAGGCTGTTGATCACTATGAAAATGCACTTTCTGTCTTACCCGGCGACTATTACGCCAGCTACCGGCTCTGCAATGCCTATCTGAACCTTTGTCTTTCCCGGAACAGCCATTGTTCAGAAGCCGGAGAGCTGCTCAATGAATTGATTGCCGCCTATCCTGATAAGACAGAGCTTTATGAATTAAGGGCAAAATATTTCCTGTTTACCGGGGAAATTGAACTGGCCAACAGTGATTTCGGGAAAATTGACGAATTGAAAAAGGCCGGTCAGCAACAAAACCCGTAAGTCTGTTCATAATTAAATCGTTCGGCAACTCCACTACAGGAGGATCAAACTCTGTTTAAACGTAAGCCTTCGGCCACCCCCGTCTTGTAAAAATCAAATATACTCTAAGATATTTTAAAGTAAATCCAACTTTTTCCGGAGTTTCACTGACTTTTGTTAGATTTTTCTGGATTTTATCCAGTTTTGCGGTAAGAGATCCGCCAGGTCGAGATTGTACGTTATGCCGATGACGTCATATTGCACTGTAGGAGCTAGGTAATGGCTGAAGCTGTACTATGCAGTCTTAACAAAAGGATGCATCAATGCGGACTGGAGTTACATCCGGAAAAGACGAAGATTGTTTACTGTAAAGACTACAGGCGACAAGAATCCTATCCAAAGGTGAAATTTGATTTTCTTGGTTACTCGTTTCAGCCGCGAACGACGAGGTCGAAGAAAACAGGAACCTTGTTTCTGGGCTTTGACTGTGCTGTCAGCATCACTTCGAAGCAGCGTATGGCAGAGAAGATGAGAGAACTGGATATTGAATACCTGTCACACAGGAGCATCGTAGGAGCGGCTCAGTTTCTGGAACCCATAATCCGGGGCAGGATCAATTACTATGGTAAATACAGAATGTGGGCATTAAATCCGGTCTTTCAGCTTCTTCAACGGCGTCTTGTTATGTGGGCACGAAAACGGTACAAGCGTTACAGAACCAGCATAAATAGGGCGTACAGGTGGCTAAAGCGGGTTAAGGAGCAATTTCCCGGACTGTTTTACCACTGGTGCTTAGGATTCTCGTAATGAAACGCTTAGATTTGTATAACAAGAGCCGGATGATGGGAACCGAAACGAAGTGGAGCTCATGACCGAAGGGAATAGACTATCAAGTTCGGTTCTGTGAGAGGCTCGGGGTGAAATTCCCCTTGCCTACTCGACACGCTGGTACGTTGGCAACCATATTCGAGCACACTACAAAAATGAAAATCACGATAATCATATTAACTGTACTTCTTTCAAGTCTGAATCTAAATGGGCAAACTAGAATTATCTATGGAAGAGTAATTTCTGAAGATATAGAACCACTACCAGGTTTAGTTATTGAAAACTCTGATAATGTACTCCTCGGAAAAACAGATATGGATGGTTATTTTAAAATTAGTATTCCGCAAGAAACTGACAGATTGGTGTTTTGCTATGTAGGTATGGAGAGGACTGAAATTAAATTGGAGAAAGATTGTGATACAGTTGAAGTTGTAATGATGTACGCTGGGACTTATGACTTTATAACTTTAAAAAAAGTTGATAGACTTCGTAAAAGAAGATTTGATAATTTACCCAATCTTCATTCAGATGCTGTGAAAAATGGACTTTTCGAAAATAATAACGTTTGCTACGAAAGAGTCTTTAAAGAATATAATCCACCTAAACCAGTTCGTGATAGCATTAATAAAGAAAATAAGTTAAAAAGGAAACAAATCAAAGACACGTTTATAGGACTTGCTTTAGGTGATACTATTAGGATTCCTTATAGTGGTGATTGGAGATACGATGGCACTGATAGAACGACTTTGCATTCATATTCAAATGGTGTAAATGAAGAGGATTTTGAATGTATTATCAAAGGTGTAATCACTGAGAAAAATAAACATAATGGCTGTTATAATCTAATATTCAGAGTTATTGATTGTAATGATTGTCATTATGATAATATCGTACTGAATGGTAAGGAATTAAAAAACGGAGAATTGATTGAGTATAATATGAAATACTATAAGATATTAATTAATAAATAAATACGGTTGCCAACACAAAATATAAAACAGTTGGGGTTCAGTGGTTTGCGAGGCTTCAGTTCCCGCACCAGCGTTTTCCTCGGTGGATACGAACGCGCTCCTAAAACCCAACCGTTTCATATTGTCAAACGTTGGGCACAATATTGACACATCATGGACACTAAGGATTTAAAAATACAAATAGCAAGCGATGTAAATGAAAGAGATGGAATCGGCATCGAAATATACAAGGGAGATAGATTGCTGATAGAGATATTTCGTAATGATACTGAATTGACTAAAACCATTACTCTTTATGATAAAACGATTTCGCTTGAAATGATGGAATATGCAATAGAATTATTTAAAAAGGAAATTCCCAATGATTTCATTGATTACTCAAAACTAGACTCAAATGGATAAGGAACAAAAAAAAGACATTGCATATTCTGTAATAAGAGCAGGATTAGGTTCTATACCAATAGCAGGAGCCGCAGCATCTGAACTTATGCAAATGATTGTAACTCCACCATTAGAGAAAAGAAGAGAAAAATGGATGGAAGAAATTGGAAATAGGATTAAGTATTTGGAAGACAATAGTCAATTAGATTTAAATTCATTACAAGACAATCAAATATTCCTGGATGTTGTTCTGCAAACTACGCAACAAGCATTAAAAACAAGTCAGCAAGAAAAGCTTGACTATTATAAAAATGCAATTATTAATACAGCAATTGGCGAGCATCCTGAAATATCTGAAATACAAATATTTTTAAATCTAATATCTGATTACACGATTTGGCATGTAAAGATCTTAAAACTATTTAATGACCCAACAGAATGGTTTGAAAAGCATTCTCTGACTGTTCCAAATTTTATTTCTGCAAGCTTATCTAGTATTTTGGAAATCGCATTTCCAGAATTAAAAGGAAGAACTGACTTTTGCAATTTGATTTGGGATGACTTACATAGAGCTGGACTGCATAAAACTGGTGGACTTCAAACGATGATGTCGAGCTCTGGATTAATGGTTTCTAGAACATCGGATTTTGGAAAAAGATTTTTGGATTTTATTGAGAAAAAAGAATAAAAAATACTGTGCCCAATAAATAGGACTCTGAGCGGCCTGCAATGCCTGTCCCGCAAAGCGGGAGCCCAGTGAGGAGTCGGTGTTGAACTACATTTCGACAAGCTCAATGCGCCGCATTTCGACAAGCTCAATGCACCGCACCCGCCGGTCCACCGGCTATGCACTTACTGACGTTTTTTACTGATTTCAGGGAAGGGTAGGTGAATCTGCTACCAATCATAAAATTTGCAGCTGCCGACATACAAAGTCAAAAAATTGCAGATGATTCATATTTGGTGTACTTTTGCATCAAAATACAAGATTATGCCAAGACAAAGTATATCTTTCTCGAAACCAAATGATGAATGGTTAAAAGCTCAAATAGAAAGCGAGGAATATTCCAGTAAAAGTGAACTTGTCAACGACTTGATCAGACAGGCCCGAAAACAGCAGGCTCATCTTGACTGGATCAGAGCAAAATTGGAAAATTCCGAAAGAAGTGGGTTTACAAGCGATACCAAAGAGCAGATTTTAAAACAGTCAAAATCTCTTCTTAATGGCAGAATACAGATTAAGTAATGCAGCCAAAGAGGACTTGATTCGCATTCATCATTTTGGAGTCAGGACTTTTGGTGTTACCCAGGCTGACAAATACTTTGATACTTTTTTTGATTACTTTGAAATTATTGCAGAAAGACCTTTTGCATTTGAATCTGTGGACTATATAAAGTCAGGATATAGAAGATGTCCTTGTGGCTCTGACACGATATTTTACAGAATCAATGATAATATGGTTGAAATTATGGCAATTGTTGGAATGCAGGACTTGAAAAATGAACTCTGACAGACTTCCCTGAAAATGGAACCTTTACTCCCCCGGTAGTTTGAGCTATCTGATATTCAATAAATTCCGAGAACTTTTATCCCACGAAGTCAGAGAATTATTTCCTGATTATTTACCGGCCACAGATTACTTCATACAGTTTTTTCCCTATTTTTATGCTGCTAAAAGTACACCTGCTTTGAAAAACATTCTGAAACTGGTAATTACATTCTGATTGACCGGACTTGCATCCGGTACATTCTTTCCCTGCCCGTGAAAGTCATTCGGGCAGACTTTGCATGAGTTTATTCAGCGTTCAATTGTCCTGTAATGAGGACATAATGAACTTAATTGTAATTATCATTTAAATTAAAATAAGATGTTTGATATACGAAAAATTCAGGAGCAGGCTATTTATACGGCTGTCAGAAACGAGAGTAATGAAGAAACCGCTCACCGGCTGGTTTATCATCCGGAGGAAGACAATCCTTCCTGGGTGCAGCATACCATGAAACGGTTGGACGAAAGTTTCGATGCCCCGACGGTAATAAAAATCAGAAGGAACTGTCAGTGTGGCTTTGGAATGGAGGAGAAGCTGGCGCTGGTAAAGGAGTTGATGACGCTATCAACGAATCTGGAGGAATTAGGGAATCTGGAAAAAGCCAGGGCTGCAGGCTTGTCATACAGTAACGGGGACCTGTATCTGATGTTTCCCTTTTGTCCATGCCCGATGCTTGCCGAAGTGGAACGACTGGAGTCGCTTACCTGGTGCCAGTGTACGACCGGTTACAGT
>JBMOLL010000133.1:0-3520 GCA_049325415.1 Bacteroidota bacterium | reverse complement strand
AGGGATTTTGTGCAACACCAATTTAGGTGAAAGTTCCTTGGCTGTAGAACTTTAGTTATTAAAGTTTTACAGCCTTTTTTAACATAATCCTGCGGATTTTAGGAAATATCGGGATTTGAAAACCACCGGAAAGGTTTTACTTCGTTCACCTTTCCGGATGGTTTTCTTAGTCATAAACATCTCATATTATGCAATTTGCTAATGCAATGCGATAAAAAAAGAAGAAACAAATAAACTCAAATGCATAAAATGGGTTAATCAGTCACTATACGGAAGGCTCACCGGTGTGCTTCAGACAGCCGGAGATTCTTCCCCGCGCAGCAGCGCTTCGATATCCACCTTTACCCTTTTGCTTTTTCTCCTGTTCAGGATTTTATATACCACCGGCACAACGATGAGTGTCAGGAAGGTCGACAGGGCCATTCCTCCGATGATGACCCATGCAAGGCCGTTCCTGAGCTCCGCCCCGGCACCCCTGGATAGGGCTACCGGCAGCATACCGATGATGGTCGAAAGAGCGGTCATCAGGATGGGGCGTGTACGGATCCTTACGGCCTGGATCAGGGCTTCGTCGATGTCCTTCCCTTCCCTGCGCGCTTCATTGGCGAAGTCGACCAGCAGGATGGCGTTCTTCGCCACCAGACCCATAAGCATGACCAATCCCAGCATGCCGTAAATGCTCAGCGGACTGTTGGTGAGCCCGAGAGCCAGGATGGCACCCAGGATCGACAGCGGGATCGAAAACATCACGGCAAGCGGATCGAGCCAGTTATTGTAGAGGACCACCAGCGCCAGGTAAACCAGGATCAGTGAAAGAAGCAGGGCCGCGGTCATGGTCTTCATGGAATCGCCCATACTCTGCATGTCCCCGGTAACCGAGAGCGTGATCCCGGCAGGAAGAGCTGCAGCATCAACCTTGTTTTTAAACTCCCGCGATACAACGCCAGTGGATACCCCCAGCACCTGGGTACGTATCGTGACGGCGCTGTTCCGGTTATAGCGTTCCAGCATATTCGGGCCGGTACCGAGCCGGATATCGGCAAACTGCGAAAGACGAACCGACTCACCACGGGTGTTGATGAAGGTCATGTTCCGCACATCTTCCACCTGTCGCCGGAAGCCCTTATCCGAGCGGATATTGATATCGTACTCATAATCGCCTTCGGTGTATTTCAGGCTATTGTTTCCCTGGAAGATCATCTGCATGGTGAAGCCCACATTATCAAGGGTAAGTCCCAGGGCCGACATCTTATCGCGGTCGACCGTCACCACGATCTCCGGGGTTCCGTTATCGATCGACAGTTCCTGCTGCAGGGTGCCGGGGATGGAGCGCATGATGTCGAGCGCCCTGTCGGCGAAATACATCACCGAGTCGTAGTTCGGGCCACTGATGATATATTCCACGGCAGCCTTGGAGGTTTCGCCGGTGAGACTGACATTGAAGAGCTTAACCCTTGCGTCGATGAGGTAATCGGTCAGCGGCTTCTTGATCTGTGTGATAAACAGCCGGGTGCTGACATCCCGCTGCCCGGCAGGCACCAGCTTGACGTTCAGGGTGGCCGAGGTGGCGGTCATATTGGTAATAACCTTCTCCACGTTCTTGTTTTCGAGCAGCCAGTTCTCTGCCTTCCTGACCATGGTCACCGATTCTTCCAGGGCATAGTCCTTGGGCAGATCCATCTGGGCAATGAATTCGCCCCGGTCGACATCGGGAAGGAATTCAAAGCCGATAAAGCCCAGGGGGAACAGGGAGAAGACCGCCACCGTGAGTGCGATGATCGTGAGCCCGACCCAGCGCTTATGGCCCAGCGACCAGGAAAGCAGGCGGGCGATCCAGTTGCTGAAATTCGTGATCATCCGCTCAAAGCCCAGAAGGAATTTCTGGAAGAGGTTCTTGCCTTCCAGTATCTGGATATTCCCGAAACGTGAGGTGAGCAACGGCACCAGGGTAAGTGCTGCCACAAGGCTTATGGCGGTAGATATCACGATAACCCCGCTGAACTGCAGAAGGATGTCGGATACCAGCGAATTGGTCAGTGCGATCGGCAGGAAAACAATGATCAGAACGATGGTGACGGAGATAATGGTAAAACCGATCTCTTTCAAGGCATCATTGGTTGCCCTGACCCGGTTCTTGTTCATTTCGATATGCCGGTAGACGTTTTCGAGGACCACGATGGCATCGTCGACCAGCACCCCGATCACCAGCGACAGCCCGAGCAGCGACATCAGGTTGAGTGAGAAGTCGAGCAGGTTCATCCCGATGAAGGTCGCGATGAGTGAAACCGGTACAACAATCATCACAACCAGGGCGTTGCGGAAGTTATGCAGGAAGAGGAGCATGACGAGGAAAACGAGGATCACGATCAGGATCAGATCCCGGATCACCGAAGAGATGGATTCCCGGGTAAACTCGGTGGAATCCTGCACAAAGGAGAGCTGGAGACTGTTGCTGCTGTATTCCTGCATCAGGTTCTGAATGTTTTCGTGCACGGCATCACTTACTTCAATGGCATTGGCATCAGACTGTTTAAACAGGTAGAGCAGAACCGCTTCTTCCCCGTTAACACGTGCCAGCACCACGGGATCTTTGACCGCATCGGCGATTTCGGCGATATCCTTCATCCGTACCTGGAAACCCGTAGGAGTGGTGAATACCACCAGGTTACGGATCTCATCAATACCGGTGAATTTGCCCGACAGTCGCAGGATGGTGCTTGTCTCGCTGTTTCTTACGCTTCCGGTTGGAAAATCCAGGTTGGATGCCCGTAATACGCCCTGGATCTGGGCAGGAGACATTCCAAAGGCCTGCATTTTTTCGGGGTCGAGGTTGACCTGGATCTCCCGGCGCTGGCCTCCCAGCTGGTCCACCCTGGCCATCCCCCTGATCGAGGAGAGCGCAGGCACAATGCGCTTGTCCATCAGATCGTAAAACGCTGTGGCTTCCAGATCGGAAGTAGCTGAGAGGGTTATGATGGATTTGTCGTTGACCGTGATCTTCGATATCCTGGGTGAGAGGATATCCCTCGGGAGTTCCATCTTCTTCGAATCGATCAGGTTCTGGGCATCGGTGATGGCCTTATCGATATCCGTACCGTAAACAAAGGTTACGATCATCATGGAGAGTCCCTCGTAAGAGTACGACTGGATCTTATCGACGCCTTCCATGCTGGAAAGGGCATCTTCAACCTTTCTCGTGAGCGAGTTTTCGACCTCCGAGGGTGCTGCACCCGGGTAGACGATCGATACGTTGATCAGCGGAGGAGTAAATGAAGGCATTAGCTCCGCATTCAGGCTTTTGTAGCCGAGGAAACCCAGTATGGTGATGACCGTGAAAAATACGATCACGTAAATGGGTCTCCTTATAGAGGTTTCAACTATTTTCATGTTCAGTTCTCCCTTATTTGGTCCTTACTGCAATTCCGTCGGACACATTAATCAATCCACCGGTTATGATGGAATCCCCGACACTCAGGCCGGACAGGATGCGGATATTCTTTCCGCTGTTCTCTCCTACCGT
>JBMOLL010000132.1:0-31049 GCA_049325415.1 Bacteroidota bacterium | reverse complement strand
ATATCCATCCGTCCTCATGCTGCGTGACCCTTATGTCGTAAACATTGGTGTCGGGTTCTGCAGTCTGGGGAAGGGCCACAGGGTAAGCGGTGAAACGGAAATTATCAACACCGTTCTTACTCGTTGCCACGGCAAAAAACGATTTCCGGTCGTTTCCTTCCACCCGGGCTACCAGGTGCACCTTGCCGTGAAGCTCAATGGCCCCGGCATTGAAGGCGGCATTGATACCCATCCGTTCCATCAGGTAAGGATTGGTTTTACGGTTCAGGTCGTATCTCCAGTGCAGGGGGATATGTGCCGCGGTGAGCACCGGGTTCTTGTAACGCTCGAAGATTCCGTTGCCGGGCAGTACCGGTTTATTCTTTTTTGTAACCAGGTCTTCATATTCGCCGGTTAACAGTTCGAGACGTTTTTTAAACTCTTTTTTCGACATGATCGGATCTGAATTGGTTGTACAAATTTAGTAAAACAATGCTTAACTCACCTTCCTCCGAAAAGGAACAGAAACCTGACCGGCGCGATACGAACAGTCAACTATACCACATGACCGTAAGCCGGACTGCGCCATAATTCAACTTCAAAAGTCACCTGCGAAGTCGGGATCTGAAATTTTCATCCCGGCTATTCGCACAGCTGAAAATATTTGCTAAACAATTAATATTCAGCTATATAAAAAGCATCTCCAATATAATTCAAGATCAATCTTCCAGCTTGTCCCACCAGGTCTTCTTCATGATCCATACGGTTACCACAATAATCCCTGCGGTTATTAGGAGCGGGGTCTTAAGTTTCGTAACGATATAGATCGGGAGCAGGACCAGGGCCGTCTGAGCGATGGTTCCGATCACGATGTTGAACATATCATTTCCAAACCTCCTGTTCGGTACGAAAGAAGGATCGGCAGCCATCACTTTTTCACGGATCGGTTTCCAGAATCCCCAGGGGCGGACGTTCCGGTAGAAACTGATCAGGGTAGCCTCATCGGTCGGTTTCGTGAAGTAGGTGGCGAGGAAGCAGCCCAGGGCAGAGATGAGGAGGATGATCGGGAAGAAATACAGGATCCGGATATCCGGGGCAAAAGACGGGAAAAGCGACTCGAGCATGTCAAAGCCGGTGATCCATTTGGTCAGATAGGGTGCGAGCCCGGCGAGGATCCCGAGGAACATCCCCCAGAAATAGCCCGTGGAGTTAAAACGCCACCAGTACCATTTCAGGATGTTGGAGGCCATGTAGGAACCCCAGAGGGCCGAGACGATAATCTGCAACACCTGGTTCACGTTTTTGGCAAAGAATCCTAGCACGATGCTCACAATCACCACGATGATCCCCGAGGTGTAGTTCGTCAGCTTGACCTGGCGGTTAGAGGCATCGGGCTTGATGTATTTCAGGTAGAGGTCGTTCGTTATATAGGCCTGGGCAGCATTCAGCGTTCCGGCAAAGGTCGACATGAAAGCAGCCAGCAGTCCGGCCAGCAGCAAGCCAAGCAGGCCAACGGGCACGAACTCATTGATGGCCGAGGGCAGGATCTGTTCCAGGTCGAGCTTACCGCCGATCATCAGGCTGAGCTTATCGTAATACAGGATCCCGAGGACGGCAAAACCGGCTATCATCAGGTAACGGGCGGGCATCAGGACCACCGAAACGAAACCGCTCATTTTGGCAGCCTCCTTGGGCGAACGCGTGGCCAGGATCTTCTGCATATCATAGTTTGGTGCCGGACCGGCAGCAGAGACGAGGATACCTTTCATTACCATCATCCAGAACATCAGACTGAATAACTGGTAACCGTCTTCGGCGATCTTCTGGTTTACCTCCGGGATAATGTTTTTCCAGTCGATCCCCAGCGATTTTCCGAAGAAGGGATTCGACCAGCCTTCCGGTACGATCGAAGTGATGGGGGTTGCTCCCAGTTTAACCATGGCAATGATGGCAATGACGATGGCCGCGATGGTCATGATGGCATACTGTACCACATCGGCCCAGACGATGCTGTTCATCCCCCCGAGAATGGCATACAGCACGGCGAAGAGGGTAAAGATCACCCCGTAGACATGCGGCACGTATTCTGCAGATACAATTCCCGCGAGACCGGCATTCCAGCCCTGGGGCATGAAGATCATAATGAATTTACCCAGTCCGATGAAGCCGTAGGCCAGAAAGCCAAGGCATCCCAGCAGGGCAAAGACCACTACAATATTGTGCGACCACTTGGAACCTGATCCCTTACCAAACCGGGTGCCGATCCATTCCGCTCCGGTGGTTACATTGGAACGCCGCAACCAGACTGACAGGTAGACCATCAGGAAGATCTGGTTGAAAACAGGCCATAGCCAGGGAAGCCAGACACTTTTCAGTCCGTAGACGAAAGCAATAGTGACCAGCCACATGGTCCCGCTGATATCGAACATCCCCGAAGCGTTGGACAGGCCCAGCATATACCAGGGCAGCTTGTTGCCTCCAAGCAGGTAGGCCGATTTGTCTTTTTCGGCCCGCTTCTTCATGAAGAAGCCGATGAAAATGGTGAAGGAAAGATATAATCCGATAAGGATCAGATCGATCAGGTGTAGTTTCATGGTTGTCAGCTTAGTTGTTATCAGGATCAAAGAAACAATAAAGGGATGAAAATCACTTTAAATTCTGTTTTAATTATTTAAACATTTGTTTCAGCCCGGCACAACCTGTAATTGTCAGAACGACATTTTGGATTAACTTTACGAAAAAAGAGGAAATGGACATTACAAAGCAGATCTTTGGGAAACTGGATGACGGGAGGGAAGTGGAGCTCTTCACCCTGAGCAATAACAGGGGAATGGAAGTGGAAATTATTTCCTACGGCGGAATAGTGAAAGCGCTTAGGGTTCCCGATAAGAATCATGAGCCCGGTGATGTGGTACTTGGCTTCGACACCCTTGCTCCATACCTCGGCGATCATCCCTATTTTGGGACTGTGGTGGGCAGATTCGCCAACCGGATCAAAGGCGGACGCTTCACCCTCGACGGAAAGGAATACAACCTGGCCATCAATAACGGACCCAATCATCTGCACGGGGGGATCAAAGGCTTTGATAAAGTCCTCTGGAAAGGTGTAATGAAAAAGGAACTGGACCGCGTTGCCCTGAGCCTGGCTTACATGTCGCCCGACATGGAAGAAGGCTACCCGGGAAACCTCATGGTGGAGGTTGAATATGCCGTTAACGACGATAATGAACTCGTAATTACTTACCGTGCCGAAACCGATCGGCCAACCTTTGTCAATCTAACCAATCATTCCTATTTCAACCTTTCTGGTAAAGGCGGCGACATCTACCGGCACGAACTGCTGATCGCTGCAGATGAGTACACCCTCTTCGACGAACACGCCGTCCCCACCGGTGAGATACTTCCCGTGGAAGGTACTCCTTTCGATTTCACGACAGCAAGGGCCATCGGCGAGAGGATCGGAGACGTCGCACCTGGCTACGATCAGAATTATGTGCTGTCGAAAAAGAACCTGGAACTGGAAAAAATTGCGGCACTTTACGACCCGGAATCCGGCAGGATCATGGAAGTACTGACGACCGAACCGGGTGTGCAGTTTTACTCTTCCAATTATGTAAATAATGTGAAGGGCAAATCGGGACTGGTTTATCAGAAGCACAGCGCCGTGTGTCTGGAAACACAGCATTTCCCGGATTCTCCCAATCAACCCGGATTTCCGTCCACCCGACTGGACCCGGGCATGGTTTTTGAATCTACGACCATATACAGATTTACAACAGAATGAGGATAAGCGTTCGTTACTGCTTTACAGGCCTTCTTTTAGTTGCAATGCCACTTGTGGCACAGATCCCGCATGGCTGTCCGCTGGCCGCTCCGGGCTCAATGTATGAGAATCCGCTGCTGGACAGGGGCCTTTCGGATTACGATGTGAAGTTTTATCATATCGACCTGGAAATGGGGAATACCTCCACCGTTATTTCAGGATCAGGTGCCGTTCTTGTCAGTTTACTTGAATCCTCCGATTCGCTCTTGCTGGAACTGGCTTCCGGCCTGGATGTTACGGATGTTGTGGTAGACAGTGTCCTGCACCCGGGTTACGTTCATTCCGGCGACCGGCTCACCGTTTCACTGGGTAGCGTCAGGGAGGCAGGGGAACTTGTGATGATCAAGGTCTTTTATCACGGGGATGCAGGGCAGGACAGGGGGTTCTTTGCTGGAATCACAAGTTCCAAGGATTACAGCTATAACCAGATGGTGACTTATACCCTCTCGGAACCCATGAATGCCTCCGACTGGTTCCCTGTAAAGGAAGTGCTTGAAGATAAAGCGGATTCGGCATGGATCTTTATTACCACCGATAAGAGCCTGATGGCCGGCTCCCAGGGGCTGCTGGAGGAAGTGGTCAGCAAGGGACTGAACAAGCACCAGTTCCGCTGGAAAACACGCTATCCCGTTGCTTATTATCTTCTGTCCGCTACGGTAGCCGATTACCGCGATTTTTCCTTCTCTGCCCCGCTGTCAGTTCCCGGAGATTCAGTGCTGGTGCAGAATTTCATTTTCGACAATGATGTATATTTTGAGAATAACCGGGATAAGATCCTGGAAACAGCCGGACTGATCGGTCTTTATTCGACCCTGCTGATAGATTATCCCTGGAAGAAAGAAAAATATGGTCATTGTGTGGCCCCGATGGGTGGCGGGATGGAACACCAGACCATGACCACCCTGTCGGGCTTCAATTTTACACTGATCGCTCATGAGCTCGCTCACCAGTGGTTCGGTGATTATATTACCTGCGGCGACTGGCGGGATATCTGGATCAATGAGGGCTTTGCCTCATACATGGAATACCTGGCTCTGCAGAACCTGAAATCACAGGAAGAAGCCGATGCCTGGCTGGCCCAGGCCATGTCGCTGGCCCTGGAAAAGGACGGAACGGTCTATGTGCCGGAGGAGGATGTGGAAGATACCTGGCGGCTCTTCGATTATTCGCTGAGCTATAAAAAAGGAGCCTGCCTCCTCCATATGATCCGTTTTGAACTGAATGACGACCAGGTTTTCTTCCGGACTCTGAAAAACTACCTGGACCAATACGGCCTGAAAAATGCCACCGGATCCGACTTCCGTACCGTACTGGAAGAAACCTCGGGTATGGATTTCTCCTGTTTTTTCGATCAGTGGTACTATGGCTTTGGCTACCCGACCTTCTCGATGGTCTGGTACAAGGAAGGGGATAGCCTGGTGATAAAAAGCCGTGAAACGGGAAGCTCGGTAAAGACACCTTTTTTCCGGACCTCATTTGAGCTTACCGTTAAAACAGACAGTGACGAATACAGCGTGCGACTTACCCAGACCGAAAGCGAGCAGACTTTCATTATCCCGGAAACAGGGGCTGTCGCCGAAGTGGCTTTTAATCTTAAAGGGGATATCCTGGCAACCGGTACCATTTTGCATCGCTTTCCCGAAGGCCGTGTATACACGCTCGGGCCCAATCCCTTCTCCGAAGCACTGGTGCTCCAGTTTGCTGCTCCGGCAACGGAACGGATGGTTTCAATTACCGGAATCGACGGTAAAGAATCAGCCCGCTTCAGTTTCAGCGACCAGTCAGTCAAACTGCCCCTTTCCCAGTTGCAGGATGGTCCTTACCTTCTCACCATAACCGACGGAGAGAACCAGTACACCGACAAGGTGATCAAGGTATCGGAGAATTGAGTACCGTCTTCCGGATCCGCTCAGCCTATTTCACGGTCAGGGTGACCATCGATAGCTGGTTCAAATCCGATGAAGGTCCTGCAAAAACGCTGAAGGTTCCCGGTTCAACCCTGTAAGTACGACTTTTTTCATCGAATCGCGAAATATCTTCACTGTCAAGGCTCACGGTAACCGTGCGGCTCTCACCGGCAGGGATGAATACTCTTTCAAAGCCGCGCAGATCAAGCCTCGGAACGGGAACCTCCGCCTCATCATCGTGTATATAGAACTGTACTACCTCCTCGCCATCCATTCTCCCGGTATTGGTGACCTCTACAGAAACAGTGACAGTACCTCCGGTTCCGATCTCACTTTCCGACAGCCTGAGTCCGGAATAGATGAAGGTGGTATAGCTCAGCCCATAACCAAACGGATAGAGGACTTCACCGCTGAAGTACCGGTAGGTGCGGTTGGTCATGTCATAGTTCTCGAAAGGAGGCAGATCATCTGCCGATTTGTAAAAGGTCACGGGGAGACGGCCGGCCGGGTTGTATTTGCCGAAAAGGATATCAGCAATCGCCGTTCCTCCGGCTTCTCCGGGATACCATGCTTCCACGATGGCGGGAATATGCTCGTTCTCCCAGTTAACCGAAAGCGCCGATCCGTTCATCAGAACCAGGACTACCGGTTTGCCGAGCGAAGCAATACTCCGGATCAGGTCCTCCTGTATCGCGGGCAGATCCAGACTGGTTCTGTCACCCCCTGAAAATCCATCGAGATGGACATTCATTTCTTCCCCTTCCAGCCTTGGGGAAAGTCCCATGACCATGATGATCTCATCGGCCCAGGCGGCAGTTTCCATTGCTTCTTTTTTCAGATGCTGTCCGGGTGCGGCCCAGATCAGGCGGCACAGGGCATCCCCGTGCTGATCCTGGGTGGTGACTCTGATCCTGTAGGCCTGACCTTTTTTCAGTTCCACCTCTTTATAGACTGTGTTGGGATGATGCACGGTTCCTTTCCCGGCCAGAGGCTGATCATCAAGGTACAGCTCAAAGAATTTGGCTTCACAGCCAAGTGCATAGCTGCCGGAGACTTCAGGGATCAGCACCCCGGTCCATTCCACGCTGAAACTGTCGTTGATAGCTCCCTCAACCGGGGCTTTGTCCCACCAGTAATAATCGATATTTTCCTCTATCCGTTCCGCGACCGGATCCCCGCTGCAGTCATATCCATTGAAATATCGGGCGGTAAGCCCTTTTTCCTTTTTGCTTACATCGGCATAAAACACCCTTGCCGGAATGGTTTCAAAATAGGGGAGTCCTTCGGCATGAGGTGAACCAAGGGCATAGCGGAGCTCAGCTTTGCCTTCAGTCAGGCTGCGGATCCCTGCGAGCGGGGTGACCGGATTGGTTGGAGTACCGTTGTAATTACCGAACATCACCCCGGCATCGTCGGCATTCGGCCCGATCACGGCAATTTTCTTTTTCACAGGATCCAGGGGAAGGAGCTGTCCTTCGTTCTTTAAAAGGACGATCGATTTTCTGGCCATTTCAGCCGCCAGTTCCTTATGAGTTGCACAGGCAACCGTGTCAATTCCGATGCTGCTGTAACGAACCATGGGATCGGGATCGAACATCCCCAGTTTCATCCGGGCTGTAAAAAGCCTTTTAACGGCGATATCCACATCCTCTTCCGAAAGCAGTCCCTGGTGTACGGCATCCACGATTTTCGAATAAACATCGCCGCAGTTCAGGTCCGTTCCCGACTGTACCCCGAGAGCAGCAGCGGCGGAAGCAGAGTCCACCACGTGATGCCCGGTATAAAAATCGTAGATTGCACCGCAGTCAGATACGATGTAGCCCTGAAATCCCAGCTCATTCCTCAGGATCCCGTTCAGGATCTCGTCACTGCCGCAGCAGGGCTTGCCCATGTACCGGTTGTAGGCACACATTACCGAATAGGCTTTCCCTTCCACTACCGTTTGCCGGAAAGCGGGAAGATAGGTGTCGCGGAAATCCCTTTCGCTGATGATGGCGTCGAAGGAATGACGGCTGGATTCAGGCCCCGAATGCACCACATAATGCTTGGAAGTGGCAATCACCTTGAAATATCTGGGATCGTCGCCCTGCAGACCTTTTACAAACTGCGTACCCAGTTCACCGGTCAGGTATGGATCTTCCCCGTAGGTTTCCATACCCCTTCCCCAGCGGGGATCCCTGAAGATATTGATATTGGGCGACCAGAAGGTGAGGCCCTGGTAAATCCCCCTTTTATCCCTCGAAATAAAATCATGATACTTGGCCCGCGCCTCGGTCGAGGTCACATCGGCCATCCGGAACATCATAGCGCGGTCCCAGGTCGCAGCCATTCCAATGGCCTGTGGAAATACAGTGGCTTTTCCTGCTCTGGCCACTCCGTGCAGGCATTCGTTCCACCAGTTGTATGCAGGGATACCCAGCCTGTCAATGGCGGGCGCATCAAATACCATCTGGGAGGCTTTTTCCTCCAGGGTCATCCGGCTCACAAGATCGTCGACACGCTCTTCGATGGAAAGTTTCGGGTTCTGGTAAGGCAGCATATCCTTATTGCTGCAGGAAATACAAAATAACACGGCTGTCAGGGCAAAAAGAAAGCGGAGTTTTTTCATCACTTGAGTATTTTCGGAATATGGTTTCAATATAAAAAAAACTATGTTATCAAGGATGTAGGACAGGAAACTTTTCCGGCTCAACTTTGGAAAGTGAAGAAAAGCCGTTCAGGCAGTCCAGCGATTTTTCCTCCTTTCCTATTTTATTCCTGATAATAAGCCTGCTTTTTCTCATTTTTTAGTAAATAATTTTACATTTGTGAGCTACAGTTTCGGATAGGGGGGAGCTTTTCTGATAAACTGTGTGATCATTTTCCTTTGATCAAATATTAAATTTCAACCGTGAAAATGGATTATAACCGGGTGACGCTTGCTTTTCCGGCTGGATTAGAGAAGGTTTTCAGGGAAAAATATTTTACAGACTCGCTCAGGCAGTTACGTGTGGCCTTTGTAATGGTTACTTTGCTTTATGCATCGTTCGGGTACCTCGACAGGCTCACGGTACCCCAATACGTGACCTTTTTTCACCTGATCCGCTATATGATTGTGGTGCCCCTTTTAACTACCGTCCTCCTGCTTTCGTTTACACCTTTCTTTCGAAAAGTCTGGCAGGAGCTGATCATGTTCTGTGCCATAACAGGTGGGGTTGGGATCAGCATTATGACCATGCTCGCCCCTGACAATTATGCCTATTACGCCGGAGTGATGCTTGTTTATTCAGCCTTGTATTTTTTTGTTAAACTGCGTTTTCTATCGGCGACTATTTCAGGTTGGTTGATCCTTCTGTTCTATAACCTGGGAGCCGTATACTATTCCCGGATTGATCCGGTGCTTCTTATGACCAACAATTTTTTCTTTGTCGCAGCTAACCTTATTGGGATGTTTGCAGCCTATTATATTGAGTATTATGCCCGAAGGAATTTCTTTCTGAATATTGAGATCGACCGGCAGAAGGAGGCTGTCATGGAAGCAAATAAAAATCTGGAGGAGATCGTGACGGAACGTACCTATGAGCTGGTGGAAGCGAAGAACCGTGCAGAACGGGCCGACCAGTTAAAGACGGCCTTTCTCGCAAATATGAGTCACGAGATCCGAACACCAATGAACGGCATCCTTGGTTTTGCCGATTTATTGAAGGAACCCAGGCTTACCGGCGAACAGCAACAACATTACCTTTCCATTATTGAAAGCAGCGGTGTCAGGATGCTGAACATCATTAACGAGATCATCGATATTTCCAAGATTGAATCGGGGACAATGGAAATTGATATTAGCGAAATCAATATTTATGCGGTGTTAAAGGATCTCTCTGTCTTTTTTCGTCCCGAAATTGAGCAGAAAGGTCTGCGACTGATACAGACCTGTTCACTGACACCCGAAGAGGCTGTTCTGCACACCGACCGTGAAAAACTCTTTGCCATCCTGATCAACCTGGTTAAGAATGCGATAAAATACACACCGTCAGGGGAGATTGAGTTCGGTTGCACCTTAAAGGACGACAACTTTGAATTTTTTGTCAGGGATACCGGAATCGGTATCCCCCCGGAAATGCATAATATTATATTTGAGCGGTTTATCCAGGCCGACCTCTCCAATAAAAGAGCCTACCAGGGAGCAGGTCTGGGACTGGCCATTGTGAAGTCGTACCTGGCAATGCTTGGAGGAAAGATCTGGGTAGACAGCATACAGGGGAAAGGATCCGTTTTTTATTTCACCTTGCCTTTCAGGTTAAAGACCCCGACAGGTGATTTTGACCTTGTTTCCGACCTTTCTTTTGAACAGACTGATAATAAATCAAATGGGCAACCGAAAATCCTTGTCGCGGAAGATGATGAGGTATCCGAGGAGTTCCTGAAGGTCATTTTAAAGCCATGGGCGCGTGAAATCCTATTTGCTCGCAATGGCACACAGGCAGTCAGCCTTTGCAGGGAGCACCCCGATATCGACATAGTGCTGATGGATATACAGATGCCCGACCTGAACGGGTACGAAGCCACCCGCCGGATCCGGACTTTTAACACGAAAGTGCGCATCATAGCCCAGACTGCCTATGGGTTTACCAGTGACCGGGATATGGTGCTGGAAGCTGGTTGCGACGATTACATCTCCAAACCTATCCGGAAAGAGGAATTGATTTCCCTTTTAGCCGGGAGGAAGGTGGAAGGTTGAAGTCAATTTAAAGGGAGGCCAATGGATATCCCTTCCATAGCCAAGAACTCCCCTGACCAATTTCCTGTTACACCGAAATGCTTCTGAATTCTCTGGCCTGATGCATAAACGCCTGTAATCTTATATCTATAGATGTATCCTCCTGGCCGTCGTAGGCGATATTCTCCCAGGGGATATTGCCAAAGTCCTTCCGGAAATCGTTGCTCACCGAGGCCACAAGTGTGCCGGGCATGCAGGTGAAGGGCAGAAGATATACAACCCCGGAGATCAGTTCCGGGGCGAGCCGGGCTGCAGAACCCAGGGCCATGATCGGATCGCCGTCGTAATCGCGGTGCACATAGGGCGCACTCAGGTTGAGGATGTCGCTGAGGTAAACATCGCTGGCGGTATCGACAAAGCGGTTGACCTTCCGGCGTAACTGCTGCTCGGTTAAATGCTGGGCCACTTCCTGGAACCTGGCTTTAAACAGACCTTTTATATCCCCTTTCCAGACACTGTCGCGCCGGTACCGGTACGAAGAGTAAATCAGCCATTCGGCAAAGGGGGCCATGATGGTTTCCGCTCCGAGCGCCTCCAGCTTCTCTACGAGGTGGCCGCTGCAGTAGGGATTATCGCGCATGAAAGTCTCTCCGAGAATGGCAATGACCGGTTTCCGGGAACCATTGCTCAGGGGGATGGCCGCAAACTCTCTGGCAGCCTTATCCAGCACGAAAGGGAGGTCGGAGGAACCGGCTTCGATGGATCGGATCACCACGTCCAGCCAGTACTGATATACCTGCTCTGTTTCGCCTTTGACCAGTTCATAGGGCCTTCGTTCCTGGAGCAGTTTTTTCAGGATGTCCATGGCCACAATGCCCTTCCATGCATTCAGACGGAACTTGCCGGCCTTGCCCGGTGCCACTTCAGCATAGGCGTTGTCATTGCTCGGGGTAATGATCTCCACGTCATAGTATCCCAGACGGTCGAAAAAGATCCGCTGAAGCTTGTTGTAATCACCGAAACGGCAGGGCCCGTTATGATCGGGCATAAAAAAGGCGGTTTTCGCGGGATCGGTTCCCGGCTGAAGCAATTTCTTTATGAAACTGCCCGCGGTACAGACAAAGGGGAAACACTCCTGCCCGTTGGTCATCTTCCGGGCCAGTTCGAGGTCTTCCTTGTCGGCCAGCGGTAAAACCTCTGCATCAATACCGCAGTAGCGCGATGCGGCAGCGAGGGCATGCACGGTGTCCCTGGCATAGGGATAATACAGTACGCGACCTGCCAGTTTATCTTCCGCCCTTTTTCGCTTCGGCTTTTCGGTGACACTGTCTCCCCTGACCTTTTTATACCCGGCGAGACTGTCGAGGAAAGCCTCAATCCGGGTGATCATACCGGCATCTGCACTGTGCTCGTCGACCTCGAGATGAAGGTAGGGCTTTCCGTTCATCTCTTCCCTCACATAGTGCGTAAGGAAAGAATCGGGGCCGCAACGGAAATTTCCCAGGTATACAGCAAAAAGGTTCTTCGTCCGTTCAACGATCCTTGCCGCCTTGAGGATCTTCTGACCGTTGGGCCAGTACATCATGTAATAATCGTCGAAGATGTATTCGTCTTCCAATGGAAGGTAATCCACAGGGATTGGAATGGTGTCCTGCGCAATCAGTTTTTCTACCAGCCGCAGATTGGCATAGGGATCCGTTGTATTGTACGGACGCCCCAGTAAAACCAGAGCCTGTTTGTCGGAGGGAAGGGAAGCCATGACTTCACGTCCCCTCTTTGCAACAAGCTTTTCAAAATCCTGCTGACAGTGCAGGGCTCTATCAAAAGCTTTTTCTGCAGACTTACTGCCGGTTCCGAAGCGCTCTTTGAAATAGTCGCTGAGTTCCCCTTTCGCCACACGTTCAGGAAAACGGAAATGTAACGTCGGTACCAGCATCTTTTTCCTGATTGCCTCATCCTTATACGCACTTTTCACCATGAAAGGATAGGACTGCACCCAGGGGCAATTGCAGTTATTTGTCGGGTTATCGCTTTCTCCCCGGGAATTGACGATAAAGGGCAGGAACAGATAATCCACGCCCTTGTCAAGGAGATTCTGTACATGGCCGTGTACCAGTTCTACCGGTAAGCAGGTCTCCGACACCATGATGTCAATGGAATTCCTTACCAGCTGCTGGTCGGGCGGATCCGACAGGACCACCCTGAAGCCAAGCTCTTTAAAAAAAGTCTGCCAGAAAGGAAAGAGCTGGTAGAATACCATGAGTGCACGGGGAATCCCGATACTGATCCTTCCGTCAGGCTCTTCCTCCCTGTAATCGCCAAGAAGGTAACCGAGCCTCTCTTCGAAATAGTTGGGTATATCCTTTCCTTTGCCTTTTCTTTCGTCAATCTCGTATTTCTCACAACGCCCGCCATAATAGAGCGATTTCTTATAGCCTTCGATCCTCACACGGCGGATGTTACACTGGTTCGAACACTCTTTGCAGGTAAAACTGTCGAGCGTAAAGGGCGTTTTGCTGATATCGAAGCCCTTAAAGCGCGACGGGGTGCCGGGAGCCATGCTCTCGCGGGCAAGGATTGCAGCACCAATGGCTCCGGTCACATCAAAATGCGGAGGAATGGTCATTGGCTTGCCGGTCACTTTTTCAAAGGCGGAGACTACCGAGCGGTTATTGGTCACCCCTCCCTGGAAAAAGATCTTGTTGCCAACCCGCTTTCCATTGACCACCTTACGTATATAGTTCTGGACAATGGAATATGCAAGGCCTCCGACCAGGTCTTCCTGCAGTGCTCCTTTCTGCTGATGGGAGTTGAGGTCCGATTCCATGAACACCGTGCAGCGGTCGCCCATGCGTACCGGATGGCGGGCTTTCAATGCCAGGTCGCCGAATTCTTCCACAATATTGATATTCAGTTTCTCGGCCTGTTCTTCCAGGAAAGACCCGGTACCTGCCGCACAAACCTTGTTCATCTCAAAATCAACGACTACCCCATTTTCAATGGAGATGTATTTCGAATCCTGTCCTCCGATCTCAAAAATAGTATCCACCTGTCTGTCCCAGGCAATGGCAGCCGTTGCCTGGGCTGTAATCTCGTTCCTGATCGCATCGGCACCAATGAAATCGCCCGTCAGGTAGGGGCCCGATCCGGTGGTTCCGGCGGCGATCACCCTGACCCGGTCCCCAACTTCTTCATAGATCTCACTCAGCCCGGTCTGTATGGCGTTGAGCGGCTTGCTGGCTGTTGGCAGGTAGCGCCTGGCCAGTACCCGGTTTTCCCTGTCGATAAGTACTACATTGGTGCTCAGCGATCCAACATCAATCCCCAGGGCGGCATCCGTGACTTCCTTGTGTTGATCCAGCGGGTAAACTTCTTTGTGGTATTCAGCCGCAGAAGGCTTCAGACGTTCAAGATGGTCGCTGTCTCTTTTTCCCGCCGTAAGATAATTTTCCAGTTCACCCGTGCCTTTGTAATTACCCGTAACATCCTCCGGATGATGCATGATATGGTAGGCGGCGCCTATGGCACCCATGGATGCATAGTACTCCGGGATGATTAGTTCATCCTCCGTCAGTTCAAAGATTTCCCTGAAGGCTCTCACCATGCCTGCATTCGCTGCTACTCCTCCCTGGAAAATGAAAGGTTTCCTGAATTTTTTTCCCCTGCCAAGTGTACTCTTAAAATTCCGGGCCACAGCGAAGCATAGCCCGGCCACGATATCGTGCAGGGGGGTGGCAATCTGTTGCAGGTGGATCATGTCACTTTTTGCAAATACGCTGCAACGTCCTGCTATTCTGGGTGGATTAACCGACTTCATGGCGAGGGCACCGAATTCCTCCTCGATAGAAATGCCGATCCTGTTTGCCTGCTGGTCGAGAAAAGACCCGGTACCTGCGGCGCACAGGGTGTTCGTTGAAAAATCCGACAAACGCGACTGTCCCTGCACATTTCCATCTTCCATGAAGATCAGTTTTGAATCTTCACCGCCCATTTCAATAACGGTTCTGACCTGGGGATAGAGCCTTGCCACGGCGCCCGATTGGGCAATGATCTCGTTTACAAAGGAAGCTCCGATCAGGCGGGCGGCCTGTGATCCTCCCGACCCGGTGGTGGCTACCCGTAGCGTCCTGGTTTCTTTTAAACTCCCGAGGATATCACGGATAACGTCGAGCAGCACATGAAATGGTCTTCCTTTACAATAGGCATACCTGTTATCGGTAATTTCGCCTTTTTCGTTGATGAGTACCGCATTAACAGATATTGAACCAATATCAAGCCCTAGATAATGATCCATTTTGTCTGGTTTTATGTTGGAGAAAAGAGGGTAGGGAGGAGAGGGTATAGGGAATAGTTTCTGTCCGGAACCATCATGAATTCCGTGAAAAAATCAGAATATCTTTAAAAAGAACCTGTATTCAGACCTGCGCTGTCAATAGATTTCAGGTACAAATGTCTGTTCATTCAGCGGTGGCCTTACATACCCGCGGCTCTCCTTCCTTGGTGGCAGTTTTAAGGGGGGAGGCGTAAGGTCCTTATAAGGTATCATGCTCAACAGATGAGAGATGCAGTTGAGTCGTGCTTTCTTCTTGTCATCGGCTTTTACAACAAACCACGGACTGTTCTTGGTATCTGTATAGGAAAACATTTCATCCTTCGCTTTGGAATAGTCCTCCCACCTGTTCCGGGATTCCACATCCATCGGACTGAGCTTCCAGCGCTTGGTGGGATCTTCAATTCGCTGCCTGAATCGTTTTTCCTGTTCCTTATCACTCACGGAAAACCAGTACTTGATGAGGATGGTCCCTGAATGGATCAGCATGTTTTCGAAACTCGGACAGGAACGCAGGAATTCCCAGTACTCGTCATCTGTGCAGAAACCCATGACCCGCTCCACACCTGCGCGGTTATACCAGCTCCTGTCAAAAAGGACCATCTCACCGGCGGCGGGCAGGTGGGCTACGTATCGCTGGAAATACCACTGCGACTTTTCTCTTTCCGTAGGCGTGCCAAGGGCTACCACCCTGCAGATCCTGGGATTCAGGCTCTGGCTGATCCTGGAGATCACCCCGCCCTTCCCGGCAGCATCCCTGCCTTCAAAGATCACAACTACCCGAAGCTTTTTGGCTTTGATCCATTCCTGAAGTTTGACAAGTTCAATCTCGAGTTTTTCGAGTTCCGACTCGTAAAACTTCTTTTCCAGTTTGTCTTTTGATTTCTGTTTGATGTCGCCGGGACCGACGTGTTTATTAACGGCTTTATCTTTTTTCATGACAAAAAAATTAGGTGACCGAAGCACTCCAACCGTGTTTGATCACCCAATTTAAACTATTTTCGGAAGAATCCGAAAATCAGGAAGATATTTTTTAGCTGAGACGTTTGGCTCCGTCCCCGATATCTGCAATGTAAAAATCAGCTTTAAGCCCTGTCCGTTTTTCGTAATTCAGGCCAACGGTCCTGATGAACTCATCCACTGCCTTCTCTTCAACAATACTTACCGTACAACCTCCGAAACCTGCACCGGTCATGCGCGAACCTAAGGTACCCTTTACCTTTCGGGCTTCTTCGACCAGGGTGTCGAGTTCGGTTCCGGTTACTTCATAATCATCCCGGAGGGAATCGTGGGAGGCATTCATCAGCTTTCCAAAAGCAGCGATATCACCGGCATTCAGCGCCTTAACCGCTTCCAGGGTACGATGGTTCTCGCTAATGACATGTTTTGCCCGTTTCCGCACGACCTCATCGGTTATGAGTCCCGCGTACTGGTTAAATTCAGCCAGGTTCATATCGCTCAGATGCCTGATGGCCTTACCCTTCCGGAGTTGTTCAACAGCCAGCTCGCACTGCCCCCTTCGCTCGTTGTATTTCGAGTCGGCAAGACCCCTGCGTTTGTTCGTATTGGCAACAATGATCTTCATTCCCTCCAGTCTGACCGGTACCAGCTCATAATCGAGTGTATCGCAGTTCAGGAAGATGGCCCTGTCGGCGACACCCATGCCCACTGCAAACTGGTCCATGATACCGCAGTTGACCCCGACAAACAGGTTCTCGGCACGCTGCCCCAATTTTACCAGGTCGAGTCGTGAAATCCCGAAACCAAAGATGTCGTTCATGGCAAAGGCGGTAACCAGTTCGATCGAAGCCGATGAGGAAAGTCCCGCACCGTTGGGAATATCTCCCGAATACAACAGGTCCACTCCCTTGATTTCATGCGACATCTTTCTGAGCTCATTCAGAACACCCACGGGGTAATTCGTCCACGACTTTCCGAGAGGTACAAACGGTTCGGTGAGATCCACTTCAGCCCTGCCGTCGAAATTGGTCGTGGCAAACCTTACTTTGTTGCTGCCATTCGGCCGCAGCGCCAGGTAAGTACCGAAGGTAAGTGCACAGGGGAATACATAGCCACCGTTATAATCGGTATGTTCTCCAATGAGATTTACCCTGCCCGGTGAAAAAAAGAGGACTGTTGCCTCCTCCGCTTTACCGTAGTACTTTTCGAATTCAGCGTTAAGATGTTGAGCTTTCATTAGTTAGGTGTTAAATTATTGCTTTGGTCCTGTTAAAATTAGAAAAAATTCCACGGCTTTCAATCAACGGATCGTCTATTCAGAAGAAGAAGCGTTAAACGTTCTTACGAAAACTTGTCTAATAGTCTGAAATCCTTATGTATGGCGGGATGTATCCCCGAATGATCCATATGTTCGTCTTTGTTATATGAACAGACAATTTTCCTTCAATATCCCCTTAAATGAAGGAACGGGTTTTTTTCTTCAGGAAATGGGCTAATTTTGGTAATCCTGTCCGGGATTACCCGGAACAGTTTCACAGCCTCCAAGCTCGCAGACCTTTGTTCGCGAAGGAGGCACATGAAAAGGTCTGTTCTAGGTTTTGAATTTTCAGACCTTCAAAGTAAAAAATAACCGGGACCGGGTTCCCGCTAAAATGAGTAGTTATGAAATTTTTTGCGTTCTTGTTTTTGTTCCTGTTGTGGATGTCAGGATTGTCTGCCCAGGAGAAAATCCCCCTGGACCATTCGGTATATGAGCTCTGGAATTCGGTCGGAAATCCCCGGATTACCGACAACGGAAAGTTTGTGAGCTATGAGATAAATCCGCTGAAGGGCGATGGATACCTGATTATCGTGAATATGACCAGCGGTAAAAGTGATACGGTATTCCGCGGTTACGATGCCGTTTTTCTTCCCGGTGACGAATACCTGGTAGCAAAGATCAAGCCTGAAGAGAAGAAAGTTCTGCAGATGAAAAGGGCAAAGAAAAAGAAGGATGAACTGCCTTCCGATTCACTTATAATCTTAACACTCGGTAATTTCAACAGGCAGTACTTTGCAAATGTGGAGTCTTTCCAGGTTGCCATGGAGGATCATCCTGTGGTTGCTTTCAGAAAAAAATACCTGCCTCCGGCAAAGGACAGTAAAGAAGAGGAAGAGACCGAACCTGCTGAAGGTTCAGTTGCGACTGGTGCAGCCCAGGAAAACCCTGAAGCTATAGGTGAATCAACTGTTCAACTGGAAGAGAAAGTAAAAAAGAAGACTGAGTCACTGGCTAAAAAGTACAAGCCCGGAGACCTTTTTATCATTGATCCGGCTCGCAATACTTCCCAGGTCTATGAGAATGTGCTATCCTACAGCATGTCACGCAATGGAAATATGACCGCTTTTATTCAGTTGAAACAGGATACCCTGCCCGGCTTCCTGGCCTGTGCCTGGCTGGGGGCGGAGCAGAACCTGGTAATTGCGGGAGAAGGTGCAGGTATCCCTTCGCAACTGGCAGTAAATGATAAAGGTACCGAATTGGCATACTCTGTGACTTCCGATTCCGCCAGGGTCTCCGGTCTGAACCTGTTTTACTGGACACCGGGCATTGCCTCAGCCGGGGTTCTTCTCGATTCTGCCGGTGTTGGACTGAAAACCGGTTGGGGGCTTTCAAAGAACGGATCATTGTTTTTCTCGGAAGACGGATCGTTGCTCTATTTTGGCGCTGCTCCCGTTTTACCTGTACAGCCGGAGGATACCATTCTGAAGGAAGAGAAATACTCCGTGGATGTCTGGAATTGGAAAGATTCCCTGCTGCAGCCGGAGCAATTGAAAAACCTTGCTAAGGATAAAAAACAGACCTGGCTGGCGGTGATCCGGCCTGGCGAAAGGTCCGCTGTTCAGCTGGCCGACAGCACGGTGAGCCGGATCAGGCTTCTGCACAGGAACAATGGAAAAATCCTGCTTGGCCTGGATGATACAAAATATGAGCGGCTGATGAACTGGGAAGGATTCCGCTACGAGGACGCCTGGCTTATTGACGTGGAAAGCGGCAAGAGACAATTGATTGCTGAAAAATTGCCCGATGAACCGACGCTTTCAGCCTTTGGCAAATATGTACTCTGGTACCAGAATTTTGACTCGGCCTGGTATGCCTATTCCATTGCCGACGGCATAACAAGGAATCTGACCGGGGCAATAGGCCTGCCCTTTTACGATGAGGATAATGATGTTCCTTCGGTTCCGGGTTCCTACGGACTGGCCGGATGGACGAAAGACGACCGTTATGTGCTCATCTGCGATCGCTACGATATCTGGAAAATTGATCCTTCCGGCAAAGAAAAACCCGTCTGCTTTACCTCGGGCGACGGACGAAAGAACAGGATCAGGTACAGATATGAGGCGGTTGAAAGGGACAGCTGGTACATAGATCTGGATAAACCGGTGTATCTGTCAGGCTTTAACACAGACGATATGAGCTCGGGATTTGCCGTAATCGCGCCGGGATCAAAATCCGCACCAACGGCACTGATCCAGGGTCCGTGGCGTTACAGCCAGCTGGCCAGGGCAAAAGACTGCGACCGCTTTATCTGGCAGAAGCAGGACTTCAGCCATTGCCCGGATCTGTGGTCTTCGGGTATGCGCTTTGGCAAAGCGGAAAAGATCTCGGATGCCAATCCTCAGCAAAGGGATTATCTCTGGGGTGATGCAAGGCTTGTGGAATGGGTATCCTATGCGGGCGACACCCTGAAGGGGCTGCTTTACACACCTGAAAACCTTGATCCCGAAGGCAGCTATCCGATGCTGGTATACTATTATGAACGTAATTCCGAAAATCTCTATCGTTACAGTATGCCCTCGCCAAGCCGGAGTACCATCAGTTTTTCCTGGTGTGTTTCCAACGGCTATGTCGTATTTGTTCCCGACATCGTCTACCGCGATGGTTATCCGGGCCAGAGCGCCTACGATGCAGTGGTGAGCGGGACAGAGGCCATGACCCGGCAGTTTCCCTTTATCGACTCCAAAAGAATGGGTTTACAGGGCCAGAGCTGGGGAGGATACCAGACAGCCTACCTGGTTACCCGCACCAACCTTTTTGCCGCGGCAATGGCCGGTGCTCCGGTGAGTAATATGACCAGTGCCTATGGCGGGATCAGATGGGGTACCGGCCTGAGCCGGATGTTCCAGTACGAACATTCGCAAAGCAGGATAGGAGGGACCCTCTGGGAACACCAGGACCTTTACCTGGAAAACTCGCCCCTGTTTTTTGCACCACAGGTCGAAACTCCCTTATTGGTCATGCACAACGACGACGACGGAGCTGTGCCATGGTATCAGGGCATCGAGTTCTTCACGGCCCTCCGACGACTGGATAAACCTGTGTGGATGTTGGTCTACAACGGGGAAGAGCATAACCTGACCAAATGGCCAAACCGCGTTGATCTGAGTATCAGAATGATGCAGTTTTTCGACCATTATCTGAAGGGCTCACCTGAGCCGGAGTGGATGAGCCAGGGGATTCCTGCGGTCAGAAAAGGGGAAACTACTGGATATGAGACTGAATGAATGCTATCGCAGAAAATCCCACTGCTCCGGACACCGGCAGGCCCTGCCATATCACGAAATTAGTACCTTTGTGAGCTAAGCCTATCGTATGCTTAAATTGCCTGCAGGCCAAAAACAGATATTACTTGTATCCCTGCTGATTACAGCCGGAGCCCTGGTTTTTTCCCTGCTGGTCCCCGGGACCGGTATTCAGATAGCGGTAAATCGCCTGAATACGCCTTTCTCAGGCCAGCTTTTCCGCTACTGGACGCTGCTGGGCGATGGTGGGGTGATGCTATTACCTGTGCTTATCGCCGCAGTATTCTTTAGCCTCAGGAAGGGCCTAATGCTCCTGCTGGCCTATGCCTTTTCCGGTTTGGGTGCCCAGTTGATGAAAAGGTTTATCTGGCCCGATGCCCCACGACCGGTCAGCTACTTCCGGGAGCATCAGATTCCCTGGGATCTCGATCTTGTACCCGGGGTAAAGATTCACGAATGGCACAGCTTTCCTTCAGGTCATACAGCTACAGCTTTTGCGGTTTTTCTTACGATGGCCCTGCTGGTTCAGTCGGTCTGGCTGCGTTATGCCTTCCTGCTGCTGGCCGCCGGTGTCGGACTGTCCAGGATCTGGCTTTCTCAGCACTTTATGCTGGATGTGGCAGCAGGAGCGGTCTGGGGATGGCTGTCGGCTGTGCTGGCCTGGATCCTGGCCCAAAAGGTAACGACAGGCTGCATTGACAATTCTGTGGCTGGCTGGTTGAAAGACCGGCGCAGACCTGGAAATTTTTCCGGACAAACCCCTGAAACAAAATGAAAATACTGGAACGAAACTGGCTGGCCGTATCAGCCATTATCCTTTTCGGGCTGCTGCTCTTCCTGCCCTTTTTGGGTTCAGTTCACCTCTTCGACTGGGATGAGATAAATTTCGCTGAAAGTGCACGTGAAATGATCGTAACCGGCGACTACCTGAATGTGAGAATCAACTACCAGCCTTTCTGGGAAAAACCCCCGCTCTTCATCTGGATGCAGGTACTATCCATGAAGGTGTTCGGGGTCAATGAGTTTGCAGCACGCTTTCCCAATGCGCTCTGTGGGATACTTACCCTCCTGGCGCTGTATGCCATCGGTAAAAAGATCTACACCCCGCGTTTCGGCATGATCTGGGTGCTCTCCTATGCAGCAGCCATTCTTCCGTTCTTTTATTTCAAATCGGGCATCATTGATCCCTGGTTTAACCTCCTTATCTTTTCAGGGGTGACTTTCTTTGTGTTTTACCTGGAGGGGGAGAAGGGCAGCAGAAGGATACTTCATCTGACCGGATCCGCCTTTTTCCTTGGACTGGCAGTGCTCACAAAAGGACCCGTAGCCTTCCTGGTTTTCCTGATCAGCTTCATCGTTTTTCTTGTATTCAGGAAATTCAGGATCAGAACCTCCCTTACCGACGTTCTTCTGTTTACCCTGGTTCTTACCCTTACTGGAGGATCCTGGTTTATCCTTCAACTGGCAACAGGGCATCAGGATGTGGTGCTCGATTTTATCCGTTACCAGATCAGGTTGCTCACTACCTCCGATTCGGGGCATGCCGGCTTCTTTATGTATCATTTTGTTATTGTACTGCTCGGGGTTTTTCCGGCTTCCATTCTTTTTCTCACCAGTTTTACCAGAAAAGCGGAAAGTAACGAGACGCAGAAAAGCTTCAAGCGCTGGATGTACATCATGTTCTGGGTGGTACTGCTCCTTTTCTCGGTCGTAAAGACCAAGATCATCCATTACAGTCTGCTGACCTATTTTCCCATGACCTTTCTGGCCGCATGGGTCTGGGATAAATGGATCGACCGGAAAATAGAGCTAAGGAACTGGCAGATCGGGATTATCTTTTTCATCGCATTGATCTATGCAACCCTGACCATTGCCGGTCCACTTCTTGTGCGCAATCCCGATTGGGTCATCTCCCATTATGGAAAATACCTGAACCTTTTCCGTCAGCAGGCGCTCCTTGCTGATGTTAAGTGGACCGGATACGAGATCCTGCCAGGGATCTTCCTTCTTCTGGGAACCATAGTCAGTTTGTTGCTTGTGATCCGGAGAGACGTGAGGGGAATGGTCCTGCTTCATGTGGTGAGCCTCGTATTTGTTTTTTCAACAATTTCACTCATTGCTCCCAGGGTGGAACAATACGGACAGGGCGCCGTGATCGAATTCTATAAGGAACTGAAGGGACAGGACGTCTATGTAAATACCCTTGGCTTTAAGAGTTATGCCCAGTTATTTTATTTTGAAAAACAGCCGGTACGCCCCGAAGCCGATGATCTGGAATGGCTGATGAGCCAGGAACGCGATAAAGAAGCGTTTTTCGTCATTAAGGCCCATCTGAAAGACGAATACCTGCAAAAGTATCCCTTGCTGACCGTTCTCTATGAAAAGAATGGTTTTGTGTTCACCCGTTTAGATAAGGAAGGAGAAAATGATTAACGACAGAATAGTTACGGTGGTCCTGCCTGCCTACAATGCATCCAGAACCCTTGAAATGACCTATAATGAGATTCCTTTCGATATTGTAGATCATGTGATCCTTGTCGATGACCACAGTTCGGATAATACCCTGGAGGTCGCCGCCAGACTGGGCATCAGCGAGATTGTCCGTCACGATTCGAACAAGGGCTACGGCGGAAATCAGAAAAGCTGCTACAACCGGGCCCTGGAACTGAACTCCGATATTGTGATCATGCTTCATCCCGATTATCAGTATACGCCGAAACTCATCAGGCCCATGTCGGAGATCATTGCCAGCGGGCTTTACCATGTCGTTTTCGGTTCAAGAATTCTTGGACGCGGTGCCATAAGGGGCGGGATGCCACGATATAAATATCTCGCCAACAGGCTGCTTACACTTACCCAGAATATCCTTATGAACCAGAAACTATCTGAATATCATACAGGTTACAGGGCCTTCTCGGGGGAGGTGCTCCGGAAGATCGGCTTTGAAGGAAATTCTGATGATTTTGTTTTCGATAACCAGATGATCGCCCAGATCTTTTACGCCGGTTATGAAATTGCCGAGGTTACCTGTCCGACCAGGTACTTCGAGGAAGCCTCCTCCATCAATCTCCGGCGAAGCATTATCTATGGAATGGGTGTGCTGAAAGTTTCCCTGCAGTATTTTATGCAGAAACTGGGTCTTATAAGGCACCCTCTGTTTAACCAGAAACAACTGCAACCGTGATCATTGAAACAACTTCCTATCCCAGGGCAGCGCTGATCGGTAATCCGTCCGACGGTTATTACGGCCGCACCATAGCTTTCCTGTTCAGCAATTTTTCCGCCCGGGTAACGCTTTTTGAATCCCCCGAACTTGAGATTGTTCCGGCCCAGTATGATTCAAATATTTTCCAGGGGATCAATTCCCTGGTCAACGACGTGAACCTCTATGGCTATTATGGGGGGATCAGGCTGCTGAAGGCGGCCATTAAAAAATTCCATGATTATGCCGCTTCCCGCAAAATAGAACTGCACCGGAAAAATTTTACGATCCGGTACCGGTCCGATATCCCCTTCAGGCTCGGACTGGCAGGTTCAAGTGCGATTATAACCGCTGTTATTCGTGCGCTGGCCAGGTTTTATGAGGTGCAGATTGCTCCGGAACAACTGGCAAACCTGGTCCTGAGTGTGGAGAAAGAAGAGCTGAAAATTTCTGCAGGTTTGCAGGACCGGGTCGCTCAGGCTTTTGAAACTCCCGTATATATGGATTTCAATAAGGAGTTGATGCAGGAAAGGGGCTATGGCGATTATCGCCCGCTGGATCCGGACATTTTCCCGAAACTCTACATTGCCTACCGCAGGGATCTGTCGGAAGGCTCGGAAGTGGTACATAACGATTTTTCGGAGCGATATCACTTCGGTGACATGGAGGCACACCGTGCCGTCGGGGAATGGGCCGACCTGACCCTTCTTGCCCTGGATGCGCTCGAAAAGGACGACCAGCCTAAACTAAGTGAACTGATCAACCGGAATTTCGATATACGTCGACGGGTTATGAACATTGCTCCGAAGAATATCGAAATGGTGGAAACGGCCCGTTCGGCCGGTGTCAGCGCCAAATTTACCGGGTCGGGAGGCGCCATTATCGGTACCTATTCGGATGAACTTGTCTACGATGCCCTGAAAGTTAGACTGAATGCCATCGGAGTGGAAGTCATTAAACCAAGAATTGTAAATAACAGATGATGATTACCAAAGCCGTAATTCCGGCAGCTGGTTTCGGTACCCGCTTCCTGCCTGCCACCAAATCCCAGCCCAAGGAAATGCTTCCTATCGTGGATACGCCTACCATTCAGTATGTGGTCGAAGAAGCCGTAGCCTCCGGGATCACCGATATCCTTATGATCATTGGAAAAGGTAAAAGGGCCATCGAAGAACACTTCGACCGGAATTTCGAGCTGGAACAACAGCTCAGCGTCAAAGGAAAGGAAGAAGAACTGGCAGCCATCAGAAGAATTACTGATCTGGCGGACATTCACTTCATCTGGCAGCGGGAACTGAACGGTCTGGGCGATGCCGTCCGCTATGCAAAAAACCATGTTGGGAATTCTCCCTTTGCCATTTTATTGGGCGATACCCTTATCGCCTCCAGAAATGAAAAACCGGTCACGCGCCAGCTGATTGATGCCTTTGATGCAACAGGCTGCCCCGTGGTTGCTCTTGAAGAGGTGGAGCCGGAATCCGTTTCACGTTATGGGGTGATTGACGGAAAAAGCCAGGATGGTTCCCTCTATAAAGTGGATGCATTCGTCGAAAAACCGGATGTAGGCAAGGCTCCGTCAAACCTCGCAATCGCCAGCCGCTACGTTTTTACCCCCGAAATCTTTCAATACCTTGAAAAAGTGCTGCCGGGCAAAAACAATGAGATCCAGCTTACCGATGCCATGCAGATGATGCTCAGGGACTTCCCCATGTATGGACTGAAATTCGACGGCACCCGCTATGATATCGGAAGCAAGATCGATTTCATAAAAACCAATGTCATTTATGCACTCGAAAGAGAAGACTTCGGTTATGAGTTCAGGGAATGGCTGAAGGAACTGGTAAAAAACTGGTAAAATCATGGAAATAAGAGTCTAAATCCTTATTTTAGACTGAAAATTTTACTGACCATAAACTATACTACTGACAATGAAACGATTAATAATCAATTTCGGACTTGTTCCCGTTTTATTATGCCTGTTGTCGTGTGCGAACACGGAAAAGAAAGAGCCATGGATTGATCTCGCAGGAGGATCCAATCTGGAAGGCTGGACGCTTAAGAACGGTTCGGCTGAGTTCAGCATCTCAAACGGCGAGATCACCGGCCGTGCCGTACTGAACAGTCCCAACAGTTTCCTCTGCACCGACAAATCCTTTGGCGACTTTATCCTTGAATTCGAGGTCTTTGATCAGGGAGGGTTCAACAGCGGTGTGCAGATCAGGAGTATCAGTGACACTTCGGTGATGAATGGCCGCGTGCATGGATATCAGGTGGAAATCGATCCCTCGGAGAGGGCATGGAGCGGCGGGATCTACGACGAAGCCCGCCGAGGATGGCTCTATCCCCTGGATCTGAACCCGGAGGCCCGTTCTGCCTTCAGAAATGGCGAATGGAACAGTTTTCGGGTTGAAGCAATCGGTCATCACATCAGTACCTGGATCAACGGGGTCGCTGTAGCCAACCTCTGGGATGAGGAAACCTCAGAAGGATTTATTGCCCTGCAGGTGCACGACATTGGCAACGACAGTGCCCTGGCCGGAACCACGATACATTGGAGAAATATCCGGATCATCACGGATAATCCTGCGAACTACCAGACCGCTGCTGCCGCACCTGAATTCAGCCGGCTGAGGAACCAGCTGACCGAAACGGAGAAAGAAAAGGGCTGGCAGTTGCTTTTCGACGGAAGCACCACCGGCGGTTGGAGAAAAGCCTACGGGGAAACTTTCCCGGAAAAAGGTTGGATAGTTGAAGATGGCATCCTGACCGTTTTACCTTCCGATGGAGCCGAAGCACAGAACGGCGGGGATATAGTGACCACCGGAGAATACGCTGCTTTTGATCTTCATCTGGAATTCCGCATCACAAAAGGGGCCAACAGCGGTATCAAGTACTATGTGGCCGAGAATGAGGTGGGGAATAAGCTATCGGCCATCGGACCGGAATTTCAGATCCTCGACGATCTGAATCACCCGGATGCCCTCCTGGGCAATCATGAAGGCAGCCGTACCCTGGCCTCCCTGTACGATCTGATCAAAGCAGAGAACAAGAAGTTCTACGGTATAGGCGTATGGAATTCTGCCAGGATCGTCTCCGACGGATCGCATGTCAGCCACTATCTCAACGGAATAAAGGTGCTTGAATACGACCGCCACAGTGATGCATTCAGAAAACTGGTGTCGGAAAGCAAATACAAGGACTGGGAGAATTTTGGTGAAGCTCCCTCCGGTCATATCCTTCTTCAGGATCATGGAAACGAAGTTTCCTTCAGGAGTATTAAGGTACTCCCGCTTTGATCGCTTATCAACCAACTAAAACTACTGATATGGACAACAGACGAGATTTTCTGAGGAAAGCAGCTCTTGGAACAGCCGGGATCACCATGGGAGTCACCGGGCTGAGCGCTGCATCATACCGGAGGATTCCCGGTGCCAACGACAGGGTGAGGGTCGCTCTTGTGGGCTTTTCCAACAGGGCAAAAAGCAGCCTGATCCCGGCATTCCAACTCTATGCTGGCGATCTGAATTTTGAGATCGTCTCTGTTTGTGATATCTGGAACCGCAGAAGGGAGGAGGGCCAGGCCTTTTTCAGGGATAAATATGATCAGAAAATAAAACCGGTGCTGAATACCGATGAATTATACGAGCAGATCAAACCCGATGCAGTCATCATCAGCACAGCCGATTTTCAGCATGCCCTGATGACCGCCGAAGCTGTGCGTTCAGGTTGCGATGTTTACGTAGAAAAACCCTTTGCCGAAACCATGTCGGATGCCCGTGAGGCACTGAATGCAGTGAACGAAACCGGAAAAATTGTCCAGGTCGGTTCCCAGCGCAGGAGCGGACCCAATTACCATGCGGCTAATGAGTACATCAGATCAGGAAAATTCGGGAAGATCTCCATGGTCGAAATGACCTGGAACGTCAACCAGCCCGGAAGATGGAGACTACCCGAACTGGTGGCGTCCATAAGGAAAGAGGATACCGACTGGAACCGTTTTCTCATGAACCGGCCCTTTGAACAATGGGACCCGCGCAAATACCTTGAATACCGCCTTTTCTGGCCCTACTCCTCGGGTATCCCCGGACAGTGGATGGCTCACCAGATCGATACGGTCCACTGGTTCTCCGGACTGCCGCATCCCCGGAGCGTGGCTGCTAACGGCGGGATTTATGTATGGAAGGACGGCCGAAGGAATTTCGACACCATGACCGCGGTATTTGATTACGGCCCGCTGGATAATCCCGATGAAGGTTTCCAGGTGGTTTACAGTTCCCGCCAGCATAATTCCTCCGGAGGGGTTAAGGAATGGTATTTCTCCAATGGCGGAAAACTCGATCTTGAATCCAATATGATCACTTCGGAAGGCGGTCTGGAAGAGGGCTATGCCTCAGCCATGGGCATGAAACCCTTCCTTCTTGAGGAAGCAAAACTTCCCGGCTTCGAAGTGGCAACCGATGCCAATACCGGCTCCGATCCGCTGACCAATGCCCACATGAAGAACTGGATGGACTGCATCCGGTCGCGGAATACACCGAATGCCCCGGCCCAGGCAGGCTATAACCACTCGATCGCCAATATCATGTGCACTGCAGCACTGCGCACCGGCTACCGGGCAACTTTTGATGAGCATACCCAGGAAGTGATGGCCGGTAATAATGTGTTCCAGTACTAACATTAATCGTTTGAAAATGAAGAATATTATAACGCTTGCAATGTTCTTTCTGGGAACGCTGCTTTCCGGATGCCATCCGGCCGGAAAACTTCCGGAGGTAAAGCTGCTCCGGCTTGACTCCCTGAACCGGGTCGACGTGTTGTTTGACAACCAGCCCTTTACTTCCTATATCTATCCTGAAAACATGGAGAAAGCCGTGCTGTATCCGGTCAGGTCGGCAGGAGGTACGATAATTACCCGTGGTTTCCCACTTGAACCCAGAAGCGGGGAAAGAGTTGATCATCCGCACCACGTAGGGATCTGGTTTAATTATGGAGATGTAAACGGCTATGATTTCTGGAATAATTCCTATGCCGTACCACAGGAAGATAAACATCATTTTGGCCGTATCTTTCACCAGGAGATCACCCGCGCCGAAAGCGGCAGCGGAAAAGGGATCCTGGAGGTGACCGCTCTCTGGAAAGCTCCGGGGGATACCCTCGATAAAACACTGCTGAAGGAGGAAACGACCTTTATCTTTTCGGGGGATTCGGCTTCGCGCATGATCGACAGGATCACAAAACTTACAGCCCTGGACCGTGATGTGCTTTTTACGGATAATAAGGAAGGACTCTTTGCCATCCGGGTCGACCGTGCCTTTGAATACCCCGACGATAAGCCGCAGATCTTTACCGATGCCAGCGGAAATCCTACCGAGGTTCCGGCCATGGATAATGCCGGAGTGAGCGGCCGATATCATGGCAGTAACGGGATCGACGGGCTGGAGGTCTGGGGCACAAGAGCCTCATGGGTCAGCCTTTCCGGTACCCGGGAAGGCCAGCCTCTCACCATTGTGATCTTTGACCATCCGGAAAACCCGGGCTATCCCGGCTACTGGCATGCCCGGGGTTATGGCCTCTTTGCCGTCAACAACCTGGGCCAGAAGATCTTCTCGGACGGGAAGGAGGAACTGAATTTCAGACTGCCAGCCGGAACTTCAGTGACCTTCCGTCATCGCCTGGCTGTGTTCAATGGTGACGCATTGAGCGACGACGTTCTGAATGCCTGTGCCGAACAGTTCAGCAGTCAGAAGTAAGCGATCCGGTTCCAGATATAGCGGTTTACCTGATGTTTTCAGGTAAACCGTTTTTTTCGGAGCTCAGATCAGGATTTCCCGGCGCTCTCGGTTGCTCCGGAAGGCTGCTTCTATTACGGAAATAACCAGGGTGGCTTCCTGAGGCTGTACCGGCACAGAACGGCCGTTACAGATGGCCTCATAAAGGCTGCTGTAAAAAAACGGGTAGTTTCCCCTTTCCGTCGGAAAACGGCTGAGATCGGTCAGGGTACTCCTGAGTTGGCCTGCATCTTCGGCAGCTTCAACTCCCCAGTCAGCATTGCCGGGTAAGATGCCCTTTTTCAGCGCATCTTCCTGGGGATCGGCTCCCCATTTCAGGAAAGACCCTTCCGTTCCGTGCAACTGGAATTTGGGTCCGGGCAGCATAAGTAGATAACCTGCACTTAATCTGACCTTGACACCCTCATACCGGAGCAGCAGATCGAAACTGTCATCAACCCCCGCTCCGTCACGTAGTTTTCGGATATCAGCTGAGACGGCACCGGGTTTGCCGAAAAGCTGCAGGGCCTGGTCGATCAGATGGGATCCCAGGTTATAAAGGGTTCCGGTTCCTGTCGCAGGATCTTCCTTCCAGCTTTGCTGAATTGCATTACGATAACGGTCGAAATGCGCCTCATAACTCACGATGCGACCGAGATAACCGCTCTCCATTACCTTCCTTACCGTGAGAAAATCGCTGTCCCACCGGCGATTCTGGAAAACAGTCAGTACCCTGCCTTTTTTGCGTGCCAGTTCAGTGAGGAAATGCGCATCGGCACTATGCTGCGTGAACGGTTTCTCCACCACAACATGTTTTCCGGCTTCAAGTGCGGCCCTGCACATCTTGAAGTGAAGGTGGTCGGGGGTATTTACTATGACCAGGTCGACCGTTGCATCGGTAAGGATGTTTTCAAAATTCCTGACGATTACAGCCTCCGGAAAGTCGATGGCCGAATTGTTCCTGTTTCGCTCGAGAATGTGCGTGACCCGGAATCCGCTGGCCACCCGTAATAAGGGCCCGTGAAAGACCTGCCCCGACATCCCGTAAGAGGCCAGTGCCGTGTGGATGATTTTCATTTTTTCCCCGCTCATATCATAGATTTGATCATTAACTAAACTTTTCTGCGCAGAAAATTAATGAAACTAAACTAATTTAATCAACTTTAAGGGGATATTCGGATCTACATCCATTTTGCAATACCTGGCGATGCAGAGCTATTACAGGCAGATAAGGGCCATGGGTACCCGGCTCGATATGGTGTTCCCCGGCACGGGCGAGGAGCAGGGGGAACTGGTGGTTGCTTTGATTGACAGGGAAGTTAAAAGGCTGGAGGATATGCTTTCCTTTTTTGATCCTGCCTCCGAACTTTCGCGTATTAACGCTGCTGAGCCTGGCTCTCCGGTAACCGTATCTGCAGAAATGAAGCAGATCCTGATAATGGTTCAGGACTATGCACGGAAAACCGGGGGCTATTTCGATATTACCTCACGCCCCGTCAGCGATTGGTTAAAAAAAAATCCCGGGGGAGAAACACCTCCTCCGGATCTGATCGCTTGTACCGGGATGGATAAATTTGAGATCGAGGATCACAGTCTGATCAGGAAGGCGCCCGGTCTTATCCTGGATCCCGGTGGTTTCGGAAAGGGATATGCTCTGGAGAAAGTGAAACAGATCCTTCATAAAACGAAGATCCCCTGTGCTTTTATAAGTTTTGGTGAAAGTTCCCTGTATGCGCACGGCCATCATCCCTATGGCGATTTCTGGATAGCGGGGATCAATGATCCCATCGACGGGTCATCGACCGGCTACACCTTTGC
>JBMOLL010000131.1:0-31060 GCA_049325415.1 Bacteroidota bacterium | reverse complement strand
CCTCTGTCAGCCATAGCTTTAGCGACGGCTGGCTCGACCTCTGTCAGCCATAGCTTTAGCGACGGCTGACTCATGCTCAATTACCGCCTTACATGCCTCTCCGAATGATACGACGACCTGACCAGCGGACCGCTTTCCACGTGAGTGAATCCCATTGCCAGGCCTTCCTTTTCAAGTTTCTCAAAAACAGCGGGTTCCACATATTCAACAAGCCGTGTATGTTCCTCGGATGGAGGCAGATACTGTCCGATGGTCAGAACCTGAACCCCTGCATTTTTAAGGTCGGTCATTGTCTCCAGCACTTCCTCTTCCATTTCACCCAGCCCCAGCATGAAGCCGCTTTTAACAATTACCCCGGTGCGGGAAAGGTATTCGAGGACCCTGAGGCTGTTATCGTAGGTGGCCAGGCTACGGATCCGGGGACTGATCCTTCGCACCGTTTCGATGTTATGAGAAATAATTTCCGGTTTTTCCGCGATTAACAGGTCAAGAAGCTCCGTTCTGCCGCTGAAATCGGGGATGAGCACTTCCATGGTTATACCGGGATTGACTTTTTTAACAAGTCGGATGGTTTTCGCCCAGAAAGCAGCACCCTGATCCTGCAGGTCGTCGCGGGCTACAGAGGTTATGACCGCATGTTTGAGTCCAAGCTTTCTTACTGAATCAGCCACTCTTGCGGGCTCACTCCAGTCGACTGCCTCGGGCTGGAGTGCCTGGACATAACAGAAACGGCAGTTACGGGTGCATTTATCCCCGAGGATCATGAAAGTAGCGGTACCGGCACTCCAGCACTCCCCTTTATTAGGACAGTTTCCGCTGCTGCAGATTGTATGCAGATCCTGTTCTGCAATCAGGTTCCTTACCCTGGAGTAAGAGGCACCGTGCGGAAGCGGAACTTTCATCCAGCGTGGCAGACGGTGTATATCGGTTTTTATGCTCATGGTTGACCCTTTGGAGGTTTTGAACAATCTGCAGCACGTATTGTTTATTTTTTGTTTCGGGGGATAGTGTTAAAATAATTAATATTGAGGCAAGCAGGGAATGAAGGTGGGAAACAGTATAGTCAGCACGGTCAGGGAAGTCAGATTCCTCACGGATAATACCTTTATTATCCGCTTCGATCGTAATAATATGCCTTTCCATGCCGGACAGTATGTTTCGGTCGGTCTGAAAGGCTTGGATCAGCGCAGGGAATATTCCATTTACAGCGGCGAAAGTGATGATTACCTGGAGATCCTTGTACGGGAAGTGCTTGACGGCAATGTATCCCTTAAACTGAAGGATTGCCGTCCCGGTGATGAGTTACTGGTGAAGGGACCGATGGGCGGGCTGAAGCTGAGGGAGGATGACCGTTTTGAGAAAAAACTGGTGTTTATAGCATCCGGTACAGGAATCGCTCCTTTTCACAGCTTTCTGAAAAGTTATCCTGGAATTGATTACCGTCTGATACATGGCGTACGTTATGGTGAGGAGGCCTATGAAAAGGATCACTACGATCTGACCCGCTATGTATTATGCACCACCGGCGACAATAAGGGCAACTATAATGGCAGGGTTACGGAATACCTTCAGGAAAAGCGATCGGATCCCGACGAACGTTATTATATCTGCGGTAACAGCCGGATGATCTACTCAGTGTACGACATCCTGAGCAAACGGGGGATCCCTGCGGAGCACATCAGTCTGGAAGTTTATTTCTGATCCGAACCCTGTATCTCTTTTTTCACCTTATTGGAAAATTCATGCCAGAGGATAAGCAGGTTGAATGTCCGGTTTGCCGGAGTGTCTGGAACACAGCCGATCTGGAAAAGTCCTGCGGGAACTGTTTTGCCTGTACAGGTTGTGAGATGTGGGTCTGCGCCGGCTGCAGCAATCAGATCATTATCCGGGCACCCGGGGTGAAAGAGATCTGAAGCGCAGAGTTCCCGGCTTTCAGTTTTTTTCCGGAAGACCTCTGGCAATATAGTTTGTTATAGATCAGGATATTCCTTAATTTGTCTCCCAATCACTTAAATCTAATACTTCCGTTATGAAAAAATTAATGTTCTTAATGACCCTTCTTGCCCTGGTTATTGCCGGTTGTGGTGGCAAAGGTTCCAGGGCAGACGAACAGAAGATGGATCCCGCCACGCAGAGTGAAATCCGGACCCTTGATTCCCTTTCGTTTGAAATCGACAGTCTGAAATCAGCTATTGATAAAGCTGCCGGAGATGTAGATGAAATGATTGATAAACTTTAAATCGTTGACCATGAAGAGTTTAATTAGCGCATTACTGGTAACAGGACTTTTTATCATATCCGGAAACCCGCTCTATGCCCAGCAGGGCCAGGGAAAGGGCAAAAAAGAAACAGTAAAAAGTGAAAAAGTAGAAAAGGCTGAAGAAGCCGCAAGGAAAGTGGAAAAAGAGGCGGGGAAAGTAGCTGGTGAAGTAAAGAAAGAGGTTGAAAAAGGTGGCCAGAAGCTGGAGAAGGAAGCTGAAAAAGCCGGGCATGCAATGGAGAAGGAAGGAGAAAAGATCAAAGAGGGTCTTGAAAAAGAAAAGGAGAAGATAGAGGACAAGGCAAAAGACGGGGAAGGCTATGCCTATGGAAAAGATAAAGAAGGCCTGACGGGGAAAGAATTTGGTCAGCAACGGGCAGAAGAAGCGAAGATGCAGCACGAACAGAAACAGAAAGAGTTGGATGAATCAGTGAAATCGGGTGAGGAAAAAGTAGCCTCAGCGCGGGAAAAGATCCGGGTGGCAAGGGAAACAGCTGAAAAGGAAAAGTCAGAAGGGAAACTTTCAGACAGGGACTATGAGGAAAAGATGAAAAACATTGAGGACACCGAGAAAAAGGTCAATGAGCTTGAAGATCAGCTGACCCGGGCAAAGAAGATGGAGCGGGCACCCTTAAAACAGGCAGCGGGGGAGAAAGGCTCTGAAAAAGCCGATTGAACATATTATTTAGGTACAGCTCCCGGGAAAGCTCCGGGTATCGTCGGGCCAGAATGATATTATCAGAAATCAAAACAGGCCCGTGCAAGGCTATTTTACATTGAGCGCCTACAGGAGGGAAGGCTCCCGGTACCCTGATACCGGACAAAGCATGAATAAAACAGGCATTGAGTACTTCCGGCGCCGATTCAGCCTCCCAGTTTAAACAGTACGCCACGTACCCATTCCATCTCATTCAGGAGTTCATCATCGGGTTGGATCGTTTTGAGCGCTGAAAGGTATTTTTTCAGTTCGGCGATCGCTTCTTCGGTCTGATTCAACCTCAGGTAAGCCAGGGCCTTCAGGCGTGGCAGATAATAGCGGGGATTGACCTGGACCGTCTCAGCCATTTCCAGATATTTCAGGGCCCGGGCCGTGCTTTCAGGGCTGTCCTGCAATCTGGCGATCAGTTCTGCTTTAATCAGGTAATCATCTTCAGTTGCAACTCCCGTTACGATGTTTCTTGTAACCATCAGATCGGCAGCCGAATAATAACCTGATTTAAGGAAATAAGAGGCAGAGAGCGTCGATATCATCGATAATTCCCTGATATAATTCAGGTCGTAAAACGGCAGTTTGAGCCAGGAGGGATCACCGGTTTCCGGCAGAAGGGAAGTGCTCTGACTGAACTGTCCCGAGAAGAAATTCACTATCCTGGTATCAGCCGAGGTCAGGGCCAGGGTATCAATGCCCAGGTGTTTAAGGATGCGTTTGGCAGCAATGGAAGCACTTTTGTTTTGTTCGTCGGTGTATTTAAGTCCGAGTTTTTCAGTCACAGGGGAGGGCAGACCCAGTTTCTCCGGGGTGGCCGGGGTGGTCTGACTGTATCCTGTGTAAAGGTCGTACCTGAGATTTGCAAGGATATTACCCGGGATAGCCAGATCCTGGTAGTACTCATACCAGAACTCCGGGCCAAAGGTGTTATACTCGATGTGGCTGTAATTCTCGAACTGGTGATCCATCACGATATGCGCCACTTCCCTTGTCAGTACCGAGATCATTTCCTCTTCTGAGCTCAGCGTGGAAAAAAGTCCGGTTGAGAGCAGGATGGTCCCGTTGGAAAAAGAATAGGAACGGGGCCAGGGATCAAATATAACAAGGACATTCATTGCTGCCGGCCGTCCGTCGCGGAGCCCGGGACCACTGATCTGGCAAAGGAGGCGCCGGAGATAGTCGGTGATATAGGGATCGTTGAAAAAACAGCCATTATTGCTTAAATTGCTGATCAACATCCGGTTTTCCTCATTCAGAGCTGCCCGCTCGGTTTTTTTCAGGCCTTCTTTAAGGAAGGATGAAGGGAAGCGGGAATCCATAATGGCCAGCTGCCAGAGTTGGTCTGTTGTCAGTTTATTATCGAGAAGCCGGAGATTTTTGAGATGCTCCTGCCGGAGCAGAAACTTCTCCCCACCAGATTCAGCTACATATATATTGGTGGAAGAAGTGCCGGAGTTCTGGATTGGGACGGAACTGATCTTGATCTGGGATCCCTTTTCCAGCCGGGTTATGCTGTTAACCGGCCTGAAAGGCTGAATGACCTCATAGTTCAGGTTGAAAACCGGTTGTGCCATCAGGGCGGCAGAGATCATGAGCAGAAAAATGCTGATCGGTGTTTTCATTCGGTCTGTATTATAAATGGTATACTCTTTAAGGAAATGTGCACCGGAAAAGTCTTCCGGTCCGTGTTCAGGAACTACAAATTTCCTGCCATGATTATCCCCAATGTCTGCCTTTGAGGGCTTGTTGGCCTGTAGGTGCTCTCGGGCCCGCAAAGTACAGGAAGAAAGAGTAATTATTCTGCTGTTATCTTCTGTACGCAGCCATGACAGGGCACTTAAGCCTTTATCTCCACTTCCCCTTTTTTTTCTCCCCGGTCATGGAACCTTTGCGGAATATTCGGCGTACAAAGGATAAAAATGAGGTCAAAAAGGGCCGTTTTGCAGGTTCATTGACCTGACCGGATAGAAAAAAATAAAAAAATAGTTTTTAAATATCAGATATTCAACGCGATACAAGACAATGAAAAAAGCAGAAAAAATAAATCAATTGTTCTTCATTTCGTAATTCATTTTTATATTCACTTCAGAAAAAACTATTCAAAATTTCAATTTAACATGGGACGCTTTACTTACGACAACCTCGGTCTTTTTGATGAAGAGATTAAGGACCTTTATGGCGAAGAGGATGATGACTGGCAGGACGATGAGGAAACGGATGATGATGACTGGCAGTACAATGACGATGACATAGATTTCGACGAAGAAGAGGAAGGCGGAGACGACTGGGAAGACGATTTCTATGATGACGAAGAGGAGGAAGACGAAGACATCGATGAAGAGGAGGAAGATGATTTTTAATCCCTTCGTTGTTGTCAGGAGAATCCACAGCCATAGGAGAGAATTGGGAATGTAAACCGGTTTGCCTCCGGGGGAGGTAAACGGTTACGCATGAATGTCATGCCATACAACTCTGAGATTCAGGGTTGTTTTTTTTTGCCTGTTCCGGCCGGCGAAAAGACTGCCACAAAGCTATTCTACCTTTGTTTTGACTGGCTGGACCGGAAAGTGCTTCAGTTCACTTCAAGTTCATCTTTCGACGGAAAAACGGGGAAACTGTGATGTGGTTCAGCCTGGTACCAGAATACCACGGAGGCAATATCAGATTTTTGCGGCAGGTAGCGTCCGCCGCTCTTCCATCCGAGGTCCTGCACCGTAATTCTAAGATCTTTGTCGAAGCGTATTGGATCTGTAATATGCCAGCGGTACAGGCCGAAGCGCTGCTGCGATTGGTACAGGCCATCGGGTCGTATCACCTGGTGAAGTCCGCTGTAGGGTGTGCAGAACTCTTCGTACTGGTGCGTTTTTCTGTTCTCGAAATTATAGGATCCGCAGAAATAATCCTCAAGGCCGGTGCCACAGATGGTCGGGAAATCCTTATCGCCATCAATGAAAAACTTCATTTCCCCTTCTCCCCACCATCCGTTATTATTCACCTGCCAGGCCATATAGGTTCCGACATAGTGGCCCTTTCCCTTAACCCCGTCAATGAGGGTATAGACTGAGGTCAGATCGGGGTTGGTCCGGCGGAACTGGGCATGAAGGTAAGCGGCATCATCCGGTATCTGGCCCAGCATATAATCAACCTGGTAATAGAGCACCATCTGCTCTTCATCGATATTTTCCATGGTTATACGGCATTTTTTTCGGAAGGGCATGGTCCAGTAACAGTTGAAGGCACTGCCCGGATTCACACAAACGGCCAGAGACGTTAGCCGGGCGTATTCGTTCCAGCCCATCCCGAAGAAATCCCCGACAGGGCATTCCACAGATGGCTCCTTTTCGTCGTCCCAGTAAATCCGGAGTATGGAAAAGCGCCAGTTGCCGGTAGGCGTCATCCAGATATGCCTGATAGCGCCGGGTCCGGTAATTTCGGCCAGGGTAAAGGTTTCATGCGGGCGTATCACCACGCTCGGACTGACTTTCCAGCCCTGACCCAGATCGCGAGACGCCCTGTTTCCGGTTCCTTCAGTCGCTTTTCCTCCTTCACCTTTTGCGCCTGTGAAATTTTCCGGACTGATCGAATAGGTTTTTGCATCGGATAACCTGTACAGGTTATCCATCCCGGTCTCCAGTCCGCTGAAAGTTGACGGCGCCTGTCCGGAGAGGGTGACCGACAGCCCTAGTGTCATTAATAATTGTAGTGAACGTAAATTTTTCATAGCGGGCAATTTTAGTTCTCTGTTCCCTGATATGTTTCTAAAGTCTGTCCTTTTCCGTGTGCCGAAAAGTTTAATCGGGAGTAATGGTCCCCTCCAGCCAGTAAATACCTCCGCTTCCGTCGGTGAACATCCTGCATGAAACGGCAACTACCGTGTTCTGGTTTTTCAGGAAGAGGGAGTTGTTTACGGCGCTTTCATTGCTTGGCAGGTCGGGCCAGGGGCTGCTGAGCCTGCTGAAATTCTTTGCATTGCTGTCGCCCACCATCACCTGCATATAGTTGTTCTGATGCCAGTCGCCACCCCTGTAGATATGCGCTGAAAGCGCCAATTCACCGCTGGGGAGCCGCAGGAGATAGGGGGCGCCGCCGTGTCCGCTGAAACCGCTAACCAGCCAGCGATAGGTATTATTGTCGAAGTTACTGGTTGTGAGCACCCAGTCGGACGCGAGATCCCTTTTAATGATATAGGGCGATACGGCACTGTTTACAGTTTCGATAGCGAAGGCAATCCCTCTGTTTCCCGGTAGAAGTACCGGAACGGGCATACCGTCTCTTTTGGCAGGATAATAAGCCACAGTCTTTGGTTTTGACCAGCTTGCTCCCTGATCAGTCGACCGGATGACCATAATCTCCTGGTAGATGGGCTCGACCGGCCACCATCTTGCCTCAGATGAATAGAACAGTTCAATTTCCCCTTCGGGGAGTTCAACCATGGCTGGCTCCCAGGAGCGGCCTGTAAGATATTTAACAGGTTCTTCCCAGGTGCGACAGGTATCCTTACTGATAAGGATATGCACCTCGCTTTTGTTTTCGTCGGGTTTGGCGTTCGCCTCAAAGGCAAGCATGACCCAGCCGTTCTTCATCACCAGCAGTTCAGGATTGCAGAACCGCCAGTAGGATGAGTTGTAATCGCTTATATTCCTGATAGTTTGCTGAGGTTGCCAGGTGGTTCCATTATCTGTGCTTTTCCTCAGGTAGATATTGGTCCAGTCGCCGTTGGATGGACCGCCGTGATAGGTGAGCAGGAGGGTGTCGCTGTTCCCGACCCTGCGGATCCGGCCATAATCAGCAAAGGTTCCGGCAGCTGATATTTTACGTGCCGTTGAGGGATTGTTCCAGACGATCCTGTGCGAAACAGCGGGCGTTACTGTTTCCACAGGGTAAGAGGAATAATTGGTATATGTCCTGAAAGTAAAAGCTTCACCGAAAAGTGTCACACCGTTAATGATCATATAGGGTTTTGCATAATAAAGCGAACCCGGGTTCAGGTTTTGCAGATCGGCCCGGTATTCCTCTCCGTCGGCAATCCCTGCTGCCTTTCCTGAACTCAGGTCAGGATCAGGTTCTGTGCCGTAACAAATGCCGTGTTCCGAGGGATCCGGCGTAGCTGAAAAAATATAGAAGAGACTGGCAGTTGTTGTGCCGGTATTAGCCAGGGGAAGTCGTTTTATTTCAAGTGTAGAGAAAGACTGTGCTTTGCCGCTGACAATTGTACCGTCAGTCAGTCTGATAAATGGACGGGTATAAAAGGTGGCCCCGGTTTCGAGGCCGGTAAGGTCGGCTCTGAACTGCTTCTCTCCCGAATTGTTGATTATTTCATTTACACCTGTGACAAACAGAGGATCCTTACTCCAGCGGATTCCCGATTCGGTAAAGGTAATTCCGTTCTCGGGGAAGCTTGCTGCAACGGAGGCTTCACTCACACCGACCCCGAATACTGAGTCAATGAATATGTCGGCGACCATCAGGCGGGTGATCCTGGAATAAAAGGGATCGCAGGTACCGGAATTCACCCTGGCACGGTACAGGCGATCGGCAGAGGCTTCGAATCTGTAGTTTTTGGTGTTTTCGTTGCTTATTGCCACCCAGTCGTTCCCGTTTGATGAGTACTCCCAGGAGATATCCCCGTAATTTATGGAATACCAGAGCAGATTAAGGTTGATGGCTTCGCCGTTTCCCACGATGCGGTCAAGGGTATCGGTCCGGGCATGCAGGTTTGCCTGGCAGACAAGCATGGCGGATATGATGATCGGAATTATGCTGAGTCTCATGAGCAGGGTCTTAACGGATCAACAGAGCTTCTACAAAAACATATTTGCCGGAGGGATAGCGCAGGAGATAACTTCCGGGGGAACAATTTCTCAGATCGATTTCAGTGACAGAGCCCCGTTCATCCGGGATGTTTTGAAGGGTCCTGATCAGCTTCCCGTCGGCAGCAAAGATGGATACAGGTCCGTCCGGTGCTGCTCCATTAATTTGCAGGTAAAACACCCCCTGGGAAGGATTCGGAAAAATCCTGAAGTACCACCCGGCCATATCGGGTGTTACGGAAGTGGACAGGATCCATACGGCATCGCTTGCCGTGCAGTTCCTGGCATCGGTAACCGTAAGTTCATATTTGCCGGTCATCCGGGCCCAGAACATTTCGGAGGGCTGCGGATTGCCGTCCGGTTCCTTCCACAGATATGCATATTGCGGAGTTCCTCCGCTCACGGTTATTTGTTCTCCGATAAGCACGCTGTCGCCGGGGGACAGAATAAGATCTGATCCTGTTTCAACCTTCAGTTCTTTTGGCTGGCTGAAGGTTACATTGATAATCGTTTCCTGATTCCAGGCCGGCAGGGCTGCAAACAGAAGAAAAAACAGGGCTAATATTTTATCTTTCATAAACATATGCTATGCCTGGCCGGATCTGCCGGTCAGGGCAAGGTAGGATAATAAAAGGAAAGAAAAAAGAGGGTGCTACTGAAGCAACTAACTGAACAACTTTAATTTCAAGTACTCACACTTGCTTTCTCCAGGATGGAGACCGGACCGGGCCTTGCTCACCCTTTCCGGCAATTTCGCTTCGTAACACCCTCAGAATCACTACCTGATCATCACCTTCGTCACCTGGACTCCCTGTTCAGCGGAGAGTTTTACCAGGTACACGCCAGCAGGAAGTTGACCTGCAAAATCAGCTGTGATCTCAGTATTGATAACCTCCTGGCCTACAATATTATAAACCGAGAGGCTGGCGCTGTTTAATGTTAAACCTTTAACAAAGATAGTATTATTATAAGAATAAACATCAGCAATATTGCTTACAAATGAATTTATTCCGCTTTCTCCTATGGTAAAGGTTCCGTTGGCGAAGGCCGAGCCCTGGTAAGAGGCATCGATAGCCTGAACGCCCCAGGTATACTGACCATCGGCAAGACCTTTCAGTTTGGCTGATTTGTTCAGGAAGCAGTTACCTGTTTTAACAAGCTTTCTTACACCATCCTTGTCGCCTCCGACGAAAGACGCGGGAGCGATCATGAATTCACCTGCGCTGTTTTTCAGGTAATATTCATAGGAGAGGGATTTGGCCGGTGTTTTGTCGTCGGTGGCCTCATTCCATGAGAGAATAACGTTACTGCCGTCGACAGTTGCAGTCAGACCGGAGGGCGCTGCAGGAGGAAGGTTGGATCCGTTTTCATTGAACATCACTGCGGCGGTCCTTCCTTTATCGGCTTCTTCGGGATAGAACATACCGTCCCAGGAGTGGCCGGAAACAAGGTAATCGAGTACGCCGTCGTCGTTCCAGTCATTGAAGAGGATAATTGTTTCCGAACCTCCGGGTACCCTTCCGACTTCGGTGAAGTTACCTGCTCCGTCGCCGGAATACAGGTAGCCGGCCTGTGTATTGACCGTTGGAGGGTTCCAGCCGGTAATAAACAGGTCGTAGTTGCCATCGTTGTTCCAGTCGTAGGCTGCAGTGCCGGCACCGGTGCTGTTCAGCGGGCGGAGGTCGGCCTGGAAGGCGGCCTGGGGCTTGTCGGCATAGGTTCCGTCTTTCTGGTTGAGGTAAACATGGGATATACAGGTCCAGTCGCCGTCCTGTTGTTCGATCGTTCCGGCGCCGCCTTCACCGTGAAGGGCGATATCCAGCCATCCGTCGCTGTTGAAATCAGCGATATCCACTCCCCCGTTACCTTTCTGGAAGATAGTACCGGCATCATTGGTCGCCGATTTTCCAAGATAAGCGCGGTAGAAGTTACCCGGTTCTTCATCGTAGTTAATAAAGATATCGGTGATCACCCTGGCATTATCGTTAGCCTCCGGGTTGTCACAGTTGGCAGTTACCAGCACATCGGCGAAGCCGTCGTTGTTGTAATCGAGAACTTCAAGATAGCCGAGACCGTACACATATTCTCCGAAGATATCGGTATTGGTGAGGGTAAAGGTATTGTCACCGTTATTGATATAAACGCCCGAAGTGTTCAGCTCGGTAGCTATGCACACATAGTCGAGATGACCATCGTTATTGAAGTCGGCGAAAGCACCGGCATTGGCTTTGGCAGGCACCGGCCAGTCGAGTTTGGTAAAGAGGCCGTCTCCGTTGTTTTTATAAACACCGCCGTGATAAAAATCGTAGCTGTGTTCAAGAGCCAGGACATCGAGCAATCCGTCGTTATCCACATCTGCCCAATCCATGTTGGTGCGGTCCACTAATCTAAGGCTGGTAGTTACAGCCTCCATGTTGCCTGAAGAGGGGTTATAGAAATACATTCTCTGCCATCTTTCAGTGGTGTCTACCTTTCCGTCATCGGCAAGATCAAGTGGCACACCGTCTTCATCGAGCAGAGGTTCCTGGGGATTGTTCTTTTTCCCGGAGATGTAAAAATCAAGATGTCCGTCGTTATTGACATCCACCGAAGTACCACCGCCCCAGGCCTGTCCCAGTTCGATATGAACCTCGGTTGTCTGTGCTTTAACCAGTGTAACGGCGCACACCAGTAAAACGAAGTAGAATAGTTTTTTCATACGCAACAGTTTTAGTTAATAAAGAGAGTTATCGTTTAAATAAGGTATAAACCTGCTATCATTGCTGGGTCCGTTCCCTTTGTTGATCACGGGCCAGCCATCCTGCCAGGCTATTTTGTCAATAAGCAATGGCCTGCGTGTGGCACCACCAGGCAGAAGAGGGTCCGACCGTTCAATAGCATGGTAGATGAACCAGTCATCACCCCGGTCGTCAGTAATGATCTGTCCGTTATGACCCGGCCCGGCAAAAGTGCTGTTTCCGCGCAGGATGATGCCGTCCATCTGGTCGATATCGGGAGACCACCAGTACCTGTATCGGGTCAGATTGTTCCCTTTCCTTGTGAGGTAGGGCCCTTCCAATGTTTCCGATCTTCCCACGACCACCCTGTACTGGCTGTTTTCCCCTTCGCAGCAGGTCCCTGTTGATACAAAGAGGTAGTAGTAGCCGTTCCTGGGATAGATATACCCGGCTTCGAAGGCTTCTCCGGCCAGTTTGATTTTCTCCCCGATCACCCTTTTCCCGTCATAGCTCAATTCGACCAGGTGAATGCCACCGCCCAGGCTTCCCCAGACCAGGTAGTTATGCTGCTCATGCCTGAACAGGGAAGGATCAATGGAATTTGTAACTCCCGAGATCTTGCTGTCGAGGATCCTGCCATAATCCTTGAATGGTCCTTCGGGTTTGTCTGCGACAGCCAGTCCGATGCCGGGGTTCGAATCGCCCCAGGTGGAAAGGGCATAGTAAAGGCAATACTGACCTTCTATCACAGAAATATCGGGAGCCCAGATTCCTCCATCTTTCCATGAAGGGCGGACTGTGAAGGCGTCTCCCACGTATTCCCAGCTGACCAGGTCGGTCGACCGGATTACCGGTACAAGCCGGTGTCCATCGTCCCAGTTGTTTTCTGTACCATAAGCGTAGAACCAACCGTCGGGAGTACGGATAATCGTCGGGTCGGCCAGGTCGGGTTCAAAAACCGGATTGGTATAGAATTCATTTTCATTAAGATCCCGAACAAAAAAGTGTTTGTCTCCATCGACTGGATACTCCGATCTGTCTCCGAAAAGAAGGTGGTTTACAGCGCTGTCCGTTTGCAGGTTGCACCATCCTGTCGTGGAGGCAGGAGATAAGATGCTGTTCTGACCGGGATCCGGACCGGTGAAGAGAAAAGTTAATATGGTTAACGGAAGGAACTTCACACGCAGGGTTATTCGGAAAGTTTGAATTTCGGGCTCATCCAGCCCGGGGAGCTTGCAATGACAGCAGCGGGCCAGCCGGTATCGTCCCATTCAATCCGGTTCAGCATGACGGGTCGGCGGGGGGAGCCGGAGCTCAGTTCGGGAACCTGCGCATTTGTTACCTGGTAAAAAATCCAGTCCGATCCTTCATAATCGGTGAACAGTCCTCCTACATGGCCGGGTGCAATATAGGCATTCAACACGTCGCCTTCAAGGAGCAGGGTTCCGTTACCATTGTCTTTCATGTCGTTGCCATCCTGGTCAAGATAAGGTCCCTGGACTGATCCGGCCCGGGCCACGACCACTGTGCTGGCATCTTCCTCTCCTGTGGTGGCAAATAGGTAAAACGATTCCGACGTTTTTCGGAATACACAGATTCCGGTATAGGCAGTACCGGCAACTTTGAATATGCTGCCCGAAAGCTTAGGCGGAGAATTCTTGCTCAGGGCAAGCTGCGAACCGTATACTCCGTCATTGGTTTCGAAGAAGAGGTAGAAACTGAGTCCCGACTGAATCAGGTAGGGCTCATGACAATAATCAAAATTCAGGGAATCGGGCGGGAACAGCCTGCCGTAGTCGGTATAGGGGCCCTGCGGAGCCTTCGACCAGGCCAGTCCTATGCCCTCATCGTCGAGGGTATAGGCAAGGAAATAAAGGCCCAGGGTTTTGGCGAAAACACCTGATACGGAGGAGACCGGAGCTTCAGCCCAGTCGGGTTTCGTTGTAAAGGCTTCGCCAGTATAACTCCACGACATCAGATTGCCGGAACGGAGCACGGGGACATTATAGTTCAGCCCGGGTGACCATTCTTTCTGGTCGCCAAAGGCAAAGAACTGTGTGGCGCCCCTGAAGGCGGAAGGATGGCTGAGATCCGGTTCCCAGACGGGGTTTCGGTAGGAGTAAGTTTCCGGCAGTGTACTTCCTTCATAGATGATGGTGTCTATGCCGTCACCGTTAATATCGGTACAGGCCAGCATAAGTGCCACCGGAGTTGTCAGGATGGCGTATTTGAGTATTTTTTTCATGTCAGACTTTTTTCAGTTTGCGACAGCTTGGTTTCATTCCGGTATCAGAAGCCGGGATTTTGCGTCAGGCCGGGATAGAGGCTCAGTTCGCGGTTGGGGATCGGGAAGAGGTGGCTTATCCCCAGTGTGAAATTGGCAAATTCGGCGTCCCGTGTATCCGCGATAAGGTTAATCTGCGTCTGATCGTGCAGAACACCCCAGCGGTCGAGGTCGTACCAACGAGTACTTTCTCCGCAGAGTTCCATGATCCTTTCATGCTGAATCTGCGTCATGAGGTTTTCCCGGGTGGTATAGAAGGCATCATCGAGATCAGCCATATTTACACGCCGTCGCACCTTGTTAATATATTCCACAGCCACAGAGCGGTCGCCGTCGAGTTCATTCAGTACCTCGGCATACATCAGGTAGATATCGGCCAGACGGATGACCCGAAAGTTGATGCCCGAGCTGTAGTCTTCTGCGGCATGGGTGTCGACGCGGGTGTATTTCCTCCAGTAGCAAGGCTGTGTGAGGGTATAATCTTCCGTCAGCATCCATTCATCCCAGGTTTTGCCATAGAGCAGTTCGGTATCGCCGGGTTTGGCATAGAAGAGGGTAACGGCCAGACGGGGATCTTCCTCCCCGGTTTTGGTGGTCTCAATTCTGAATTCATCCAACAACCATGCCCTCGGATAGGCATCGGCCCATGCCCCGCCATCCACAACAAGTCCGAAAAATTTCGGCCGATGGGCGCCAAGTTCCTTGCCATTATACAATCCCTCGGCAAACTGGATCTCGAAGAGCGATTCAGGATTATTTTCATAATCCATGGTGAAATTGTCCTTATAATCGGACACCAGCTCATAGATATTCAGATCGAAGATCTCTTCGATGGTTTCTTTTGCATCCTCCCAGTAGCCGGTGGCAGTGGCAGGCTGGTTGACAGTGGGCCGTTTGTAATACCCGGCAAGCTGCATATCCACTTTGGCAATCATTCCCTTGGCACCACCCAGAGTGACTCTGCCGAGATCTTCACCGGTCCATTTCTCTGGCAGGTATTTTTCTGCTTCCTTAAAATCTTCAAGAGCCTGGAGGTAGATAGCTTCCTGTTCAATAATCTCCCCGTTATCCGTGGAATTGATCATGTGGGGTCCTTTTCCGAAGGAACCACCAAGGTACCAGTAGGCCATGCCACGTATAAAGTAAGCCTGTCCAAGGATGCGCTCGGCTTCAGCACGGTCGGCGAAGAGATCCAGGCCGGTTGATTTCAGGTTATCGATCACCTGGTTCGTATAGAACATGGCCCGGTAGATGAGCTGCCAGGGCTGGATAATTCCCTCTGCATTATTGTCGTTATAACTGATAATGTTGAAGTTGGAATAAGCCTGGAAGTAGGGGTTCGGACTTTCGCTCCATCCTTCATCGCTGCGGGAGATCATGAGCACATGGTACCAGCGGCTGAAAAAGCCTGGTATTCTGAAGCTGGAGTAACAGGCGTTAAGCCCCTGGTAATAGTCGGATTCTTTTTGCCAGTATGTATCTGAGGATTCCCTGTTGGGGTCTTTCAGATTGAGGAAGTCTTCCGAGCAGGAGCCCAGAAAAATGCTGGCTATAATGACGGATATGATCAGAAGTTTTGTTTTCATGTTCGTGTATTCCTTTCATTTTCAAAACAGTACTTCAATTCCTGCAAGGTAGCTTCTAACCGGAGGATAGCCTCCCAGATCGCAGCCTTTGACAAACACACTGTTGTTGGTTAATTCCGGATCGTACCCCTTGTACCGGGTGAGGGTGAAGAGGTTCTGACCGCTGAGATACACTCTCAGGTTGCCCAGAAAGTGTGTCTTTTTCAACAGTCTGTCGGGGAAGGTATATCCCAACTGGAGATTCTTGATCCTCAGATAGGATCCGTCTTCCAGCCACCGGTCGGTCTGTGCCTTGGCATTGTCGGTAGTACCGAAAACGGGTCGCGGAGTGGTTTCCGACGGATTGTCCCAGGTCCATGGTTCGAAGTCGGCTGGCATGTTGGTAGGTCCGTCCATACTCTCCATGCTGATTCTCAAGCCATTAAAGATTTTATTCCCATACACACCGGTCAGGAAGAGGGTGGCATCAAAGCCCCGGTAGGAGGCGCTGAAGTTGAGGCCCATGGTCAGTTTCGGAAGCGGGCTGCCCATCCACTGGCGGTCATCCAGGTCGATTTTTCCATCGTTGTTGAAATCCACGTAGCGGATATCGCCGGGTTTGGCATTGGGCTGGATCAGAACAGTTTCCATTTCGCCTGAAGTTTCATTCAGCACCTCGGTGGTATAGGAAAGTACCTCGTCCATACTCTGGAAGATCCCGTCGGTTTCAATCAGGTAGAATTCGGCGACCGATCTTCCTTCTTCGGTTCTGTTCACCTGGTTATACCAGCCTTCCCGATAACCTTCAGCCGAGCCAAGCAGAAGCACTTCGTTCTTGATGGTAGAGAAGTTGCCGAAGATATCATAATGGAAGTCGCCTTCGCTTTTTCTCCAGCCGAGCGAGACTTCCAGTCCGGTATTCTGCATCTCTCCGTAATTGGTCCATTCGTTGGCATCGCCCAGGTAGGGATCGACACCCACCCCGGTAGCCATGGCCAGGGGGAGTGAAACAAGCAGATCGGTGGAAATGCTGTTGAAATATTCAATGGTACCATAGAGGCGGTTACCAAACATCCCAAAGTCGATACCGACGTTGGCCGTAGTTCTGGTTTCCCATTTCAGGTAAGGATTCACCCGGTTGCTCTGGAGTGCACCTTCCCTGACAGACTGGTCGGTGCCGAGAACGGCATAGTAGCCTTCATAGGGTCCGTTATGGTTGATTGAAGCCAGGTAGTCGTAGTTGCCCAGGGTTTGCATGTCGCCAAGAACCCCGTAACTCCCCCTGAGTTTAAGATCAGAGACCAGGGTCTTAAGCGGTTCGAAGAAGGATTCGTTGCTTACCCTCCATCCCAGCGAAGCGGAAGGGAAATTTCCCCAGCGGGTATCGGGACCGAACTTGGAGGAGCCGTCCCTTCTGAAATTTACCTGGGCAAGGTATTTCTGGTCGTAGTTATAATCGATCCGGCCCAGGTAGGAGATCATTGCATTTTCCTGTTCGCTTCCCCACATATTATTCTGGACTGCAACAAGGTCGATCTGCCAGAGCCCGTCAACGAGCTGGTTATAACCCTCATTAGCCAGGTAGTTGTATTTATTCTGTTCGGTGGTGAAGCCGAGCAAGGCATTGAATGAATGTTTCCCGGCGGTGTATTCATAGGTAAGGGTATGTTCATTCAGGAGGGTCATTCTTTCATCCCTGACCTCCCAGAGTTTATTGTCCCAGCGGGTTTCCACAGAGAGATAACGTTTTGTAACACCCAGATCGATGGATTTTCTTTTGCCATACCAGTAATCCATCCCCAGGTTGACTTTATATTTCAGTCCTTTGAAGATTTCCAGTTCGGCAAAAATATTCCCGACGATCCTGTTGTGGTTGATGATATCATCAATCGATTCCTGCTGGGCCACCGGGTTAGTTGAGTAGGTGGGATATTTCACGGAGCCGTAGCCATATCCGCCCCTGCCGCTGATCTCTTCCGGGTCGTAAACCGGTATTACGGGAGGCATGCTGAGGGCGTTGGTGAAGGAGCTCGTTCCGGTATTGGTGATCTTCTGGTTTGTGCGGTAACCGGTCAGGTTTTCCCCGAAGCGGAAGCGCCCGCGACTACTTTCCGAATTGACCCTGAAGCTGTATCGGTCGTACCAGGGGCCTTTTAACACTCCGTCCCGGGTATAATAGCCTCCGCCGATCATATAGCGGTCCTTCGTATTTCCTCCGGTGATATCAAAGTTGTAATCGGCCATTCGGCCTGCCTCAAAAATGGCTTTTTGCCAGTCAGTATTCGGTATTTCCTGGCCGATCTCAGGCCGCCCGAGCCATTCAGCTCCGGAGTTGATATAACTGAGTTCGTTGTAATAGAGCCATTCTTCAGAGCCCATCATATCGATTTTGCGGGCCAGTTCTTCCACCCCGTATTTGGCAGAAAAGTTCACCCGGGCTTCCCCGTCTTTTCCTTTCTTTGTGGTAATGATGATCACACCGTTAGCCCCCCTGGCCCCATAGATAGCGGCTGCGGAGGCATCCTTCAGGACCTGGATCGATTCGATATCTGCCGGATTGAGGTGATTGGCATCATTGAGGATCATTCCGTCGATGACATAAAGTGGTCCGACATTGGAGAAGGAACCAACGCCCCTGATCCTCACTTCCGACATGCTTCCCGGATCACCGCTGGTCACAACCGATATTCCGGAGATCTGTCCCTGGAGGGCTTCCCCGACACCGGTTACCGTGTTCTTTTTCATTTCATCCACATTCACGACGGAGACGGCGCCGGTCAGGTCACGCTTTTTCTGTACACCATACCCGATGGCAACAACCTCTTCGAGTCCGATTACATCGGGATGCATCACCACATTCACTTCTTTCTGATCGTTTATGGTGATCTCCTCTTCATGCATACCGATGTACCGAAAAACCAGTTGTCCGCCTTTTTCAGGCACGAGCAGTTCATAGCGGCCGTCCATGCCGGAGATAATCCCGGTTGTGGTTCCCTTAATAAAAATAGTTACGCCATACAGAGGCTCTCCATCCTCATCGGTCACACTTCCCCTGATCCGGCGGGTGCCTTCGGGTTGCTGTTCCCTGGTATCTTTCTTAAGGACAATAAAGCGACCTTCAATCTCCCAGGAGATCTGTGTGCCTGCAAAAACTGCTTTTAATGCTTCATCGAGAGTGGCATTATTCAAGGACAGGGAAACAAGTCCGGCAGGGTCGATCAGTCCGGCATCGTAAAAGAAACGGTAATTGGTGCTGTTTTCAATTTCTTGCATGGCCTCGGTAATCCGGGCCTGATCAAGTTTCATGGTGATGGAGGGGCTTTCCTGTGCCAGGGCAAATAAGGTATTCAGCAAAAGGGCAGAAAGAAGTAATCCCCGTTGCATGCGCTTTACCCAGGGCATGGTAAGCTCCGGCACCCTGAGGTGCAGGAAGTGCATCATTCTTTTCATAGCAGTTTAGTTAGTACAATTCATCCGTTGCGAACACCTGTTCTGCCTAGCGTCGTTTACGGATATATATTTTATTCCTGTCGATGGAGTAGTCGAAGGGTACGGAAGAGGAGATCCTGAATATCTCGAGGAGCGTATAAATGTTGTCATCGCTGCTCATACTTCCGGTGAATTTTTTGTCCATCAGCTCTTTATCGTTAAAGATAAGTTCCACGTTATAGATTCTTTTCATCATGTAGGCAAGATGACTGAAGGATTGCTCGGTGAAGGAATAATCGCCGTTGAGCCAGTATTCGTAGAATTCGGGTTCGAAAACTTCTGCAGCCAGTATTCCGGTCTGACGATCGTATACCAGTCTTTGTCCGGGGACCATTTTTTTCAACAGCCGGTTATTCAGGAGCAGATCAATTTTTCCGGAGTACAGGCTGGCTTCTATGCCCTTCTCCCCCGTGAAGTCCTGCACATAGAACCGTGTACCCGTTACGCGGATCGTCGGACCGGAAGTATGAACAAGGAAGGGATTTTCCTTATCACCGGCCACATCAAAAAAAGCTTCGCCATTCAGGCTTACTTCCCTAACCTTTCCGGTGAAACGATCGGGATAGCTGAGCCTGCTGTCGTGGCCGAGCCAAACCATTGAACCATCGGGTAGGGTCACCTGGGCCCGGCTGCCGCGCGATACCACAACTTCGGCCATCTGGGTCACCACCTGGTCTTTCTTCAGCAAGCGCCCGGAAATAAAACCTGTAGAGAGCAGGAGGGTGACTGCAGCAGCATAGCGGAAAAATTTTCTAACGCGAAGAGTTTTTTCCGGGACCTGTGGGTAGGCATGTGCATTTAACTGCAGACGGGCCCGCTGGACAATCCTTTCCATATGGGCTTTTTCCGCGACCGTGGCATTCCTTGGCTTACCGGCTTCCCATGCCGCTTTCATCTGCCTGAAAATCAGTTCATTGCCAGGGTTAGCCTTTCTCCAGGTTTCCAGCTCTTTACGGTCGATCAGAGTCGAAGTTCCGTTGAGCACACGCGCAATGATATTTTCGATCGTGTTTTCCTTCATCTTGGTGATGGTTCATTAATCAGACATCTTTTTCCTTGCTTTCCCCCAAAAGGACAGAAATATTTTTACCGGGTTTCGGGCATGGTCAGTGCAGGTGGGCTATCGCCCGGTTAGTTGGCATTATTCCCGTTCCTGAGGTTCAGATTCCCGTTATTTTCACGCGAAAGAATTCCTGCTATCTTCTTCAGGGCAATAGAGATCTGGTTTTCCACGGTTTTCTCGGAAATGCCGAGCAATTCAGCGATCTCCCTGTGCTTTAATCCGTCTTCCCGTGCCATCTTATAAATGATCTTGCATTTGGCAGGCAGGCCATCCACCGCCCGGCAAATGGCTTCGTTCAGTTCTTTGCTGATAAGGGTTTCTTCCGGGTCGGCATGATTGCAGGAAATCCTTAATGGGGGGAGCTCATCGAGGTAGACTTCCAGGGAGCGGCTTTCCTTCTTGAGGTAGTTCAGTGCAGTATTGCGCACGGCTTTAAAGAGATAAGCGCGTAAGTTCTCAATCTGTGAGACTTCTTCATCGCGTTTCCACATCTTTATAAATACATCTTCCACAATTTCTTCCGAAATCTCAGATGACTGGGTAATGATGCGGGCAAAGTCGATCAGCTGGGTATAATACTCTTCCATGATGCGCGAAAACCACACCAACCGCTGCTCATCGCTTTTGGTAATAATCTTAGTCATAGTTTAACGGTGGTAGCCGTTACTGTTATACAGACAATTGCTGATGATCTTACCCCCAAGGTAAAAGTAGTTTTTTTTCATCAGCACGACAGGTGAGGGTCGTAAAAAGGAAGACGGAGGACCCTGCAAAATAAAAGTGACCGACAATGCCGGTCACTTTTAAGGATATATATGGAACGGTATCTTCCGATAACCGTGGAGATCAAAGTTTCTTGTGAATATTTTCCGTCACAACATGTCCGTCGAACAACTGAATAATCCGGTGAGCTTTTTCTGCATCTGTCGGAGAGTGGGTTACCATTACGATTGTGGTTCCGTCCTCATTTAATTCGGTAAGCAGACTCATCACCTCAGCACCGTTGGCAGAGTCGAGGTTACCGGTAGGTTCGTCGGCAAGGATCAGCTTGGGATTGGTAACCACGGCACGGGCAATGGCTACGCGCTGCTGCTGTCCGCCCGATAGCTGCTGCGGGAAGTGGTTCTTGCGATGCGAGATTTTCATACGCTCCATCACGGTTTCCACTTTCTTTTTCCTTTCCGAAGTGCTCATCCTCAGATAAAGCAGGGGGAGTTCAATGTTTTCATAAACTGTCAGTTCGTCAATCAGGTTAAAACTCTGGAAAACGAATCCGATGTTTCCTTTACGGAGATTGGTACGCTGTTTTTCCTTGAGATTGGCAACTTCCTTTTCGTTGAAGAGATACGATCCGCCTGACGGGTTATCGAGCAGGCCAAGTATATTCAGTAAGGTTGATTTGCCGCAACCGGAAGGCCCCATGATGGCAACAAATTCACCCTCTTTAACTTCAATGTTTACTCTGTTCAGAGCGGTTGTTTCGACTTCATCCGTGCGAAAAACTTTTACAAGGTCAACTGTTTTGATCATTATCTTTTGTTTTTAGTGCATTGTTGGACATACCCGAATCTTTCAATCGGTATGCCAAAATAAATAAATATCTGTAAAGCAACAAGATAAATCTAATCTTTACCTGAAAAGGTTGTTCAGATATGAGAAAGAGGTGTACGAAAGCGGACGGTTTACGATCAGGGCATGTGGTTTTTGCCTGCCTGCCGAAGGTCCGGTTCAGATCGGGATCGTGGCCGGATTGAAAAGGAAGGAAAGTTCGATTTGTTTGCCTGAAACGCAAATCCCCGCACTACTGCCCGGTTTAGGGACAGGTGTGCGGGGACTTCAGACGGCCGAACAGGCCTATTTCTTCAGCGTAACAGTGATCTCATCGGCTATATGCAGTGCCGTGGTCATGGTTTCGATATCCTTGTAAATCTTCCCGTCCTTACCTGATTCATGGCTCCTGCCAAAAAGGATCATGGGAAACTCGGTACCATCGTTCATATCAACCAGCGTGCGGTAAACCAGTGCCGGCTGGCAGGAGGTTTTATATTCGTCATCGTCGGGATACTTGTTATTGGTCCAGTACTCATTCCAGTCCCAGGTCTGATTGATCTCCATGTACACGTAGAACTGATCCGGCGGAACACTGTCGAGCCGTGCTGTCAGCTCAAAACTTTTAGGAGGAGTCGCACCGGTATAGGCATCGGGAATGGCCGTTTCGGGCGTGGGGATGTAAAGGCCATCGGGCGCCTGGATATTCCTCCGGTGCGACCAGTAAGGCAGGGCAGCAGGGCGCCTGATCTCTCCAGGCAGCCATTTTCCCGAAGAAGCATCGCCGTGCAGGAAAACTCCTTTACCGATGGATTCGGAAACATAAATGGTCTGAAGGAACCGACCGTCGGTCGTTTCCGCCCAGATGGCATACAGGGGATGATTATGGGCCTTCCCTTTTAATAAACTTACCGTAAGCTCTGGTCCTTTGCCGGCTTCGTTATAGTTGTAATAATCGGGGGTTTCCGTGACCGGGACCTTTGCGCCGGTGCATGAGCCCGCAATAATGAGCAGGGCAGTGGAAAGTATGATAATTGTTCTCATAGAAGCAAGTTAAAATTTTATTATTATTCCAATGGTGGGAAGTACGGTACCCACTGCCGCATCAATTTCTTTCAACCGGTATTGCTGGAGCGGGTAGGGGTCCGAGGGATTGATGATCACCGGGTTGCCCGCTGCATCCGTTTCCTGAATCACCGAGGTGGAACCGGTTGTCTGATGATTGTAAACATTCTGAATGTCAATATACAAATTCAATGTGAATTTTGACAGGAACCACTCTTTATCCATCCGTACATCCAGCTGATGGAAGGAGGAGGTGCGGACCTGGTTATACTGTGAATAATCTAGTGCTCCGATCCGGTTCACGTCCCAGTAAGCCCTGAGGGAAGAGGTCTGCAAGTCGTAGGGAGTAAAGGGTGCACCACCCACATAACGCCATTTGAAACCCAGCTGCCAGTTGTTTTTGAACTTGCGTATTCCAGTGATATTGAGCAGGTGACGGTTATCCCAGGAAGTGGGGATCCAGCCCAGATCCAGCAGATCGGAACGTACAGGCAGGGTCTCACTGCGTACCCAGGTATAAGAGGTAATGACATTGAAGCCCAGCAGGTCACGGTTCCGGTAGAGCACTTCCACCCCGTAGGCTCTTCCTACGGCCGTTGAAACCACCGGAACACTGCCATAAATTCCAAAATCGGTTCCGCTGCTGGCCAGGGAGATGGAATCGATCAGCGACATGGGGTAGTCGGTGTACTTTTTGTAAAATCCTTCGATACTCAACTTGGAGTCTTCGTTGGGTAGGTACTCAAATCCGCCCACGATATGGTCGGCCCGGATATAGGTCAAACCGTTATCCTTGTTCACCAGTTCTCCTGCGCTGTTTTTGTATCCCATGGTGGTATAGGCGGGAAGCTGGTAAAAACGTCCAACGTTAAAGTTGAAGTACAGGCCGTTAGTGATCATCCATGATGCCGAAAAACGCGGGGAGAACTGGTCGAGAAGGTTCGACATGTACTCCGAGTAGGAATTGGCATCCGCCCTGAGCCCCAGAGAAAGAGAGAGGCGGTTATTGAAGAACTCCCGGCTCACCTGGCCGAATAATCCCCATTTGAACAGATTGAAGTCCGAATCATAGGAAATCTCCACCGGCTGCCCCAGGTAAAAAGTCCGGTTGAAAGTGCCGGCATAGAATTTTGCATACTCAAAATTCGCGCCATAGTTGATCTTCAGTCCGTTATCGTACCTTGATGTGTGTTCATAACGGAATTTGTTTTCAATCTCATCGGAATTGTAATTCAGGGTAAGGAGGGAGTCTACTTCAACATTATTCTGGTATTTAAGCGACTCATTATGCAGGTAATTGCGGCTCAGAACCCAGGTGTCGTAACCTTTTTCTCCATAATGCTTATAAACCGTACCGATGGCATAGCTCCACTGGAAACTTGAGGGCAGATAACCCAGGATGTATTTCTGCTCTTCGGTCTCATTGGCATTGAGATTGAGAGAGTTGACATCGTAGGATCCCAGGCTGACCAGAGAGATCTCGTTCTTGTCATCGATCCTCGTTTTGATCTTAAACTGGTAGTCGTTGTATTTGGGGAGAAAGGGAAGCTGCAGGGCCGAGAACAGGAACTGCAGATAAGATCTGCGAACCGAAGCAATGTAGGTGGTTTTCTCACCCAGCGGACCGTCAAGGGTGAGGGCCAGATCAGAGGCTCCGACCGAAGCGCGGGCATTGATCTTGTCCTGGTTCCCGTCGGTCTGGTAAAGATCGATCACCGAACTCACAGCATCGCTCCGGTTGGCGGGGAAGGCTCCGGAGTAAAGGTTCACCTCCCGGATAAAGTCAACATTGATAATGCCCACCGGACCCCCGGAAGCGCCCTGGGTGGCAAAATGGTTAATATTGGGGATCTCGATCCCGTCGAGGTAAAAGGAGTTTTCACTGGGTCCGCCGCCACGAACGATAATGTCGTTGCGGAAAGCCGGGGTGGAAGCTACTCCGGGATAAGCCTGAATCACCTTGGAAATATCACGGTTCCCTCCCGGATTCTTTTCTATTTCCTCAATACTGATTCGCTGAAGGGATACCGGGCTCTCCTTGATCTTCCGGAAGGGTGAAGCCTTGATCACCACCTCGTCGATGGCAACATTGGCTTCTTCAAGAGGCACTTCTATATAGACCCTGGAGGCATTGGTTACCTGGATCGCCTCGGATACATAAGGTTCAAAACCCACCGAGGAAACCCTGAGCTGGATAAATCCCGGTTCCAGACCGGTAAACAGGAATTTTCCATCGAGGTCGCTGATCGAACCGATGGCGGTTCCGTAAATGGCTATGGTCGCAAATTCGACCGGTTCGTTGTTCTTGGCATTATAGACCCGTCCTTCAATGGTCCCTTTCTGGGCAGCCGCAATTCCTCCCGAAAGAAGGAGCACGACGGTGAAGGTAATGGTCAGGATAGTTTTCATAGGGTTTTTATTCATCGTTAATATTATTATGGCAGATAAACAGGGAAACAGAAAAAAAGTTCAAAAAATGTTTAATAAATATGTGGAAAAATTAAACAAAAATGTTTTGAATGTTCCTGAATATTGAAAAATGCCTGTGAAATGGCTCTAAGACAAGGAAAGAAAGAGGGACGGTTTTGGCGGGAAATGATTTCGGCAGACCTAATCAGATCCACAGCGGTCCGTCGGTTAGCTCTGTGGATGTCAACGGACTTTCAATTTTTCCCAACGGGCTGCGGGGAAGGCTTTTTTCAATTCCCCGGCGTTTTTCTCCAGACGTTCGATCAGCGCAAGGTGCCGGGGATCGTGCGGATCGGAGGGGCGGTGGGCCAGGCCAAGCAACAGAGGCTCGAGTTTTCCGATCAGGTTCCTGCTTTCGGCGTCAAGAGCTGAAGCAGAAAATTTTTCCCAGATATATTCGATAGCTTCATCTGAGGGATGAAGTAGGTCGGCATCAAAGAAACGATAGTCGCGCAGATCGTCAAGCAAAAGTTCATAAGCGGGAAAATAGGCCAGATGCTCCGGAAAAGAGGAAACCAGTTCCTCAATGGCCAGCAGCAATACTGCCTTGCTCAGCTGATTGCCATGCGCACCGTCTTTCCAGTGACGAACGGGGCTGACAGTGAAAAGGATGCGCAGATCCGGATTGATGCTGAGCAAGCGGCTGATCAGGCTTTTATAGACTTTTACAATTGTTTCCTGATCGAGTCTGAAGCGTTCAAACTGTGAAGCCGGCACTTTGTGACAGTTACAGACGATCTGTCCCGTGGCTTTCAACCGGTAGAGCCAGGCTGTGCCGAAGGTGAGCAGAAGACGATCGGCCCGGCGGAGGGCCTCTGTTGCCGGGATAAAGGCTTCGTTGATCCGGCTGAGGACCTCTTCCCGGTCGGTTCCGCTGAATGCGGTGTAGTGATCAAAGGAAAGCCAGGTATCTTCATGCCGGTAGAGATCACTGTGTGTGTATACCTTTCTTTCCAGCAGGGCTTCCAGGTTACGGGCCACCGACATGGGGTTATAGATGGTTCCGAAAGGATTGATCGTGACATCAAACAGGTAGCGGCTGAAGAAGTCACCAATGGAGGAGGTAAAGCAGGAGCCCAGCATCAGCAGATGGTTCCGGTGACCGATCGCGAAGGGCAGGGAGCCCGGTTCTATTTCCGTCCGGAATTTCATGCCAGGCGGTATTCCTTCATCCAGTCAAGAATATACTGAAAAACCTCCTCCCGTTCCGGTTCGTGATGCAGTTCATGGTAGGCGCCTTCCCATAGTTTCAATCGTGTGTGTTCGCTGGTATTCATTACAAACTCTTCACTGGCCTTCCAGCTGGTGATCTTATCTCCCTTACCATGCATCAGCAGGAAAGGGCAGTTGATCTTGTAGACATTCCGGAGTGCATGCTGACCGGCGGCATCAAGGGTGGAATAAAGCCCTGCCGAAATTTTAGGATGAACGAGCGGATCATTGGCATAGGCTTCCACTTCGGCAGGCACACGCGAGATGTGGGCCGGGTCGAGCCCGTTATCCAGGGTGAGTCCGGGCGCCAGGGTATTGAGCACTGAGGCCAGGGTACGCATGAATTTTGAAGGCGGACTGGCCAGTTTCAGCCAGGGGGAGGTCACAATCAGGGCATCGACGGTTTCCGTCTGGCTGATCACATAGTTGATGGCCACGTTGCCCCCCATGGAGTGACCGTACATCACCACGGGAATCCCCGGATAGTCTGCCCGGGCCTGTTCCACCATCAGGCGGGCGTCGTCGACCAGGACAGAGGCCCGGGTGGGCGTGCCCCGCTTGCCCCCTGAACGGCCGTGACCCTGCTGGTCGTACCCGGTAAAACCAATGCCATGTTTTACAAAACGTTCGGCCCAGTGATCGTAGCGGCCGATGTGCTCACCCAGTCCGTGGACCATGACGATCACCGCTTTCGGCTGCTGATCGGGCATCCACGTCTGTACGAAGAGTTTCCTGTGATCGGGGGTGGTCACCTCGGAGCGTTCCTGTTTCATTTGTTGTTTGGTTGGGACTGCAAAGTTAAGGGTTTTTATACGGTTTGTAACCAAGAGGCCTGCGGTTTCTGTATTTCAGTTCCTCCTCCCGGTTTTTTTCAAGCTGTCGGAGATAGTCAAAGAGCAGGCTGATTTTTTCCCCGTGGTCGTTGATTTTTAGGATGATCTGTTCAATCTGATGGAAGATTTCCTTATTACTTTGAAGCATTTCCTTCATCCTGGTAAAGACTTTGATGATCTGGATGTTTACCAGAATGGCCAGTTCGCTGTTCAATACACTTGCCAGCATCAGCACACCATATTCCGTAAAGGCGAACGGAGGAATCCGCAAACCCATCTTTTCCGAATTGGAGGTCGCAAAATGCGACCTCCAATCATCAAACTCCTCTTTTGTTAATCCCAATTTATTCAGTAGGAGCCGAAGGATTGAGGCGAACTATCTGAATTAGTTGGGTTAATCCCGGCTTAGTAAAATAACCTAAGCAGTGCCTTCCTAATGGTCCTGCTTAGGTATATTTTACTTGGCCGTTTATGCATAAAAAAGTTTTAATGCATAAAATGGAATAATTCAAACATAAAGTCGTCCGGAAACCTGTTAATATTCCGGCGGACGGCTTCTTTAAGCCTTTTGGTTTCCACGCTGTACAGTTCGGCGAGATCCCGGTCCAGCATCACTTTTTTTCCCCGGATCATGTAGATTTTTCTCATGAGTACCTCATCGGGGATCATTACTTCTGTAGCAGTTTTTGACATGACCTATTCATTAATTATCATATAATCAACATATTGAAGACTTTTTTTCCGTGGGATTACAGTGAAACCGCCGGCTGAATTGCGGTTTTCGGGGTCCGCTTTTGCTGGCTTTTTCTGTTTTATGTGATAATGGGGGAGAATATCGTTGTCAGAGGGAGCTAAATAATTTTTTTATCTGCCAGCGACTGTTTGTTAGCGTATTTATCCGGAGAATTGAAGTATCTTGTGTTAAGTATAGCCTTATGCATTAAAATTTTATTCGATGGAACAACGCATAACCTTTCTTACTCTGGGTGTTGCAGACCTGGAACGCTCGGTTGATTTTTATGAGAACAGACTGGGTTGGACGCGCTCGGCGATGAGTAATGGCGATTTGATCCTTTACCAGTTGAAGGGCTTTGCGCTGGCCCTGTATCCGCGGGAGGAACTGGCGAAGGATGTTACGGTCAGTCCGGAGGGAACGGGCTTCAAAGGCTTTACCCTGGCTCATAACCTGTGGAGCGAAAGGGAAGTGGATGAACTGGTTGCTTCACTGAAAGCGAAAGGAGTGACGGTGGTCAAGGAACCACAGAAGGTGTTCTGGGGAGGCTACAGCAGTTATATTGCTGATCCGGACGGGTATCTGTGGGAAATTGCCTTCAATCCGTTTCTTAAGAAGGAGTAAGAAAGGAGGCATTGCCCCCTTCAATAAAATAAAAACCGGGAACAGACACTGCGTCCGTCCCCGGTTGGAAATATGGACAGAAATGGAGTACGCTTAGAGCATTGACAGGCTGGTGACGCCGGCCACGCCGCCAATGGCTTCAAACAGGTCGGCATTGGCCCGGCCCTTCATTTGGACGATCACATTATCTTCCCCGCCGACCACAATGATCAGGTCGCGGTAAACATCCCCGTCCCGGCGGGCCATGATCAGCACATCGTCATCGTCCTCATGGACTTCAAGGAGCATCTCATATTCATCATCGGGCGTGAAGCGGACCTCCCGGGCAAAGTTGACATTTTTATACCGGTCGTTGTCCTCTATGGTAAGGATCCGCATGGACCGGATCGACCGCAGGAGCTCTTCCTCCGGTCCTTCAAGTTCACCAACATTGGCCGCAAAACGCAGCACAAAGCCGGGAAGGGTCATGGAAATCACGCCTTCCTCTCCGGAATAGGTGTGGTATAAACGGTTGATCCCTCTGGGCTGAGCGAAAAGGGAGAGGGAGATCCCGAGCAGAGTTATGATGATGGAAAATCGTTTCATGGAATTAAGGTTTTGTTTCCCATAAGACGAACGAGCTGTTTTTTTGTTACAGAAGAAGGAGGGAACTCAGGAAAAAATTTCGGAATAATCAGAATATCATTAATATAATTATTAGGCGACCCCTGGAGAAGGAGTTTCACCTTTCAGAAATTCCAGGTTACGCCGTAATCCTTCGTATCTGGCTCTTTTGACCGCCGAGTGGCTGAAAAGGGAGCGGTAGCGGTCCTCATCCAATGTATACCATTCGTTTTTCGAGAGTTCCAGGAGGGCTCTCCGGGGTCCGAATTCCTCCACGGTGTGAGGCTGAGCCTTCCTGTTCCAGGGGCAGACATCCTGGCAGATGTCGCAGCCGAAGACCCGGTTCATGAAGCGGCCGGAAAGGGAAGGTTCAATTTCGCCTTTCAGTTCAATGGTGTTGTAGGAGATGCAGCGATGGGCAGCGATGGTGCGGTTGCTGTTGATCGCCCCGGTCGGACAGGCTTCGATACACCGGTCGCAGCTGCCGCAGAAATCGCTTTCCGGCCTGTCGGGCGGAAGTTCAAGGTCGAGGATGATCTCTCCGATAAACACAAAGGATCCGGCTTTCCGGTTGATCAGGTTCCCGTTCCTGCCGATCCATCCCAGCCCGGCACGCTGGGCCCAGGCTTTTTCCATAACGGGGGCGGAATCGGTAAAGATCCTCCCGTTTACCGGACCGAAATGCTCTTCAATAAAACGGTACAGTTCCCTGAGCCGGTTTTTCATGACCTCGTGGTAATCAGTACCCCAGGCATATTTGGAAAGCACGGGGGCATCGGGATCCTTTTGCTTTTCGGGGGAGTAGTAATTCAGCAGGAGGGAGATCACTGTTTTTGCCCCTTCGACCAGCAGGGTGGGATCCGTCCTTTTTTCGAAGTTGTTGGCCATGTAAGTCATGCCGGCGTGCATATTTTCTGCCAGCCAGTGTGTAAGTACAGCTCCTTCTTTGTCTAGACCAGCAGCCTCCGAGAAACCACAGGCTGTGAATCCGAGACGCAGCGCCTCCTTCCGAATAGCTTCGGCAACCTGGGTGCTGTATGAAGTACCTGGTGCCATGAGGATTTGTTTACATCATGCCAAGCTCCAGCTTGGCTTCTTCCGATAACATGGATTTATCCCAGGGCGGATCGAAGACCAGGTTAATGGTCACCTTCTTCACACCTTCCACCATGCCTACCTGTTCTTCCACATCTGAAAGAAGGACATCGGCAATGGGGCAGTTGGGTGCCGTCAGGGTCATGGTGATGATGACCCCGGCGTCGTCGTTCACATCGATCTCGTAGATCAGCCCCAGGTCGTACACATTGACCGGGATCTCCGGATCGAAGACGTTTTTAAGCGCTTCAACAATCCGGCCTTCCATTTCAAGGAAATCTATATCCTGTGCCATAATTTTCAGTTTTTATCAGAGTACTTGGTCTGGTAAGCCAGGGCGTAGAGTTTCATTTTCTTCACCATGGCCAGCAGTCCGTTCGACCGGGTAGGAGAGAGATTCTGTGTCAGTCCGATCCCGTCGATAAACCGTAATTCCGTGTTCAGGATCTCCCCCGGTGTCCGCCCGCTCAGCACACGCAGCAACAGCGCCACGATCCCTTTTACGATGATCGCATCACTGTCGGCTTCAAACAGCACCTTACCGTCGCGGTAATCAGCGTTCAGCCAAACCTTCGACTGGCATCCGTTGATCAGGTTCTCCTGGGTACGGTATGCCTCGTTGAACGGGGGAAGGTCATTCCCGAGTTCAATCAGGTAGTTGTAGCGATCGAGCCAGTCGTCAAATACAGTAAATTCTTCAATAATCTGATCCTGAATAGCTTCCATGTTCATTTTTATCTGCTTTGGTGACAGGTGATGGGTGAAGAGTAATGAGTGATGAGTGATGAGTTTCAAACTCAAAGTGACTGATAATGATACACATAATCATATTCAGTCATCTTTATGTTCATTACATTTTACTCTTTTCACCACACATCCATGTCAAGTCAAAATTCCCACCCGGACCTGCCGCTGCCTGTCTTTAATTTATCAACGTATCTCCATCACTCACTTACTCACTTACTCACTCCCTCACTCCCT
>JBMOLL010000130.1:0-31355 GCA_049325415.1 Bacteroidota bacterium | reverse complement strand
GTAATATCCCTGTTTCTCATTCTTGCGGTCGTAGCGGCCCTTACCTCCTGTAATCAACCGTCTGAAAAACAAGAAAATACCAAAGTCAATAAGATCATCCTGTTCATTGGCGACGGGATGGGGCTGAATGAGGTTTTTGCAGCTATGGCCTCCAATCACGATTCCCTGTGTATTGACCGGGCCGACCAGGTAAGTTTTCAAAAAAATCAACCGGTTAAGGATTATATTACCGACAGCGCAGCCAGCGGAACTGCCCTGGCCACGGGCAGCAAAACGACAAATGGCAGGATTGGCCAGGATTCGGCCGGGATAGCCCTCGAATCGATTCTAAAAGTGGCCGAAAAACATGGCTATGCCACGGGTCTGGTAGCAACTTCGGCAATAACCCATGCCACACCCGCTTCCTTTATTGCCAATCAGCCGGTCAGGGATATGTATGAAGCCATTGCCGCCGATTTTCTGAAGACCGATATCGATGTGTTTATCGGTGGGGGCTATGCCCACTTCACCGCCAGGGCCGACAGCCTGAACCTGGCCGACTCACTTCGTGCAAGGTGCTACAAGGTGGTCTATGGACTGGATTCTATCATGAACCTCCATTCCGGAAAACTGGCCGGCTTTACGGCCCAGGTTCATAATCCCCCGGTTAATCAGGGTCGCGGCGACATGCTTCTTCGTTCAACGCAAAAGGCGGTTGAACTGCTGGACCAGAATGATAAGGGCTTTTTCCTGATGGTGGAAGGGTCACAGATCGACTGGGGCGGCCATGCCAATGATGCTTCTTATGTGATCAGCGAAACCCTCGATCTGAATAAGGTGGTGGAATGGGCACTCGATTATGCTGCTGCGGATGGCCATACCCTGATCATTCTTACCGCCGATCACGAAACAGGTGGAATGATCGTGCTCGATGTAGATCCGGCAACAAGAGAAGTGAAGACAACCTTTACCACCGGCGACCATACCCCGCAGATGATCCCCGTATATGCTTTCGGACCCGGTTCGGAATATTTTACCGGCGTCTACCAGAACAGCGATATCAAAAAGAAAATGATGCAGGCTTACGGCTGGACCGAGTAGGCCCGGCAGGTCATGAATTCCTGGATAAAATACCGGCTACTCGTGCTGACGCTTATCTTTTCAGCACTTTCCTCGGGATGCAGCCGGTATTTTTATCCTGTTTCCTGTACGGATGAGCCTCGTCCGTGGATGAACAGGCTTGTCCCGCTTGACCCGGAACTAAGGGAAACCAGTGGCCTGGTAGCCGGTGATGGCTGCCTGTGGACCATGAACGACAGCGGGGGAGAGGCTGCACTCTACAGTTTCATTCCGGGTCAGGACCAGATCAGTAAAACAATGATCCTGAACAGTGTGAATCACGACTGGGAGGATCTGGCGGAGGATGAGGAGCACATCTACATTGCCGATGTCGGGAATAATTTTGCTAAAAGGGATACCCTGGAAATTCTCTTGATCCGCAAGGATTCCCTGGGCAATGGAAATGGCGTCCCGGTTGAAGCCAGGATCCGTTTTGTTTTTGAGGATACCGTCCTCACCAACGGGGCAGGCTGGTCATCGGCCGACTGTGAAGCCCTGCTGGCCTGGGAAGATTCACTCTACCTGTTTACAAAGAACTGGGTCGACCGGAATACGGCCCTGTATGTACTCCCTAAAACAGCTGGTATTTACCGGGTTAAAGCGCGGTTGGTGCTTAATGTCAACGCACTGATCACCGGCGCAGATATTTTTCCTTCTTCAAAAAAAGTGACCCTGGTTGGATACAGGAATTATCATCCTGTGATCATGACATACCGGTTCAGCGAAAATCCTTCCAAGATCGAGTGCGCGGGTCCCGTTTGGAATTATCCCCTGAAAACGGGCCGGCAGGTAGAAGGTATCTGTTACGATGCCGGCGGAGGCCTTTATGTTTCATCCGAAGGTCTTTTGTACAGGCCGGCTCTGTTCAGACTCAGGTAAGGAGAGTTTGTTGATCTTTTTTACCTTTGTGCTCTATTCTGAAAACAATGAACAAGGAAACCAGCGATAAGCTAAGTGGCGATGGAAAGGTTCTTCCACTTGTCGAAGAATTCTATACGGTGCAGGGTGAAGGATTTCATACCGGGAAAGCTGCGTATTTTATTCGTATAGGCGGATGTGATGTGGGCTGCAGTTGGTGCGATACCAAATTCTCATGGAACCCGGGATTGCATCCGCTGGTTCCCGTGGAAGAGATCATCGGGAATGCCGCCCGCTATCCTGCTGCTGCGGTTGTTGTCACCGGCGGCGAACCGCTCATGAACGACATGGAGCCGCTTACGCGGGGATTGCATGACCGGGGAATAAAGACCTTCCTGGAAACATCCGGAGCTTATCCGCTCACCGGTGAATGGGACTGGATCTGCCTCTCCCCGAAGAAAAACATGCCTCCTGTCGGGGATATCCACCTGAAGGCACATGAACTGAAAGTAATCATTTCATCGGAGGAGGATTTCACCTGGGCGCTTTCCCACGGTTCCCGTGTCGCCGGGGATTGTATACTTTACCTGCAGCCGGAATGGAGCGTCAGTAAGACGATGATTCCGATAATTGTTGATTTTGTGAAGGAACACCCGGCCTGGAATATCTCTATCCAGGCGCATAAATACATGAGAATTCCTTAACTTTTCCAAAAATAGGGAAGATGAAGAACCTGCTTGCGCTCATCCTGTTATCGCTGTTGTTTTTGCCGCTAACGGCACAGGATTATCATACCCGCTCCAAAAAAGCGCTGAAATATTACGAGTCGGCCAGGGAAAAATTCCAGTACCGGAATGATGCAGAAGCGGAAAGCCTGCTTAAAAAGGCCATCGGAGCTGATCAGGGCTTTGTCGAAGCGTACATCATGCTTTCCCAGATCTGTCTCGATGCGGGTAGGGAAGGAGAAGCCTCAGCCTTTTACCTGAAAGCCCTTGAACTCGACCCGGAGGCTCCTGCTTCAGGCTATTTAAAACTGGCAGGAGTGGAATACACTGCCGGCGAGTATGCGAAAGCCCAGGAGCATCTCAAAATTTATTTTAATAAAGGTGGCGCTACAGCTGAAAAGGACCTGGAGGCCGGAGATCTTCTCAAGCGTTGTACCTTTGCCCTCGATGCCCTCGCTCATCCGGTACCTTTCAATCCGCAGAACCTTGGCCCGGCTGTAAACAGCGACTTGATGGAATACTGGCCTTCGCTGTCGGTGGATGAACAGGTTCTCTATTTTACAGTCATGGTAGCTAAAAATCCTCAGCTTCCGCTTAAACCGGGCAATATCCAGGAGGATTTTTTCTATTCCATCAAAGAAGGCGATGAATGGGGATACCGGATGAACCTGGGTACGCCGATCAACACCCTGGATAATGAAGGAGCACAGACTGTCACAGCCGACGGTCAGCAGCTTTTTTTCACAGCCTGCAACAGGCCCGACGGGAAAGGCCAGTGCGATATCTATACCACGCGTTTTGAACAGGGCAAATGGACAAAGCCGGTTTCCCTGGGCTCACCCTTGAACACCTCCCTTAGTGAAAAACATCCGTCCATTTCCGCCGACGGAAGGTTTCTGTTCTTTGCCAGTAACCGGCCGGGCGGAAAAGGCGATTACGATATCTGGATGAGCACACTCGGCGAAAGCGGGTGGGGAACACCCGTCAACCTTGGGGATAGCGTAAATACGGCTGGAACCGAGCAATCGCCGGATATACATGCCGATAACCAGACCCTTTATTTTGCCTCCGACGGCTGGCCGGGAATGGGAAGAAGCGATCTCTTCGTAGCCAGGAAAAATTCTGCCGGGGAGTGGGGACGGCCCGAAAATATAGGGTACCCCATCAATACGGTGAATGAAGAACTTGGGATGTTCGTCAATGCTGAAGGGAACCGTGCCTATTTTGCCTCCAACCGGAGAGCCGGAACCGATACCGATCTGTACGCCTTTGATCTGCCGGTAAATGACCGGCCAGTGCCGGTCTCCTACATGCACGGGAGAGTTTATGATGCGGGAAATATGAGAAGCCTGGGGGCTGTCATTCAGCTTATTGATCTTGAGAATGGCGAGGTGGTGATGGAAACCACCTCCGGAAAAACCGATGGCGAATACCTGGTTTGCCTGCCTTCGGGAAGAGACTACGCACTCAATATTTCGAGGCAGGGCTATCTCTTTTATTCGGGGAATTTCTCGCTTGAGGGTAGTTACACCCGGCTGGAGCCTTTTGAAAAGGATGTACCCCTTGAACCGGTTCAGGCAGGAAAAATCCTGGTACTGAATAATATTTTTTACGAGACGGATTCCTACGAACTGGATCCCCGCAGCCGGACCGAACTCGATAAAGTGGTCGAATTCATGAAACAAAACCCAAAGGTCATTATTGAGATAGCCGGACACACCGATCTGACCGGTTCGGCGGCATATAACCGTCAGCTTTCTTCGCTCAGGGCCGGGGCCGTGGTCAATTACCTGCTGGCGCAGGGAATCAGCGGGGATCGCCTGAAATCAGCCGGCTACGGTCATGAAAAACCAGTTGCCACCAATGAAACGGAGGAAGGCAGGGCCCTTAACCGGAGAACGGAACTGGTTATCCTCAGCAACGACCGTTAGACCGGCCCAGGAAGGTCGAGGCAGCACCGAAAACCTCCAGGAAACTTCTGTTAACTGCTTCCGCATCCGCATCTTTTCCGGACGGAAACGGATTCTCGTGGCAGTAATCATAGGGAAAATCAAGGATCTGCACATCCATGGGACGGTGTCCGTCAATGCCCTTCAGAGTCTGGGCAATCTTATCCGCAGGTATAACCCTGTCTTTAGCAAGGGCAATGGTCTTAACCCTCGGGGTGAGCTGATCGAATACCTCCTCCCGGATCCCCTTATGACTGTTTTCTCCCAGCATCGACTGGAAGGCGATGCCCAGGCGGGTCCCGTTGAGCAGGGAGGCATAGTCGGGGTTTCTTTCGAGTTCGTCCTGGAGTTCGCGGGTATAAAAGTTATAAAGCTTTTCAAAGGCCTGGCTGTCCATGATCAGCCGCGAACTTCCGTTCATGTCGGCAAAGGCTGAACCTCCGCAGAAAAGAAACACATCCGGGCGGCTGAAAAGGTCTCCGGGATTCGCGATAAGCAGGATCTGCGCCAGAAAGGCCCCGATAGAATAGGCAAAGATGTCGATGTGCGCATCTTCCGTAAAATAAGGATGCCGTCCTGTCCTGATCTCCTCCATCAGGGAAACAATGTCGAGGGCACTCTGATAGCCGGAAATGGAAAACTGCTGGGGGAAACTGCTCATCCGGTAACTCAGGGCCGCATTGATAAAGGAGCTTTCGTGCAGATCAGCCTTATGCGACAGGCGCCACTGTGAGAGAACCTGCATCTGCCGGGGCTGGCTCCAGTCCCCCGGTGCCCTGTTGATATGGTAAGCCATGGGGAAAAGAATAACCGGCCTGCCCAGGTTTTCAGTCAGCGTATGGGCCCAGGGAAAATATTTTTTCCAGTTTTTTTCATTCAGTCCATGCATCAGCAGGATCGCACTGCTGTGCTTTTTCTTCTTCCGGGGCATGAAAATGGTATAGTTGAAATGGTTGTTATCCTCGAAAGGGGTTTTTACTACCGGCACACCGATCAGCCTGCTGGCTTCATCATCCACACCGGGCTGCAGACCGGGCAGACTGAAGGACGACTGGAATGGCATATTTACAATGTCGATCGGATATTCGTTTCCGCGGATCCGTGGGATCCACTCCCTGAAACGCTGGAAATAATAATTATTGAGAAAAGAGAGATTCATTTTTTCCTGTATTTGAATGCGAATTTGAGAAGAGGGCGCGAAAGAAGAAAATAATTGGGATTGTCATGAAAGGTGCGGGATAAACAGCCTTTATCCGGGGTGAAATAAGGTATTCAGGGGTAAAAATTTACGACACCGGGCACCGCTCAATGCTTTACGGCCTGCCTTTTAACGACCGTTTGTTCATTTTACCTGCCCGTTTATTGCATTCGGATGATGCCGGTAACTAAAATGGCTTAATTTTGCCCTTGCGAAATACAGGGAATGAAATTTCTACTGAAAGAAATACCGGCTTATTTGCGGGAGAAGGTGAATATTATCAGGCAGGTGCTGATCACAGCACTGTTTGCCCTGTTCTTCATGAACATTTATTCCCCTTTCAATGCCCGATCGTGGTTTGATGTCAGCAGGGTCGAGTTTTTCTTTTACTCCAGCCTTTATATCCTGGCCGGATTGCTTTTAATCGTTCTGAGCAGAATCGTTTTCATCATGATCACCGATCAGGTGAAATTTTCTTACCTGAAATACCTGCTCTGGAATGTGGCCGAGATCCTTCTGCTGGCCATGGTGTACACACTTCTGGACCACCTGTTTATCAAGACACCCACTGAGATCCTGAGCCTGTATTTCCGGATGCTGGGCGTTACCATCCTCATCCTGGCCATACCCTATGGAACGAGCTGGCTCTGGTTCTCTTGGCAGGACCAGAGAAAAAGGCTTTCATTGCTTACCACCGCCACCTCCGATTCTTACCGGGAGAAGAAAATGATCAGTTTCTATGATGAAACAGATAAACTGCGGCTTTCGGTGAAATCCACCGAGCTTCTTTATATCGAATCAACCGATAACTATGTTACCGTGGTAACCCGCGAAAACGGAAAGATTAAAAAGACCTTGATCAGGGATACGATGAAACGCCTCGAAAAGGAACTCGAAGGTACGCTTATCGCCCGTTGTCACAGGTCTTATATGATTAATTTCGAGAACGTTAGGGCTATTCGTCTGGTTCATGCAAACCTGTTTATAGATATGGATACCGCGGAAAATATCCGACTGCCGGTGTCCCGCACTTACGCCGAGAAGGTTCACGAAACCCTGAACAGGGTGCAGCGGAACTGATCGTGCAAATTCAAGCACCTTCTTTCGAAGGCTATGCTGTAAAAATGAAAAATCCGGCTGCATTTATTAGAGAATACCTCTACCTTTGATGGATTCTGTATAATAACCTGTATAAAAATCACAGTATATGAAAACTAAACTTGGCTTGCTGCTCGCTTTATTTTTCCTTATCCTGGCCGATATAGGCCTGTTCGCTCAGAAAAGCGGCTCGGGATATACCTTTTCCAATGAAAAACGGCTTCCGGCCAGTCCGGTTAAAAATCAATACCGCTCTGGAACCTGCTGGAGTTTTGCCTCCGTTTCTTTCCTTGAGTCGGAGCTTCTCAGGACCGGTAAAGGGATGTACGACCTTTCGGAGATGTTCCTTGTGCACAATTGCTATGGCGAAAAAGCGGATAAATATGTCAGGATGCACGGCAAAACGAATTTTGGTCCCGGCGGACTAACCGGTGATATGCTTGCCATCTGGAAAGACTACGGACTTTTACCGGAAGAGGCCTATTCCGGTCTGGTGATCGGTGAGGAGAACCATATTCACGGGGAAATGGACGAGGTGCTGAAGGATTATGTTGATGGCGTCATTAAAAATGAAAACAATAAACTGACACCGGTCTGGAAAAAGGGCTTTGATCTCCTGGTCGACACCTACCTGGGCTATTATCCCGAAGAATTCACCTATAACGGTAAAAACTATACTCCGAAAAGCTTTGCCGCTGATCTGGGGCTGGATCCCGACGATTATGTCATGATCACCTCCTTCACCCACCATCCTTTTTATTCCTCCTTCATTCTTGAAATTCCTGATAACTGGAGGTGGTCCGAAATGTATAATGTGCCCCTTGACGAAATGATGCAGATTGCTGATAATGCACTGAAAAACGGCTATACGGTGTCCTGGGATGCTGATGTAAGTGAAAAGGGTTTTAACTGGAATCTTGGACTGGCACTGATGCCTTCTGAAGAGATCATGTTCCTTAGCAACCTGGAGCAGGCCCGCTGGTCGGAGCTGTCTCCGAAGGAAAAACAATCGCTTATTTACGACTTTTCAACGCCAAAGAAGGAAATGTTTATATCCCAGGAAATAAGGCAGAAAGCCTTTGATAATTATACAACCACCGACGACCATCTGATGCATATCATCGGAACAGCTCAGGATCAGAACGGAACACCCTTTTACATCGTCAAGAACTCCTGGGGTACCGACGGTCATGTTTACGATGGATATTTTTATGCCTCACTTCCTTACCTGCAGAGCAAAACCCTCTTTTTCATGGTGCATAAGGATGCAGTACCTGCTCCCATTGCAAGGAAACTGGGACTTAAAAAATAAAGCCAGGAGCTTATATTATGATCCGGATCCTCCTTTTTTACAGGGGAGGATCTTTTTTTTCGGCATTGTTTATAATTTCATTTTGCGGGGCGGGATGCACTTCTATCTTTGCAGGGGTATTCTGTCGTTTCCAATGAAACTGTGCGAAAGATGATGAAAAACCTGAACAGGGCTGTGACCTTTTTGCTGATTTTCCTTTTTCTGGGCAATTTTTATTCGACCGGCCAGGGCGCCGGCTCTTCCTTTCAGCCTCCAAAGGTGCTTGGCCCGGCTTTTCTCAGGGCAGATTCACTCTGGGTCGATTCTGTAATGAACCGGATGAACCTTGAAGAAAAAATTGCCCAGATGATCATGATCCCGGCCTATTCGGATCGCGATGCCGCACATACGGAAGAAATCCGTAAACTGATCAGGAAATACAAAGTAGGGGGCATTATTTTTTTCCAGGGAGGACCGGTCAGACAGGCAATGATGACCAATATCTTCCAGCAGGAAAGCGAGGTTCCTCTCCTTATTGCCATCGACGGCGAATGGGGGCTCGGCATGCGACTCGACAGTGTGATCAGTTATCCGAGACAGATGATGCTGGGAGCGATCCGGGATAACGCTCTTGTTTATAACATGGGCAGGGATATTGCCCTGCAGATGAAACGGCTGGGTATCTCCGTCAATTTCGCGCCGGTTGCCGATATCAACAATAATCCGGCAAACCCGGTAATCGGTACCCGTTCCTTCGGGGAGAACCGGGAAAACGTGAGCCTGAAATCCTCAGCCTATATGAAGGGGATGCAGGATCAGGGCCTGCTTGTTTCTGCCAAGCATTTTCCGGGTCACGGCGATACGGATACCGACTCACACAAAGCACTGCCGCTGATACCCTTCGACAGAAAAAGGCTGGATTCACTCGAACTGTTTCCTTTCCGGTATCTTATCGATGAAGGACTTAGCGGGATCATGGTGGCTCACCTCGGTGTGCCGGTTCTCGATGACCGCGCCGACCGTCCGTCGACTCTGTCTGAAAAGGTGATCGATACCCTGCTGGTGAACGATCTGGGATTCAAGGGCCTGATCTACACCGACGCCCTGAGCATGAAAGGAGCCAGCAATTATCTGGAACCGGGCGAACTGGAAGCTGAAGCAGTCAGGGCGGGAAACGACATTCTTCTTATGCCCGCCGATATTCAGGCAGCCATCCAGACCATCAAAAGAGAAGTGCGCAAAGGATCTATTCCGGAAGAGGAGATCAACCGGCACGTCAGGAAGATCCTGCTGGCAAAAAAATGGGCCGGCCTTGACAAAAAAAAGCCCGTTGAAACCAGGGATCTTGTGAGAGACCTGAATTCGAGGAACTACGAAGTAAACAGGAAAAGGCTGATTGAAAACTCCCTTACTCTGGTTCGTAACAGGGCGAATCTCCTCCCTCTGAAAAGACTTGAAAATATTCAGCTGGCAACTGTGGCTATCGGCGATCATCCCGGTAACGGCTTTGACCTGACAAGCGATCTGTACCTCACCGGCGATCACTACGCACTTCCCGCCACACCCGATCCGAAGGCGGTCGATCAGCTGATCGACAGGCTTCAAAGGTATAATACGGTGGTGGTAAATGTTTTCGGGATCAGTACTTCTGCATCAAAATCATATGGCATCGGCGATGAGACCCTCCGCTTCCTTGCTTCTCTTGATTCGGCGGCACAGATCATCCTTAATTTTTATGGTTACCCCTATGCCCTGAAACGCCTGGGAGAGGTCCCCCGGGTTGATGCCCTGCTGGTCTGCTACAACGACAACGAAACAACGCGCTCTTATGCAGCCCAGGCTCTGTTCGGAGGTCTGGCCCTTTCCGGGCGTCTTCCGGTATCTGCCGGTACTCTATATCCTGAAGGTACCGGCCTGGTAACCAGGGTAAACCGCTTCAAATATACCGATCCGGAAGATGCCGGGATGAATTTTGATACCCTGCAGAGGATCGACCGGATCGTTGAGGAAGCCATTGCCGCCAAAGCCATTCCGGGTTGCCAGGTCTTCGTGGCCAGGAATGGCCGTGTCGTATGGAATAAGGCCTACGGTTACAAGACCTACCTGAACAGGGAAGCGGTAACGACCGATGACCTGTACGACCTGGCCTCGCTTACCAAGATCTCTGCCACCATTCCCGCCCTGATGCGCCTGAGTGACGAAGGGCGCTTTAAGGAGACCCTGAAACTGGAAGACTATCTTCCCTGGCTGGATACGACCAATAAAGGCTCATTGCTTATTACCGACATCCTGACGCACCAGGCCGGACTGCTCCCCTGGATTCCTTTCTATTATACTACCATTGAACCACTCGACAGTTCAGAGGCTCTGCTGAGCACTAAGTTTTCCTCTGTCTATTCCTTGCAGATCGGTGCCAAAGTATATGCCAACAGAAACGTTGCTTACCGCAACGGTTATTACAGCAGAAGTTTTAAGCCGGCATTCAGTATCCAGGTAGCTGAAGGACTCTACCTCCGTTCCGATTTCCGCGATTCCATCCTTTACAGGATCGCTGTTTCGGAGCTGAAGGAACCGGTTTATCGCTACAGCGATCTGGGCTATTACCTTTTTCAGCAGCTTATTGAACAGCAGACGGATACGCTGCTGTATCCCTTTGCGTACTACAATTTCTACGCCCCGCTGGGTGCCGGTACGCTGGGCTACCTTCCGCTCGGACGCTTTCCTTCATCACAGATCGTACCGACGGAGAATGACATGTTCTTTCGTCGTCAGCTCCTTCGCGGCTATGTCCACGATCCGGGCGCTGCAATGATGGGAGGGGTCTGTGGCCATGCCGGACTCTTTTCCAACGCCAACGACCTGGGCAAAATGATGCAGATGATCCTTAACTACGGAAGTTACGGCGGCGACCGGTATATCGATTCTGCAACCGTTGTACGATATACTTCCTGCGTGAACTGCAACAACGGAAACCGCAGGGCCCTGGGATTTGACCGGCCGGCGCCCGAGAAGGATACCGGACCCGCATGTAATTCCGCTTCTCCTTCGAGCTATGGCCACACAGGATTTACCGGTACCATGGCCTGGATGGATCCTGAGAACGGCTTGCTCTATATCTTTCTTTCAAACCGGATTCATCCGAACCAGGCAAATAACACCCTGACGGATTTAAATATCCGGACCCGGATCCAGCAGGTGCTCTACAATTCTGTAGGCAATTAACCCGGAGAGGCATTTACAGGGACTTTCCTGCTGATCCTGACCTGCGCTGTTTTATGAATTTTATCGCTGTTTAAGAACAGGAATATTAGCCAGCATTTTATTGTTATTTTTTAAACAATCAGTTGTAAGTTTGCACATAAGTTTAAACAATCACTAACAACATAATGAAACCCACACACATTGAGCATATTGGCATAGCCGTGTCCAATATGGAAGAGGCCGTTAGGTATTATGAAGAGGTACTGGGATTGAGCTGTTATGCCATCGAGGAAGTGCCGGAGCAGAAAGTGAGGACAGCTTTTTTCATGGTCGGTCAGACCAAGATCGAGTTGCTGGAAAGTACCGATCCGGAAGGTCCGGTGGGAAAATTCATTGAAAGTAAGGGACCCGGGGTTCACCACATTGCTTTTGCTGTTGATGATGTTGCCCTCGCCCTGAAGGAAGCTGAGGAAAAAGGTCTCCGGATGATCGATCGGGAACCTCGCGGCGGGGCAGAAGGGCTGCGGATCGGTTTTCTTCATCCGAAATCCACGCTCGGGGTTCTGACAGAGTTTTGCGGTAAAAAATAGGAAATACACAATACTATGAGTAACCAGGATAAGGTAAAGCAACTGATCGACCTCAGGGTAACAGCCCGGCAGGGAGGTGGTGAAAAGCGGATCGAGGCCCAGCATAACAAGGGCAAGCATACCGCCAGGGAGAGGATCAATATCCTGCTCGATGAAGGCAGTTTCGAGGAATACGATATGTTTGTCACCCACCGTTCCCATGACTTCGGTCTGGAGGAACAGCTGTTTCTTGGCGACGGCGTCGTAACCGGACATGGCACGATCGACGGTAGGGTTGTATATGTTTATGCCCAGGATTTCACGGTTTTTGGCGGTTCACTTTCCGAAACCCATGCCAGGAAGATCTGCAAGATCCTTGACCAGGCTATGAAGGTCGGCGCACCTGTTATCGGGATCAACGACAGTGGCGGGGCCAGGATCCAGGAAGGCGTGAACAGCCTGGCAGGTTATGCCGAGATCTTCGAACGAAATATCCTTGCATCCGGTGTGATTCCACAGATCTCTGCTATTTTCGGGCCCTGTGCCGGTGGTGCGGTGTACAGTCCGGCTCTCACCGATTTTATCATAATGAGCGATCAGACTTCCTACATGTTTGTCACCGGGCCAAAAGTGACAAAGACCGTTACGGGGGAGGTGATATCGACCGAGGCACTTGGCGGAGCAAAGGTGCATGCAACGAAATCGGGGATCGCCCATTTTGTGGCGGAAGATGAGGAAGAAGGCCTGCTGCTGATACGAAAAATGATCAGCTATATGCCTCAGAATAACCTGGAAGACCCGGTAATCACGGAATGCAGCGATCCGATCGACCGGCTGGAGGATGACCTGAATGAACTGATCCCCGACAATCCCAATCAGCCCTATGACGTTAAAGATGTAATTTTTGCCGTCGTCGACAACAAGGAATTCCTCGAGATCCATCGCGATTTTGCACGAAATATTATTGTGGGTTTTGCAAAATTCAACGGTATGCCCGTGGGAATCGTTGCCAACCAGCCAAACTACATGGCCGGGGTGCTTGATATCGACGCGTCGAGAAAGGCTGCCCGTTTCGTGCGCTTCTGCGATTGTTTCAATATCCCTATCGTTACCCTGGTTGATGTCCCCGGTTTCCTGCCAGGCAGTGCACAGGAATACGGTGGGATTATCATCCATGGCGCCAAACTGATGTTTGCCTACGGAGAAGCCACCGTGCCGAAGGTAACGGTCACGCTCAGGAAATCATACGGAGGTGCACATGATGTGATGAGCTCAAAGCAACTTCGCGGCGACATCAATTACGCCTGGCCCACGGCAGAGATCGCCGTGATGGGCCCCAAAGGAGCTGTTGAGATCCTGGAGGGAAAAGCACTTCAGGAGATCAGTGACCCCGATGAGCTGCAGCGATTCATTGATCAGAAGGAAAAGGAATACCGCGATAAATTCGCCAATCCCTATGAAGCTGCCCGGTATGGATACATCGACGATGTAATTGAACCCAGGAACACGCGCTTCAGGGTAATCAGGGCCTTACAGACCCTGGCTACTAAGAAGGAAGTAAATCCTCCGCGCAAACACCCTAATATTCCATTATAATGAACGGCAGTTTTATACTTCTGGCTGCAGGCCTGGACCTTAAAGCGCTGGTCATCTCCGTGGTGGGGTACCTGATCGTTTTTGCCGCCCTTGTACTGCTTTTCTGGTTTTTCAAATTTTTGCCGCGACTGATCTTTTTCTTTACCAGAAAGGAATGGCAAAAGAAAGGCAAACCCATTCCCGAATCCCCACAAACTGTGTCGGGGGAAGAGATTGCGGCAATCTCAATGGCCCTGCACCTGGTATTCAGTGATATGCACGATGAGGAAAGCGGTGTGCTGACCATAAAAAAGGTGTCGAAAACCTATTCTCCCTGGAGTTCAAAAATTTACGCTGTAAGAAATCAGTTTAACAGGATCTGATCAATTGCTGAAAAATGAAACATTTTAAGTTCAAAATAAACGGCAACGAATATACCGTCGATGTTAACGGGATAGAAGAGGATATTGCCTATATCGAGGTCAATGGCACCCGGTATGAAGTAGAAATCGACCGGAAGGTGAAAAAATCCAAAACTCCGACCATCGTCAGACCGGTGTCTACCGAACCTCCGAAACCGAAAATCGATAAAAGGGAAGGGGGCGCGGGTCATCCCGTACAGTCTCCGCTGCCGGGTACTATTATCGCCATCAAGGTGAAACCGGGGGATATTATTGAGAAAGGAAGCCTGCTGATGACAATGGAAGCCATGAAAATGGAAAACCAGGTACTGGCCGACAGGGCAGGTGTGGTGGAATCTATCATGGTCAATCCCGGAGATGCTGTATTACAGGGTGATGTCTTACTGGAAATAATCTGAGCCCATGAAAAGAGTTGCCACCTTGCTGGGGATTATCCTTTTTATTGCCCTGCTCCGTCCCGTTCTTTTTCCTGAATTTCAGCTTGCCCGGGCTGCTGATAATCCCCGTACCGGGATTTCTGCTTCAGCGGCGCCGTCCGGGGATTCTGGCATAAAGAAAGCAGTCGGAATGGTTAAAAGCGGCCTTGTTCAGTTTTATAAATATACGGGCTTTCGCAATGCCACACCCGGCCATATGGTCATGATCCTTATCGGGTTGGTTTTTATTTTTCTGGCCATACGCTACGACTATGAGCCCCTTCTGCTGATCCCGATCGGTATCGGGATCATTATCGGAAATATTCCATTTTTACAGGGCGACGGAATAAATCTCCAGCTGGGGATATACCAGCAGGGCAGCGTGATGAATTACCTCTATTTCGGAGTGCTCAAGGGAATCTATCCCCCCCTTATCTTTCTGGGCATCGGGGCAATGACCGATTTCTCCTCCCTCATCAGCAATCCGAGGCTGATGCTTCTTGGTGCGGCAGCACAGCTGGGTATTTTCATGACCTTCCTGGGTGCCATCCTGCTTGGATTTCATCCTGCCGAAGCCGGTGCAATCGGCATTATCGGCGGTGCCGACGGGCCCACTGCCATTTTCCTGTCTTCAAGGCTTGCCAACGGTGTGAATATTATCGGGCAGGCAGCTAACGGCGATCCCATCTATGTGAAAAACCTGATTGGTCCGATTGCCATCGCTGCCTACTCTTACATGGCCCTTGTACCGGTGATCCAGCCCCCGATCATGCGGCTGCTCACCTCCCGAAGGGAAAGACTGATCAGGATGAAGCCTCCGAGGGCAGTTACCAAACTGGAGAAAATCATGTTCCCGATTATCGGATTGATAATTACCACCTTTATCTCCCCAAGTGCCCTTCCCCTGCTGGGTATGCTGTTCTTCGGCAACCTACTCAAGGAATCAACCGTCACCAAGCGCCTCGCCGATACGGCCCGAACCTCACTGATCGATATCGTGACCATCATCCTTGGACTCACCGTGGGGGCATCTACCCAGGCTGATGTTTTTCTCACTGCCGATTCTCTGCTCATTTTCGGTCTCGGCGCCCTGTCCTTCATGGTTGCTACCGCCGGAGGTGTGCTTTTCGCCAAGGTGATGAATCTATTCTCGACTCAGGAAAATAAGATTAATCCCCTCATAGGCGCTGCCGGTGTTTCGGCAGTTCCCGATAGTGCGCGGGTGGTGCAGACCATGGGCCTGAAGGAGGATCCGAGTAACCACCTCCTCATGCATGCCATGGCTCCCAATGTAGCCGGTGTGATCGGTTCAGCGGTTGCTGCAGGGATCCTTCTGAGCTTCCTGCTTTAGCGGTTGCTTTCAAACATACCGCCCGGAAACGGAAACTCGGGCCGTCATGCTAAATTTGCTCTACCAATAGCGATGAATATGCTGCCATACGCCGAAGCGGGGAACCTGGGCGAGAAAGTCAGGTCCGACTGCTATATCAAAATCACACCTTCCAGTGAAGGTGGCATCAGAATAAATCTGAAAAGTAAGGTGAATACACTTTACGGTGCCCAGATAAGGAAACAGGTGGAACAGGAGTTGACCGGGCTGGGGATTCCCAATGCGATCATCGATATGGAAGATACAGGGGCATTGCCCTTCGTGATCTCGGCAAGGCTCGAAGCTGCGGCAAGCAGGCTCACCGGTCGACAGGACTCCATTCGCTACCCTGTACTGGAAGAAAACATCTACGGCACTGAACGGCACCGGTTCCGCTTTTCCAGGCTCTATCTGCCCGGAAATACACCCAGCATGATGCTGAATGCCGGGATCCATCAGCCCGACGGAATCATTCTTGACCTGGAAGACTCTGTGGCTCCCGACAGAAAAGACGAAGCACGGATCCTAGTCAGGAATGCCCTGTCGCAGATCTCCTTCTTCGGGGCCGAGCGCATGATCAGGATCAACCAGCTGCCGGCAGGCCTGAAAGATCTGGAAATGCTTATTCCCTTTCATGTGAATCTGGTGCTGTTGCCGAAGTGCGAGGATGCTTCCCAGATCAGGCAGGTGGATGAGAAAATAAAGGCTATTCAGGCCGGTTGCGGAATGACAGGTTCTGTTTGGATCATGCCGATTATTGAATCAGCGCTGGGCATCGAAAACGCCTTCGATATTGCCCGGGCCTCCGAAAATATTGTGGCCATGGCCATCGGGCTGGAAGACTATACTGCAGATATCGGGGTACTCAGAACACCGGGGGGAGAAGAATCGCTGTACGCCAGAATGAGGCTGGTTACGGCATGCAAGGCTGCCGGCATTCAGCCCATCGATTCGGTTTTCTCGGATGTTGCTGACATGGAAGGTCTACTGGAAAATGTCAAACGCTCCCGTTCGCTTGGTTTTGAAGGAATGGGGTGCATCCATCCCCGCCAGGTGGGCGTGATCAGGGAAGGCTTTTCGCCGACACAGGAAGAAATCGATAAAGCGTTGGAGATCCTCAAAGCCTACAACACGGCCAGTGAAAAAGGACAGGGAGTAATTGCCCTGGGAACAAAAATGATTGATGCCCCCGTGGTTAAACGTGCACAGCGCACTGTTCAACTTGCGGAGAGCCTCGGATTATTAAACAAATAAGCAGCAAGATATGGATCTGGTACGCAACGCAGCAGGGAGGGAGGTCCCCATGGTGATCAATGGCAGGGAAGAAATCCCGTTCAAAGGATTAGGCATGCACAGACCCTCGGGTCACCGGTATGCTCCCCCAATCGTAAGCTCTCTCGACTATCCTGCCGACGGGAATAAAGTCGTGGGCTCCCTGAAAGAAGCTCTGGAACGCTGCGGTCTGAAGGACGGAATGACGGTCTCCACCCATCACCACCTGCGCGACGGAGACCTGGTGACCAACGAGGTATTCCGGCTGGCCTCCGAAATGGGCGTGAAAGACCTCGTCTGGTTTCCTTCTGCATCCTTCCCCGTAAACTCGCCGGTTATTGAACAGTTGAAGGATGGAACCATTAACCGCATAGAAGGAAGCATGAACGGTCCGCTTGGAAAATTCACCACCGAAGGCGGCATGAAAGGAACTGCCGTACTCCGCTCACATGGAGGCAGATACCAGGCGGTGCAGGATGGTGAGGTAAGGATCGATATCGCAGTGATTGCCGTACCGACCTCGGATGCCTTCGGAAACGGTCATGCACTCTCGGGCAAATCCGCCTGTGGAGTGCTGGGCTATGCCCTGGCCGATTATATGCATGCCGATAAAGTGATCGTGGTCACCGACAATCTGGTACCCTTCCCCTGTATGCCTATGCAGATTGAAGGAAATTATGTGGATATGGTGGTGGTAGTCGATCGGATCGGCGAACCGGAGAAAATTGTGTCGGGCACTACTCAGATAACTAAAAGTCCCGACCGTCTTTATATTGCGGAACTGACCACCCGTTTCTGCCTGGCGGCCGGTCTTCTGGCCGATGGGTGCATGATGCAGGCTGGCGCCGGCGGAACCTCACTGGCCATTGGCTATTATATGCACCAGGAATTACAGAAAAGAGGCTGGAAAGCCCGGATGGGCTTCGGCGGGAGCACCCGGTACATGGTGCAGATGCTGGAAGAAGGAACAATGGAGCATATTCTTGATGCCCAGGCCTTTGACCTGGAGGCGGTCCGCTCGATCTCTGAAAATGCCAACCATCACGGGATCTCGGTTTTTCATGCATATAACTTCCATTCCAAGGGGAATTATACTACAATGATGGATATCATGATCCTCGGTGCAACGGAAGTTGACCTTGAGTTCAACGGCAACGTGGTCACTCACTCCGACGGCTACCTGCTGCACGGGATCGGAGGATGGCAGAACTGCCTCCATGCGAAAACGGTAATTCTTCCCATTCCCCTTTTCAGGGACAGGATACCTGTTATCAGGGATCGCGTGACAACCCTCTGTGGGCCCGGCGAACTGATTGATGTGATCATTACCGAAAGAGGTATCGCCATTAATCCCCGCCGACAGGACCTGATCGACAGGGTGAAAGGCGCAGGTCTCCCACTGAAAACCATAGAGGAGCTTAAGGCTGAAGCCGACAGGATCTGCGGGATTCCGGAGGCACCTGTCCTTGGCGACCGGATCGTTGCGGCTATTAAATGGGTCGACGGCACCGTGCTTGATTCGGTCAGACAGGTGATCCCGGGATAAAATGCATATTTTATGGAATGACGCGCCATCAGGCGCGTTTTTTTTTTGCTTTTCGCAGAAAAGGAATGTAATTTTTAATCCTGTTTAATCGGCGGAACCGGGCTGTTGAGAGGATCATTAGCCATGGGGAGACCAATGAAAAAAAAAATTGCAGGAGAAGCAACATTGCGAATCCTTAGTCGTCCTTACGACAGACTTTAAAAAATGAGACAAACCGCTCCTTACCGGGATATCCATACCAACCTGGTCTCTGCCTGCAGAAAGGGCAGCCGCAAGGCCCAGTATGAACTCTACGGTATCTATTATAAAGCCATGTATAACACGGCTTTAAGGATAACCGGCGACAGTTCAGATGCGGAGGATGTGATGCAGGAAGCTTTCCTGAAAGCCTTTACACGGCTGGATACCTACAGGGGAGAGGTCAGCTTCGGCGCCTGGCTGAAAAAGATAGTGATCAATAAGGCACTGGATGCGGTGAAACTGAAAAAGGCAGTCATCTCACTGGAGGATGCGGGAAAAAAGATTGATCTGACTGATGACAGCAGCGACGAAGCGCTGCCCGAGCTAAGCCCGGAACAGGTGAGATCAGCCATTCTGGCTTTACCGGAAGGCTATCGTATAGTGCTCTCCCTTTACCTGCTGGAAGGTTATGACCATGAAGAGATTTCTGAAATTCTAGGGATCTCCGGTACCACCTCCCGTACCCAATATCACAGGGCCAGGAAGAAACTGGCCGCAAAGTTAAATGAACTAAAAGCAGTATCATGAGTGATCTGGAAAAATACCTTGTTGAAAACAGGGCTTCTTTCGACCTCGATGAGCCGGAAAATGGACATTTCGAGCGCTTTAAAGCCAGACTCGATCAGGGCCGGGTGAGGAAAAATCCCTGGATGACGGCTTTGCAGCTGGCTGCATCCCTCGCCATCATCATTTCAGGCGGCCTGGTGATCTTCCAGCTTAATAAAAGCGGAGATAAGATGGCCGTGACAACCCTTCCACCCGATGTAGCCGAAGCAAATGATTATTATGCCAGGCAGGTGGATCTGAAATATGAGGAGATCGCCGGCTTCAGCTTCGAATCGGCTAAGGAAAAGGAAATCCTCCTTGACGAATTGTCAGAGATGGATGAATACTACAAGCAGTTGCTGAAGGATCTCAATGCAAATCCCGGCGACGAGAGGGCTATTAATGCTCTTATCACTCACTACCAGACCAAACTGGAAGTGATGGATCAGATTATACAACAATTGAACCAGTTTAAAAATCAAAACGCTCCACATCATGAAGAAAGTTTGTAAAATGAAAAGTTTGCTCCTGTCCGTGCTCCTGATTCTTGGCGTAAGCTTTTCTCTTTCAGCTCAGAAGGCACAAAAAGCGATTTCGAAATCCTATGATGTTTCAAAAACTTTTGATCTTTCCATCGAAAATAAGTATGGGGAAATCAAGGTGCTGAACTGGACGAAGAATGTGGTGGATGTACAGGTGGAAATTATCGTCGAAGCCGCAAGCCAGGCAAAAGCAGATGAACTGCTTTCCGGGATCGATGTGGCTGTCAGTGAAGGAACGGACATGGCCTCCTTTATTACCCGATTCAATGAGAAAGAAGGATGGAAGGATAAGACCAATGTCCAGGTCAACTACACGGTAAATCTGCCCGAATGGGTCAATGCAGACCTTAAAAACAAGTATGGCAACCTTTTTATTCAGACGCTCTCCGGAAAGGTAAAAGTTGATGTGGCCTATGGCTCCTTCCAGATCGGTACCCTCAGCAGGGGCTCAAGCGAACCAGTCAATTCCGTCAGACTGGCCTATGGCGAAGGAACGATTGAAAATGCCGGCTGGCTGAATGTCGTGCTGGCTTATTCCAATCTTACCGTAAATAACAGCAGTTCAATCAATATCCAGAGTGAATATTCCAAATTGTTTACTGAAAAAGCCGACGTCCTTGCTATTAAAGGCAAATATGACAAATATGCAATAGGGGAAGTCAGTACACTGCAACTTGAGACAAAATATTCCGGTTTATCTGTTACGAAACTGTATAAGTCGATCACTCTGAAATCCAGTTATACCGGTACTAAGATTGATCTCATTGCAGGTTCGGTAAACAGCGTGAATGCCGAAATATCGTACGGTAACTTCAAGGCGGGTCTTGAAAAGGGCGCTTCCTTTAATGTCGACTGTAAGGTAAAGTATGGTGAACTCAGCCTTCCTTCAGCTTCCGGCCTGACCTATAATAAAGATGAAAACGAGTCCTCTGCAAAAGGCCGCATCGGTTCTGCCTCTGCGGGTGAACTGAAGGTGAACCTCAGCTATGGAAACCTGGAAATAAATTAACAGGCAACTAATTCGGATCTGTAACTTAAAGAACATTCCCGGGATTTTTTTAATTTCGGGAATGTTTCATTTAATATTCTTACCATGAGGTCCACTCTACTCTTCCTCGGCTTTCTGACGCTTGTCGCCTTTTCATCCTGCCGGTCTGGCAAGGACGAAAAAGCCGGATCGACCGTCCCACGCCCCGAATACGCCATTGTGATACATGGTGGTGCCGGTTTTATGTCAAGGGATAAGGTCCCGCCGGATAAAGAAGCCGCCTACCGGGCAGCCCTGGATACGGCGCTGACGATCGGCCTGCAGGTATTAAAGGAAGGAGGGGAGAGCATCGATGCCGTTGAACAGGTCATCGGGTATATGGAAGATAATGTGCTTTTTAATGCTGGCCGGGGCGCTGTATTTACCAATGAAGGAAAAAATGAGCTGGACGCTTCGGTAATGCGTGGTGACAGCCTTTCTGCCGGCGCGGTGGCCGGGGTTACCGACATCCGACACCCGATCTCTGCTGCACGCGCTGTAATGGAGAAATCTCCCCATGTGATGATGGCCGGTGCAGGTGCTTCAAAATTTGCAAAGGAAGCTGGGCTGGAGATAGTGGATCCGTCCTTTTTTTTCACCGACGAACGTTTTCAGTCGCTGCATGAGGCACTGCAGAGCGAGAAGCACGGAACGGTCGGTTGCGTGGCCCTTGACAGAAACGGGAACCTGGCTGCCGGTACATCCACCGGTGGGATGACCAATAAACGTTACGGCAGAATAGGGGACTCGCCCATTATCGGTGCCGGAACCTATGCCAATAACCATACCTGTGCAGTCTCAGCGACAGGCCACGGGGAATTTTTTATCCGCTATGCGGTGGCACACGATATCTCAGCGCTCATGGAATACAAGGGTATGAGCGTTGAAGAAGCCGCCAGTGAAGTCGTTCTGGGCAAACTGGTGAAAGCCGGCGGTGCCGGTGGTGTGATCTGCCTCGACAGCCTCGGCCATCCGGCCATGGTTTTTAATACCACCGGGATGTTCAGGGCCTGGGGTAACTCAGAAGGGGAGCATTTTGTGGCAATTTTTGGTGACGAAGCCCAGCCTTAATCCCTCTTTCAGTTTTAATATCTTTTCGGCTGAAATGACAAGCCCCTGAAGGACTGCTTCAGGGGCTTGTTATTCAGTGCAATAACTGTGGAATCATTCATTTTAACCTTTCCTTGAAGGGCAGGAATGTCATAAAGTCGGCATGATGTACGATATAGGCCTCTGTCGACCGTTTGACCAGATCCCCTTCATGAGCATGGGCGGCAATTATGTGGCAAACTTCGGCGGGTACCCCGCACTGCTCGGCAAGGGAAACGCCGGAGAACGGATGACGAAGATATTTGCCGTACATTCCCTGGACGGATTCGCCCCTGGAGTTCAGCTCATATTCGAGGAGTTTGCCAACATCAGCCAGGATTGCTCCGGAAATGAGGACATCCATGTTGACCGGCAGTTCACTTCCGAAAAACTGCTGCATTTTTTCACCGCTTTCCCTGGCGATATGCACTACGGCTCTTTTATGATCCATGAAACTGACTTTCAGGTCGGGTCCGCAAAGCAGGGTAAAAGGAATCCTGCGAAGGTCCTCCGCCTTCAGTACACTTTTTTCAAGCGCCAGTTCCCAGGTTCGTGCGGTCTTTTCCCGCAGATCCGTGTCGGAGATCCATTCCAGTTCAGGCCAGAGCTCCAGTATTGTTTGATTGATCTTGCTCATGGCGGATTCATTTTAGGTTCGCAATAATCGCGTTGGTCATTTCATGCGTCGAGGCAGCACCCTTACTGATCACCTCCGGACTACCGGTCATTTTAAGCATGTCGTAGGTGCGGACCTTACCTTCCACGATCACGCCGGCAATGGCCTTCCGGATCCTGTCGGATATTTCTTTCTCCCCGATATGATCCAGCATCATACATGCCGATTCCATCATGGCTATCGGATTGACAATTGACACGGGATAGTCGGCATATTTGGGTGCCGATCCGTGCGTTGGTTCAAATACCGCAATCTTTTCACCAAGATTGGCACTGCAGGCAAATCCCAGTCCCCCGATCAGGCCGGCAAAACCGTCGGAAACAATGTCCCCAAACATGTTCCCTGCCACAATCACACCGTAGGTTTCAGGATTCTTTGTAAGCCACATCATCTGTGCATCAATGTTGGTGTTCCACAATTCAATACCCGGAAATTCCTTCTTCTGCATCTCCTGGGCCATTTTATACATCATCCCCGATGTTTCCCTGATGACATTGGGCTTTTCGCAGACCGTCACACTTTTGTATCCGTTATCACGGGCATGGCTGAAAGCCGCGCGGAGGATCCGCTCTGTGGCCCTTCTGGTAAAGATCCGGGTTGAAACCGAGATCTCATTTTTAGGTGTTTTACCAAAGTTTTGTACAAACTTCGGATGGGTCATAAGGGCATCATAAACCTGCTGGGGAGGATCGCTCCACTCCACTCCGCCGTACAAACCTTCCGTATTCTGTCGAAAAATGACCACGTCAATTTCCGGCTCCTCTATCTCATTACCCGGTCCCCTGCGGATGAAGTTAAGCGGGTTGCCTTTGTATGTCCGGCAGGGCCTGATACAGATATCCAGATCGAAATGCTGGCGCAGTCCCACAATCGGGCTCGAATAAACCAGACCCTTGTCCTTCAGGGCAGGGGAGAGCTCCGCAGCAGCAGCATCTTTGGGTTTAGAGGTGATGGCTCCGAAAAGTCCGATCTTATGTTTCTCCAGAAGGGCTATTGTTCTGTCGGGCAATGGATTACCTTCGTTTCTCCAGAATTCCCACCCGATATCGCCTTCGACATAGTCTGCCTTGAAACCTGCGCTTTCCAGTAACCTGATGGTTTCCTCCAGCACCACCCTGCCGATACCGTCCCCGGGCAGTGCTACAATAGTTCTGCTGTTCATGCTGTTTATCATAATTAGAAATGAGATAATAGATTATCTTTGCCGAAATTATGACAAATAATCATCCTCAATTCCTGATGTAGATCATATTTATGCAAAACATATTGCATAACATTTTTTGAATTAAAGTAAACGATGCAAGAAATAAGGAGCTTAGAACCAGGTGTGGTTTGGCAATATTTTGATGAGATTCTGAAGATTCCTAGACCCTCTAAGAAAGAAGAAAAAATAATCGAATACCTCAGGCAGTTTGCTGAGAAAAACAAACTATCGTATCGCCTGGATACTGTCGGTAACCTGCTGATTAGCAAACCTGCCACCGCAGGATATGAAAACCTCCCCGTGGTTATCCTTCAGGGACATGTCGACATGGTATGTGAGAAGAATGCCGATGTGGTGCATGATTTTGAAAAGGACCCGATAAAAGCCCGGATCGATAATGGCTGGGTAACGGCCACGGGCACAACCCTCGGAGCTGATGACAGTATCGGACTGGCTGCCGCCATGGCCATTCTCGCCTCAGACGACCTTCCACACGGACCGCTGGAATGTTTCTTTACCGTTGATGAGGAAAGTGGCATGACAGGGGCCCTTGCACTGCAGCCAGGCTTTCTGAAAGGGAGAATACTGCTGAATCTTGATTCGGAGGATGAAGGGGAACTTTTTATTGGCTGCGCGGGAGGGATGGATACCATTGCCCGTTTCCAGATCAGGAAAAAACGTATACCCAGAACCCAAAAAGCTCTGCGTATCTTTGTCGGAGGCCTTAAAGGCGGCCATTCCGGTGATGAAATTCATAAGGGCCTGGGAAACAGTAATAAAATTCTGAACCGTTTTCTTTGGAATGCCGATCAGCGCTTTGATATCCGGCTTGCCCAGATCGACGGGGGCAACCTCCGGAATGCCATACCGAGGGAAGCATCGGCCGTCATTGTGATGGAGAATGAGGTAAGTGAGCTGCTCAGGGTCTATTTCGATTCGTTCTTTTCCATGATCAGGAAAGAACTGGCTTCCGTTGAACCCGATTTCTTTATGGAACTTACAGAAACCGCACTTCCTGAATTCGCTTTCAGGAAAAAATTCCAGCGGAAATTCTTTCAGGCCATCTATGCCGTACCTCACGGAGTGATCTCCTGGAGCAACGATATTCCCGGATTGGTCGAGACTTCCACCAACCTGGCATCAGTCAAAATGAAGGATGGTGACCTCATCGAAGTGGTGACCAGTCAGCGGAGTTCGGTTGAAAGTGCCAAAAGGGATATCTCCGACCGTATCGAAGCACTCTTTACCCTTGCCGGTGCTGAGGTCATTCATTCCGATGGCTATCCGGGCTGGAAACCCGATCCGGAAAGCCGGATACTCGCGGTCACACGTTCAGCTTATACCTCCCTGTTTGGAAAGGATCCGGCTGTGAGAGCTATTCATGCCGGGCTGGAATGCGGGCTTTTCCTTGAGAAATATCCCGATCTGGACATGGTATCCTTTGGGCCGACTATAAAAGGCGCCCACTCTCCTGATGAACGGATTGAAATTGAATCGGTGAAGAAATTCTGGGATCTGCTGCTGCGCACACTGGCCTCGATTCCCCCTAAATAGAATTATTCCGCCGGTTCAAACTCCGATTTACTCACCCCGCAAACCGGGCAGTACCAGTTATCGGGAATATCTTCAAATGGGGTACCGGGAGCAATCCCGCTGTCGGGATCTCCTTCCTCGGGGTCGTAGGTATATCCACAAACCGTGCAACGGTATTTTCGCATAGCATTTATTTTAACGCTTAAAGATAATAATCCCTTTAATCGACGCAAAACAATAGCCGGATTGAAGTTTACGTTAGATTAATGTTATTTTTGTGCAAAGCTTTTTGCATCATGTCGGGGGAAGAACAAATTTTAGGAGAATTCGAGCCTATTGGCCTTGAGGATATCTCGGGAGTCCGTCTGATGGACCGGATCGATACCAAGTACACCTTTCATGAATCATGGTTTCCTGAGGTCCTGAAAAGGATCAGCAGGGACTATTTTGTTCTGACTGTTGCCTCCATGCCTTATCAGGAATACCATACCGTATATTTCGACACGCCCGACCGTAAGATGTATACTGCTCATCACAACGGTAAACTGAACCGTTACAAAGTTCGTAAGCGTATTTACCTGAATTCGGACATTGCCTTTGTAGAAGTAAAATTCAAAGATAATAAAGGCAAAACCAGCAAAAGGAGAATCCTGACCCGGAATTTCACCCCGACTCTGAACGATGAGGAAAAGAATTTCCTGAAGGAGCAGATCCCTTTCGATCCCGGTACCCTGACAGTCTCGGCAGGGAACAGTTTTAAAAGGATTACCCTGGTTAACAGGGATAAAACAGAAAGGGCAACCCTCGATTTCGATATCAAACTGATCTGTGATGAGGGGGAACAGGAAATGCAGAACCTCATTGTCGCTGAAATAAAGAGGGATAAATACGCCTATAGCTCAAAAATTGCCCGGACACTGGAATCCATGAAAATTACTTCCTCCTCCATGAGTAAGTACTGCATGGCTGTGGCCTACCTGGGAAACCAGATCAAACAGAACCGCTTTAAAGAACAACTTATAACTTTTAATCACATCAGAAATGACCTTAAATCTGTTGCCAATTCTTGAAATACCGCAGCTGTTCGGAATTGAAATTATTAATACGGTCGACTTCTTTGAACTCGTCGTCCGTTTCGTGATGAACTTTATCATTGTATTTATCCTTTCCTATAGTTTTTATTATCATGCGACGAAAAGGAGGGAATATCTCTTTTCATACCTGCTGATCAGTGCCGTAGTCTTTATGATGTGTTTCCTTCTGGAAAATGTTAAACTCCAGATCGGTTTTGCACTGGGCCTTTTTGCCATTTTCGGGATCATCCGGTACCGGACCAATCCGATACCCATCAAGGAAATGACCTACCTGTTCCTTATCATCGGGATTTCCGTAATCAATTCACTGGCCAACAAGAAGGTAAGCTATGCCGAACTGATCCTGACCAACTTCCTCCTTATCGCCATTGTCTGGTACCTGGAACGGGTTTGGATGATCAACAGCGAAGGACATAAAACGATCATTTATGAAAAAATCAACCTCATCACACCGGATAAAAGGGCTGAGCTGATCCAGGATCTGAAAGAACGGACCGGACTCGAGATTTCCCGTATTGAGATTGGCCGGATCGATTTCCTTCGCGACACCGCAAGGATCAGGGTTTTCTTTTATAATCCTGAAAATCTTTCAAATTCCCTCTCCGATGATCTGGATACCGGCATCTCCGATGACGACGATTGATTCCCGGAGTAATTCCTGAGGGAGTCTCCCTCCTTAGCCGAAATAAAAAGAAACACGCTGACAATCTGCTTGTCAGACCTTTGCAAACCTGTTGATTTCCAGGGATATGCAGATAATTGTCTGTGGCTTTACCCGGCACAGAAACGCGATTGCGAGATCCGGGATATCAAAAGAGGGCAGGGACGCAAACTATACCGACTGAGAGTATGGATTTTAATTGTCTTAATTTGAGGTATATACTTTTTCTTCCTTGAATTCACTCCCGTATTGCTCCTTTTTTTACCTTTGATTAAAAGGTCGCCTATGAAAAAGATACTGCTTCTTCAGGTACTCCTGCTATTATGCCTGTCTCTTTCAGCACAGAAGGATTTCACCTCAGAATACAAGAACCAGATTGGCGGAGCTGCCGGTTTTACAACAGGCTATGGCATCTCTTACAGATACTGGCCTGGGCGCTGGGGCTTCCAGCTTACAACAACACCCTATTTCGAATATCAAAAAGCACATGCGAGTTTTGGTGCAACAGCCCTGGTTCGACTCCAGGAAATGAGCTGGGTTAACCTCTACCTGTATCTTGGTAATCACCTTATATTTGACAGAGCCTATACCTTTCCGCTGTTGCATGACTCAAACGGAAATCTGATTCTTGATGAATATGGTAATCCTACCTATGCCAGCAATCAGATGATGGTAAATAATTATCGCTGGCTGACAGGGATTGGGCCGGGATTTGAGTTTCTGATCGGTAAACGCTTCAGCTACAACCTGATGTTCGGTTTCAGGTCCGATTTTGCGACAGATGAAAAGTTCAAAATTGCTCTGACCGCCGAAACAGGGCTCTATTTCAGATTTTAATCAGCCTGATATGAAAAAACTCTTTGGCCTTTTAATGCTTGTGCTGCTTTTATCTTCAGGTATCCGGGTCTCTGCCCAGGAAATGCAGCCTTCATACAGATTCGGAATAGGCGCAGCTGCAGGATTCTCAACCGGTTATGGTCTGAGTTTTCGCTACTGGCCCGGAAATTGGGGCGTACAAACAACCTTTGCACCTTATTATGATGAGAACGGTGGGGTGATCAGTTTTGGGCTGGCCGGGATGAGGCTCATTGAAGATGCCGGCTGGATCCGGTTCTTTGCCTATGCGGGGCAACATTTTTTCTTCGATTCCTACAGTGAATATTCAGCTCCTGATCCCGATACCTACTTCATGAGCGTTACCGGCATCGGTCCCGGTCTGGAATTTGTAATAAAACAACGACTCGGCATCAATGTGATGTTTGGAATGGCCTTTTATTACAACAATGAAAATACGACCATGCTGAATCTCACCGGCGAAACAGGAATCTACTACCGTTTTTAAGCCGTCGGGTAAACCTGTTGTAGGTCACCACAGGAAGTAAAAGTGCTCCGGTGACCACCTGTCCGCTTTCATAATCCAGCTCCGATCCGTTCATGCTATGCGGAATCAGGTAAATTACCAGGAGGATCAGTGCAGCGAGGATTACTGCCCAGCGACGTTCCCTTTTCCGGTTCAATAGCCAGGCTGCCAGCCAGATAATAATGGCTATCAATACCTTATTGTCGGTCAGATCCTTCCCGTTAGGCCAGCCGGTCCAGAAATCCCCGAAGGCATAGTATTGCACTATGGGGCCGAAAATAAAACCTCCGGCAAGGAAAAGCAGGATAGTAAAGCGCATCTGCTTTTTGTATTGTGGTAACTTGCCCGCAGCATAAAGGGCTGTGGCATTCGACCACAACATGGCGAAAATCATAAGCAGAATATGTGGAACAAGAGCCCAGAGAGGCACTTCTCCCTTAAACCGTATGACCACATTTTCCTTATCCCCGAGATCCAGTCTCTCTCCCTGATGGAAGAGCTCTAGATGGTATTCAAGCTTTCCGGCAGGGGCCTGATGGGGCAATTCAGCAAAAAGACTGTCGCCACTTCGTTCCATTAACAGCGTGTCGAAGGGACTTTCTCCGGGAAATCTGCGGTATAACAGTTTACCGGTGATCTGCTCCGGAGCGGCAATCGCCACGGTGCAGTTTCCATCACCTCCATGTGAGCGGGGAAGGCTGAATTGCAGAGCCTCTCCATTAACACTCAGTTCATAACTCCTGGGGTAGGTGGGTCCGGTTTTTCTCTGATAGATCATAGTTGCCGCAGAAATGAACACGGCAAGCACCCAGAATCCCGTTTTCTTCCAGAACATATTCCTGATTTTTAATATTATAACTGTACGAGGAGGTTCAATACAGAACCTTCTCTTTTTACTGAGACCACAAGGCTTTGCCCTTCACTCAGCCCCCCAAGCCGCTCCATGTAATCGTAAACATTTCCAACTATTTTTCCTTCAATCGCAACTATGGTGTCGCCCTTGCGAATTCCGCCCACTGCTGCCGGCCGACCTTCGGTAACAAACAATACAGGCAAACCATCACTGCCCTCATACGATGCATCGGGCATAATGCCCAGCGTGATCCTGCCGTACCTGCCGGCAGAGGATGCCTTGACTTTCGGACCGGCCTCCGTGAAAGGGATCGAATCGGGCGTGTTTGCCAGTAAAAGAGCCAGATCGGAGGCAAATTCATATACTTCGCGACAGCCCTCATAATTTATCTTTCCGGAGCTGTCGGCCGGAGTGTGATAATCGGGATGTGCTCCGGTGGTAAGGAAAAGCACCGGGATGTCGGCGGCGTAGAAAGAAGCATGGTCGGACGGACCATAGCCTTCGCGTGAAATTTTGATATTGAAACCGTAATTCCTGTTCACGGAATCAATCAGGGCCTTGAAAAGGGGAGAGGTCCCTGCTCCGTTCACCTGGAGGGTCCTTTCCTCATCAAGGCGGCCAACCATGTCGAGATTGACCATGGCAACGATGGAGTGAATATCCACAGGAGGATTTTCAACCAGGTACCTCGAACCAAGCAGACCCATCTCCTCACCGCTGAAAGTGGAAAAGATCATGCTTCTCATCGGCTTGCGGGTGACAAGATTCCCTGCCAGCTCAATTACACCGGCAACTCCCGATGCATTGTCATCGGCACCGTAATGCACGGCAATCGTATCCTGCCTCCTGGACGAACTTCCCGGTCCTCCCATTCCCAGATGATCATGATGAGCCCCGATGAGTACATACTGGTCGCGCAATAATTTATCGCTGCCCTGTAAAAAAGCAATCGTGTTGTAGGCTTCATCGGCATCCGGCAATAATTCGGTGCAGCCAGAGAGGATAAGGCCTTCAAGCTCAAAACCTCCCGGTATTCTCAGCGAGTCGGTCTCTTTTTCCAGCTCAGCTGTGGAAACTTTGCCGGCTTTCTTAAGGAGATAATCGGATAACGGACGCCTGAGCTGTATCACGGGAATGGAAAGTGCGGGTTTCTTATCCTTCAGGGGGAGGAGCTTCCCCTCCGGATCATTGACGGGGCCGGAAATAAAAATAACCCCTGCGGCACCATGGTCAGCCGCTTTCAGTGCTTTGCTGCGATCATCTGAATGACTGATGAATACTGAACTCAGGTCAGAAGGCTCCGGATTGCCCCTCAGGATCATAACCCACTTGTCCTTTACATCCAGGTCCTGATAGTCGTTCCAGTTATCAGAACCATTTTTGAATTCAAAACCATAGCCTGCATAAACAACCCCGGCCTTAAGTTCACTGTTTGAACTGAAAGGCATTGGTGCAAAATCAATGTTCAGCGAAAAAATGCTGTCTCCTTCCGAAAGACTGTTTCCTTCACCGGCGGTGATATGGCGTATGATCCGGAATGGCTGCAAACCGTCTTTTTCATAAAGCCGTAACCCGGCATGCCGGAATTCACCGGCAATATACGACGATAAAACTTTCTCCTCCGGGGTGCCGGGATACCTGCCTTTCAGACTGTCGGAAGCCAGAAAGGCAATTTCTTCACGGATCTCCGGTGTCGTAATCTCATGATTGGACCTGGGTGAGCAGGAAATAAACAGTGCCAGGGGCAAAATGAGCAGGATCAGATTCTTTTTCATGATGGTTTGCTTTATGAGTCGGTCCAAATATCCTGAAAAGAAACGAACATGAAAAATTTTTCCTGCAATTCTTGCTTTGTATGTTTCTTAATTTTATTTTAGCAGAGTCGTTTAACAATATTGTCAAACAAAAATGTATAACGAAGACGTCAACGTGAATCCCTCTCC
>JBMOLL010000129.1:0-31629 GCA_049325415.1 Bacteroidota bacterium | reverse complement strand
CCGACAGGGCGGCCATATGCTGCCGCTCCATGAACGCGCGCGAATCGGCTCGGGATACAGCGGGATGAGAATACCAGACCCCCTGGTTCTTGTCGAACCAGAGGGCACTGTCGGCTTTCATATCGGTGCTTGCCCCGTAACGCGCCAGGGCATAGCTTGATTCAAAGGCGGTCCGGTCGATACTGTATTCGGAGCCGTAGGGATAGGGATCGTCGTAGACAAAATACTTTACTTTTTTCTCCCACTCCTCCCTCAGGTAAGCCGCTTTTTCCGGAAATCCTTCCTCTTCCAGGGCACGGATAATGTCCTGCACGACCAGCTCGTTGTAGCAGCCCACCTTGTAGGTCTCGTACCAGGGCAGGATCTCATAGGGATAGATCCAGTAGGCCCTGGCAGTCTGGTACGCCCTTTCGAGGTACCCGGCTGCATCAAGGTAATGCACCTTTTCGGGGTAAAACCGGGCGATCTGGTACATGTGGTAGTACAGCATAAAGATGTGCGGATAATCGTAGGATCTCCAGATATGCATCTTGTCGAGGTTGTAGTTATTCACTCCCGCACGAAGTGCCGGATCGCGGCAGACCTTCCAGTTCGGCGTTCCGTAGATCCCGTAGGGATAGGGCTCGTCGGTATCGGTCCGCTGCAGGCCGTTCCACACAAAATGTTCCAGGTAATATTCGATGCTGCTGATCTCCTCATCAACCGGAAAATGCACGTTCTTGGCCGCCAGGTAAGGCGCTTTGCACAGGCCGGGATCATCGCAGGACAGCACATAACCCCACCAGTGATCAAAGCCGTCGGTATTGTCTGGCCCTCTCAGAACACTGTTTTTCATGTCGTATACAGAATACAGCCCGTCATACCAGCGGGTGCTGTCGATATGCTGCTGCTGCCCGGAGATAAAGGCGGCTCTTTTTTTCACCAGCGTCTCAAGTGGTTCCGTACAGAAGAACTCAAGGCCGGTTTTTTCGCCGCCGTTATAATAGACAGAGATCAGGTTCTCTCCCAGGTGGCTGAACTGCACTTCATAGATCAGCTGATCCTTTTGTTTTTCACCAAGGAAGGAAACGCGCGTTTCCTGCGGATACTCCGCCACTACCGAGTCGATGCGGTTCAGGGTGTGGAGGGAGAAGCGTGCTGTAAGATCGGAGGGGATGGTCATCCCGGGAACCACCCTGAAATCGATCAGGCCCTCGCGGTACAGGATCTCCCTCAGTTCATCGTACGACCGGGCCCAGTGAAAGCGAAGGCCGCAAACAAACTTCGAACCTTCCTCACCCGCACTTTTCAGGTCGATCCAGGTTTGTTCCGTCCTCCAGCTTCCTGCCGTATCGGTTTCAGCCGCCAGGCCCGAACAAACATACACGCTATAACCCGATCCCCGGGACGAAGTGAAGTACTCCAGCCGGGTTCCTTTTTTGGCGGTTATCAACAGATAGGGTGGATTACCCGAAGGTTTCGTGAAGTAAAGAAAGGAACCGTTGCCGGCAATAAAATGATGCTTGGTGAAACTCTCCTCGAATATGGCTGTCTGCCCTTCCTTATAGGGTTTGTTCCAGGGGATGGGGATCGCCAGCTCCCCGATCCGCATGGGGAAGCCCATTTTTGTTTCCAGGCTGAGACTCCAGTCCAGGAAAGTACTGTCGAGCCGGTAGGTCTGGGTCATGGAAACCGGCATTCCTTCCTGGTAGTCGGTATAGACCACAAGGTTCTCTTCAGGGATAACTTCCCGGGTCCGCTCATCTGCATAAATGCTGAGCCAGTCACCATTCCCGATCCTGTACTTCGTTTGGATATCACCAAACCTGCCGTTCCGGTCAAGGAAACTGGCTTTGTAAGGGTCACGGGGGGAGAGGAGAGAACGCAGACCCCGGCTGTCAAAGGTCAGCGACAGGTTGCTGTTTTCAAGACGTGATTCGTTCTGGGCCGGGAGCTGAAGGGCCAGCAGACCGGAAAGGATGAACAGACTGATCAGGTATTTCATCATGCACGCTTTTTATAGGATCAGGATAATCCTGGATTTTCAGCAAAGTTCTCCTCAAAGGCTCAGCAGCTTATCAAGCTCTTCGTAGAATTCCGGGCTTTCTCCGAGAAAGACACGCAGAATTTTTCCTTCCCGGTCGATGATGATCTTGGTCGGATATCCTTCAATACCGTAAAGGGCCGATAGATCCTCCCCGTTCTCGTCGTTGAGGATCTGGATCCAGCTCAGGCCAAGATTGCCGACAGCTGCTGCCCAGGTCTCCCGGTCGGTCCGGCAGGCTATGCCCACAAACGCGGCTTTATCCCTGTATTTTTCATAATAGTTTTTCATTTCGGGCATGCCCGACACACAGGGGTGGCACCAGGGTCCCCAGAAATCCAGCACGGTATATTTTCCGCGCAGGTCCTGCAGGCTAAGGGTATCTCCCGACAGGGTGGCATACCTGAACGCGGGGGCGGGGGTTCCCGGTGCAGTGCGCTGCCAGGCTACAATCTTTTTATCCAGGATTTGCCCGCAGACGGAAGCCTGCACTTCTGCGCTGAGTCCGGGAAAATACTTCAGGATATCATCTTTCCTTTCTCTCAGAAGCAGATAAGCCGACAGTTCATGGTCGGGATGCTCCTGTATATAGGCTTTCAGCAGACTGTCGGACCGATAAAAGAGCACACTGAGTCTTTCGCTCAGTGCTGCAATGCCGGCCGCAGTATCATTCAGGAAGTACAGATTTTCAAGGTCCAGCAAGGTCTGCGCCTGTTCGGCGTACAGCGGGGAGACCAGCTCCCGGTAAGTACTCATCTGGCGACTGAGCTCATTTCCTTCCGCAGTATAAACAGTCAGCTTTTCCTTCATTTCAGCCCTGATTTTTATACGATCCCGGGGTCCGATAAAGAAATCGACTGTTTTTGCCGGGAAGAGGAAGTCGTCCCCGTTTTCCATGCTTGTGATCATTTTACCGGTGTACAGGGAACAGAAATATAGGTCCTGCACTTCAGGATCGAGGCGGAACCTGCCTTTTTCCGTGACCACAGTATCCGTGGTCTGCTTCGCGGATCCGTTCAGCGGGATACGGGTGATATAAACCGTATCATTTCCCGGGAATCCAAGATCTGCAGAGATCCCGGCCTGCTGTTGGCAGCCTGAAAAGAGGATCAGCAGGAAGAGGGTCAGCGCGGCACAGGGGCAGTATTTTTTCATGGAATGCGAATGAGGATTGCTTATTCTTTAAAAGGGATCCAGACCTTCATCGGCGATGGGCTGCGGTTGTCCCAGGCGAAATAGGGAATTGCCTGCAGGCCTTCTGCCCGGATGACCGTCATTCCGTAGAGCAAGCCGGGATCGAAGATGGCATTGTACTCCTGGCCGGGGCTCAGGCGGAGGGCCGACAAACTTCCCCCGTTATCCAACCCTTCAAAGGTATATACCACCGGGCCACGGGTAAGCGCTGCTTTGTGCAGGTCCTCCTTCACATTTTCATCGGCAATGACCTGCCTGACGGGCATGGGAAAATTCAGTTCGATCACATCCCCGCTTTTCCATTTCCTGTCGATCTCAAACAGGCGTCCCGGCTGGGCGGCATAGTCTTTCCCGTTCAGCCTGACGGTCACATTTTCCCGGTCGTTGTTCTTATAACGGTAAAGTTTCCCGGGCATAAAGGGCCCGTTGATCCAGCCCGGAATACGGATGTGCATTTTCATCCTGACCGGTTTTTCGGGATCGACTTTGATCAGCACCTTCCCTTCCCAGGGATAGTTCGTTACCTGGCTGACCTTTACTGGGGTGTTGTTGACCGTTGTTTTCGCTTCACTTTCAACGAAGAGATTCACATAGAAATCGAAGTCCGATTTGCTGTAAATGAATCCCGCAACCTCGGGAACCGTCCGAAGCACATTGGTCGGACAGCAGGCTACACCGAACCACTCGCTGCGGTGCACGGTCCCGTCCGATTCGAGCGGGTTGGGATAAAAGAACCGGGTTCCGTCGTACGAAATGCCGGAAAGGAAGCCGTTGTAGAGGATCACCTCAAGCAGGTCCATGTAACGGGGATCGGAGCTCATGTTGAACAGGCGGGAATTCCAGAACATATTCCCGCAGGCTGCACAGGTTTCGCAGTAGGCTGTGGCATTGGGAAGGTCGTAGGGTCCGGAAAAGGCTTCTCCTCTTTCACTGGCACCCACACCGCCGGTGAGGTAGATCTTTTTGCTTACCATATCTTTCCACAGCCGCTCCACGGCATTCAGCAGCCCGGTATCTCCCTCCAGGACCCCCACATCGGTCATTCCCGAGTACATGTACATGGCTCTCACGGCATGCCCGACAGCCTCGGCCTGTTCTCTAACCGGCTGATGGTACTGCAGGTAACTGCGTTCGTTGTAGATCTCGAAACGTGTGCCCTCCGGTTCGGTTTTCCGGTTCATCTCTCCCCCCCGCTGATCGAGGAAGAACTGGGCCTGGTCGAGGTAGCTCTTCTCACCGGTGGCCTGGGCCAGTTTAACCAGTCCGATCTCGATCTCCTGGTGTCCCGGTGCGATTTTTATTCCGTTGGTGTTAAACACGCTGCACACCAGGTCGGCGTTCCTGATAGCCACATCCAGCAGTTCCCTCTTGCCGGTTGCCTTGTAATATGCAACGGCCGCCTCATAAAGGTGACCTGCATTGTAGAGCTCATGGCTGATCAGCACATCCTGCCAGCGGGCCTTGCCACAGCCCGGAAGGTCGGCATCGGGATGGATGATCCACGGGGTGTAGAGATAGCCGTCGGCCTCCTGTGCGGCAGCGATGAGTCGTATCACGCTGTCGGCATAGTGTTCCAGTTTCTCATCAGGCTGATGGATGAGGTGATAGGAGATCCCCTCCAGAACCTTATACACATCGGAGTCGTTATAGCGTTCGCCGGTGAAGGGTCCTTCAGAAGTACCTGCCGCCCTGGAGAAATTCTCCAGCCGCCCGGTATTTTCAAGGAATGCCAGTTCATGTGGAAGCGTGTTCGTCCGGCTGGTTTGAAGAATAGTGGCCCAGAGCCCGCCGGTGATTTTTACTTCGCTCAGATCAAGGGATTTCAGGGGATAGCCTGTGGTCTCCTCCGGCTCACCGGAGCAGGAATAAAGGGCTAAAAGGAAAAGAACAACTAAGGCAGGGACTGAGTTTTTCATAGAGCAGCTATTTACAATTAACAGGTCAAGTTAAGCAAATGTCGGTAAATTGTCAGCCCGGGTAATTAAAACCGGACCTTCCTGAGAAGGCAGAGCAGGAAGATCCGGTACACAGGGTAAAAATCCGTTTTAATTTTTTATGGTCCGTACGCTGAAGACCGGACCAGCCATATTTCCTTTATGGGCTTTAAAAGTAACGGTGATCTTTGTTTTATCGACGGTCAGAGCATCAGGAATGGGGTATTCAACGAAGATGAATTCACCGTCTTTTTTATTGGAAATATTTTCCGTAACCAGCACTTTGTTATTGATCAGGATGTCGAAGGTCTTGGATCCCGGGAAACCGCCCCAGTATTCCACCACCAGTGCCATCGGCTGGCCCATGTACACGCCCATGTCCATGGAGAAGGATCCGCCCCTGGATTCCCGGAATTTTCTTCCTTTGAATTCCTGAGCGTCGGCATTTTCTCCTTTGAAATTATGATCCCTTTCAGGCTGCATCTCACCGAGCTGGACAAAATCGATGGTCATTTCTTCAATTTTCCTTTTCTTTTCGAGTGCTTCCCGGTACTCCTGTTCTTTCTGGTTCCAGGATTCCTCATTGAAAAAATCCCAGTAAATGGTATACCTTCTGTCATGAATGGCGTAGAAGGGCTGCAGGGTAACATCCCTCGGGCGTCCGACATTTTTTGTCGTGAAGGTGTTGACCTTGCCTTCCACGGGTTCCAGCCAGTTGGCGGGATCGGGATCGGTGGTCAGGAGGATCGGTACATAAAGCGGATCGGAGGTGGAGGGGTCATCAACAGGACCGATATCTCCGGCCATCACCAGGGGACCGTACATGATCGCGGCCCTGTTCGGGTTATCGGGCATGGTTTCCAGTCTGAAGCTGAAGGGGATCTGCACTTCGATCCGGTCACCGGCTTTCCAGTTTCCTTTCAGGCGGATAAAGCTACCTGGTTTTTCCTTAATCCTTCTGGTTTTATTATTAACCTTTACCACGATACCTTTGTCAGCCCAGGAGGGGTAACGCACAAGGATGTCGGCAGAAACCGGTTCCTCGTTTTCGAAGGTAAGGGTCGTTCCCTGTTCCTCGGGATATTTCGTTTCCTGCTTCAGGATCAGACCTTTGTCCTTCCAGGTCAGAACGGAGGCAATATACTGGGTGACATACAGTTCGTTTTCGCCATGATAATAGATCTCTTCACCGTATTTGGCATGATTTTCCATTCCCGTTCCCACACAGCAGGTGAACCAGTAGGGATCCTGGAAGCTTTTGTAGCCACCCATATCGAGCGACAGATTATAGGTCACGTGGCCGTCATCCGGATTCTGTGAGGAAAGAATATGGTTGAACAGGGCTCTTTCGAAAAAGTCGGCCACTTCGGGAGAGGCATCCCACTCGAAGAGGTGCTGCGAAAGCTTGAGCATGTTATAAACATTACAGGTCTCCGTGGTGCCTTCGCTCAGGCGGTTTGAGAGCTGGTCGGCGGGTCCGAAGTACTCATGGTTTCCGTTTCCTCCGGTGACATACGAATGGTGATGAACCACGGTGTTCCAGAAGAAATCGGCTGTCTTCCTGTCGCCGGTGTCACCGGTAATCTCATAACGGCGTGCAAGCCCGATCAGTTTGGGTATCTGGGTGTTGCAGTGTTTGCCGGGGAGGATATCCTTTTCAACGAGAAGGGAATCGAGGATGACTTTATGGTGGAATACCCTGGAAAGATCGAGGTATTTTTCATTGTGGGTTATGGCATAGAGCTCGGCCAGCGATTCATTGATCCCGCCGTGCTCGCAATGCAGCATTACCTGGATCAGCGAATCGTTCAGGTTTTCCGTGATCGTGCCCAGCCAGTCGGCAAAACGGATATTCAGGTCGAGGGCCTTCTTATTTCCGCAGAGGTAATAGGCATCAAATAAACCGGCCATCACTTTATGCTCGGTATAGAAGGGAACCCAGATCCCGTTCAGGTCAAAGCCCTGGGAACGGATAGTTCCTTTAGCCACCTGTTCTTCCAGTATTTTCTTGCCGTCGGGGAAGGCTCCCATATAACCATCACCTTCCGCTGTCTGGACCTCATCCAGCTGATCGACAATGTAGTTCACCCTGTTGAGGAACTCCTGGTCACCCGTAGACTGATACATCAGGGCGCAGGCACTCAGGTAATGGCCCAGGCTGTGTCCGGCAATCGTGTTATCCTCCCAGCCGTGGTAATGTTCGGCTTTGGCTTCAAGCCCTGCTTCGGTGCGGAACTTGGCCAGGAACCTGTCGGGTTCATAATTCAGGAGGACCTGTTTATTGAGCTCGGTAGCATGGAGGAAGGGTCCGTCGAGCAGTTTTACATCGGTCAGACTGAAAGGCAGGGCTTTAAAGCTGATCACTTCCGGTCCGTTGGTAGTAATCCTGGTGTCGCTTTTACCCGGGCATCCGGTCAATAAAAAAAACAGGGCCAGCAGGATAAGGTTTGAGATATATTTTTTCATTGTGCAGTATTTTCAAATTATTCGTACGGCAGGAGGATTCCATGCCATAAAGTTTATTCGACGACCCATTCGTGTATTCCGGCAGAATTATCGTCGGGCAGTTTGACTACCAGTCTGACCGCTGAGGTAAGCACCGGGTCGAAGGTCAGGATGTTCCAGCTGTCCTTCGAGATCACCGGCGTTGAGCTGTTGGGTACGGGAAGCCATTTCTTTCCGGCGAGATACTGGAGTTCATAGCTTTCGGGTATCCGGCAGCCGCCAAACGGACCGTCGTCGTACCAGTACACTTTCATTTTGGAGATCTTCGAGGGTTGGGCAAAATCGTACTGGACCCACTCGCGGTTTTTCTGTTCGGGCCACCAGTGGTAATAGGGCCAGGTCTGATCGCCCGAATTCCTGGGTTCATACTGGTCGTTAAGTGCGATCAGAGCCCGTGTGGGGACGCTGGCGCTCACCGTGCTGGTGCTGGAGAGGGTTTTCGCGGGAAGAGGGCGCACACTGTTGGTGGTGAAGGGCAGCCATACCATCATTTCGCCCGGTCCCCTGTTGTTCCAGGTGTGGTAGGGGATCAGGGTGAGTGCTGTTTTTTCTTCCAGTTCAACCTCACCGCCGTTGTTCCGGAGGGCAGGTGCAGCTGTGGCTTCGATTACCTGCACACCGTTGAGTAAAGCGGGTTCAAAATGTGTGCTGAAGCTACTGTTTTCATCAAAGACCAGGTTCAGGACGTGGTGGTCGGCAGCTTCCGGCCATTCGGCACAGTAGATCATGGGCCCGCGCTGAATGGCAAATTTCTCCCTGTCGGCCTCCACTTTTTCGTCGGCTTCCACTTTCCGGATATCCATCGGAAGGGTGAGCGTAAGCACATCGCCTGCCGACCAGCTTCTGTTGATCACGGCATAGCCTTTTTCCTCGGCTGCCTTGACTTCCTTTCCGTTCACGGTAATGACCACCGGATTTTCCTCCTGGTTGGTAAAGTGATAAAGGTCTCCGGGGATGGCGCTGTTCCTTGCCCAGCCGGGGATCCTCAGGTGGAGCCTGAATTTCTTTTTCTGTCCCGGATCTATTTTTACCTCTATCTTTCCGTCCCAGGGATAAGCGGTCTGCTGACTGATCTTCATTTCCCCGCCCTGGAAGGCAAAGGTGGCTTCGTTGGCGGCGTACATATTGATATACAGATCCTTATCTGTTGTAGCATAAATGTATCCCGGAATGGAAGGCAGGGTCCTGGCTACGTTTGGCGGACAGCAGGCGCAACCGAACCATTTTCCCCTTTGATGCTGGCCAAAGGATTCCAGGGGATTGGGATAAAAGAACCGGTCGCCCGAGAGGCTAACGCCCGAAAGGAAAGCATTATACAGTGTTTTTTCGAAAAGGTCGACATATTTGGCATCGCCGTCGGAGAGGAACATCCGGTAATTCCAGATCATGTTCCCTACCGAGGCACAGGTCTCGCAGTAAGCCGACATGTTCGGGAGGAGGTAGGGAGTGGAAAAACCTTCGTTTCCGCCGGAGGCACCGATCCCTCCGGTCAGATAGGTTTTCTTGTAGACGATATCCTCCCAGATGCCCCGTATGGCTTCGATATACGATTCGTCGCGGGTGATGGCGGCAATGTCGGCCATGGCGGCATACATATAGGTGGCTCTCACGGAGTGTCCCACGCCCTCGCGCTGATCCACCACTTTTTTATGAGCCTGGTTGTATTCATCACCGTTCGGACCCCTTACATCAAGAAAGAATTTGGCCAGGTCGAGGTATTTTTTCTCCCCGGTTACCCCATAAAGTTTCACAAGACCAATCTCGATTTCCTGGTGTCCCGGGTAATCCTCCCTTTTGCCCCAGCCGAAAGTGCTGTCGACCATGTTGGCACTTTTTAAAGCTATGTCGAGCAACTCACGCTTTCCTGTAGCTTTGTAATGGGCTACTGCGGCTTCGTATAGGTGTCCGAGGTTATAGAGTTCATGGCTCAGCTCATGCACTTTTTCCCAGCGCTTCCCAACCCAGGGATGGGTGTCGTCTCCCATAATCGTGCGGTAGGTATACAGGTAGCCGTCGGGTTCCTGGGCCAGCCCGATCTTGTAGATCAGGGTGTCGATCCGGGCTTCGAGGGCCGGATCGGGATGGTTCTGAAGCGAATAGGAAGCGGCTTCAATGATCTTGTAAATGTCGGAGTCGTCGAAAGGATATTCCGAACAGAAGGAACCGGACTCCAGTCCGCCGGCGATCTCAAAGTTCTTGATCCTGCCGGTAATGGTCGATTGTTCAATGGCAATCGGGATGGTTACTTCCTGGTTAATCTCCAGCTTGGGAGCCCAGAACTGGTCGGTAAGGTGTACCGAAGTGAAGGGCACGGGTTCTATAGGGTATCCTTCCCGTGTGTCCTTGCTGCAGGATGCAGCGCTTAATAATATTACCGAAAGCAGGAACAGGGAACAGTTGCGGACTGCTTTTTCCCGGACAACCATTTTACCGGTTGTTCTGCCTGATCTTGTTTTTTTTGTTTTCATTGAAGAGGTTTATACAAATACAAGTTTACTTCATTTTTTTTGCAGGCATAGTGCCATATATTTCATTGATCAGAAAATACAGGTCAATCTGTGACCAAAATTTTCAAGTGGCATGAAAAACCTTTCATCGTTCTCAGAGCAGGATAATTTTCTTTGTTTCTGTCTGATAACGGTTGCTGAGAACGGCAAAATACACGCCTTTTTCACCCAGTTCGCTGCAAGCCAGGGTCAGGTGCCCTGTAAAGGTGTTCACATACACACTTTTTCCCGAGGCATCATAGATCTCCACCGAACATTCTTCACCACTTTCGCAGCTGAGCTCAACAAAATCGCTTGCCGGGTTGGGCCATACGGAGAACCGGTCGGCGAAAGCGTTACCCTGCAAGGGTTCAACGGCGGTGATGTGCGGATCATCGGCATAAGGTGAACCCCCTGTGTTAATGGAGCTCATCCAGTAGTTATAGTCGCCCGGGTCACCGTCGGGAACGGCTTTTGTTGCCGAAAGGGAGAAACCGTCGCCATCGGCGGTGGCGGGCCAGGGGCTGTTGTCGGAGTAGGAAAAGCGGAACAGGTCATTGCCGGCCGGGTCCTGGATCAGGATCAGTTCGCCTCCGTTGCTCAGGTGCTTATCGAAATTCCCATCGGGGTTTCTTCCGTAAAGCTGATAAAACACCTCCGGTTTGGCGGCTATAACGTAAAACTGTCCCGGTGACAGGAGGGTCTGCGCCGGAACAAGGTACCAGACAGCCGAGTCGAAGCTGATTCCGGAGAGGTTAATGCTTGTACTCCCGGTATTTTTCAGCTCGATAAATTCCTGATCGTCACTGAATATCGTATCGTTCCCCGAAATGATATCGGCGGGGTGATAATGGATCTCCGTTATTTTCAGGCCGGAATAATCCTCGTTCGCTGCGCTCAGGGCAATTACGGAGAGTGCGCTCCAGGAAGAGCCCGATTTCACCCGTGCATGGATCAAAGTAGTTCCGCTGACATTCAGATCTACATCGCTCTGCGAGCTGATGGCCGAGGCAGATGTTGCCCCTCCGGTCATCCTCGGGTCTGAGCCGTCGGTGGTGTACCAGAGGTCCCCGATCGGGTCGTCGTTGATGATCTTCAGGGTTACGGGGGATGAAAACGTGAGGTAGCGCCGGTATTCGGTCTTGCCGTTGACAGTAAAAGCCGGGGAAATGATATCGGGCAGCAGATTGGCTGTTTTCAGCTGGCCGGCGACAATGGAAGCCCTTACCGGGAAGAACCCGGTGTTGAGGGCGTTCAGCGCCGGCAGCCAGTCGTCGTCCTTTGTTCTGGGAACAGAGGCCTGCGCATCGCCCCAGCGGGCCGATTCGGCAATGATCGCCTGGTCGATCTGTTTCCCGAATGCGGCAAACTGCGCTCTGGCAGTATCGGGACAGAAAATCCCTCCTGCGGCGAAATAGCGGTTTACCCGGTCGGCGAAGCGCAGCCGGTATTCGGCGTTTGAGCTGAGTTTGTAATGCAGCCACTGGGGCTGGAAATCCGTTGTCGAGGTGGCATTCATTTCCGGAATGGTGACGCGGTTCTCCTGTATCCCGTCGCTCACATAAAGAGGGTCAATCATCATGATATGTTCATTGTCGTGCCCGACGAAAATGAACCCGGTTCCCTTGTTTTTGCGGTTGTAAATGGCATAGTAATTATTGGGCATTGTTTCACCATACCAGGCCGAGACAGGGGCGTCGACGTTACCGGTGTAAAAAATGGTGGCCATGTAATCGATCAGGTTGTCGATATCCACCAGCACCCGGCTGTCCTTTACCGGCTGCCCGAGTGCATCTTTGCCTTCCAGGGCGAAATAGTTGGTATTGGAGGAGTAGCCTGTTTTCGTGAGGTTCCACAATTCGGTCCAGGCGGCCATATTCCCGTCGGTCGCAATGTTGTAATAGGGCCATTCGGTGGTGGTGACCTTGATCACATCGTAATCTTCCTGGTCGTCGCCAAAATAACTTTCGGCATAATCGGCCTCCGGACGCTCCTCGGTCATAAACAGTCCCCAGTATAAGCCGTTGATATATAGATGGCAGTAGCGGCTCCGCGAATAGGGCTGTCCCATCTCTCCCTGTAACTTTCTGGCATAGATGTCTTTAATGAAGGTGTTCAGAGGGCCGGCCGGATCGCCGTCCTTGCTCCAGCTGTAGTTCTGTTCGGTACGGAGATCGACTTTATTGAAAACGGCCGCTCCTTCGTCTCCGAAAAGCGGGTAGCGCAGTTTGGAGTCACCGTAATCGGCCCTGAAAAAGAGCCGGAAGGCATGTTTGGGGTTCCAGCTGCCGCGGCTGGCGCCTCCGCGGATACGGATGCCGGCATTGACCTGGAAATATTCACCCTCGGGATCAAGCATTTCCACAGAGCATTCGCGCTCCCATTCTTCACCGTGGTTAGAGGCATTGACGTAGATACCCGTTGAGGGGTTGAAAAGGTTGGCAAGGTCGGTAACCACCGAATAGGTGGGAACCTGGAGCAGCGCCTCTTCGATGAGGGAGGAATACCTCGGATCATTGACCACATCGGGGTCCATTGGCAGGTCGATCACCTGTCCGTTCACGTTAGTCGATGGCCAGGGAGCCCCCGGGTAGGCCTGCGAACGGACCCTGTCGATAAAAAGGTAGGTTGCAGCGCGGGATATGGAAGGGCTATAGCCTTCTTTGATCAGGGCAGCCCTCACCACTACCCCGGCCGTCTGTGGCCGGCCCGCAGTACTGGTGGGATCTATGTTCACGCTTACCGTACTGTCGCCATACACGGTGGTGCCCGAGTACCCGGGAACGGTGCCGTCGAGAGTGTAGGCTACGCGGAGGCCCGGAGCAGAGGCTGAAAGTTCCAGGTCGAAAGGGGCGTCGTAAAAGCCGGCAGGATGGCTGTACAGGATCTTGCCGAAGGCTGTATCGAAGGGTGGAAGTTCGGGCTGGGCGGATATATTCAGTTCAAAATGGATATCGCTGCTCGACAGGGTTACGTTAAAAACCTGAACGGCTATGGTATTTGCCCCTTCAACAAGAGGGACGGCGGCTTTGTCGAGTCGGATCGTTTCGGCGACCCCCGATTCATGTTCAGCTGTGGCATAACTGGAATTTGTCGGAGTATCCGGTGCATTGCGGCTCAGGGTCCGGGTCCCGTTGATCCAGATAATAAAACCGTCGTCATAATTCACGGCAAAACTGACGGTGGTTATTTTGTCAACCTGGCTGGCTGTAAAGGAACTGCGAAGATAAAAAACCGGGTAGTTGCCCCTCATGTCTGTAAGCTGGGTTCCGCCGCTGCCATCACCGTACCAGAACGGGGCTGCTCCCTCTGACCAGGCTGAAGCATCGAATCCGGGAGTGACCCAGGAGGCATCGGGACCGCTGGTTTCGTTGCCTTTCAGGTAGCGGTATACCGACTGGTACGGGAACTGGACCTGAGCATTAAGCAGGAAGCCGGGGGCAAGCAGTAAGAGGATCAGGTAGCTTTGGAGAGTAGTGTGTCTGGTCATTTAGTGCATTTTACCGCAAAATAGTGATAAGCCCCCGTACAGGGGTGGTATATTTAATCAGATATGGGCAGGGACTGTGAATGATGATGAAAAAAGCGTCAATTACCGGTAAAAAATGGTCACGGTGCCTTTTGAGGGTTCGCAGGAAGTCCAGGATCCTTCGTCAGGGTCATTTTTTCGACTTGTGATACTCACTGGGGGATTTGCCGAATTTCTGCTTGAAGCTTTTAGCAAAATACGCCGGATCGTCGAAACCGACCAGGATGGAGACCTCGGAAACCGACACATCATTATTCTCCAGCACCTTGGCGGCCTGCTTCAGCCGGAACTCCTTGATGAAGTTATTGGTCGACAGATCGGTGAGTGCCTTGAGTTTCCGGTACAGTGTCGACTGGCTCATTGCCATTTCCCGGGCGAAGAGATCGACGCCGAATTCCGGATCGGCCATATATTTTTCCACGGTCTGGAAGGCTTTACTGAGGAATTTCTCGTCGGTGGAGGAGATAATGATATCAGCCGGTTTGTACACCATATCGGTCCGGAACAGCTCCCTGAGCCTCTTTCCTGCCTGGATCAGGTTTTCGATCCGGGCTTCCAGGATGCTCATGTTAAAGGGCTTGGATATGAAATCATCGGCCCCGACCTCCAGGCCCTGGCGGTGATCCTCATCCTGGTTTTTGGAAGTCAGAAGTATAACGGGGATGTGACTGGTCTCCAGCGTTGATTTGATTTTCTGACAAAACTCGTAGCCATCCATGTTGGGCATGATGATGTCGGAGATAATGACTGACGGTCCGTGAAGCTTGGCCAGTTCAAATCCTTCATCACCATCATCTGCTTCAATGAAATCGTAGGTTTCCTGAAGGACGGAGATGATATAGGAGCGGATTTCCTCATTATCTTCCACGATCAGGATCAGGTCCTTTTCCGAATTCTTATCAACGGTAGTGTTCTTCTTCCGGGTGGAGACGTGGATATGATCAACCAGTTCGATATTGGGCTTGTCTTTGAGCGACATGACATAGGACTGCTCGGGATTGTTTTCCTTTTCGCCTTCCTTGAGATAGCTTTCTCCCAGGGGGAGGGTGAAGATAAACCTGGATCCCTTGCCCAGCTCGCTTTCCACATCGACCTTTCCGTGGTGGATCTCGGCCAGTGAAGCCACCATGCTCAGCCCGATCCCGCTGCCGGCCTGCTCCAGCGTCACCGAGCGGCCGCTGTGATAGAAACGGTCGAAGATCTTCGGGATCAGGTCCTGGGAAATCCCGATCCCTGTATCTTCCACTTCAATTTTAATGGTCCGGCCCTCCGGCGAATTCGAATACCAGTCGGTTGTTGTGCTGATGCTTACCGTTACCCTTCCACCCTGGTCGGTATACTTGAAGGCATTGGAGAGAAGGTTGATGATGATCTTTTCCACCTTATCGGGATCAAACCATGTCCGGATCTCCTTTTCCGTTGAAACAAATTCCAGGCTGATTTCCTTTTTATTGGCCAGTTCCCTGAAGCAGCTGGTGATCTCTCTCACAAAACCCACAAGTTCCCCTTCCGAGGCGCTGAGGGTGGGCCGGTTGATCTCGATCTTGCGAAAATCGAGGATCTGGTTCACCAGCGCCAGCAGTCTTCGGGCATTCTTGATGATCACCTCATACTTCCTGTCGATCTGCTCATCGCTCAGTTCTCCGCGTTTGCTGCGCAGCTCTTCAATCGGCCCCAGAACCAGGGTCAGCGGGTTACGGAGCTCATGTGAAATATTGGTGAAGAAGCGGAGTTTATCCCGGTTGGTCTTGAGGATCTCCTTCGACATTTCCGACATCCTGTTACGCTGATGGATCAGCTTGTCGTTCTGGGTCTTGAGCTTGACCGACTGGTTCCTGATCTCTTCCTTCTGCCTTTCCAGTTCATGCGTTCTCTCCCTTACCTGGTTCTCAAGCTGGATATTCAGGATCTTCAGACGGTACACGTAGGCCCTGATCCCGGAATAAACAATAATAATGGCCAGCAGGGTGAAAATAATATAGGCAGCCAGGGTCCTTTGCCAGGGCGGGGTGATGACAAAGCGGAAGGAGGCTTCCTGGCTGATGTCGCCGGCGTAGTTCATGGCCCTGACCTTAAAGACATATTCATTTTCCCGGAGGTTATTGTACTCCTTAAAGGTCTGGCCCGACCATTCCGACCAGCGGTCGTCATATCCTTCCAGCATGTAACTGTAATGTAGCGGGATATCGTCCTGGAAATACGGACAGCTGAATTCAAAGGCAATCGACCGGGCGCTGAAGGGGACGTATGGAACCATTCCGGAGGGTTGCTTTGCACTGATGTTCTTCCCGTTGGCCGATCCGGTAAAGAAAGCTCCTCCGAAGATCAGTGAATCCGCATTGATCATCACCTTCCTGATCATAGCGGTAAAAGGCGGTTTGAAGGTCGATCGTGAGATCCGGCTGTCGAAGCGGAACAGGGCACTTTCCCCGCCGATCCATGTGCACCCGTTGTGGTCGTGGTAATAACTCTGGGCCGCGCCGCTGATTGTCAGTACACGGTAAGGCAGGCTCACTGGAATGAACTGGCCCATGGGTTGTTTGTCGAAGATCTGGTTCTGGAATCCCCAGATGTTGCCATAGCTGTCTTCTTCAAAATCGGGCATGGTTTTGTCCCACTTTTCAACCTCCTGACCGAAGCTTGTTGCCCTGGTGATCCTGTCGCTTTTCGGATCGTAGGTATACACGCCCTCACAGGTAATGATAAGCTGGTCGTGATACAGATGCGTAAAAGCCATATTCAGTCCGGGCAGACCTTCTTCCATGCCGTAGTTTTTCACTTCAATATCACGGAACAGGCCCGGGTCGAGGTTCCGGCTGATCCGGGCCGCCGGATCGGAGAATACCTTTTCGAGCCCGATCTTGTAAACCCCGTAGTACATTGTCCCCAGCCACACATTCCCTTCATGATCCTCCACAGTGGAGATCACGTAGCTCGAAACTTCTTTTTCCCACACAACATTCCACCGGCCATTCCTGAATTGCAGCACATAAAAGGAGGGATGGGCATTCAGGTAGATCACGGAAGGATTGCGGGACGACTGGCAAAAGGTAAGCTGCCCCACGCGATCGGTGGTGAACTCAACCTGGCCGGTGCCGATATTATAAATACCCTGACCGGTAGCGGCAAGCAGCCTCGATTGTTCTTCCGGTCCGCTGGGCCCGTCAGGATTGAAGATCATGAAGCTCCAGACTTCCGTATTCAGGTTCCCGGTCTCCCGGAACCGGGTAGTCTGTCCGGGCTCTCTTCGCCGGTTTCTGTTGCTGAGATCCATTTCAAAGATCCCCGTATAGGTTCCGGCGTAGATCCTGTCCCTGAATTCGACCGTGCAGTTCGTTCCTCCCACCAGTCCGAGTTCTTCATCCCAGAATGTCAGGGCCGAATTGATATTGTAAAGGCTGATCCCCCTGGCAGATGTTATCCATAATTCCGATTCATTCGACAGATATAGGAAATACGAATTAAAACTACCCAGGCTGGAGGCGTTGTTTACGTAGGTCTGTATATTGCCGTCCTGGTCGGTTATGATTGTCCCGTTCCTGAGTGTGGCAAAGGCGAAGCGGTTACCCGGCAGTTCGATCCCATGGTAGAGCTGGTATTCCCTGACAAAATCAGAAACTTCGGAGATAAAGGGGGTGATCCGTGTCCGGGAATCCGGGGAGAGATCGTAAAGAAAAAGGCCGTTGCGCCGGGTCCCGATGAGCAGTTTGTTTTCCCCGTAACGGGTAATCGACGAGATAACCATGTCGCTGAAGAATTCTCCCCCGGGAAGCAGGTAGGGCTTTTCCTCGTAGAGGTAACAAAGCCCGATGTCGGCCTGGTTAAAATACAGGCGGTCATCAATGGCTACCGACCGGTGATAGGATTCATGCACGTCGACGGTCCTGATCTTTCCCTTTTCATAGATGAAAAGCAGGTCGGCGCTCTGGAAACAGACCGCATTTCCCAGGATATTGATGCTCCAGATATCGGGAAAATTGAGTTTGTCTTCCGGCACCTTGCCGATCAGGGAGACATATTGCAGTTTTCCTGCACTGTCGGCCGACAGGTAACCGAATTCCGATACGCCTCCCACATAGATAATACTGTCGAGACCGACAGCCAGTGAACGGACCACCGATTTGTTAGGCAGTTCAATGCTCCTCCAGCTTGTACCGTCGAATTCAAAAACAGCTTTTTCTCCCCCGAAATAAAGAAGGCCCCTGCTGTCCTGAACCACCGACCAGAAGGCTCCTGTTGTACTCCCGATCTCCGTCAGATCATAGGTCCGGACGAAATTCTTCCCAACCGGCTGAGATAAAGCCGGGAAAGACACCAGGAGTAATGAAAATATCAAAAGCCAACTGCACTGCCTCATCATCATCCGCTTGATTTGAAAGCCTGTCAATGTAGCAAATATACTATACTGCCGGACAAAAACCCATTTCCCCATTAGAATTCACTGAGATGTTCATGATACCGGCCCTTATCTGAACAACACTTTTCCGGTAACGGATTCCTTGCTGTCGGACAGCCGTACCACGTAGGTTCCCGATAGATGATAGCCGGCAAGGTCGAGCGTTGTCTCGCCGGAGATGACCGAACGGTACACTTCCTTTCCGCCCATGTCACACAGGGTGATACAGGTCAGTCCATTAAAAGGCGATCTGACCGTCAGGACCCCCTGTGTCGGGTTCGGGTAGAGAAAGAGGCCCGGTGTTTCAGCGTCTTCCACTCCGGCAGCCGATGTGGTAAGGTCGATGATCTCGCTGAGGAGGGAAACGTTTTTCGACCGGTCGAGAGCTTTCACCGCGAAGGAATAAGTGCTTGCCGGTTGGAGTCCGCCGATGATTGCCGAGGTGCCATCGACCGTTCTGACCAGGTTCCCTTCCACGTAAACATAATAGGATTCCGTCTCCTGCAGATCGGCAGCCTCGTCCCACACCAGCAGAACCTCATGGTCGTTCAGTGCCGAGCCCTGCAGGTTTCCCGGGATCGAGGGTTTGTCACCCAGGGGATAATAATAGTTTTCCCAGGCGGGGTTAACTTCCAAATTGAGAGGATGATCGATCATCCCGTCGCAGGAGGAGCTCCGGTTGATCTGCAGGTAGGTGCCCGCGCTGCATCCCGTGTATTCTTCCCCGTCGCCGCCTACGATGGCCGTGCCGGAAAGGGTTACGCCGTTGAGTGTGGCCAGATCCTTTGCCGTGGCTCTTCCGCGCAGCGTGCTGCCATAAACCAGGGCGCTTCCGGTAACCACGGCACTGTCCTGGATGGTTGAAGTATTAAACACGCGTGCCGACTTTTCAATGAGCGCATGGTTTTTAATAACTGCACCACGGCCCACCTCGGCATGGTTCCGTACGACTGCGGAATTGCTGACCCTGGCGTTGTCGCTCACAATGGCAAAATCTTCTATGCGTGCATTGTCCAGGACCTGTGCACTTCCCAGTACCTGGGCATCGGGACCCACATAGGCCGTGGAAGCGACAGTGGCTGTGGACGCCACCCATCCGCCCCCGTTGGCGTGAGGTGCGCCGGCAAGGCTTTCGTGCCGGTTATTGTAGCCCTTGCTGTAGCCGGCGGGTTTCGCACCGCTCAGCCGGAAGGTGTAGGGGTACCTGTAAATCCTGGGATAGCCCGGTTCCCATTGGTAATTGTGATGTTTTAGCGGGGCTCCGGTAACAACGAGGAAGATCAGGCTGTCATCAGGGCTTATGGGAAAAACAGCCTGGCTGTCATCACCGGTGTAAAGGTCGCTGTATCCGGGTTCACCGTTACGTCCGGTAGTTACAAAGCCGTAACGCCAACCGGCACCTCCGGAAGCCTGGTTTTCAAGTCCGGCAAAGGAAAGGCTGATCGCGGAGCTTCCTTCTTCAGGGTAAAGGGGGATAAGGTTATAGCCGTAATCGGCAGGAGCCAGGTATTCGGGAACAATGTAAAGCCCGTTCTCTCCTGCAACCGTATCAGGAACGGTATATTGACGCTGGATCCAGATGGGGTCAACGGCCCTGAGTGCCTGCCTGATCTTTGCTCCCGAGGAATAGTCCCAGTTTACGTTTTTCATGGCGTGGAAAGCGAAATCGTCGTTCAGACCGGACTGGGTGTAGCGGAGCACGGAATCCCTGAGGGAGGTCAGGGGGTGGGAGGAGACCGGACTGGCTTTGCGCCAGATCTGATGAATGGTTTCCAGGCCGTATTTGTCCATCAGGTAATCGAGGAAATAAATATTCTGGTAGTGTCTCCGGGTGGTGCTGTATTGCATCATGGAGGTGAAAATATACCGGCTGGTCTGGACATCCTGGTAAGACCCCACATAGTTTTTCCTCATAAACTCGGCGTGCGATTCCCAGAAAAAGCCGGCATAACTGGCATTGAGTCCGTAACCGGGATATTGCAGAAGGATCATTGCCTGACACATGTGGGTAAATTCGTGCGCCAGGATCGCAGGTCCGGAAGTTGCCTGGGGATGGATCCACATTCCGCCGATCTTTCCGTCGGCCGATCCCCCGAAAGCCCATCCCGTAAAGCCCGACTCCCAGGTTTCGTTCATAACGATCTCATGCTTGTACCTGGCCATGTTCAGGGTTTCGGGATTATCGATGAAATGAACACTGTCGGTCATGTAGGCCAGCAGTGCTTCCATCATGTCGAGGATAGAGTAAGGATCAAAGGCTATGCTTCCGTTAACGGCATCGCGCGGATCGCCGGTGATTTTCTGACCCCAGTAAACGATGAAGTTAGCGGACTGTGCCGTGCGGTCCCAGCTGAAGCCCGCGTTGCTTCTTACAGCCTGCTGCAGGACGATCTCCTTAGCGCTGCCGTCGTTAAAATAGGTGATGGTGTCCTTAAGCGGGGTCCCGTTCTTCAGTTCAAAAGCAATGGTGATCCCGTCGTTATGATCGATTTCATAAGGGATGGAGAGCGACAGGGTGCTACGGCCGTCGGGCCCTGAAAGCGTCGTAAGGCTGGAGGGGAGGGTTGTGCTGACATCCGTTCCGCCGAGCGTAAATACTTCGTAATGCTCCGGGCTAAGGTTGGTGACAGCGGCACTGTAGCGCAGGCTGCTGTCGGGTACGGCATTGCCGAAACGGTCTTTAAGATCGATCAGGATATCGTTTTTCGAGGGGGCATATAAATGATGGCTGGTGGATATGCGTGTTGAATCGGGGCTGATGCATCCCGACAGAAAGATCTGTGTGGCCGTTGCATCTTCATAACCCCGTGCCGTGATCCTGATGGTCCGGCTTCCTGACTTGCTCAGCGCCGGTTGGGCAGCGTTGGGCAGGAGGATCAGCTTTCCTTCCTGCAACAGATAGTCGGCAGGGGAAGTCAGTTCGCTATCCCCCGAAAAAACGGCTTTAAGCTCTCCCCGCCAGGCGGCATCGTCGGTAAAGGTGAGTTCCAGATTATGATCGACAGTATTTTCGTTGATATCCGGAGACAGGACCGGAGAGCTAAGTCCGGGCTGGTAAAAGGCATAGCTGTCGCCGATCGTGGTGTAGTGCTCGTTGAAGAAAAAGCGCAGTGAAATACCGTCCATAGGATCGATGGAAGCGGGCAGTTCCACCTGAACAAAGGTTTCGCCCGAGGCATTGGTGGGAGGCAGTTCGAGTCCGCTCACACCGGCTGTATAGCTCACTCCGTTAATGAGATAACTTTCCTGACTGGCGGGAAGCTCGTTGTTAACCGAAGCATCCAGTTTGAAAACATAGCCTGCGACCGGATTGTTGCTGTTGTCTTTGGCCGTAAGGATGAACTGAGTGCCGGCTCCAGGCTGAAGCGTACCGGAGGCTTCCAGGCTTGAATTTACGGGTACCTGTTCCCCTTCCTGGCCCCATACCTTCCATTCGAGGATCCCGGTGGCGATGGTGCTGATCATGTACACCCTGATTTTATTGGTAAGCACCGGGTCAAAAGAAGTATGATTATACTGATCGGCCTCCGTGCCGTTTCCTGAAAGTCCGGTGAATTCTGCCCAGTCTTTTTTGCGGAAATCCCAGTACCGGATATAGGTATCGTAGGGGATCCGGATGCCTGAGCCGTCGGCCCACCAGTAAATATCCGATCCGCTGATCATGTACAGTTTATCCCAGTCGTATTCCACCCATTGCCACACATTATCGGTGCCGCTCCAGTTGCCGTAGGCGCCGCCGGTTTTATCGGAGGAACTAACAGGATCAATCTCGTTATTGACTGCATACAGGTTTTCCCATGATGACACAAAGGAAGTCTGGATGGCAGAAGCCAGCGGGGCAATATTCTGCTGGGCAAACAGGCTTAAGCTAAAGAAGAAGGGGAGGGAAAGGACAGCTATCTTTTTCAAAACGATTGGGATTAAACAGGGTTCAAAAAAATCGGAGGCATAGTTTTAGTATGCCTCCGAAACATGCACAAACTTCAAAATTACTGAACGATTACTTTTCTTGCCGTTCTCTGACCGTCAACATTTGCAACGGCGATATAAACACCGGCTTTCAGGTTATTGAATTCGCAGCGGTTGTCGTCTACGTTGTTCATAGCAGCAACCTGCCTGCCGTCGATGCTGTAAACAGCGGATGAGCTGATATTGGCATCTGCCTGCATGATAAGTTTTCCATTGTAAGAATAAGCTTTGAACTGTTTGGAAAGCATATCTGCATCAATTCCTTCCGGCCACGGATGGGTGAGTGAGAAATTATCGAGAGTTGCAGAATGTGCTACATCTGACCAGAAGTTGCACTGGGTCAAACCAACTTCGAGGTCGATACCTTCGAGGTCGGCTCTTTCAGCTGTCTGAACATCGGTCCAGGTGAAACCATCAGGACTGAGCGACATGGTGAAAACATTTCCAACGCGCTTGGCTTTCATCCAGGGATAGGCAGTAAGTGAGGGATAGGTTTCACGGGAATTGACCAATTCGGTCTGACCCCCGTCGACGTTGTTTTTCAGCATGGAGTGAATATTCCAGTCCGGAACATCGAACCACATGAAATACAGGTTGTTCTGTGAAGCATTGTCGGGGTTTCTTACGATAATACCGGCCGAGTTGTAATAGGAAACTGAATCCTGAAATGAAGTAAAATAGCCATCAACAATTTTGACGGATACTTCGAAATCTATTCCTCCAGGAACCACGCGGTAGATATAAGCACCGTCATCCAGCACATGCTCAAAGTTACCCATATTGGAATAGATCAACAGTGCGCCATCAACGGCTTTGAAGTCCAGAACTTCGGTGTCGTTGATAGGATCGGCGGTGGTGTTGCCGCTGTCGTTCACTTTATAACCCTGCCAGATGGTTCCTTCTACTCCCTGTGTGAGATAGTCGTGATCATCGGAAAAATTGTCCGTATAGGTTACCAGCTGTGCATTCAGTGCAAGGCAACCCAGGAGAGCAAAAGACAAAAGAGTAAATTTTTTCATAATCTTAGGATTTAGTTAATATTTAACAATGTTACACTAAACCTGAAAGAACGGGCAGGAATAACAATTCTTTGACTGAGAGAATGATTTCAGGATCATAAAAAATCGGTCACATAGGTGTAAAATTAATTCAGCAAAAATTAACACATACACCTAAAATGCAGATAATCAATAAAATATGTTTTTTCTGTTTCTTAAGGATTTGTTAAGACACTCCTTATGCAGATGCGGGATTGAGTTCAGCCTGTAAAACGAGGGTCCGGCCTAAGGGTTCACAGGTTTAAGGCGGACCAGGAGGACGCCATGAGCGGGGATCGCGGTTTTAAGGATCTCATCGGTGGTTCCCATATCCCTGTGTTTCCAGAGATCGCGGATGGCATAGGCCTGTTTGCTGAAATACACGGCTCCCTTATGGTAAATATTAAGCCCTTTCCAGTTGTAGGCCAGGTCCCAGGCTTCTTCGGTCCGGTTCATAAAGCAGACGGCCAGTTCACCGTCGGCCAGCAGTTTCACCCAGATCTCCTTTTCTCCCATGTCCAGGAACTTAATGGCCTGTTCGCCCCGGGGGTCCTGGTTCAGGGCGATCACTTCCTTATTGGTGAGGATCTCCTTCACTTCCTTATTCATGTTTCTCAGGTCGTTCCCGGCCATCAGCGGAGCTGCCAGCATGGCCCACATGGAGAAATGGGTGATGTTTTCCTCATGGTTCAGTCCGGGATTACCCACTTCGAGCATGTCGGGGTCGTTCCAGTGACCCGGGCCGGCATAGGGCCAGAGGTCCACCTGCTTGTCAATGATGTCGAGTACGCCGAGGCCGCCCCAGTTGATCTGTCCCTGGTAGATATCGCGGATGTCGGCCGTGGTTCTCCACAGGTGGCCGATGCCGGCTCCCCATTCCCAGGGTTTATTGGCTCCCCACTCACAGATGCTGAAGACGATCGGGCGACCGCATTCCTTCAGGGCATCGCTCATGGTCTTATACGACGATTTCGCTTCCTGGCCTTCATCGTAGCACCAGTCGTATTTCAGGTAATCGACTCCCCAGGCGGCGTACTGCCGGGCGTCCTGGAACTGGTAGCCCCGGCTTCCGGGCCGGCCCTGGCAGGTTTTTGAACCGGCGCAGGAGTAGAGCCCGAATTTCAGTCCCTGCGAGTGAACATAGTCGGCCAGGTATTTCATTCCATTGGGAAAGCGCTCCGGGTCGGGGATAATATTTCCGGCGCTGTCCCTTCCGGTCTGCCAGCAGTCGTCGATCACGATATAGGTGTAACCGGCATCGCGCATCCCGCTTTCCACCATGGCATCGGCCATTTCCATGATCAGCGCTTCACTCACATTGCAGCCGAATTTGTTCCAGCTGTTCCAGCCCATGGGAGGGGTGGGGGCAAGTTCTTCGAAGGATTGGGAAAACAGGGAGGAGAGGCAAATCAGCGATAACAGCAAAATGGACGTCAGGGATTTCATAGCAGGTATCAGTTTGGTTAAGATTCAGTTTTTCAAGAAGTAAACTTAAGAAAAACAGGGAACGGCAGGGCTGAATACTCCATCATTCTTCGAAAAGAATCATGCAGAACAGGATTCCGTTGTCAAAAACCGGTAATTGCCGGTCATCACCAAACGCGATCTGAGATCCGGGCTTATTCGACCCCGGTCAGTTTCTTTATCAGATCAACCTCTTTCTGGTCGTACACCGAACCGTCGGCCCGGAAGATATCGTGGAACCACACGGGCGGTTCCGATCCGTCGGGCACGGGGGTATCCCAGGCATAGATGGTATTTGACTTCCCGGAAACGAGGCCCCAGTTAATGGCTCCAATATGTTCCTTTTTCAGCAGGGGCAGGATGTTCTCAAAACGGCTGTTACGGGTACGGGCCATGTATTCGGTGCAGATCAGAGGACGGCCGTAGAGCTTGAGGGTATCGATGGCCGCCTGGTGGTCGGTTTCGTCGGAGTAGTTATGATAGGTAATGATGTCGGAATTTTCCACCTGGAAACGGTTCAGATCGGTCAGGCTCCTGTTCCAAAGGCCGGCGGAGAGGGGCTGCGAGGGGTTGATCTCCCGTCCCCATTCGAATACTTTCTGCAGCAGGGGCAGGCTCCGGTTCCCCAGGTTGCTGTTCCCCGGTTCGTTGTAGAGGTCCCAGAGGGCAATGCGCTTATCGTCCCTGAAGGTGGTCAGGATATCCTTCACATAAACTTCAAGGGTATCCGTAAGGGTGGAGTCCCTGAACAGCAGGTCGCCCGGGTCGCGCACCCAGCCCGAGTTGTGTATCCCGGGTTTCGGATCGGGCTGTTTGCCGGCGGCGTATTCCGGGTTCCAGCAGTCGTCGAAGATCACGAAGATGGTTTTGATCCCGTGGGAGTCGGCGATGCCCAGGTATTTGTCCATCCGGGCTTTAAAACCTTCCCGGTCGGTCTGCCAGGCCAGGTGATGCAGGTAAACCCTCATGCAGTTGAAGCCGATGCCTTCGGCCCAGCCCAGTTCGCGGTCGATCACTTCCGGACTAAAGGACTCCGCCTGCCAGGTCTCCAGCTGGTTGATGGCCGTGCTCGGGTTGAAATCCGAACCCCGGAGCCAGGGCATCTCCTCTCCCCAGGCCAGGGCTTTTTCCGTTGTCCAGCGGGGAGCGGGCTGCGGTTTTTCTTTGCTCCCCTTTTCAGGGGTGCAGGAAATAAGTGCAAAAGTCAGGATCACGGAAAGAAGGAAGGCGGTTCGTTTCATGATGTTCTTGTTTTGAGGGATGTAAAGATCGATTAAAGATAGCATATTTTAAAGACAACGGCTGGGGGCTTTTCCCCTAAAGCCCGGGAGATCATTTACCGGTGGCATTTATGACAAGAAAATTTGCGAAGATTTATCAAAAACATTGTTAGATAAATGGGGACATACAGCTCAATGAAATTGAAAAGATGGACGATAACGACAAAGGACATATCCTTTCGGTTATTTGCTCCGGGGCATAGAAATAACAAGGCCCAATCAAATCTGGTGGATGGATATTTTCTATATTCCGGCTGGAAGGGGTTATATGTATCGGGTAGCGATAATCAACCTGTATTGCCGATGTATTGTTGGCTGGTCTTTATCCAATACCATGACTTCGGAATGGTATAGGGCTTGCGTAGAAGCCGCAATGAACCTATATGGCAACCTGAGATACTCAATACAGACCGGGGCAGCCAGTTTACCAGTCTAACGTTCACCGGTCTTTTTGAAGGAGAAGAGATGGAAACTAGGTTGAGTATTGATGGCAAAGGCTGATGGGTTGAAAATGTATTTATCGAGCGTTTTTGGCGTAATATCAAATAAGAAAAGATTTATATAGAGCCATCAGAAGATGGTGTTGAATTATGTGGTAAAATCAAGTTGTATATCGAGTTCTATAATAGCCGTAGACTTCATCAATCGCTGAATTATGAAAAACCGGAACAGTGGTTCCGGCAAGCGGCTTGATTTTTTCTTTCCGCCCCTCGGGGCGGAAAGAAAAAGAATACTTAACTTAGTGAATCAGTTGTCTAAAGGTGGGGAGTAGTTCTAAATTACGACAGTTGGCAATTTAAATGGCGGATGAAGATAATATAAAAGCAAAATTCCAGGCCTTGTCCTACGGTAATGAGCAATTTGATAAAAATGTGCTATTCATTGCCTCCGGTGCCCTGGGTATTTCTTTTGGATTTATCGAAAAAGTAGTTCCCAAATTAGATATCGCTCAGAATAAATGTCTGCTGATTGATTCCTGGTACTGTTTCGCTGGGGTAATATTTCTAAGCCTTTTAGCTCATTTTATATCTGTTTTGGCGAACAGATGGGCGATTGTCAACGATAAAATGGAAGATTCAAAATATAACCAGATATCGCGAAAATGGAACTATGTGATCCGGGCTGCTAATATATTGATGATTGCAGGCCTGTTTGTCGGTATCATTCTGCTGATCGCATTTGTTAAACAAAATTTATAAGCCATGGCTAAAAATTCACAATCATCAAAAGGGCACACCGGAAAGACCTCAGTAGGATCTGGCTCCCCTAAAAGATCCAGTATTGGAGATTCCAAAAAATCTATGGAGATCCTTCGCAAAGCAGCGGAGATTCCCCCTAAAACAGGAACAGTCTCTTCAGGTTCAAAAAAATCTAATAGTTAAGATTATGATATGGAATGCAAATGACACGAACGATTCCAGGGTTGTTTCACACGCATACTGGAGACAACTTAATAACTATGGTGACCTGGAAGCACGATCCGGGGTTTACATTTTTGCAGATGTAAACAAACAGGTTAAATACATTGGTAAAGCCGGTGCTCGAAGAATGGTCCTTGAAATTGAGAGTGCATTGAACAGAAGGAAAGGCTATGGCGCTACCCAGGTGAAAGCACTCTATACAAATTCAGATGCTAATGCACTATCATTAGAAAGAGATCTGATAAATAAATACAATCCGCCAAACAACCTCGTATAAATTAATGCACTGATCAGGGATTTTAATGCCAGACAGGCGTATGTAATGTAATTTGAAAATGAGATGTTAAAAGATTACCCCATCCACACATTTACGACAGATAATCCAGAACTGCGTATCCGTTTTAATACCGGTATGAAGCTCATAATAAAGAAGTTTCATATGCTGACTAAGGGAATGGACTTCATGACAGAGCATTCCCTGGGATTCCAAGTCAAAATGGGCAATATAACCTATCCGCCTAAAATGTTTGTGAGCTTTATCTCTCCCCACCAGAAAAACAACCAGGTTGTTGAACTTAATGAAGTATTTCAGGCTGAAGAGCAAAACAACACGGTGGTCAGTATCATGAACTCAGATAAGCTCAGGGCTTACGCCATCTCTATGGAGTATGAAATTCTACCGATGTAGTTAAAACAAGATTTTTCATTCAAATTAAAAATCTCCTTAAGCATTCATTTGCTTGCTGGGTATGTTATTTACCATGAGATACTTCAAGGACCCTACAATCGTTCTTCATTATTTCAATATGTGGCACTCCTCCTATCATTTCACCTTTCAAAGTGCCTTCAACAATCCAAAGTGTATCTCCTTGCAAATGTGCAACAAAAGGTTTCTTTTCTTCAATTTCTTTGCCATATATTGGTAACCAAATAGCCTCAGCTATTTTAATTGCAGTTTCTTGATTAGGAACAAAACCTTTAGGAGGAGTATATCCTTTATTTTGATGATTATTTGCAATTGCAAATCGAGTTCCCAATATCACAAGAATAATTCCTATTGTGCTGAATAATAAAATAATTCTTTTCATTTTTTCTAGTTAGTGATATTTAATGTTGCTCCAGCCATTATTTTATTTGGATCAGCTATATTATTTTCTGTTGCAATGGCTGAAAAAGTAGTATCATACTTTTTAGCAATGCTAGTAAAATTATCTCCATTATTAATTGTATAAGTATCAGTTGAAGGTGCTGAAGAAACTGTATTTAATCTTGATGGATCTTTAGAATCACTTTGCATATTCGTACTTATTGTCGATTTATTGCCCTTAGATTGATCATATTCTTGCAAAGATCCATTGGGCGTACTAACATAACCATCTATTCCTTTAGCATTTGCATGTGGGATATCTCTATGTTTTGATCCTGCTGCAGTTCCGGAGAAGTTATTATCGTCATATTTCCCGTATGAATAAGCTCCATGAGCGTGTACATAACCTGTAGTTGTTATTCCACTAGGCGGAGCACTTGGTGTGGCTCTTGCAATTGATCCTTTATTTGGTACAGAATAAGTATAATACGTATTTCCAGAAACATCGGTTACGTAATAGATCTATTATGCATATTCTCTATTTGCTCGAATAGAATTATCATTAAATAATCTGCCAAAATCTTCTGCAGCGGCTGCCTGAATTTCGAATAAATCTCCAGGAGCTTCCAACATCCCATTGGGATCTATAAACCTCAGAGGATTATAATATGCATATCGAGAAGGACTCCATCTACGGTTAACTTCAGCTAGTGGATCGGGTGTTGTCCAACGTCCTATAACTGGGTCGTAGGACCTTGCCCCATAATCATACCAGTTTACGCCCCTTTTTCACTGTTTTTCGACCTTCCTGCCTGCTCCCCGGGAACTTCTCAAAGAACGCTATATCACTCTAAAATTAGGCTTTTTTCTTTTAATTGAACGATTTTATCTGAAGATATTCAGGCCCTGACTGTGCTTTGAGGCTTACTGCATTGGATCAGGCTACCAAAAAGCAAGCGGTGGAGGCTATCTATGCTTAATCCAAAGTAGTTGGCCTGAGCTTCGATCTTGCCTGAATCTTCGTCAGTTTAACTCGCTGGCAGTTCTTTGGTATGCTTTGGCAGTGGGAGGATTCGTGCGGCTTGAGAAAGTGCTGCCTGTGTTCGGGGGAGCAGGTTTTATATCTTCTTGTTTTGTTTGAAGCCGACAGTTACCCGGTTCTTATATTCAAGTTCTTCCTGTTTGGTCTTTTCAAGTTGCTTGAGATATTCAAAAATCAGCATGATTTTATCGTCTTGTTCAATATCATTCTTTTCAAGCTGTTCAAGCTTTTGAAGTATTTCCTTATGAGTGGAAAGTAATTCACGCATTTTGGTAAATACCCGGATTATAGCAATGTTTAGCATTATGGCCCTTTCACTGTTCAAAACACTTGACAACATGGCAACACCCTGTTCTGTAAAGGCCATGGGTGCATATCTTACACCTCCCCAATTTGAGGTGCCAGATTGGCTCCTCAAGTTTGTAAACTCATTTTCCGTCAACTCAAACATAAAATCATCAGGAAAACGCTTTATGTTGCGCCTTACGGCTCGTTTTAACTGTTTTGTTTCTACTTCATAAAGTGCAGCAAGGTCGCTGTCTAACATTACTTTTTTATCTCTAATGAGATATATTTTGCTCATTATTATCTCGTCAGGAATGGTGATAGTGCTGTTTTCATCCATTATTTTAAATTTTGTTTGTAATAACTAATATTTAAACCCATTTTATGCATTAAAAAAGGCTTAATGCATAAAATGGGTTTCAAAATCAGTTTTTTAAAATATTAACGTGTTCAGACAGTGAAATATCGTGTGTAAAATGCAGAAAAATGCTTTGAAGGTCGATTTATATTTCCTGAAGACACAAGGGCAAATAAAAGCAGAAAGAATTCAGGTGTAAAGAAAAGCAGATTGGACTTACACAGGCACAGCTGGCCGCTAAGATTAAGATCTTACATACCCGGCTTATCCGTTATGAAAGCAGGAACATCCGGCCCCCGGCCGATGTCCTCCAGCGACTGGCAGGTGTGTTTGCTGTCACGGTTGATTACCTGGTTAACGGGAACAAATCCGATAAGGAGGAACAAACCCTTAAGGATGCCGAACGTGGGAAGCGTACGTATATTTTTCGGTTTTTCACCCCTGCCAAATGAGTCTGTAATATGTTTGGATCACAGGACATTTCTGTCCTTTTGATAAATCCCGGGAACCACCAGTAATGATAAGGGCTATAGACCCAAAGAAAGGGTAAAAAACTGCAAAATGTAAAGTTACTTTTTTAAAAACTGTAAAATCCCGGGAAAGCCTTGCTGCGAAAGGGATAGCTGGGGATATAATTGAAGATTTATTTAACAAACTTAATTACCTGAGGATCCCTGCTGGTATGGATGATATCTAAAATAACAACATGTTCTTTTGTTACCTCATAAATCAATTTATAACTCCAGATTGCTTTAAACCGGATATCCCTGTAGGAGAACTCTAAGAGTGGTTCTTTGATGTATTTATGAGGGATAAAACCTAAACTGTCCCCCTCTTCCTTTAACTTGTCCCTTACTTTTTTGCCTGTTCAGGGGATTCCCGTTTCCTGATGTGGTTATAGATTCTGTGAAGTGAAGATTTTGCTTCATCTTGCCATACTACTTTGTACTGCTTTTTCACCACAGTTCCATCTCTTTTTCCAGATCCTCTGAGGTGGTATAATGACCAGCTCTGGCCCTGTCACTTGCTCTTATTATCCTTTTACGGAAAGTCTCTGTATCCATCGGAGGACCAGGTAGCGTATAATCCTCTTCTTCATCCTCGTAACTCCTGGCTAAAGCCTGAACCATTTTCAGGAACTTCTCATCAGCGTTATCGATGTAGCTATGAAGCTCTTTTCTTATCTCTGCTGTACTCATGATTTCCTGTAACATTGTTTCTACAAAATTAACGATTTATAATCACTTATTGTTTTGTTGAGATAATAACAATCGAACTCCGCAAGTAAAATGGGTACTCTCAGTCCGATCCGGCCAATATCGTGGGGATCTCCTACGCACAGGCAGGACGTTACGAGACTTGCACCTCCCCAACTTGAGGTCACAATTTGTGACCTCAAGTCTGCAAGCTCCTCTTTATCCCATTTTATGCAATAGGAGGCTATAAGATAGCCGAACTACTTGCATTAATTGGGATAACCCCTCCCGATAAATCCTAAAATCCGCAGGATTATGTTAAAAAAGGCTGTAAAACTTTAATAACTAAAGTTCTACAGCCAAGGAACTTTCACCTAAATTGGTGTTGCACAAAATCCCTGGGATGAAAGTACAAAATAGCCA
>JBMOLL010000128.1:0-3822 GCA_049325415.1 Bacteroidota bacterium | reverse complement strand
AACGAACCTGTAAAATAAGGGTATGTCGATCAAAAGAAGGAACCGGGTTATGGATAATTTCAGTATGTCTGGAATGACGGATATCGTCTTCCAGCTTTTGATCTTTTTCATGCTCACTTCCACCCTGATTGCGCCCAATGCCCTTAAGCTCCTTCTTCCTTCGAGGGGAACGGTTTCCACCCCGGTGGAGAATACGGTCCCTACACTGACCATTTACGATAATGCGCGAATTACCCTCGACGGCAGGACAGTGAGCCTGGAAGATCTGGGGAACCTGCTCGACCTCCGATTACAGGGGCAGGAAGAACCGACCGTCAAAGTGGTTACTTCCGCTCATGTTCAGGTGAAGGAAGCTGTGAAAATTATGAATGTGGCAGCAGAGAGAAATTATACGGTCGTTTTAAAACAACTGTAATGGCATTAGAAGCAAGAAGCAAAACCAGTGCAAATTTCAGCATGTCGGGGATGACGGATATCGTCTTCCTTCTGCTTGTGTTTTTTATGCTTACTTCCACCCTCATCGTTCCCACTGCACAGAATGTAAATCTTCCGCAAAGCAACAACCAGACCCAGGCCACTCCGGTACTGATCGTGAATATCACAGCCGACCGCCAGGTGTATGTCGATGACCAGATTTACGATATTGCAGACCTGGAAGGTGTTCTGCGCAAAAAACTGGAAAAATACGGGGAAGCACCGACCATCAGGCTGAATGCCGACCAGACACTTGAGATGGAAGAAGTATTCACCGTACTTGATATTGCCAGAAAAAACAGGTATAAAGTAATCCTGGGCACCAAGCCAATCTCTTAAAGGATGCGGAAATGAATATCTCAGGAAGAGGCACGATCGGCACCATTATCTACCACGGATTGATCCTGGCTCTTCTTCTTTTTGCGGGCCTCACCTATCCCGATCCTCCGCCCGAGGAACAGGGAATCCTCGTGAATTTCGGCACCGACCTTACGGGAATGGGTAAGGAAGAACCTAAAGGTGATGAGGAGGAAGCCGGGAATCCCGAACAACCGGTGGAACAGGTTTCACCTCCGGTAAGCAAACCGGAACCGGTCGTTAAACAACAGGCAAAGGCCACCGAACCCGATGCGACCCAGGATGTGGAAAAAACAAAGGTTACGGAAACCAAAAAGCCGACGGCAGAGGAGATCGAACGGCAGAAACAGGCTGAACGTGACCGGATTGCTGCAGCAGAGGCAGAGCGAAAAAGACTGGAAGAAGAAGCCCGTAAGCAGCAGGAAGCCGACCGGATCAGTAATATGGGCAAGAATGCCTTTGGGAACAAGGGCACCGGGACCGGGACCTCATCACAGGGAGTAAACGGCGGAACAGGAAACCAGGGCAGCATTAACGGGTCGAATAATTCCGACAATTACGGTACCGGAGGCGGACTCGGCAACGGAATTTCCTACGGGCTGGGTGGGCGTAAGGCAGTGGGCGACCTGCCCAAGCCTGAAGGCTGTATTGTTACCTCCAAGATCGAGATTACCGTTGAAATCCAGGTAAATCAGCAGGGAGTGGTTGAATCGGCCAGTGTCCTTACAGCAAATTACGCAGATAACTGCATCTGGAATTCTGTGGTGGAAGCTGCCAAAAAGACGAAATTCAACAGCGATCCGAATGCTTCCTATAAGCAGAAAGGCTGGATCAAATACATTATTGAACCCCGATAATCAAAGTATTCCCAGAAGTTTCACAGAAGAAGCCAGGACGGCCGCCAGCAGCATCCAGCGGAGGAAGCCTGCGCCCCATTTCATTGCTATCTTAACGCCCAGCCAGGCACCTACCATCTGACCTGAAGCAAGCAGCAGGCCAAGGGCAAGGTCCACTTCCCCGTCGATAAAATAAACAGCCAGGGCAAAAATCGTGTATAACAGCATGATCAGGGCCTTAGCGGCATTGGCTTTGACCAGGTCGTAGCCGCAGCCCAGCACACAGCCTGCAAGCAGGAACACTCCGGTCCCGGCCTGGATAAAGCCGCCATACACACCGATAAAATAAAAGATCACCAGCTGAAGCCAGAGGGGAAGTTTCTTCTCTCCCTCTTCAGGGCCTTTGATCCAGCGGTCGGGCTTGATCAGGATAACGAAAAACATGATCACCATCACGATCCCGATGGATTTCTTCATGGCTTCCTCGTTGATGTAGATGCCGATAAACGCACCGGTAATCCCTCCGAGAATAGCCGCAAGGCCGGTCCAGAGTCCGTCTTTTAACCGGATCACCTTTTTCCGCCTGAATCCGTCTGCCGCCACAGCAGTCTGCAGTAAAATAGCCACCCGGTTGGTACCGTTGGCCATTTTGGCAGGAAGTCCCAGGGAGATCAACAGCGGAAGGGTTAGCAACGAGCCATTGGCAGCCAGTGTGTTGATGACCCCGGCAATAAACCCGACCCCTATAACCGCCAGGTAGAGATACCACTCCATCAGGCCGAATATGAGGCAAACATCGGGTAATCCTTCATCAGGGCATTAACCTCTTTCTTAACAGTGGTCAGCACCTCCTGGTCCTCAATATGGGTAATAACCCGGTCCATAAGTCCGACAATCACAGGTATCAGGTCCTCTTTTACACCACGTGTGGTAATGGCCGGGGTTCCAACACGGATCCCGCTGGTCAGGAAGGGGGAACGCGAATCGAAAGGAACCATGTTCTTGTTCACGGTGATATCGGCAAGAACAAGTGTTTTTTCCACCTGTTTTCCTGTCACTTCGGGGACCTTGGTACGAAGATCAATCAACATGGAATGATTATCGGTACCGCCGGAAACCACCTTATAACCCAGATCGATAAAGGCTTTGGCCATGGCTGCCGCGTTTTTCTTCACCTGTTTCTGGTATACCTTGAATTCTTCGCTCAGGGCTTCACCGAAAGAAACGGCTTTGGCAGCAATGATGTGTTCCAGAGGGCCTCCCTGGATCCCCGGGAATACGGCAGAATTGATAAGAGAAGACATCATCCGGATCTCCCCTTTCTTGGTGGCAATGCCCCAGGGATTTTCAAAATCCTTTCCCAGAAGAATGATACCGCCGCGTGGTCCCCTGAGTGTTTTGTGCGTCGTGGAAGTAACGATATGTGCATATTCAAGCGGATTATCCAGTAGTCCGGCGGCAATTAGTCCGGCCGGATGAGCCATATCGATCATCAGCAGGGCACCGATGCTGTCGGCGATCTCCCTCATCCTCTTATAGTTCCATTCGCGGGAATAGGCTGAGGCTCCTCCAACGATCAGTTTGGGCCGCTCCCGGTGAGCGATCTCCTCCATGGCGTCGTAGTCAACAGTCCCCGTTTCTTCTTTCAGGCCATAAGACACAGCCCTGTAAAGAATACCCGAACTGTTCACCGGCGAACCGTGTGAAAGGTGTCCGCCATGTGAAAGGTCCAGCCCCATAAACGTATCGCCGGGTTGAAGAACGGTCATAAAAACCGCCATGTTTGCCTGTGCGCCGGAATGGGGCTGAACATTGGCATATTCGGCACTGTACAGTTTGCAGAGACGGTCGATAGCCAGCTGCTCCACCTCATCAACAACCTCGCAACCACCGTAATACCGGTTTCCGGGATAGCCTTCGGCATACTTATTGGTGAGACAGGAGCCCATTGCTTCCATGACCTGTGGACTTACAAAATTCTCCGAAGCGATCAGCTCGATGCCATGTTTCTGACGAAGGTGCTCTTTTTGAATGAGTTCGAATAGCAGGTTGTCTCTGTTCATTTGTCTGGTAATTTGAAATTATGTGATAAACCACTTAATTACTGATGATTAGCCCAATTTTTTCACTTAAACCGGGTGCTAAATCTTCCGTT
>JBMOLL010000127.1:0-32740 GCA_049325415.1 Bacteroidota bacterium | reverse complement strand
GCCGGGGGCGGCCACTCACAAAAAAAAACACGACTGCATGGGTACACCGAATAGAAGGATCAGGGCCAGAACCAGCCCGGTTATCCCTCCCAGGCCTACCATATGAGTGCTGATTTTCTGAAAGGTATTGACAAGTACTGAGAGCAGGAGAGAGATGTTCACGGCCAGCAGATAGGCGTGAATCATACGGTTTACAGGCAGCCTGTAGATCAGAAAAAAGGTCAGCATGAAAAACAGCAGGGTAAGCACCATCGGCAGAAAGCGCTCTTCCCTGACGGACAGTGATACATCAGTGATCATTTTACGGTAGATCATGAAGGGAATGATGCTTGCAGGGAGCAGGAAAGTTCCGGTGACGATCATCAGCAACAGTATCTTTTTTGCCTCGAAAGTAAGCAGGGATACATAGGTGCCCGAATTGAACATGATCAGCATCCCGAAAGCGGGCATCAGCAACGGATGTAACAAAACGGATATGATCTGGGCTAATCTTCTCTCCATCTGACTTTTATAAAGCCTTGCGCAGCCTTGCAACAGGCAGGTTCAGCTGTTCCCGGTACTTCGCGATGGTTCTCCTGGCGATCTGGTAACCTTTCTCCTGGAGGATTTCCGTCAGTCGGTCGTCGGTAAGAGGTCTTCTTTTATCCTCTTTATCAATACATTCCTGCAGGATGCTTTTGATTTCCCGTGTAGATACCTCCTCCCCGCTGTCGGTCTGGAGTCCCTCGGAGAAAAAGTATTTCAGCGGAAAGATCCCGAAGTGGGTCTGGATATATTTGCTGTTGACCACCCTGGATATGGTGGAGATATCCAGCCCGGTCATGTCGGCAATATCCTTGAGGATCATAGGCCGGAGCCGGGTCTCATCCCCTTCCTGAAAATAGGCTTCCTGGTAGGCGAGTATGGCTTCCATGGTGAGGAGCAGGGTGTTTTGTCTTTGCCGTATGGCATCGATAAACCATCTTGCCGAGTCCAGTTTCTGCTTCACGAAAGTAACCGCATCCTTGTCATCCCTGGAAGCATTGGCTTTATTGGCCTGGTAGCTTTCCAGCAGTTCGGAGTAGGTGCGGTTGATCCGGAGTTCGGGAACATGTCCCGAATTCAGGTATAGCTGAAGTTCGCCTTCCCGGTCGTCGAGGATAAAATCGGGCACGATCTGCTGGAAGGAACGGCTCATCGGATCAGCAAAGGAACTGCCCGGTTTCGGATTGAGCCGTAGGATCTCGTCAAGCGCTGCTTTGAGTTCTTCTTCGGCGATACCTGCCCTGGCTATAATTTTATCATAGTGCTTGTTGGTAAACTCATCGAAGTAATTCTTGAGAATCCTGCGTGCCAGGGCGACCTGGGCTACATCCTGGTCCTTTCTGTCGATCTGCAGCAGCAGGCATTCCTGTAGGCTCCTTGCACCCACACCCGCCGGATCAAGGTCCTGTATGACCATAAGTACGGCGTGCAGTTCTTCATACTTCACTTCCACACCAAAAGTAAAGGCCATATCGTCGGAAATCGCTTCAAGTTCCCTTCTCAGGTAGCCATCGTCATCGATATTGCCCAGGATATATTCGGCGATCATTTCCTGCTTCTCATCCAGATCACGAAGGCCAAGCTGGGAAGAGAGCTGTTCGCGGAAACTGGGACCCACGGAGAAAGGGATCTCCTCATGTTTATCGTCGGGCGAATAGTTTTGTGAATTCAGGCGGTAGGAAGGGATGTCGTCATCGTCCATGTAGTCTTCCAGCGAAAACTCCTCATGGTCTTTATCCTTTTCCTCTTCTCCTTCGGGTTCTTCCTGGTATTCGGGCTCATCGGGACCTTCTTCCAGGATCGGATTTTCCTCCAGTTCCTTTTTGATTCGTTGCTCCAGCTGAATGGCAGGGATCTCCAGCAGTTTGATCATCTGGATCTGCTGCGGGGAAAGTTTTTGTAAAAGTTTCTGCTGAAGCTTCTGCTTTAACATATCAGGATTTTTTAAAACTCGGCGCTCTTGGGTGTTCTCGGGAAGGGGATCACGTCGCGGATATTGGCCATTCCGGTAATAAACATCACCAGCCGTTCGAAACCGAGGCCGAAGCCACTGTGAACCACGGTACCAAATTTACGCGTTTCAAGGTACCACCACAACTCTTCTTCGGGAATATTCATCTCCTTCATCCGCCGTAAAAGCTTGTCGTACTCTTCTTCCCTCTGCGAGCCACCGATAATCTCCCCGATCCTGGGAAAGAGCACGTCCATGCCCCTGACAGTTTTTCCATCGTCGTTCTGCTTCATATAAAAAGCCTTGATGTCTTTCGGATAGTCGGTCAGAATAACGGGTTTACCGAAATGTTTTTCCACGAGGTAGCGTTCGTGCTCGGCCTGCAGATCGGAACCCCAGCTTACGGGATAGTCGAATTTTGCATCCGATTCCATAAGGATCTTCACCCCCTCGGTATAACTCAGTCGGGCGAATTCCTGCTCGGTCACGAATTTCAGCCTTTCCATCAGCTCCTTATCCACCATGTTATTAAGGAACTCCAGATCGTCGTGGCAATGTTCAATGATGTAACGGATCAAATATTTAAGGAACTCTTCGGCCAGGTCCATGTTGTCGTTGATGTCGTAAAAGGCCATTTCCGGTTCAATCATCCAGAACTCGGCGATATGCCTGGGTGTGTTGGAGTTTTCGGCACGGAAGGTGGGCCCGAAGGTATAGATGGAGCTGAGCGCCGTGGCGCCCAGTTCCCCTTCCAGCTGTCCGGAGACCGTCAGATTGGTTGGCCGGCCGAAAAAATCCTGTTTGAAATCCACACGGCCTTCTTCATCCCGGGGAGGATTGGAGGCATCGAGGGTGCTGACCCTGAACATCGCCCCTGCGCCCTCTGCATCGGAGGCGGTGATGATGGGTGTGTGGAGATAGAAAAATCCCTTGTCGTTAAAGAATTTATGAATGGCAAAGGCGAGTGCATGACGAATCCGGAAAACTGCTCCGAAGGTATTGGTCCGGAAACGAAGATGGGCGATCTCCCGGAGAAATTCCATGGAATGTCCCTTTTTCTGCAGGGGATAGGTCTCCGGATCGGCCTCGCCAAGCACCTCTATTTCACTGGCCTGGATCTCGACTTTCTGGCCGCTGCCTGCCGATTCCACGAGAAGCCCTTTTACGGCGACGGAAGCTCCGGTGGTCACCTTGCGTATATCATCTTCCGTAAACTTCTGAAGATCAGCAACAACCTGGATGTTGTGTATAATCGTTCCGTCGTTAACGGCAATAAATGCCACATTTTTATTCCCCCTGCGCGTACGCACCCAGCCTTTCAGCAGGACTTCCCTGTTAACCTCCTCTGAAGCAAGCAATTCTTTAACTGTCGATCTTTTCATTATTCTGCAATAAAAACTATGATCACAAAAATACAATTTTTTGCTTTGTTCCTTCCCCAATTTACTGTGCCCGGTAAGAAATAAGCGTAAAGCATCTGACGTTAACTATTTTGAAGATGATCACTTTATAAAGTGAAAAGAAAAAAGTAATTTTGTGTTCGAAAACGCTGAAAAAGATGAATAAAGAAAAGAATACCATACTAGTTACCTGGGATTTTTCAGAGGTTTCGGAGTATGCTCTTGCTCATGCCGTCCGTATTGGAAAATTAGTGGAGAACAGGGTGATGCTTTTCCATATTGTCAAAGAGGAAAGCGAGATTGTAACGGCAAAGAACAAGCTTTCGCAGGCCGTCATCAAGCTGTCGGAGAAATATGGCTGTGAACTAAACTATGTCTGCCTGGCCGGTAAGATCTTCGATGTGATCTCCGAATTTGCTTCCAATGAGGAGAACAAGGTAAACATGGTATTTATGGGAACCCATGGAATGAAAGGTTCGCAGAAACTGTTCGGAAGCTGGGCTCTGAAGGTGATTGCAGGATCAAATGTGCCGTTTATCGTAGTGCAGAGGCCGCCGGTTGAGAATGAGCGTTTTACCAATATTGTCTTCCCGATCGATTTCAAGTCGGAAAACAAGGAGAAACTGCAGTGGGCGATTTACCTGGGCAAATACATGAATTCAAAGGTGCACCTTTATAAATCGACCGGGATCGATAAGCATATTCAGAAAAAGATCAATGTGAACCTGAATTTTGCCATCCGCTTCCTGATCCAGAATAATATCGAGTATGAAATCCACGATGCTCCCCGCACCAAGAATTTCCCGAGGGATGTTGTGGATTTTGCCAAAAGTATCCATGGCGACCTGATCCTGATCACTACCACCAAGCACATCACCATGGTCGACTACCTTTTCGGTGCCCAGGAACAATTCCTGATCGCCAATCCTGAGGGCATCCCCGTGATGTGTGTCAACCCGAAATCGAACTTCGCCAAGGTTGGCCAGTTCATGTATGGTTGAAATTGAAACCGGAATTTTTAAACCGGATGGAGGAGGGAAAACCCGGAGGGAACAGATGGTCGTAAGTGTAAGGAATATCACCAAAAGCTATAAGGAGCAGAAAGCCGTTGATGGCGTCTCTTTTGAGATCGGCAAGGGGGAGGTCGTAGGCTTCATTGGTCCGAACGGTGCCGGTAAAACCACCACCATGAAGATCATCACAGGAAACCTGACCCCCGACAGCGGAGAGGTCTTTATAAACGGGCTGGCTGTGGCGGATCATACTCTTGAGACCCGGCGCATTACAGGTTATCTCCCCGAAAACAACCCCCTGTACACCGAATTGTATGTCAGGGAGTATCTTGAGCATGTTGCCGGTTTATATGGGATGGACCGGAAGACGGCCACGGCAAGAAGCCGCGAAATGATTGAGCTGACCGGACTGGAAAGGGAGCAGCATAAAAAAATCGGCGCCCTTTCGAAGGGATACCGGCAACGGGTCGGGTTGGCCCAGGCCCTCATTCATGATCCGCAGCTGCTGATCCTCGATGAACCCACTTCGGGGCTGGATCCGAACCAGATCGTCGGGATCCGTAACCTGATCTCAGGCCTCGGAAAGGAAAAGACCATCCTGCTCTCCACCCATATCATGCAGGAGGTGGAGGCGATCTGCGATAAGATCATCCTGATCGACCGGGGCGTGATCAAAGCCGACGATAAAGCCAGTGAACTGATCAGGAACAGGCGCGATGAACTCCAGACCTACGTGGTTGAACTGGCCGAAACCCCTGAAGTGGAAAAATGGCTGGAACTGACCTTTGTCAGCAGAGTCAGGAAACTCCCCGGTAACCAGTACCTTATCGAAGCTCCGGCGGGCAAAGAAAACCAGGCAGGAATCTTCCGCCACGCCGTTGAGAATAAACTGACCATCCTTTCATTCTCGGTCAGGGAGAAAAACCTGGAAACCATATTCAGGGAACTGACTGAAAAATAAGTACCTGGCAAAGTAAAACGGGACTGAAACAAATATGGCATTGTATTTGTTTACAGATTTTATATATTTGACGGTTCAACTAAAAAAAAATTTATTGTTATGAGATTTAAAGGTTTAGCGATCCTTGCAGGTCTGCTGCTTTTTTCAGCAACACTCTTTTCCCAGACGACCATTGCCGATGTGATCAATAAGTTCAATGACGGGGTAGCCAAATTGAATGCCCAGGAATATGATGTCGCCATCGGGGTCTTCAACGAAACACTGTCAATGTGCGAACAGGTGGGTGCCGAAGCCGACGATATGAAAGCCCAGGCTCAAACGCAGATCCCTTCGACCTATTACAGGCAGGCTGCCCTGTGGATGAAAAGGAAACAGTACGACAAAGCTATTCCCTACCTCGAAAACACGGTAAAATATGCTACCGAGTACAATAATAATCAGGAATATGCCGAAAAATCACAGCAATTCCTTCAATCCCTTTACATCATGGAAGGGAACAAAAGTGTGGCCGCGGTAAAGTACAGCGAAGCTCTCGACTTCTACGATAAGGCTCTTGCGCTGAATCCCGATCTCCCCAAAGCCCACCAGGGTAAAGGTATTGTTTACCTCAAGCAGGAAGACACCGGTAAAATGCTGAGTGAGTTTAACCTTACCAAAGATCTCGCCGGTAAAAAAGGGGATAATGAACTGATTAAAGAAATCAACACCACTATTGATAATTACTTCAATCCCATGATTTTTGAAGCATTGCAGAATGTCGATGAGGAAGATCAGGATTATTCAGACGTAGTGGATGCCTGCGAGCAGGCCATCGATGCCAATGAGACCAATCCAACAGCCTATTATGTTCTTTGCCTTGTAAACAACAAGGAGATCGAATACGATGCCGCCATTGAATACGGAGAAAAGGCCGCTACCTACGAAACCGATGAGAACAAGCTTGCCCTGATCAATTTTGAACTCGGCGTTGCCTACCAGGCAACCGTACAGTACGAAAAAGCCTGTGAGGCCTTTAATAAGGCCATGGTCGGAGACCTGATCGAAAAGGTAGAGAAGAAAAAACTGAACGTTCCCGGCTGTAACTGATTTTAACAGCTGATTTAACACCGCATCCGCTTTCATTTAACGGTTTGTTTTACAGCAGCTTCTGTATACCGTTGGATGAAAGCGGATTTTTTATTTTCCGATACTATTTTGAAATTCCGTGAATTAGTTGTTTATTTGCACAGTCTTTGTGGAAAGATTTGACTGATTGCAACCACACAAAAAAAATGCTAAAGCAGTAGCCTTCAGCTCAATCGCTCATCTACTCTCCACTACATTTTAACGTAAAAACATTTTTAAGATGTCGTATTTATTTACTTCTGAATCCGTGTCTGAAGGCCATCCGGATAAACTGGCCGACCAGATCTCCGATGCGCTCCTTGACCAGTTCCTGGCCTATGATCCGCAGTCGAAAGTTGCCTGCGAAACCCTTGTAACCACCGGGCAGGTTGTCCTTGCCGGTGAGGTTCATACCACCACCTACATTGATGTACAGAAAGTGGCCCGCGATGTGATTAACCAGGTGGGTTATACGAAAAGTGAATACCAGTTTGAAGGGAATTCCTGCGGTATCATGACGATCATTCACGAACAGTCGCCCGACATCAACCGCGGTGTGGTAAGGCAGGATCCGATGGATCAGGGAGCCGGCGACCAGGGAATGATGTTCGGCTATGCCACCAGTGAAACGGATGAATTCATGCCCCTTCCCCTGGAACTGGCCCACAGGCTGCTTCATGAATTATCGGTAATCAGGAGAGAAGGAAAGGTCATGACCTACCTCCGCCCCGATTCCAAATCGCAGGTAACCATCGAATACAACGATGACAGCACGCCATCCCGGATCCACACTATCGTGGTTTCCACCCAGCATGACGAGTTCGACAAGGACGACACCCGGATGCTCGCCAAAATCTCCGAAGATGTCCGCCACATCCTGATCCCCAGGGTTGTTGCCCAGCTTCCCGACCGTTTGAAGAGCCTTTTCGATGATCATTTCATCCTTCATGTCAACCCCACCGGAAAATTCGTGATCGGCGGTCCTCATGGAGATACCGGCTTAACCGGAAGGAAAATTATTGTTGACACTTACGGTGGAAAAGGTGCTCACGGAGGCGGTGCTTTCTCAGGGAAAGATCCTTCAAAGGTTGACCGCTCGGCCGCCTATGCCGCCCGGCACATTGCCAAAAACCTTGTTGCAGCCGGCGTAACCGACGAAGTGCTGGTCCAGGTGTCCTATGCAATCGGCGTAGCCCGTCCGGTAGGCGTTTATGTCAATACCTACGGCAAATCGAAAGTGAAGCTGAGCGACAGTGAGATCGCCGCCATCATCGACAGGACCTATGACCTCAGGCCCGCAGCCATTGAGAGGAACCTGAAACTCCGCAATCCCATTTACCTGGAGACCGCCTCCTACGGCCATATGGGAAGAACCCCGCGGACTGTTAAGAAGGTTTTTGAATCGCAGTACTGGGACAGAAAAGAGCTCGAAGTTGAACTCTTTACCTGGGAGAAACTTGATTTCGTTGAAACCTTTAAAAAGGCGTTCGGACTCTAAGCGTTTCCGGACACTTACTTAATCCAATATCGTCTATGTTTTCAGGAATTGTTGAAGAAGCCGCGAAAGTGGTGAAACTGACCCGGGACCAGGAAAACCTCCATATCACCATGGAATGTTCCTTTACCGGGGAACTGAAGATTGACCAGAGTATTGCCCACAACGGTGTTTGTCTCACCGTTGTGGACATTTCCGGTCAGCAGTATACCGTAACGGCCATCAAGGAAACCCTGTTAAAATCGAATCTCGGGCTGTTAAAGACTGGCGATAAAGTCAATCTTGAAAGAAGCACCCGGCTCGACAGCCGGCTCGACGGTCATATGGTACAGGGCCATGTCGATCTTACTGCCACCTGTACCGAAGTGAAGGAAGCCGAAGGAAGCTGGTATTATACTTTCAGCTACGAGCCCACCAGTGATGAGCACATCACGGTTGAAAAGGGATCGGTATCGGTGAATGGCGTCAGCCTCACGGTGGTCAATTCAAGGGAGAAATCCTTCCAGGTTGCCATTATCCCCTTTACATATGAAATGACCAATTTCCACCAGATTAAACCCGGGACCGTGGTGAATATCGAATTTGATATTATCGGCAAGTATATCGCCCGGATCCTGAAGGCCCAGCTGGGAGGAAAATAGTTCTCCAAATATGTTCTAGAACTGTCCTGCATCTTAGTCCGGAAGGGCGAAAGAAGGTAATTTTGTTGTTTCGTAAATAACAGGACATGAAAAGAATTCTGGTGCTGGGTGCCGGGCTCTCCTCTTCGAGCCTTATCCGCTATTTTCTCGACCGGTCGGAAGAAAAAGACTGGATCGTCAAGGTTGGGGACCTTTCCCTTGAAACCGCCAAAACAAAAGCCGGGCATCATCCCCGTGGCGAGGCTTTTGCCTTTGATGTACAGAACAGTGAGCAATGCAGAAAAGAAATTGCGGCTGCGGATATCGTGATCTCTATGCTGCCGGCCTCCATGCATTTCCCGGTGGCTGAAGCCTGTGTGAGCCTGGGTAAAAATCTAGTAACCGCTTCCTATATCTCTCCCGAGATCCGCACCCTCGACCAGAAGGCCAGGGAAAAGGGCGTATTGTTGATGAACGAATGCGGGGTTGATCCGGGTATTGATCACATGTCGGCAGTCAAACTGATCGAGGAGGTCAGGGCCGGCGGAGGACGGATCACGGCTTTTGAGTCGAGCACCGGCGGACTGGTAGCCCCAGGTTACGAAAACAATCCCTGGAAATACAAATTCACCTGGAATCCCCGTAACGTGGTCCTGGCCGGTAAAGACGGTGCCCGTTTCCTGCACAACGGGAAATTCAAATACATCCCTTACCACAAACTTTTTCAGCGTATCGAAACCATTTTCATCCCGGAACTGGGAGAATTTGAAGTTTACGGGAACAGGGACTCCCTGCAGTACCGGGAGACCTACGGCCTGCATGATCTGCAGACGATGTTCCGCGGAACGATCCGCCGGCCGGGATACTGCGAAGCATGGGATACCTTTGTACAGCTGGGAGCGACCGACGACAGCTACAGGATGGAGAATACCGAGAACATGACCTACCGTGAATTCATCAACAGCTTCATGGCTTACAGTACCGGGATCCCCGTTGAAACAAAGCTGGCGACCTATCTCCGTTTCGGTGAGGATTCGGAAATGATGAAGAAACTCAAATGGCTGGGTATTTTTGAGAATACACCGATCGGGGTTCCCAACCTCACACCGGCAAAGATCCTTCAGAAGATCCTGGAAGAAAAATGGAAGCTGGAGAAAAACGATAAAGACATGATCCTGATGCAGCACCAGGTCGATTATGAAAAAGGCGGAAAGCATTTCAAGCAGTACGCTACCCTGGTTTGCATCGGACAGGACACTGTCCATACCGCCATGGCACTCACCGTGGGCCTGCCTGTTGCCATCGCGGCCAGGCTGATCCTGGAAGGCAAATACAGTGCCAGCGGGGTGAAGATGCCCATTGAAAAAGCGATGTATGAACCGCTTCTCAACGAACTGGCGGAATTCGGGATTTCCTTCACGCACGAAGAAAAGGAGATCACCGTATAAATCAACGCGCTGATCTTTCCTCCCGCGGAGGATAAAAAGCTGCTGTCAGGGCAAGAAATGCCGGGCTATAGCACATCCGGCCATCAGTTTCTATGATCAGCTCCCTGTTTTCATACAGGCCTTCTGTTCTGCCGAACTGCAGGCACACTCTCCTGGCCGGCTTCCCGGGCTTCGGCAGCACGGCCATACGGCGATTCGGGTACAGGCCGGAATCCCTGGCTATAGCAAGTATCGTATTTTCGTTTCCAGCCGGTATTATGAGTGCCAGTGAACCCCTGTCGGTCAGGAGCTCTGCTGAACCCCCGAACAGGAGCTCGGGGCCCAGGGAACCGGAGTGCCGGGCAATGACGCGCTGAGGATCCGGCGACAGCACCTTTTCGGGGAAGTAGGGCGGATTGGTAATGATCAGATCAAAGCGTTGTTCCTGTTGCAGATATTCCGCGAAACCGGTATGATGAACCCTGATCCTCCCGGCAAAACGGCTTTCTGCCACATTCTCCGTCGCCTGTGCAGCCGCTTCACCATCGATCTCAATGGCCTCAATGCTAAGCCCCGGGAAACGCTGGGCAAGCATCAGCGCCAGCAAACCGGTTCCCGTTCCGATATCCAGGGCAAGGCTGCCGGAGCCCGGGTCGGCCCAGGCACCAAGGATCACCCCGTCGGTGCCGACCTTCATGGCACAACGGTCCTGGCGGATCAGGAATTCCCGGAACTGAAACCAGTTGTTAGCCATCCTGCAGTTTTTTGTAAGCGCCCAGGCCAAAAAGGGCAAAATCGTATTTCACGGGATCCAGCGGGTCGAGTTCCCGCAGCACGGAGGTCAGCTCTTCCACCGCTTTCCAGTCGTTCTGGGTTCGCTTCAGCAGCCCCAGCTCCCGGGCCACGGTCCCGCTGTGCAGATCCAGGGGGATCATCAGGGCGGAAGGCGGGATGCCTTTCCACAGTCCGAAATCAAAGCCGTTCCCGTCGTCCCTGACCATCCAGCGCAGGAACATGTTCAGTCTTTTGGCCGCGCTGTTCCGGGCCACATCAGACAGGTGGCGGCCCTGCCGGCCGGGATCACATCCCCGGAAAAACTCTTCCCGGAAACGGATCAGGACGCCTTTCATTTCACCCTCTTCCCTGAAGAGCGATTCAAAAAGGGTCTTCAGGCCCCCGAGTTCGCGGTAGATCCTTTGCAGACGGATTAGAAAAGCAATGGCGTCGTAACCATTAAAGGTACGGTGAACAAAGGGCAGAAAGCTGATCAGCTCATCCTCCCCGGCTCCGGTGAGAAAGTTAGCGGGTCCGCCTGGCATAAGGCCGACCAGTTTTTCGGCGTTTTTGATGATGGTCGGACGTTGGCCCCAGGAAATTGTTGCTGTCAGAAAACCGGATATCTCAATATCCTCCGGGGTTTCGAACAGATGAGGAACAGAAACCGGATCGAGGGGGATGTATTCCGGGCGGCTGTACTCCCGGGCTTTTTCATTTAAGAGCCCGACCAGGTCTGCAGGCAGGTTCATGACAGGATCATTCCGTCCTTCATCACGATCTTCCTGTCGGCCAGCGCCGCCAGCTCACTGTCGTGGGTCACGATAACCAGGGTTTGCCTGAACTCATCGCGCAGGCGAAAGAACAGCTGGTGCAACTCCTTTTTATTATCCGAATCCAGGTTCCCGGAAGGTTCATCGGCAAGGATGACGGCCGGAGAGTTGATCAGCGCGCGGGCGACAGCAACACGTTGCTGCTCTCCGCCCGACAGTTCGGAAGGTTTATGGCTCATCCGGTCCGACAGGCGGAGGAAGGCCAACAGCTCTTCCGCCCTTTTCTCCACCTGGCGGCGGGGTTTCCCTGCAATAAAACCGGGAATACAGACATTCTCCAGCGCGGTAAACTCCGGAAGCAGCTGGTGGAACTGGAAAACAAAGCCGATATTTTCATTTCTGAATCTCGACAGTTCATTGCCGTTCAGCCGGTCGGTCTGAACCCCGTTAACCGTCACAGAGCCGCCATCCTGCCTGCCGAGGGTGCCCAGGATCTGCAGGAGGGTGGTTTTTCCGGCACCGGAAGCACCGACGATGGAAACCACTTCTGCCGCATCGATCTTCAGGGAGATCCCTTTGAGAACTTTCAGGCTCCCGTACGATTTGGTGATATTCTGAGCTGTAATCATTTCCGATTAAAATACCAGGTAAAGATAACAAAGATAGGCAGAGAGCATAATAATTCCCTCCAGCCTGGTGATCTTTCCGTTCCTGGCGGGGATCATAAAGAGAAAAAGCAGGACAGCCGAGCCGATCATCCAGAGCATATCGAAATGAACCATGTTCAGGCTGACCGTCATGGGCCGGATGATTCCGGCAATCCCGAGAACCGCCAGGATATTCATGATATTGGATCCGATAATATTGCCCAGGGCAATGTCGGTTTCCTTTTTAAACGCAGCGATGAGCGAGGTAACCAGTTCCGGAAGGCTTGTACCGACGGCGACCATGCTGACGGCCACGGCACGCTCGCTCACCCCGAAATGGCGGGCAAGGGTGGCGGCATTTTCGACTAAAAGATCCGCTCCCAGGGCTAGTCCGGCGCACGATACCGCAAATACCGGAAGGGCGAGCCACCATTTCATGCCCGGGCTGTTCCCGCTGTTTTCAGTTGCCTGATCGCCTTTACCTTTGCCTGCCTGGTTAATGGAAAAGAAAATATATAGCAGGAGGAGGATGAGGAGCATCAGTCCCTCGAACCGGCTCAGTGCCATGTTCCGGGAAAAGAGGTAAACCAGCAGGGTCACGCCCATCATCACGGGCCAGTCGCGCCGCACCGAAAGTGCCGGGATCTTCACCGGGAAGATAATTGCCGTAAGGGCAAGGATCAGGAGGATGTTCGAGATATTACTACCCACCACATTCCCCATGGCGATCTCCGGATGAGCGGAGACGGCGGCTTTGATGCTCACGAGCAGTTCGGGTGCCGAAGTACCCATGGCCACCACGGTAAGCCCGACGATCATGGACGGGATCCTGAACAGGCTGGATATGGATACACTGCTGTCGACCAGGAACTTCCCGCTAACGAGAAGTAAAACAAGCCCTGCTAAAATGAGGAGGATAATTTCAGACATCTGGCAGTATGGGTAAGCTCATTCAATCCTCGACGGATTTTTTTATATTATTGGTTATTTCCGAGGTGTCTTTATTGATCTCGCGTTGAAAATCCTTCAGGTCATTGGTCACACCGGAGGTGCTTTCATCAAACTCCCGCTTGATATCGTCGGTGGCTTTCCTGAATTCATTCATTCCTTTCCCGATCGTTTTGGCTATCCGGGGGATTTCCTTTGACCCGAAGAGCAATAAGGCAATCAGGATAACGACAATAATCTCCTGTCCGCTGATAAATAACAATGACCCCGTCATTTCCGTCTGCTTTTCGACAAAGATATAAAACTCTCCGGTACGATATCCCCCGAAACCTTCAGGGATAAAAAAAAGCCCGGAATTACCGGGCTTTTCTCTGATAATGCAATTGCACTTATTTCTTCTCGATTGATTTTTCTTCTTTTTTCAGGGTATCGTACATAATCGGAGTTGCAATGAAAACCGAAGAGTAGGTCCCTACGAGGATACCGATCATAAGGGCAAAGGTAAAGCCTCTGATCACATCCCCTCCAAAGAGGAAGATAACGAGCACCACAATGAAGGTACTGAACGAGGTACTGAAGGTACGGCTCAGGGTGCTGTTCAGAGCGGCGTTGAGAACATCTTTTCTTTCGCGCTTCTTCTGTAGTCCGAGGTACTCACGGATACGGTCGAAGATGATCACCGTATCGTTGATGGAGTAACCCACCACGGTCAGGATGGCGGCAATAAATGCCTGGTCGATCTCCAGGGAGAAGGGCATGATCCCGTACAACATGGAGAAGAGACCGATGGTAATGATTACGTCATGTGCCAGTGCCGCGATAGCACCCAGACCATACTGCCAGTTGCGGAACCGGATCAGGATGTAGAGGAAGATTACGATAAGGGAGAAGATTACGGCAATAACCGCCTGCTTCTTGATATCGCCGGCAATGGTCGGGCCCACCTTGTGAGCGCTGACAATATAGTCCTGACCGTTCAGGAAGTCGTCGAGCACCACGGTCTCATCGAGCAGCGGTTTGAGACCTTCAAACATTTTAGCTTTGATAATGGAATCGGCTTCGGGCTGGTCGTTCTCGATGAGGTATTTTGTAGTGATCCTTACCGTATTCTTCTGACCGTAAGTGATAACCGTCGGCATCTCACCAAAGGCCTTATCCAGCAGATCCCTGACCTCGGCTGTCTGCACATCGTGCTTGAAGGAGACCACATAGTTACGGCCACCGGCAAAATCAACGCCTTTGCTGAGTCCGCGTGTCGACAGGGACACGATACTAGCCAGGATGATCAACCCGGAAATAACATAGGCAACTTTCCTGGCACCGATGAAGTCGATCTTCACATTTTTGAAGGCGTTCTCGGTGAATTTGGTTGCAAAGGTAAGGGTCCTGTTCTTATCCATCCATCTTTCATAGATGATGCGGGTCAGCACCACGCCGGTGAACAGCGAAGTAATGATACCGATGACCAGGGTGGTGGCAAAGCCTTTGATCGGGCCTGTTCCCACGAAGAAAAGGATAAGACCGGTGAGGAAGGTGGTGACGTTACCGTCGATAATAGCGGAATAGGCGTTATGGTAGCCGTCCTTCACGGCCAGTTTAAGGCCTTTTCCGGCGGCAAGTTCTTCACGGATTCGTTCATAGATCAGCACGTTCGCATCCACCGCCATACCGAGGGTGAGGACGATACCGGCGATACCGGGAAGTGTAAGGGCTGCCTGGAGGGAAGCGAGGATCCCGATAAGGAAGAATACGTTCATCAGCAGGGCGAGGTCGGCGACCCAACCGGCTCTGCGGCTGTAGTAGAACAGCATGTACACCAGTACAATGACGAAGGCGATGAGGAAGGAGTTGAAACCGTCCTTCACCGACTTGGCACCCAGGGAGGGCCCGATCACTTCGCTGGATTCCACTCTGGCCCGTGCCGGCATTTTACCTGATTTCAGGATGTTGGCTAGGTCGGTGGCATCGTTCTGGGTAAAGTTACCCGAGATGGAGGAGCTTCCGCCCTTGATCTCTTCCCGGACATTCGGTGCGGAATATACCAGTCCGTCGAGGACAATGGCAATGGATTTCCCGACATTCTCGCGGGTCAGGTTGGCCCATTTCTTGGCACCTTCAGCATTCATGCTCATGCTGACTTCATATTCACCGGTCATCTGGTCGACATCTTCCCTGGCTTCGGTCACATATTTACCGCTGAGGGCAGGCTGGCCGTTCCTCGATTTCAGCACATGCAGTTCAAGGCTGTTGCTTTCCTTGGTGATGGTGGTGAAGTGCCATGCAAAACGCAGGTCGGACGGGAAGATCTGCCTGATCTGGGGCATAGCCAGGTATTTATTGACCAGGGCGGTATCTTTAACCTGAACCACGCCGATCACTGAACTCTCGATCAGGTTGCCGGAATTATCGGCATAGGGCCTCATCACCCAGAACAGGGGATTCTCCCTGCGGAATTCGGCTTCCTGGTCGGCCATCAGGCTGGAGGAGTCGGCTACGTTAAACAGGCCGGTGGTGTCGATAAGCATTTCCTCGCCGGCTGCAGCAGCGGTTTCGGGCTGCTGTGCTGCGGTTTCGGCAGCAGGCGTTTCAGTGGCAGGGGTTTCGCTGCCCAAAAGGCTTTCGGCATTAAGTATAGTGGCCAGGGCACGGTTGGCTTCTTCGACATTCTGCCATACTTCGGTATTGGAATAGGTTGTCCAGAACTCCAGGTTTGCGGTTCCGGTAAGCAGTTTGGTCACACGCTCGGGTTCCTTTACACCGGGGAGTTCGACGAGGATCCTTCCCTGGCGTTCCAGTTTCTGCAGGTTCAGCTGGACAACACCAAATTTATCGATCCTGTTCCTGAGAACGTTGTAGGAGTTGTCGATGGCATTCTGTGCTTCGGTCTTCAGGTAGTCTATCACCTGTTCGTTGGAGGTGTTGAAGTCGATATCACCGCGGTTCTCCGGCCTCATGAAGAACTGGGCCATCTGACCGCCGGGATTCTGTGCCTCGAAGGCTTCGGCAAAAAGGTCAACGAAATCTTCCTGTGAGCTCACGCTTTTCTCTTTGGCGGCTTTCAGGGCTTCTGTAAAAACGGGATCGGTAAGATACTGGGGAGCTGCAAGGGATTTGATGATATCCTCAACGGCAATTTCCAGGATTACGTTCATACCTCCCCTGAGGTCAAGACCCATGTTGATCTCTCTCTCCTTGCAATCCAGGTAGGTATATTTCTTGATCCACAAAAAGTTATAGACCACTTCCGATTTCATCGAATCGAGGTAGAACCTCTCCTTCACTGCATCTCCCTGAGCATACTTACGTGCGTCCCTCTCAACTTTCTGAGTGAAACCTGTGAAGGTTAACTGGTAAATACAAACCAGAGCCAGCACGATTGTGAACAGCTTGATGGCACCTTTATTCTGCATTTTTAACTGGTTTAGATATAGTTACTTAATTGTAAGATTTTGCAATGACCCGCAAATATAATACAATTTTTTAAATCGGGATAAAAAATGAGCGCTGCAACAGGTTGCTACAGCGCTTTATTACCGTGATCCTACCTCCTTTTTGCAGAGGTGGCGGAAAACAGGCCCGGCAGCTCAGAGGCTGCTCAGAATAATTTCATGTCGTCGAGGATTTTCATCACCTCCCTGACCGAATCGGCGGAAGATTTGAGCAACTCTTTTTCCTTTTCGTTCAGCGCGATCTCGATGATTTCCTCCACTCCGCCTTTTCCGAGTTTAACCGGAACGCCCATATAAATATCCTTCATTCCAAATTCGCCGTTCAGGTAAGCGCATACGGGGAAGACCCTTTTCTGGTCGTCAACAATGGCTTCGACCATAAGGGCAGCGGCAGCACCGGGAGCATACCAGGCCGAAGTTCCCATGAGGTTCACGAGTTCGCCGCCGCCTTTGCGGGTCCTTTCTACGATCTGTTCGATCACATCGGCACTGAGCAGCTCGGTTACCGGAATACCGTTTACCGAAGTGTAACGCGGAAGGGGAACCATGGTATCGCCATGGCCGCCAAGCAACATGGCATTAATGTCTTTGGGGGATACATTCAAAGCCGACGCGATAAAGGCCTTGTAACGGCCCGTATCCAGCGTACCGGCCATACCGAAAACCTTATTCGCAGCCTTATTGGCAGCCAGGTAAGCGGCATAGGTCATCACGTCGAGAGGGTTCGAAACCACGATGATGATCGCATCCGGTGAATACTTTATGGCCTTTTCCGTAACCTCTTTTACGATCACGGCATTCGTTTTGATCAGATCGTCACGCGACATACCCGGCTTGCGGGGGATCCCCGAGGTAATAACAATCACGCCCGAACCTTTCGTTTTTAAATAATCATTTGTTGAACCGGTAACCCTGGTATTAAAATGATTGATGGAAGAAGTCTGCCAGATATCGAGCGCCTTGCCTTCAGCAAGCCCCTCCTTGACATCAACGAGAACCACCTCCCTTGCAAGATCTTTGTGAGCAATAACGTTGGCACAGGTCGCACCGACATTCCCTGCTCCGATAATGGAAATTTTGTTCATGGTAGTTTCAATTTTGTGTCTAAGTTAAAAAAGTATATCTAAATATGTCAAAATAATAATCTGTTTTTAAGTCAAGGTGATGCGACACGTCCCGACAGAATTATAACCAATGAAGGCAGGGCTTGTTCATCCTTCATCATTATTCTGTCCGAATTATTGATTCGCATCTTAAAATATCGTAATTTACTCCTGTTTAAATACCTGCCGAATGAAGGTCGACTTGTCTAAATATCTCAATGATTGGTACAAGGAAGATCCGGCCAAAAACATCTTCCCCGGTCCTGTAGTGACCATTTCCCGGGAGCTGGGTTGCCCCGCTAAGAAAGTAGCCTGCCTGCTGGCTGAAAGGCTGAATTCCATGAAAACGCCCCTCGCCAAGGAACATCCGTGGAAATGGATCAGCAAGGAAATCATGCAGGAATCGGCCCGCCTCCTGGATGTCGACTGCAGCCAGATCCAGCATGTCTTCGACTACAAATCGAGAGGGCTGCTGGAAGACCTGCTGCTTACCCAGTCGAAGGATTATTACAAATCGGACACCAAGATCAGGGCCACCATTGCCAAAGTGATCCGGAAAATTGCCATCGAAGGAAATGCCATCATCGTTGGTCGCGGAGGGGTTGCCATTACGCGGGATATCCCAAAATCCCTGCATGTCTGCCTGGAAGCTCCTCTCGAATGGAGAGCACTGCGCACGGCTGAAAAACACCAGTTGACCATTGAACAGGCCCGGCAGTATGCCCAGGACATCGATAAAAAAAGAAAACAGTTCCGCGATTTTTTTCACGGACAGGGAACAGATTACACCCGTTTCGATATGAAGATCAACTGTATGACCCTGACGACCGAAGAAATTGTGGATATCATGATCGGGTCCCTGAAGGCAAGAAAGATGATCTGACAGGCCGGTGTTTTGCCCTGCTGATCTTTTTTCCTATTTTTAAAATCTAAACAAGACCGAAATGAAGTCCGTATATCCTGTTGTATTTATTTTCTCTTTGCTGATCTTTTCCTGCTCCCCGCGCGGATCTGAGAAAACGGGAGAGACCTTTTTCAATGAAGACAGCGTGAAGATGATCAATGAGGCCAGCGAGGTGATCTATTCCCTTTCACTTCCCACGGATATGTCTTACCTGCTTGAAAAAAGCGGGTTTAACTTCATGCCGGAACTCCTGTCGTCGACCGAAAACGCCTCACGGTATACCGATACCAGTCAGATCGCCGTGATCCTGGGGATCTATGGCGTCGACCTCAGCTATGCAAAGATCTACAACCAGGCCGCCACCGTTGCCGACTATTACAACATGCTCAAGGTCCTGAGCAACCGCCTGGGTGTTCCCGAAACTATCTTTTCCTCCTCCAGGACCGCACTGGAAAACGCCTTTAATAATCCGGATTCTCTGACCTCGGTTATAAAAAACATCTACCAGCAGACCGACGGTTACTTCCGCTCCACAGGCCAGGATTACCTGGCTTCGGTTTCCCTGATGGGCGGATGGATCGAGGCCATGTACATCGGGGTCAATCTCTACCAGACAAATGGAAGCCGCGAAATGAGGGAACGCATCCTTCAGCAGCAATTTGCCCTGAGCAATATGATCTCCCTTTTAAGTAACTACCATAACGATGAGGCAGTTACCGGCTATCTGCTGATGCTCAAGAAACTCCGGGCCCAGTTCGATAAAATTGAGATCCGCTATGCCAAGGAAGGCTTTTCGGTGGATACGGTAGGTCATAAGTTCCAGAGCACCGGTGCCGTAATTAAATACGATCCCGCCACAGTCGACCAGATCTGCCGGATCATCATCCAGATCAGGAATGAACTGATCGGCTGAAACGCCTGCTAAACACCAGCGGTACGCATTGCAGCGATCCGGTCTCCCTCAAGGCTGAGATATGCGCCGGCCAGATCGGCGGCAAGGCAGGAATGGACCGGCAACACCGCAACCCAGTCGCCCGGTACCAGTTTTTCCCTGCTGTTCCCAAGATGAATGATCCCATGCTCCTGTGACAGGGCCTTCACATACATTTCCTCTCCCGGGCTCTCCCATCCCCGGTCGTGCAAACGTGTAACCGCCCCGAAAATAACCGAACCGTCAGCCCTGAGCAGGTGTTCTTTCGAAAGATGCACCGCTCCCCCATGAATAACTGCCTCTGCCCTCTCGGGATTGACCGAGATTACCGGACAGGCCAGGGCCACGGCAATCCTGTCAGGGGTGCAGGATCCGATACGCACCTGCATCAGGTCATAAAACACGAAGTTCCCCGGCCGCACCTCGTCAAGCGGGGCAAAGCCTTCAGCCACGGAAAAGGTCGGTGTGTCGCCTGCCGATAAAAGCAGTCCCGGGTATTCTGCTTCATATCTTGTTTTCAGTCCGTCCAGCATTGCCAGGCTCTCCCTGTGTACCTGCCGTATCCGCTCCCTGTCGCCCGAAAGAGAATAGCTGTGCCCGGCATGGGTGGCAAAACCTTCAAAACGCAGGTGAGGGAACGCCCGTATCTGCCCCAGGATCTTTTCTATCCGCTCCGTATCGTCGGGATGAACACCGGAACGGTGCTGACCGGTATCAACTTCAATGAACAGGCCCACCGGATACCGGATCATTTTTCCCAGCAGGGCAATCGGTTCGGGATCGGTTACAAAAAGATGCAAAGCAAGCTGTCCGGCCAGTTGGTTCATCTCCTCCGCCTCATGTATATTAAAAGGGATGGCAATGGTAATATCCTTCCATCCGTCGGCTGCAAAATAGGTGGCCATGGAAACGGAGGATACCGTGATCCGGTCGACGCCGGCTTCCCGGAACCAGCGACCGATCACCGCTGACTGATGCGTTTTAAAATGAGGACGCAGCACGACCTTTTCCCTTCGCGCTTTGTCAACTGCCCGGCTGATATTTTCCCTGCATTTTATGCTGTCAAGCAACAATGAAGGTCTGATGAGCTTATGCATCGCAGTATGATTTAAAGGGATTAAAGATACCGCATATTTTTTCCCTTGCGTACACCCTGTTCCATACCTCTGCTGCAATTTCTCCATTGGTCCCGGCTGCTCCCTCCTTCCATCTGAACGGCACCCTGCCGGTAAAAATCCGCCGGCAATGGTCCATGAAATATGCTCCCGCAGAACACTTCCGGTTATTTTGTATATTGAAAAATGTTTCAGACATTCGCCGGGGTTCTGCCCGCTGAGCCGAATGGGCCGGAACGGCAGAAAAACAAGTCAGTCGTAAGGGATATGACATTAAAACGGAAAATACATCTCCTCACACTGCTCCGCCTCCTCCTGATCCCGGTCGCCGGGGCCGGACTTTTCGCCCGCGACAATCAGCTGAGCTTCAGTAAACTGTCGGTCAGGGAAGGACTCTCCAACAGTTCGGTCTACGCTCTTTTCCAGGACCGGGAGGGATACATCTGGGCGGGAACGGCCGATGGACTGAACCGCTTCGACGGCTACAGCTTCCTGGTATTCGACAGTAATCTTCAGGCTCCTTACCGGCTCTCGGGCGAAATGATCACCTCGATCGACTCGGATCCTTCGGGCAGGCTGTGGTTCGGTATCCAGTTCGGGGGAATCATCTGTTACGAACCTGCCACGGGCAGCTTCAGGCCTTTCCTGATCAACCCTCAGACTCCGGCAGACGCCTCCAACAATGTCTGGGTTGTAAAAGCCGACAACAGGGGCAGGATCTGGGCCGGAACGACCGGCCGCGGCCTGTTCTGCTTTGATCCTGAAACGGAGACCTTCACTCCCGTGCTAACGAAAGAAAAATACGGTCAATATGGAAATGTCAATGAAATATCGGCAGTGATCCTGGATCATAACGGTGATATCCGGGCGGCCACCGTTGATGCCGGAGTCTTTATTATTGACAGGAATGATCTGACCGCCAAACCGTTCTCCACCAGAAGAAACGAAAACAGCACCCTTCCTGTCCGGCTGATCAATACCCTGTTTGAAGACAGTCACCAGCGCTTCTGGATCGGTACGCGCCAGGACGGTTTTTATATTCTGCAGCGTGATGGCCTCCTGAAGGAGCACCATGGACCGGGACAGGGAGCAGACGAAATGACCGCCGGGAATATCCGCTGTTTCATGGAAGATCCGCAGGGCATGGTCTGGATCGGTACCGACGGCGACGGACTGTACGTCTACGACCCCGACCGGGGAATTTCAGGCAGGAATTATCACGATCCCGATGATCCGGAAAGTCTGTCTTCCAATGTGGTTTTTTCCCTGCTCCGCTCGCGTGACGGAGTAATCTGGGCGGGAACAAATAAAGGAGGCCTGAACGGCTATGACAGCAAACGGGATAAATTCAACCGGATAAACAGCCGGGATCTCCCTCCGAACCGCGCCCTGAATTACAAGGTATTGATTTCCGTTTTCGAGGACCGGGAAGGCAATACCTGGTTCGGCACCGATGGTGGTGGACTGAACAGATATTCAGCCGGAGACCGATCATTGAAAGTGTATAAAAACAATCCGGCGGATCCGTCTTCCATCAGCGGAAATGCGATCAAGGTGGTATACCAGGACAGCCAAGGCCGGATCTGGGCCGGAAGCTATGGCAGCGGGTTAAATCTGTATCGCAGGCAGGACGATATTTTTCAAAGGATAAAAACCGACGGCGAGCCGGAAGCACACGATATCTGGGATATGACCGAAGACCCGGAGGGCAACCTCTGGGTAGCCACACTCAACGAGGGCCTGTTCATCATACGACAGGGTACACTGAGGCTTGTTCCGGCGGGCCGGCAGGAGATCGGCAATCACCTGTTCTGCCTGAGGTGGGATACGATCCGTAACGGACTCTGGATCGGAACCAACCGTGGACTGAGGTTTCTTGATCCGCGCTCGGGGACCGTCCGCTCCTGGATCCATTCTCCCGGAGATTCGCTTACCGTGTCAGGAAATGAGATCAAAACTATTTTTTCCGACCGGGAAGGAACGCTCTGGATCGGGACACGAAGAGGCGGACTCAACCGTATGGTGCCGGAAACGGGGATCTTCACCGTATATAATACCGACAATGGACTTGGCAGCAACACTATTGCTTCCATTCAGGAAGATGAAAGCGGCAGGCTCTGGGTGAGCACGAGCATGGGCCTGTCGATTTTTGACAGGAACAGCGGCAGATGGTCGAATTTCACGGTCGAAGACGGATTACGGAACAATGAATTCCTCAGCGAATCATCATGCCGGCTGAGCAACGGAGCGTTCCTGTTCGGGGGGGTGAACGGTTACGATCTGATCGAACCGGGAAGCATTACCCTCAACAGCTACCTGCCCGAGGTATCGGTGACCCGGATCCTTATAAATAATAAAGAGGTGTATCCGTTTTTTCTCCAGAAGGAGAAAAGCGACAGGATCGCTGGTGCCGACAGGATCGTGCTGAACCATAACGACAGGAGCCTTACCCTCCAGCTTTCGGCGCTCAGTTACACCCATCCCGAAAAAAACCGCTACGCTTACCGTCTCAGCGGGCTCGATGATAACTGGAACGAACTGGGCTTTCAGCGAATCATCACTTTCACGGGTCTTCCCGCCGGCACCTACCTTCTCCAGCTTAAATCGGCCAATAACGACGGGCGATGGAACGACACGCCGAAAACGATACAGATCCAGGTTCTGCCTCCATGGTGGAGCTCGCTGCTGTTCCGGATCTTCCTCACCGCGGTAATCTTTGCAGTCCTGTTGCTGCTGGTCCTCTGGCGCATATCCTTTGTAAAAAAACAACAACTGAGGCTGGAAATGCTTGTTGAGAAGAGGACCCGGGAACTGGAATCGGAAAAGAAAATAACGGAGGAGCAGAACAGGCGGCTGATGGAAATCCAGAAACAGATCCTGAGGCAGAACGAGGAGATCTCATTGCAGAAGGAAAATATTGAAAGGATCAGTGAGCAGGCAAGGAAAGCCGATCAGGAAAAACTGGTGTTCTTTACCAATATCTCGCACGAGATCAGGACCCCGCTCACCCTGATCATCGGTCCGCTTGAGGAACTTATGGCCGATTATTCCCTGAACAAACAGGTGCGTAACCAGCTTGGTATTACCTACCGCAATTCCCTGTCGCTGCTCAGCCTGGTAAACCAGATCCTTGATTTCCGCAAGATCGAAACGAACAATTATCCTTACCGGCCGGTAAGTGCCGACATTGTGCCGCTTTTGAAGGAGATCTTTGTGAGTTTCTCCCAGAAGGCCGTCAACCAGCAGATCGCTTTCACCTTTTCCACCTCGCACCCTGAGATCCAGGGAATGTTCGACACGGAAAAGATCGATAAGATCGTATTCAACCTGTTATCCAATGCCTTTCGTTTCACTCCGGCCGGCGGGAAGGTGGATCTTGGCTGCCGTGCCAGGGGGGAACACGATGAAGGAGAGCGACGGGAGCTTATCATCAGCGTATCGGACAGCGGAACAGGCATTGAAAGCGAATACCACGGTAAGATCTTTGAGCGCTTCTTCCAGGTCCCCGGTGCAGCAAAAGGAAGACAGGAAGGCACCGGTATCGGGCTTTCGCTGGTGAAAAGCCTGGTGGAGATCCAGAACGGGACAATAAGCCTTGACAGTGAACCCGGGAAAGGAAGCCGGTTTACCGTCATCCTGCCATATACGGCTTTCAACCGCCTGCAGGATGAATCCTCTGTGCTGACGGAAGTGATTCCGGAAGAAAGTTGGCCGGTCGGGTCAGAGGCCCCGGAGACCGAAGTCAGCCTGAAACGAAAGGGAGGAAAGGAAAAGAAGGAAAAACCCCGGGTATTGCTTTGCGAAGATCACGCTGAATTACTGGATTTCCTCACAGGCCGGCTGCAGGACGATTACCGGGTTTACCCGTGCTCCAACGGCAATGAAGCGCTCGAACTTGCCGGTAAAAGCGCTCCCGACCTGATTGTTTCGGATGTCATGATGCCGGGGATGAACGGGATTGATCTCTGCCGGGCCATCAAGGAAAGTCTTGAGACCAGTCATATTCCCGTGATCCTGCTCACTGCCCGCTCCGGGGTTGAATACAAACTCGAAGGCCTGGATGCCGGTGCCGATGATTACCTGTATAAACCCTTCAGGCTGGATGAGCTGAAAGCCCGGATCGATAACCTGATACGGTCCAGGATTCTTCTTCGGCGAAAATTCAGTACCTCCGGCGCCCCCGATCCTGCGGAACTGGCGATGAGCAGCCCCGACGAAAAATTCCTGGAGAATGCCATCCGGATCGTTGAAAGAGAAATGGGTTCTTCTTCCTTCAATGTCGCCGGTTTCGTCAGGGAAATGAAAATGAGCCGTACCCTGGTCCATGTCAAGCTAAAGGAACTGACCGATACTTCGGCCAGCGGATTTATCCGGATCATGAGGCTGAAAAAGGCAGCCCGGCTGCTCTCCCTGAAAACACATACGGTAAGCGAAGTGGCCTACCTCGTTGGCTTCAGCGATCCCAAGTATTTCCATAAATGCTTCAGGGAACATTACGGCATCACGCCCGGGGAATTCATGGAGCCGGAAAGGACATGAACAGAGAACGGGCCGGAATATCGCAGGTCCTGTAATATCCGATTCCGATCCCTGAACATTTCCGGAATCTTTTTGAACATAGTTCCACCTTCATCGATTTTTTGTTGAATACCTTTCCAAGGTGATGGAAATCTTCCGGTTTGCATTACAGTTGAAAAAGAATTGACAAGCCGGTCAATGAATTAATATTTATTTTCATCGTACCGGAAATCTCTTTCTGACTGTGGTTCGTAAACCGGGGTCTGCTACAACAAAAAAAGAAATTACTAATTTTTAACTATTTGACTATGAGAAAACTTAGGCACTTAATTGCAGGAGTCCTTCTGCTTTTGCCCTTTATGGCGCTACAGGCAGAAAACGACACGATCCTGATCGATTTTGGTTCCACGCTCACGGCAGCGCCCTGGAACAACATGAACTCAGTTTCTGGGGAAGGCGCCATTGCCAACCTGATGAACTCGAAGAGCCTGAAAACAGCTATGGGCGTAAGTGTATACGACCGCTTTAACGGGATCAACACGGGCGGAACGACCACTCCGGATGCTTCCATCGGTTTCCCGGCAACGACCGCCAGCGACAGTTATTTCGGCAACGTGGCCGTATTCTCCGGCACTGCGCAGCCGACCGGAGCCATGTTATTTACCGGGCTGAATGCATCAAAATCCTATTCCTTTGTCATCTTTGCCAGCCGCACGGCCACCGACAACCGGGAAGCCAAGTACAAATTCACAGGTATTGCCAAGGATTCCGTTTACCTGAATTCCTCGAACAATACCGCCAATGTGGCCACCATAACGGTGCAGCCGGCAGCCGACGGTACAATTGACCTTACGGTCTCTCCCGGCCCTAATAACAATAACGCATCCGGCTTTTTCTACCTGGGAGCGATCAAAATGATCTACGAGCATGAAGATGCCCTGCCTCCCGCCATTGAAATCACTTCACCCAATGGTGGAGAAACCCTGTTCACAGGTAACCTTTTCAATGTAACATGGAGCAATACCAACCTGATTGAGAATATTGAGCTCAGCTACTCGCCCGACAACGGGACCACATGGAAGCCCATAGACGTTGTTCCTCCGACACAGGAGTCGTACAGCTGGACCATTCCCGAAGACATCACCTATGAATGCCTCATTAAAGCAACTTCCGGAACAGCCAGCGATGTGAGCGACGCCGTATTTACCATGGTTCCCGGGAGCGACATGATCATGATCGACTTCGGCGATGTCACCACAGCCACTCCGCTGCCCTGGAACAACCTTACTTCCACTTCGGGAGAAGGCTCCATCCAGAAACTCAGGAACTCCAGGAACCTGCTTACCGGAATGGGTGTCAGCGTATACGACCGTTTCAACGGGATCAATACCGGTGGAACCACCACGCCCGACGGGACGATCGGTTTCCCCGAAACAGCCACCCGTGACAGTTATTACGGGAACGTTGCCGAATTCTCAGGAAGTCAGCAACCTACCGGAGCCATGCTTTTCACCGGACTGAATCCGGCCAAAACCTACACCTTCGACATTTTTGCCAGCCGTACCTCTGTCACCGACAACCGGGAAGCCAAGTACAGGTTTATTGGTGCCACCAAAGACTCCGTATACCTGGATGCTTCCAACAATACGGCCAATAAGGTGACCCTGGCCATGGTGCCTGCAGTTGACGGAACTATCGACCTTACCGTCTCTCCCGGTCCGAACAACACCAATTCATCCGGATTTTACTACCTCGGTGCGATGAAAATGTCGTACGACTTCGAAGACGCCCTTCCTCCTGCCATTGAGGTGACCGCTCCCAACGGAGGTGAAGTGCTGTTCAACGGTAACCTTTACACCCTCACCTGGGCAAATACCAACCTGATCGCCGATGTGGAGCTGAGTTATTCCACCGATAACGGGGTGAGCTGGAACCCGATTGCAACGGTCGACAAAACCGTGGAATCCTATATCTGGACCGTACCCGATGATATCTCCGAGGAATGCCTGTTCCAGGTCAGCTCCGGAACTGTCAGCGACGTCAGCGACGCAGTCTTCACCATGATGTCGGGCAGCGATATGATCATGATCGATTTTGGTGATGCCTCAACCGCTTCTGCAGAGCCCTGGAACAATATCAGCGGTACCAACGGTGCCGGTGAGATCGCCATGCTGAAAAACTCCCGAAATCTCTATACTGCAATGGGAGTAAATGTGAATGACCGCTTTACCGGTATTAATACAAATGGTACCACAGCTCCTGATGCTTCTGTTGGCATACCTGTAACGGCTGCCCAGGACAACTTCTTTGGCAACGTAGGTGATCACAGTGGTATTAAAGAACCTACCGGAGGAATGGTATTTACAGGAATGAATCCCGCGAAATCCTATACATTCAAGATGTTTGCATCAAGGATGGGGGTTACGGATAACAGGGAGACCAAGTATAAATTCATCGGTGCAGTGACTGACTCGGTTTACCTGGATGCCGCCAATAATACAGCGAACATCGTGGAGTTTACCCTGCAGCCGGCTGCTGACGGAACCATCAACCTTATTGTTTCTCCCGGGGAAAACAATACCAATTCCACTAAATACTTTTACCTTGGATCGTTAAGGATTTCCTATGACTTTGAAGACGCCCTGCCTCCGACCCTGACCCTTGAATCGCCCAACGGCGACGAAGTATGGGTTGGCGGAACTTCACATACCATCTCGTGGTCGTCAATCAATATTAAAAGTGATATTGACGTAAGTTATTCCTCCGACAACGGCGTCAGCTGGAATCCGATTGCCACAGTCTCCAAAGCAAGCACTTCTGTTGTATGGGACGTTCCAGTACTGCAATCGTCGGAATGCCTTGTTAAACTGGCTTCCGGCAGTACCGAAGATGTCAGCGACCACCTGTTCACCATCCAGGATCCGGCCAATGCTTACGTTTCCATTATCAGCCCCAATGGTGGTGAAACCTGGCTGACGGGTTCAAGCCATATGATCAAATGGAACAGCATCGCCCTGGTCGACGACATCGCGATCGAGTTCTCTTCGGATAACGGTTCCAACTGGTCGTCTGTGGCCACTGTAGGTGCTGATGAATACAGCTACCTCTGGACCGTTCCCTCGGTTGTTTCCTCCGAATGCCTGGTGAAACTGACGAGCGGGGCTTTCAGTGATGTCAGCCTTGAAACCTTCAGCACGATTGAACCGCTGTGCAACAATACGATTGTTGTACTGGGATCATCGACGGCCTACGGTTCGGGTGCTTCCCCGATCGACAGTTCATGGGTTAACCGTTACAAGAGAGCCCTGAAGGAAATCACTTCGGATTATAACGTGGTGAACCTGGCACTGGGTGGCTACACCACCTTCCAGATCCTTCCGACGGGAACCAGCATGCCCGATGGAGTTTCCGAATCCATTGACACGGAACGCAATATTACGAAGGCGATGACCTATAATCCCTATGCGATTATCATCAACATGCCATCGAACGATGCGACCAAGAATTACGGTGTGGATCTGCAACTCGCCAACTACGAGACCATTGTCGAACTGGCCAATGCCAGCGGCATCCAGGTATGGATTGCCACCACGCAGCCCAGGAACTTCACGAACCCTGCACAGGTTCAGATCCAGGTGGATATGAAGGATACCCTCATGGCTATCTATGGCGATAACTGCATCGATTTCTGGACCGGAGTTGCCACAGAAACCGGCTGGATCAATACCACTTATGATTCGGGCGACGGAGTGCATCTGAACAACGCCGGTCACCGGCTGCTGTTCCAGCGGGTGCTTGCAAAAGGGATCGAAAGCCTTGCCTGCGTTGAGCCCGATGGTATCGACCGCAGCTCGGCCACTATGGAGGGCGTACGGGTATTCCCGAATCCTTACAGCGACTATTCTTCAGTCGAATTCGAAACGGTATCGGAAGGAACAGCTATCCTGCGGTTCTATGATGTGACCGGACGTGAAGTGGGTATGATCTCTGAGCCGGTGTCTTTTGGCGGCAGCCATATGATCACCGTCACCGGAGAACAGATCGGAACGGAGAATTCGCTGGTCATGGGAGTTCTTCTCATTGAAGATTCCCTTGGTACCCGGCAGTATTCCTTCAAACTGCTGCACAATAAATGACCTGCAGCAACTGAAGCCGGTTGTGATATACCGGCCATAAGAAAACGGGAGGACGCTTGGCGCGTCCTCCTAAAATAAAACCCACCCCTGTACCGGAAACCGGTCGGCGCTGAACAGCGGGACCAGGCGGATACAGGGGTGGGTTGTTTAGTACCGGCTGCTGAAAAGTGGCAGAACGAGCTCAGTCGTTCCCGGAAAATGCAGATTTTCTGAATAAAGCCTCCAGTTCGTCTTTTTTGGAGAATGGATTAGTGAGGGGCAGTCCGCTCTTCCCGGCATGGTAGCCAAGCAGCTGCGTCTTGCGGAGATTTTCAGCAGCGGTAATATCGGTACGGTTGGTGGTTTCCAGCACGTTGCCTTTCTTATCCGTGATAATCAGCCGGGGAAGGAACACGCCTTTTCTCCCGATAAAGGCATTCATGATTTCCATGGCGTTCCGGTATTCCTCCACGTCGGCCCGGCCCATCACCTCATAGTTCATGATCTTCCGGCTGTCCCAGGTACTGATGATGGCCATACTCTCGTTCGCCGGCTCATCGATCAGCGGATCAAGCCCGTTCCGGTAGCCCGTGGGCATGAGCATGATCTTCCCCCCGCCACCTTCCACGTTCGCCACATAATCGGGACGTGCCACCCCGGAGATCCAGCCCTGGAGGTGTTTCATGAACAGGCGGCAGGCCAAATTAAAGGCGGGGCCGGGCCGGCATTAAGGGTACATCTTCCTGAATTCCAGTTCGAAATTCGGCGTAAAGATCCCTTTCCCGAGGGAGCGTCGTATTTCGTTCAGCGGCCAGAATTTTCCCCCGGCGAGTTCATGGCTGTCGGGGCGGGGTTCGGCTGTGGCTGTTCCCCGGAACATAAATACCAGTTCCCGCTCGACCTCCGATTCCCAGATGTACTTTTCCAGCAGCCGGGCACTGAGTTCCCCGTTCAGCCCCAGTTCTTCGGCAGCTTCACGCCGGAGGGCCGTTTCAACAGTCTCCCCGAAGGCCAGATGACCTCCTACGGCGGTATCCCATTTCCCGGGCTGCACCTTTTTATGCATGGGCCGGTGCTGCAGGTATAACTCTCCCCGGGTATTGAAAAGATGGAGGTGAACCACCGGGTGAAGCAGTTTCTCCTCCCTGAAATGACAGAGATCCCTTGGCGCTTTACCCAGTACCCGGCCCTCTTCATCGACCACCGGCAGCCATTCAACGGCCCTGTTCCGGCGGTTTTTCAACCACCTGAGCAGAAATTCGATACCAAACCAGGCGGCAAAAAGAACATAATACAGGACCCCGCTGATAAAGCCCCAGGCTGCTTCGGAAAGGAACCAGGCTGAATACAGGACCAGGGCGATATGAAAGACGGTGATCCAGAAAAAGATCCGGATGCTGCGTTGCATGGCCCGGTTCTGTTCATTGCTGAGTTCGATACCCTTCATGTAACGCTGTGTCATCCCGAGCACCAGGTTCTTTTTCCCGAAGGCGGAGAGTCCCAGGATACCGGCCAGGATGGCTTCGATGAGTGCCGGCTTGATCTTGAAGAAGATATCGTTCTCCAGCAGCAGCGAGACGGCACCCAGGATGACGATCAGGGAAGTGTCGAGAAGGATGAAGCGATCGAGTTTCCGGGTCCTGACAAGGGTGAAGATCAGCTCGGCCAGTCCCACACCAACGGCCACGTACAAACCAATGCGCGTGCCCCAGACCTCATCGGCAATGATGAACACAAGCAGCGGGATGAGTCCCGGCAGCATCCGGAGCAACAGTTTGCGGTCGAACATAAAAAAAGTGGTTTGACAGGCCAAAATTAGCAAATCAAACCACTTGCAGGAAAAATATCTTCAGCTCAGAGCACGCCGGTCTTGATCAGAACGGTTTCCACAATGATTCCAAGGAGGAAGAGGCTGCCAAAAACCTTGTTGTACTGGAAGGCGTTGGCCGACAGGTACAGCGGCCATACCCCTTCGGGAAGGTCGGCAGGAGCTTCGGTGGGCCTTGGTTTGGAATAGACCCTGGCCGTTTTCAGGAATTTGGGCAGGGCCAGCAGGACGATCAGCATAACCGGCGACAGGACATGGAAAACGACCATTGCGGCTACCAGGACGTACTGCAGGATCCAGTTCCCGACGTTGGCCCAGCGTGCGGCTTTCTCACCCAGGATCACCGGCAGGGTATAGACCTTTTTCTTCTTATCCTCGTTCAGCTTATCGGTATGTTTCCCGAAGAGCACCGAGGTGGGTCCGAGGGCATACACCAGGGCAATCAGGGCGACTTCCCAGCTCCAGGCGCCGGTAATGACAAAATAGGTGCCACCTACCATCAGCGGGCCCCAGATCAGGATTACCGAAGGCTCACCCAGGCCGATATACTTCAGGGGCCAGGTATAAAACAGGACGAACAGCAGACCCACGCCCATGAGGATGAGGGTAAGCATACCGGTTTGGGTCACCAGGTAAGTACCCAGTCCGAGAGCAACGATCAGGGAGAAAGCAATATAGCGGAAAAGTTCTCCCTGGGTCATGAGCCCGTGTTCAAGCGGCTGGGGACCGTACTGTGAGCGGTAGTAATTATCGTGATCAATGCCTTTTTTAAAATCGACGAAATCGTTGATCAGGTTGTTGCTGGCATGGGCAAAAACCAGTCCGAACAGGGCAGCCAGGAACAGCGGCCAGGAGAAAGCTCCGTCGCGATAGGCCAGGATCCCGCCAATAGCCGCGCTCAGCGCCGTCATAAGGAAAACAGCGGAGCGGGTGGAGATCAGCCAACGGGCCACCAGGTCGAGATCGGTCCACTCCTCTTTCGAAAGCCTGGGGATCGTTCTCAGCGCCTGCATCCATATCTTCACATTTGCCATACTATATTGTTTTTGGTTTAACAGAAACATTAAACCAATTCAGGCCGGCTTTGTTCGAAAGGAAAGACCGGGATCCCCGCTTTATCAAGAGAATTATTACGCGGGAGGGGTCAGAAAGATTCTGTTTGCCTGCGATTATACCGTACCTGAACACATTAATGCAGAAGACAGAGTGTTATGAGGCAAATCGGATCTACCTGATTCGGGGAAAGAAAGTTATGCTGGACACAGATCTGGCAAACCTGTAAAAATTGAAACAAAAGTTTTGAAACAGGCTGTTCGCAGAAACATAGACAGGTTTCCTGATGACTTTATGTTCGAGCTTAATAAACCCATTTTATGTATTTGAGTTTATTCGTCTCTTCATTTTCTATTGCATAGCATTAGAAAAATGTCGAATATGAGATGTTTACGACTAAGAAAATCATCCAGAAAGGTTTTACTACGTTCACCTTTCTGGTGGTTTTCAAATCCCGATATTTCCTAAAATCCGCAATTCGGATTTTAGGATTAATAAAATTAGCACATTGGTTAAATTTTTTAAGTTTCGGACTGATTTTTTGGACTTTTTAAAGCAGGGAGCAAACTTTCTGAGGTATTCGAACC
>JBMOLL010000126.1:0-33016 GCA_049325415.1 Bacteroidota bacterium | reverse complement strand
GGCCGTAAACCGCTACGAAACCTTTGTATTTCCTTCGATCGATCAGCATACCCAGCGGATTGCCGTTCACCCCCATCCAGGGCATTCTTCGCGTAATAAAAGCCTGATGTTTCACCGGGTACAGGCCCAGATCGTAGCCGGCCTGTTTGGCAAAATAGTTTGCTTCAGGTCCCAGGGCGTTGATAAACAAATCGGTATGGTATTCGGTGAAACTGGAGTCGTGGTTCTTAACGGTGAGGGTTACGTGCCCACTCTGCCCAAAAAGATCCAGCAACCTGCAGTCTTCCTCGATCATCCCGCCATGGTTGATGCCGATATGGCGGAGGGTGTCAATGGTTTTTCCGGGAGTGGCCTGCCAGCAGTCACGGGTTATCAGGGCTGCCCGGTACGTCGTGTTTTTACTGTTGAAGTAGGGGGAGATCTCCCTGCCGAAGTCTTTCTGCTCCACTATGTAGGCATCCTGCCAGCTCATCGATGCTTCCAGGCTCCGGTAGCTTTCCTCATCGTGGGCAAAATTTACATAGTTGATTTTTCTGAAATCGATATTTCTGACTTTTTGTAAAGCTTCAAACAGGTGCAGGTTGTTCGTGGCAATTTCGGCCAGTTCCGGAACGGAAAATGCCGGACGTCCTCCGGCGATATTGCGCCAGGATGCTCCATGCCCGTAATTGATCATCAAGGGTTTCAATCCCGCTTCCGACAGGTAACGGAAAAGCGATGAGCCTGCAATGCCTCCGCCGGCGACAAGTGAGGGCACCGTGAGCTGTTTGATATTCCGCGAAAAATGGGTAAGGTGTACTGAGGGAGAGGAGGCAGGGTCGGGGGATTTGTCGTTCGTTGGCAGAGACGGTGCTTCGTCAGATACCAGTAAATCGCCCAGGGTGACCTGGTTGCTCATGGGTCCGCGGGGTGTGGGCTCTCCGACAATGCTGATGCCCATTCCGGCTACCACGGTTTTAAGTCGTCTCGTACAGCGCTTACCCCGGCAGGCACCCATGCCCAGACGGGTAGTATGTTTGATCTCGTCGATACTGATGTACTTCCTTTCTCCTATTTCTTCCATGATTTCGTCCAGTTGCACATCGTCGCAGTGGCAGACATAGGTATCTTCCAAACGCGCTTTTTCGCTGGTTTCCTTCAGCTCAAGGGCCTGTGGCCTGCGGTTTTCAGGAATAAAACCCCTGACTTTCAGCAGCTCTTCTCCATGAAGATCAATGGCACGTATGCGTGCTACATTGGTTTTATTAGGCTTGAGCAGCAGTTTTTCAATAAGGCCGGTGCCGAGGGGAGTTCCGTTGTTGTCGACCAGGATGACGTACGGTCCGCCTTCGCCGGAGGCTTCGGCAGACGGTCTGCCTTCGCCAAAGGCTTCGGCAGACGGAGAGAGGGTGAGCGACTGCTCTATTTCATACTCGTAAGGCAGGAACAGCCAGTTCTTTTTCGGATTGTAGCCAAAAATTGCCAGGCCCGGGCACTGATGCACACACTGCATGCAGCCGGTACATTTATCGTAATCGACTACCGGGACCGATGAAGTCGATTGTTTGGTGATGGCGCCATGCGGACAGGCAAAGGTGCATGGATTGCAGGCAAAGCCGTACAGGCAGTCAAGCAGTACAAAGGGCCGGTCGGCCTGTCTTTCTGTTACAGGTACCTGCGGTTCCTGCAATACCCGCAGGGGATGTTGCTGGGAATCAATATATTCTTTCGAAATCTCCAGGTAAGACCCGTAGGGATATTTTCGCCCTGCCTCTTCCATGATTTCATAGGCTACCTGCCGTCCCCTCAGAACAGCCGAGGTCCCTTCACCGATACGTACCGCATCACCGGCACCCCAGACGTGACGGCCAAAGATCTCCTTGCCCTTGGTCAGGAGGAGATCGTCGGGCACCAGTCCTGTACAGATATTAATGGCATCAATCCCGTCGATCAGTTGTTCTGTCCCGGGAACCGGTTTGAAATCGACCGAATCGGCAATAATGGCTCCGGTGATACCGTCGCCCGCTTCATTGGAGATGGCTTTTACCAGCGTTTTGCCTGTGAGTATGGGGATACCCAGCCTTCTCACGCGGTTGGCCTGCACCGGGAAGCCTCCTTCAAAGGGCTGTGCCTCAATAATGGCTTTTACCCGGGCTCCTGCCTGTATCAGCTGATAGGAGGTCAGGTAACCGATGTTTCCGGCACCGACCGTAAGTATATTTTTTCCCAGCAGGGTAAACTCCTGGTTCATCATTTTCTGCACAACGGCAGCGGTATATACCCCTGGCAGGTCATCATTCTCGAATACCGGCATAAAAGGTACAGCCCCGGTAGCAATCACCAGGTAATCGGCCACGATAAAGAATATTTCCTCCGTTACCAGGTTCTTCACGGCGAGTTTCCGGCCATCAAGGATGTCCCACACGGTGCAGTTCAGCAGGATCCCCTCCTGATCTTCCCCGGCCAGGGTCCGGGCAATGTCAAAGCCCCGCATCCCCCCGAAGACCTTTTCCTTTTCGAAGAAGAAGAACTGGTGGGTCTGCATCAGGAACTGACCGCCAATGGTGGCGTTGGCATCGATCACCAGGCAGTCGGTCCCGTTCTTCCTCAGCTCTTCCCTGGCGGCAAGCCCTGCGGGTCCGGCACCGATAATGGCTACCGTGGTCCGGATAAGCTGATGCTGTGGTGAGGCTGCCTTTTGTTCATTGTCACTGGCAGGAATGTAATCCCGGGGTACTTCGCGAACCTCTTTTACACCGTCGGCAGTGGTGATGCAGATCCTTTTTATCTCCCCGTCGACCAGCATTTCGCAGGCACCGCATTTGCCGATCCCGCATTCGAGCGACCTCTTCCGGTTATCAAGAGAGTGGGAATGGACCGGGTAGCCGGCCTGGTGAAGGGCAGCAGCAATGGTGAAATGGCGGAGGGCTTTAACTTCCCTGCCTTCAAAAACAAAGGTTGTGGTCCCGTTATCGGGAACAGTGAGTATAGGATGCGAAGTAATACGTGACATAACGGAAAAATTTTCCGCAAGATACCGGCTTCTCCGTTTTTAAATAATGATGGATGTCATGGGAAGCTGATCATCCGGCTCACAAAGTGGCAGGGTGCACCCCCGGTGTTGACCGGTGCATGGAAGCCGTCCTTCCGGGCCTTTTGACGGCGTTTAGTGCACAGGCTTATGACAATATATCGGTTGTTCGTTTAAAATCAGGTAAATTCCGTCACTTTCCAGGTGAAATCCGTCACTTTTTTACGCTAATTTTGTCTCTGCAACCAATCCTGTGCAGTGCTTGTCATAGTGGTGTTTTTTGACTACTTTCGGTTATAATATTGAGTGCAGATGAAACGGGCAAAGGGCGGTCTGATCATAGCCGATCTGATAATACTTCTGGTAGCTTATTTTATTATGGTGTTGGCCAAGCCGGTATCTTCACCCTATCTTTCCTTTTCCTATATCAGTGGTTTCCTTGTTTTTATTTCCATCTGGGTAATCAACTCCTTTTACCTGAAGAAGTACCATGTGGATTATTATAAGCAGAAGCTTTTTATTTTCCGCACCATTCTATACCCCAACCTGTTGTCGCTGGCCTTCATCTCATTTATCATCTATGCCTTTTCAGTCCATTTTTTCTCCCGGATGATGGTTTTCGGAACCATTGGTGTCGCTACGATAGGTGAACTGGTGGTTTTCGGACTTTATATCTATGCCCTTCGTTCGCCCGATCCCGACACGGCAACAGATTTCCTTTACGATCCGGTTTCAGCCGCCGAGCGAAAAGAGCTGGAGCAGTTCGACGGCAAGGATGTGGGATTTCGTTCAGGGACACACTGGCGTGAGGCCATAACCGATGAAAGAGGTGAACTGGCCGCTGACTATATTATGGCACGTGTCGATCTTGATGATCCCAGGACCCTCATGCTCAGTACGACAACCCGCTTCAATATTCTTCGCCAGCCCGATCATTATTTTCAAACGATTGTTAACCTTACCCGGGTCAATGATATCAAGTACCTGAATAAATTCTTCGAATCGGTCAACCACAAGCTCCCGCAGGAGGGTGTTTTTGTCGGTTGTGCTGAAACGAAGAACCAGCGAAAGGCCAGGATCCTGGCCAAATTCCCGCCGGTCATGAACTGGCTGGTTTATTTCCTGGATTTCATGCTCAAGCGGGTCTTTCCAAAGTTCCGCCCGACAAAAAAGATCTACTTTTTCCTGACACGCGGACAAAACAGGGTCCTTTCCAGGGCCGAAATCCTTGGGCGTCTTTATTCGTGCGGCTTCGAGATTATGGAAGATGATTTTGTAAACGGCTGTTTCTTTTTTGTCGCCCGGAGGATCAAGGAACCCGCCTTTGATATGAATCCCACTTACGGACCTTTTGTGAAATTAAGAAGGATAGGGAAAGACGGTAAACTGATTGATGTTTACAAGTTCAGGACGATGCATCCCTATGCAGAATACCTGCAGGAATATATCTACAAGAAAAATCAGCTCGATGACGGCGGAAAGTTCCGCGACGATTTCAGGGTGACAACCCTCGGTAAGATCTTCAGGAAATTATGGCTCGACGAACTTCCCATGCTGATCAATATTTTCAGGGGAGAAATGAAGATTGTTGGTGTCAGGCCGCTGAGTAAGCAGTATTTCAGCCTGTACGATAAAGATCTTCAGGAACTGCGGATCCGGACCAAACCCGGACTCATCCCGCCCTTTTATGCCGACATGCCCAAAACCCTGGAGGAAATCCAGGCTTCAGAAAGGAAGTATATCGAATCGTATCTGAAAAGGCCCCTGCGCACCGACTGGCGTTATTTCTGGAAAGCCATGAGCAATATCCTCTTCAGAAAGGCCCGGTCGAAGTGAGTTCTGCGGTTGTCTGGAGGCAAAAGCCCGGAATTTCTTTTTCCTGATGAACCTTCTCGTTTTTTTTTTGCCACTAAGTCACAAAGGCACAAGGGGGCACAAAGAGGTTTTTATTGTGAACCTTAGTGCCTTCGAGCATTTGTGGCTCCGCGTTGTTCCTTTGCGTCTTTTTCGCCACTAAGTCACTAAGGCACGAGGGAGCACAAAGAGGATAATGTATTGAACCTTAGCGTCTTCGCGACTTTGTGCCTTCGCGTTGTTCCTTTGCGTCTTTTTCGCCACTAAGACACAGAGACACAAGGAAGCACAAAGAGGTTTTTATTGTGAACCTAGTGCTTTCGTGCCCTCCGGTCGCCATTGGCTTGCTGAAGGCGATGCTTTGTGGCTCCGCGTTCCTCCTTTGTGCCTTTCCCGCCGCCAGGATTCTGCAAAAAAAATAGTTTTTACAAGACTCTTCGGTCCCCAGGTCTGCGTGGTAAGGTCACTTTCAGAGGGATCATAAGCCGAAGCACAATGCAGTGATCTTCAGTACCTATGTTTTTCCTGAAAATTACCCTATTTTTACAATCCAAAGCAATACCTATGAAGCAGTTTTTTCCGTCTTTCCTGCTTGTACTCCTCCTGCTTGGTTGCTCTGCAGCGAGGGCGCAGTACATGCCGGCACCGATAGCCCACCGGGGAGTATATGAATTGCTTGATGAACTCGCCGCAGCGCATATCATCGAGCTGCATTCGGTGACCAAGCCTTACGGAAGGAGCGAAATTGCGCGTTTGCTGAAGGAGGCCGGAGCAAAGAACGAACAACTTAACCTCCGTCAGAAGGAGGAGGTAGCCTTTTATATGATGGATTACCTGAAGGAGGAGAAGGGGGCGGGTAACCGTGCTGTCGAATATAAGGCAGCCTGGCTCTGGTTCAATAAACGGCCCGGCGACCGGCTCGATCTTTTCCATTACCGCGATACTTCTTTCCAGCTGACTGTAAACCCCGTTTTCGGGATCGACCATTTTGGCAATAATAACGGAAGCTATTACCACTGGTGGAACGGGGCCGAAGCCTGGTCGACCTGGGGACGCTTCAGTTTCTATGGGTCGCTTCGTGATAACCACGAAAGTACGGTCCTTACCGGACGCAGTTTGATCAATCAGAATCAGGGCGCAGCTAATATAAAAGGCTTTTCCGATGGCAGCATTGATTATGAAGAGATGAGGGGAGGTGTCACCTATGGCTGGGACCGTGGACATATCGGAATTATGATGGACCCTTTCTCCTGGGGAGAAGCCTGGAACGGCACCAACATTCTTTCTGGCCGGGCACCTTCCTTTGCCAGGCTGGAACTGAGCCTGAACCCGGTAAAATGGTTCCGTTTTGAATACATACACGGCAGCCTGATATCGGAGGTGGTCGACAGCAGTCGTTCCTACTGGATCACCAATGCCTATGGTTCAACATACCGTGAGGTGTATCAGCCGAAATTTATTGCTGCCAATTTCTTTACTTTCACCCCTTTCCGCTACATGGAACTTAGTATCGGGAACTCGGTAGTCTATGATTTTGAGGAGATGAACCTGGCATTTTTTATTCCCACTGTCTTTTTCAAAGCGATTGACCATGCCCTGAATGCCGGCATCGATAATATGAACTCGGCCATGTTCATGACTTTTTCCACCCGGAACATCAGGGATTTTCATTTTTACCTCAACCTGTTTGTCGACGAATTGCAGATTGCCAGGATTACAGATCCTTCCAGGCATAACTTCCTGTCTTGGAAAGGAGGTGTGGCGTGTTATCTGATCCCCAATCTCCGGCTCGTTGGGGAGTATACGTGGAATAACGCGCTCGTATTCAGGCATTTTGTTCCCACCACCACCTTCGAGTCAAATGGCTATAATCTGGGCAGTTATATCGGCGACAATGCCCGGGAAGTATTTATCCAGGCGGAGTTCCGTCCCTGGAGAACTGCGCGCTTTACTGCCTGGTACGATCAGATCAGCAAGGGTCCGGATCATACCCTGCTCGGAACGGCTCAGCGTGACGCTATCCAGCCCTTTGTACCCATAGTTTGGGAATCGAGAAAAATAGGGATCCTGGCTTCCTTTGAAGTCGTGAATGACCTGTATCTGCGCCTGGGTTATGAATATCGCATGATCACAGGAGTCGAGGAATATATCAATCTGTGGACGCCCGTAATTGAACAGGGGATCGGGGGAACACTCCGGCTGGGAATCAATATCGGATTTTAATTCCGCGTGGATCCGCTTTTAAAGTAGCAAAACAAGGACGTTTGTTACCGCCAGAACAAGTGTCGAGAAAAAGGAAATAATGGCCCAGTTAAACTGACCCGGTTCCTTTACATATACCGTGTCACCGGTTCCGACCGCAGGTACCTCGGCCTTCATCCCCCTTTTACCAAGGTATTTTTTCAGATGAATGACTTCAACTGTCCGATCCCTGCGAATAATTATAATTTTCCCGGCTTTTTTTATGTTGACAATACCTCCTGCCATACTCAAAACCGTGAAGAGGTCCTCTTCCTCGAAAACCTGGTACTGACCGGGCTGATTGACATAGCCGAAAATATTGAGTTTCTCATTCCGAATGGTCTGAACGAAGACGGTAACAAGGGGATTCACCACATATTTTTCCAGGGCTTTCTCAAGGGTGTCCTTCAGGGCTCCGGTTGTCATGCCTGCAGCCATAATACTTCCAAAGCCCGGGTATTGAAGGGTTCCGTCGGGCAGCACGATGATGCCACCTACTGAAAACTCGGGATGTTCCATTACGGCAATGTCAAGAACATCGCCTTTATTGATCACGTAGTTCCCTGGCTGGGCAGATAAGACGCTTTCCTGAAGAAACAACAGTCCTGCTGTCAGGATCATGATCACATGGTATTTTTTCATTTTACTGGCTTCCTTTTAATGTTTTTGTCCGGACCTAATGGTCTTCTCAATAGGCGGTTTGTTCCTTATTATTGTGTTTGACCAGGTAAGTTCGGATCTCCTGGTTTCTCAGCTGACTGAAAGAGGGGATGTCGGGAAAAAAGAAAAGTTTATTGCCTTCACCGGCATAATACCCTGGCAGCCGCCCATAGGAGAATTCCGGGGTGTTCAGGATATTCCTGTAAATATCAATGATCATCTCACCGGTCATATTGGTTTCAAATGTGGCCGACAACTGATTCAGCATCAGGACCTGGTCGGTAAGATTCAGTTTCTGAAAAGCGATCCTCAGTGCCTGCATGACAATTCTTTGCCGCTCTTCTCTTAAAGTATAAGCGTTCTGCCATTCCGAGGGTGCTACCCTGAAATTGTCGGTAGTAGTGAGCCCGGTGTTTATATCCTGTTTAAACTCCCTTTTTATCCGTTTAAAGTCCAGGAAACGGATGTATTCCCAGGTGTAGAATCCATTGAGCACTGCAGGTCCGGGTGCCATGTTATAGGCTTCGGCAAAGGGCTCATCGAGGTTGATCGAAACGCCTTTCAGAAGGTCAACCATATCGATGAATGAAAAGCGATCCTGGATCAGGTAATAATCTATTTTCATGGCCAGACGGTTTTCCAGCATACCGATTGTTGGTTCGAGACCGAGGGTGAAATAGATATCGATAAGCCGGTCGTCATTGGCGAGGAAGAGGGTGGAATGGGGGATATGTATGAAGGATATCCTCCCAAAATCCGGGTAATAGCTGATCAGGATATAAACAGCAGGATAGCCGATATACAGGATGTTCATCCTGCGGATCTCCTTTTGCTGGTATTCCCCGGCAATAATCTGGATGGAATCAGAGGCCGTTTTCCGGTATGTTTCAGCAATCTGCAGTTCGAGAAGAGAATCGTTCGGCAGAAAAGACTGTCTGGCGGGAATATGGTAGACACTGTCATTTTCCAGGATCTGTTCCAGTTCATCTTCGCGGATCTCAGCCCTGTAGGTCAGTCCCCCGGCAGCTTTGATCAACATCGAAAGGTCGGCCCCCTGATCCATCCGGTACACGGCCGGATGCTTTACTTCTCCGCAGATCGCTGCCGAAATGAGGGTTTGCGGAGCCACAGCCTGTTTTTTCCCGGGCTTAAGGAAGAAGACGATGGCGGGGATAAACAACAGAAGAATGATAAACCAGAATCCGGCTTTTTTTCTGCGGATGCTTTTTTCGTGATCGGTCAGTCTTCTCATTACTTAAAAAATATTTTACCGGTCTGTTATTCAGGCTGCTTTTTTATCTGATTTCTTTTTTCTTTTCCGGGTTCTTTCTCCGTACTGGTAGTCATAATAGTAATAGTAATATTCCCCGTACTCAGCCCGCATATTCCTTCGAAGATCATTCAGGATCACTCCGTCGATCCGGTGGCTGCCATGCCGGAACATGCTTACCATTTTGGCAAAGGAACGTTCGGTGGTATAATTCAGCCGGGCAATGGCAAAGATCAGGTCGGTATGTTCGAGGAAGGAGATCAGGTCGGGCACGTAAAGAACAGCAGGAGTGTCAACAAGGACAATGTCATAGTTTGCCCTTGCCCAGTTCATGAGTCTTTCAAAACCGGCATCTTCATAGCTGATCTCCTCTAACAGGTCGATATCACCGGCCGGGATGAAATGGAGCCCGGGGACTCCGGTTTCAGCAATTATTTCTTCTTCCTTCTTCTCTCCGGCCAGGAATTCGGCCAGTCCCAGCTGCTTTCTCATATTCAGCCGGTAGGTTAGCTTGGGTGCATAGAGATCGATGTCGATCAGCAGGACTTTTGTTTTTTTATCGGCGAGTCCGGCAGCCAGGCGCAGGGTGATCAGTGATTTTCCTTCTTTCCGGGCAGGACTGCTCACGGCAATCAGTTTACTGCCGGTTTTTTTGAGTTGCTGCTTCACATTGACGACCAGCTCACCGAGTTCACTCCTGCTTTTATAGGATTCTTTACCGTTGTCGATCGTTTTATAGAATTTATCTGCGCGCTTGCGGTGAGGAAGGGTTCCGATAATCAGCTGGTCGTTTTTCCTGGTGAAGTCGCCGGTCAGCATGTAGCGGTTATCGGCCAGGTCGTAGAGAAACACGGCAATGCCGCCCAGAAAGGTGCCGAGGATCAGTCCGATCAGGACAAAATATTTCAGTCCCTTGTTGGAAGGGTTGCGGGGCGCAGCAGGTTCATCGATCAGCACAAAACGGTTGATCCCGCTCTGACTGGCCGATTGAATACCGATAAGCTCCGAATTGAGCTGGGTGATGGTCATCATTACCAGTTCCCTGCTCCGGGTGAGCTGGCGCTGGTCGAGTTTTGAAGAGTCGGGCAGAAGCTGATACTCCAGATCGCCGATAACTTTCTGCAGGGACAGGACCTTTGTGCTGAGCGACATTTCGGAGATCTGAAGATCAAGGAGTTTGCTCATCATCTGGCTCTTCAGCGGATTGGAAACCAGGCTCTTGATCTCAAGTTTCTGTTCGATGGAATCTCTGAGCATTGCACTGAGTTTCTCAATATTATCCCTGAGCGAGATCACCACAGGATGGTCTTCCTTGTAATGGGTAAGTGCCCTGGCGAGATCCACCTGGAGATTCATCAGCTGGACCTTTATCGGCTCGGAAAAGGCCGATTCATTGACTACAGTACCATCGAGTTTGGTAAATTCCCGCTGGGTTTCTTTTTTAGACGACTGTACGGAAGCCAGTTCAATCTGGACATTCAGAAGTTCCGTCCGGAACGATTCCAGATCGGAGGTGAGTTTGGGAATATCCCTCATCAGGTAGGGATTCGACGACTGTTTATACAGGATATCACGATCAATCTCCTCCAGTTTTCTGTGATTTTCCTCCAGCATGCCACTGAGGTAGCGGATGGTCTGGTTCGTGCTTTCCGTCTCGTATTTCCTGAGCATGTCATTCAGGGCATTGACATAGGCCTTGATAATGACCGGGATCTGGTTGCTGGCCGTTGAACGGATGCTGACGATAAACACAGGCGAGGTCAGATCCTTTTGCCCTCCCAGGGTAACCCGGATCATTTGCTTTAATGCTTCGGGTGCAAGCGGCAGACTGGAATACCGGAGTGTGAGCCTGGCTACTTCGTCGGATTGCATGACGCTGAGCCAGAAATATTTGTCGAATTCAGGAGTGACAGCCGGCACACCCGAGGAGTTAATAAACTGCCTGGACGTTTCATTGTAGAATACCTCGAAGTCCGATTCGTAGTAGTTTTCCTGGCGCCGGTAGTAAAGATAGGTCACCAGCATGGTCAGGATCAGGATGACAAGGAATTTCCACTTATGGATCATCAGAATGAAGAACAGCCTTCTGAAATCAATTTCATCATCCCTGACCGCAGCAGAGTGTTCACCGGGATTGACCGGTGTCTGCGGGTAGTACTGATGTTTTTGTCCTTCTTCTGTCATTTTAAATGAAAAATCACCTTACAAAGGTGAAACGTAAAATTCGACGGTATAAAAATAGAGGGATCAGTTCTTCGGGAAGCAGGTAAAACCACCTGTATTATCGGTGGTCATCACTGATTTTGATAAACGTTTGCTGGATTACCAACCGTAAATATCCCCCAAAAACCGGAGAGTTAATAAAATGAATTATAATGAATTGCGATTTGCAATCCTTCTGGCAGGCTTACCTTACAGGAAATGAGTTTCCGGGTGAATCGGGCGATCAGAAAGCCTTTTTTGAAACGGATATGGAGCCTTTGAGGGGGAACACGGTCTGTTCGGTGAGCCGGTCTTCTCCGGGTTCTCCTTTGCCTGCGTAGGCATTTCCCGGCTGGTTAATAATGTGGATTTCGAGTATGGTCATGATAATCAGTCCGATGACCAGGGATACAATACACGTTGTCTTTTCTTTTTTTTCTGCTGTCATGCCAAATTTTTTACCCCGACAGATCCTTGCCGGAAGTGGGTCAGTAGATCGGTATAAAGGTAGGAAGAGGGTGGGGGAAGGAAGCAGGTAAAAACACGTGTGTTTGTCGTGGTTAACACGTCTTTTTCACAAGTGCTGTTTTCGGGGGTTCTGGCGCTTGTCTTACAGCGCCAGTGAGCTGACGGGGATGAAAAAGAGGAAGGGATCAGCGGCCGGAAACCGACGCGGGAGGTGGGAGCAGCAGGCGTACCAGCAGGAAACCCAGTATGGCTCCTGCAAGGTACCAGGTAAAATCGGCAGGATTAAAGGTGGAGCCGATCAGGGCCCGGCCGGGCCTGGTCGCTCTGACAGCCTCCAGGAAAGGGTGGTGGATCAGTTGAGCGAACTCAAGAGCGGAGGTGAAAAGGAAAACGGTGAGTGCGGCATAAAGGGGCTTCCATGAGGGGAAGATCAGGAGGAGCAGCAGGATGAAAAAAACCACGTAGAGCAGGCCACCAAGGGAATTATGTATCCAGGCCATGTGTGGGATATGGACCATCTTGCTCATTAATCCGACTGCCGTTACCGGTACAAGGGCCAGCAGCAGCCTGATCCTTGCAGGAGTGAACCAGGCCCTGACTTTTGAACGCAGAGTGGACTTTTCAGTCATAGAGCGCCCTTTCGGGTAGAGTGGAAACTGCAGGGTGGGTGCGCACGACGTTAAAGAACTGAATGGACTTCAAGGTGAAAGCCAGGCGTGTTCCTGCCGTCAGGACCATTTGATAACGAAATACTTGACCACATTTTTTGTATTCTGCCAGAGCAGTTCCCTGAGCCAGGGAAGTGGCCGGTTGGTCCATCGTTGCGGGTGGAAGGTAAGCATCGCGGCAGAGGGGAAGGTGCCGGAGTGGAGGGCGGCGATGAGGTCGAAGGTGGAATGGAAGGAGGGAAAAATGTTACGGGTTACGGGTTGCGGGTTACGGGTATGCGGGTCGCTTGAACGTGAATGGGAACTTAAGTCATCCTTCTCTTTCGTGTTGGCAGTTATATATTCTTTGTCCCGGACTGAGAAGCGGTGGCCGTCCCAGCGGCGGCCGGTATCGGTGTAGTAGGCCATCCGGGTAAAATCGAGGTCGAAATAGGGTTCTCCGGACAGCCCGAAATCGCGGTAACTGTACTTTTTCCAGAGGTCGCGGTTATCGTAGGGCGAACGGGGTGATCCGTGCATGCAGATGGTTGAAACAGGCGCCAGGGCACGGAGTTTCTTCAGGTTTTTTTCAAAGGACTGGATGGCTTTGTCGGCATCTCCGTTGCAGAGGTCCATGTCCTCATAGTGGTAGCCTATTTCATGGCCCAGACCGGCAATGGTCCGGATGACTTGCTCATCGAAGCTCTCCGGAACTATACGAAAGAAATAGGTGGCTTTAATCCCCAGGCTGTGCTGTAGCCTGGCAAAATACAGGGAGTTCTCGGGGAGGAGGTCGACGTCGTGCCTGAGTATTATAAATTTTGAAGATTCCAGTTGATCCGATGGCAAGGAAAGCACCTGCCCGAAAGTGAGGATGTTGTATCCTCCCGGCTTCAAACTATCCAGAAATTCCCGGTAGAGAGAAACAGTAAAATCCATTCAGTTTTGATATGTTTCAAAGGTAGGGACCAAAAACATACCCGGAGTCTTTTCAGGGAAAAAAATCAAAGGGTACGGTTCAAGTGGTCAAAAAGGCTCTCTTGCACGGCTTTGCTTGCCCCGGGAGAAAATTCTTTCTTTTTCGCTTTCGACAGGTATTGTATGATTGCATCCGGATCGCGCGAGAAAAAGACCATCTGCCGGCGGAACATCTCTTTATCGACCCCAAGGAATTTGTCGCCTGCAAAAAAGGAAACAGATGGTGTACCGATTACGGCGGCTTCCCTTGAAAATGATCCCGCACCGGTGAGCACGGCATCTGAATAATAGGAGACATCAAGCCCGTTGAGGGGTTTGGAGGGAATAAAGATCCGGTCGTTCATGCTGATCAGATCCCTGTCGGCCCTGTACCTTGGAAGATAAAGTATGTTTATGCCTTTATCGGTAAGCTTGCCGATAAGTTCAGGGACGATACTTTTTACCCCGTGGGGAACATAGGCAGCCTGGATATTCTCGGGTCGCACTGTAATGAAGTTCCTGAATGGGATCTGGCTCATAAACTCAGGGTCAGGAACATAATCTGCCACATAGATATTCTCCTTGAAGCCATCGTAATAGATCATCTTGTCGCGGCTCACCCCCATTCTTTGCATGGCATCCTTATCGATGTGTACGGGAGAAACCACATAATTGACAAACTTACTGTAAAGCCAGTTCGGTGCAATATCGTTGTCGTCAAACACATAGGAAGGCTTTCTTCTCAGCCAGCTAATGAAAGGGGCTTCGTTGTTGGATGAGAAGCTTACATCAAAATCTCCGACATTTCTATAGAGTTTTAGATAACGGTCGAGCAGAGCCCTGACCTTGTTGATCTTTTTCCTGCCTCCGTGCTTTCCGTAAAGGTCAAACGGGATCCCGTGTAGGTGCAGCAATTCCACGGTTTCGACAAACTCCCTTGCCGTACAGAGGATCTCGTTTCCAAGATCACGGTAATAGGCTATCACCGGCTTGAAAAAGTTGACATGCGGTGGGTTGGTAAAATCAAACCAGATTTTCATGATTCAGGTTTTTCCGTTTAGTCAAGTAATTTTGCAATGATCGTTTTACCGGCAAAGACCTGTTCCCCTTCCCTGACAAGTATTTCAGCATTCCTGGGGATGATCAGATCGGCCTGTGATCCCCATCTGATCTTGCCAAAAATCGCTCCTCTGCTGAGGTAGTCGCCTTCTGCCGACATAACAATGCAGCGGTTAACACCACGGGCAGCGATTTGAACCACACCGGCCTTTACTCCATCTTCTCTTTGAAAAACGGTGGTGTTCCTTTCATTGGTCAGGGTCGATTCCGGTGTATTCAGCCCGATGGAAGTTCCCGGCGTGTGCTTTACTAAAATGACTTTACCGTCGATCGGTGCCCGGTTATAATGGACATCAAAAAGGGTCATTGCAATGCCGATCAGGTAACAGGGCTGTTCAAGGATATCGGTTTTGGTAATCTCCCGGATGGACGCCACCCTTTTCTTCTTAATCGTAACAGGGATCTGATTTGCTTCCAGTTCTTTGATGTAGATTACCCTTCCGTCGGCAGGGGATACCACATCATTGGCTTCACCGGGGATATTTCTCTGCGGGTTCCTGAAAAAACGATAGAAGAACAGGGCAATGAACAGCAGCAGGACTACCGTTCCGGAAATAAAGGGCACAATCAGCCAGAAAGGGAGCGTCAGCTTGCTGTATATGAATACGTTGATCAGAGATGAAACGCTGGCGAGGATCAGATTATCCGTATAAAGATATTTTCGGTTAAAGCCGCCTTTAGCCACCCAGAAAATGAACATGGCCGTGGAAAGCAGAAAGGTTGACAATATAACAACAAGAATCTCCATGATTTATAATTTTAGGATTGTTATCTTCTTTTTATGGCTATATATACCGAGAGGAAAAAGAACATCACGGCAGGGAGTGGATCCTTCAGGGAGAAAAATGCATCGCATTTCTTTCCCCTGAGCGATGAAAAATAGGCTGATAGTCTCAGTTTTCCACTGATAATAGCCGAAAGGGAAAATGGAATATCGGTCAGGTAATTGATCCATTTTATCCCTGTGGTATAGCTTTGCGGATAGTTATTTTCAAGTTCGTTCAGGTAATTATAGGCGATCAGGGCGTAGTTAACACCACAGTGCTTTGCCAGGCCTACCCAGAGCCAGGTACGGGCATTGATTTCAATCAGTTTATAAGTCCGGTCCCTGGGGTCAAGCAGGAATTCGATCTCACAGATCCCGGTATAATCCAGCTCACGCAGAAGTTTTCCGGCCGGCTCCAGGAGTCCTTCCCCGGGGATACTGACAGCCATGGTAGCTGTTCCGAAGCGCAGGGGATGTTCCCTGATCTTTTCTCCTGCCCAACAGGTTTTAATTTCACCCCTTATGCTGAATGCCGTAAAGGAAATGGTTTTATTTGTCCCGTCGAATGGTATTACCTCCTGCGTAAAAGTCTGTGAAACAGGGATCTTTTCAGAGATTGTCTTCAATTGGGACCGCAATTCACTCTCATCGCCTGCAAAAAATGCCTTCCTTCCCATGGTCCTGTAAAAGGTAAGCCCGTTTCTTCCTTTGGTTAGCACCGGATAGCTCAGGTTCTTTTCGGGCCTGTCTTCCGGAGTCCTGAAGTACACCGTGGAAGGACAGGCAACTCCGGCTTTTTCGGCCAGGTCAAGCAACTTTGCCTTGTCATAGATGTTTTCAATGACACCGGCCGGCGGCGTAAGTACTTTGTAATATTTGAGCAGTTCTTTGCGATGCACGGCTATGGAATGCACGGCATGGTCGTTGGATGGCAGCAGCATCCATCCCTGAAGGTTCTCCTTTCTGGCCAGGTCCATTAAAAAGGGTACGAACTCAGGGGCCCGATAATCCGGGCAGCGGAAAAACTTTTTACAATAACGGGAAAAGCGTGCCAGACAGAGATCCCTGTCGATAACGATCACCGGGATCCCGGCTTCGCCAAGAGCCCGGGTATTTGACAGGCCCTGGACATGGCCTTCGATCACTACTGCACCGTTCATCTCAATTATCGATCATTTTTGTATAGATATCCATCAGTTTTCCAGCAACAGAAGGTGCGTCAAGCCCGAGTTCAGACAGTCTTTCCCGGCCACCGGTCTCTCCTGAAAAAGCCAGTGCCTGGCTTAGTCCGGCCGCAATTTGTTCAGGATCTGGCTCAGCAATAAAGCAACCTTTCAGTTTTCCGATATTCCTTTTTATGTCGCCCACATCCGTACTCACTACCGGCAGTTCACAGGCCATTGCCTCTTTGACCACGTTTGTACTTCCTTCCCACAATGAGGTCAGGAGCAGCACGTTGCCGGCATTCATATAAAGCGGGATCATGGTATGTGAAGTATTGTAAACCGGCAGAAGGATCGTGTTTTGATCATTGAGCCTGTCCAGTGAGGTCCTGGCCAGCTGAAAGTTCTTTTCCGGTCTTGAAGGATCGGCAATAAACAGGATGATCTTTTGGTTTTCCGGTAAACCGAGTTCTTTTCTGGCAGCAGTGCGATCTGCAGGATGAAAGACACCGGTGTCCACACCGTTTGGAAGGATGATGGCAGCATCTAAGCCAAGTGCTTCCCGCATACCTTCCGATTTCACGATCGTTTGTCGCCAGATGCGGTGGCTGAAGAAACGGATCAGCAAGCGGAACAGTCCGGCAGAATAGGTATCGCTGCCCATCAGCGAAACGACTAATGGACGGCAACCGGCCATTGCTGCCGTAAAACCGGAAAAGCTGTAATGGGCATGGTACAGGTCAAATTTGTTGTTCCTGAGGTACTTACGCAGAAGAAAAATGTGTTTCAGGTATCCCCTTATCCCCCGGCCCCTGATCAGGTAACTGGAGACCTCAGCCCCCAGGTTTTTTAGGGATTCAGCCTGGTTTTTGACGATAATATTGACAGCACCCGAGTTACCGCTCGAAATGTACAGTATTTTCACGCTGGATCCGTTCTGATGAACCTGGCAATACTTTCTACATAAACTTTTTCAATGTCCCCTTCATTTGGCCGGTCGGTCCATTTCCCGTTCTCATACACAAAATAGGACGGGGAATACTTTTTCAGGATCCCGGCAGTACCAAAGTAAACGCACTGGAATTCGAGGAGCTGGAAATCCGAACCGTCGAAACATACATCCAGGGAAGCATTCGGGACCTTTAGCCGTTCAAAAATGTTCCTGGCGAAGTCGAATATTCCCTCGGGGATATGCGCCTGGTAGGCATAAAAATAGTTATCGTATCCGCCTCCGCTCGCCCTGAAGCCCCGGTGTTTAAAAACCGGCCTGTAAAAGATGTAGTATTTCTCCCCATAAACGTATACTTTCCAGTCGTTCTGAAGCCCGGGAATAAATTCCTGCAGGATGAACTTTTTCCTGTATGCCGATTCCTTCCTGTATCCTTCATGTTTCCATGTCCTTGCCAGTTCTTTCAGTCTTTCCCTTCTGCCGGAGGAGGTGGCCATCCGCTTTACCACCTCTTCCAGTTCGGCTTTGTTGTGAGCAAGGAAGACATTTTTACCCATTGAACCCGCCGAACCTTTTACTACCACGGGAAACGAGATAGTGCCGATATGATCTTCAATTTCTTCAAAGGCGCCGAAAAAGAGTGTCTTCGGAGAAGGTTTTATATCTGCCAGCAACCTGTTCCTGAGGATTTCCATATAGGTTTTATTATTATTGGCCCTCAGGAAATCAAAGCCCGGGACCATCCTGACCCCCTGTCGTTCAAGTCCGAGCACAATATCTTCTATATAACTCTTGTAGTAAAGTCCCACATCCTCCTGGGAGGTATAAAGGCCGTAAGGAGCCGGCGGCTCACCGGTGAAGTCCACTTCATGGAAAGGCTTGAAGATCACATTAAAACCAAGTTCCCCGAAGTAATTTTTCAGCCGGGTTTTATCCATTCCGCTCCGATAGGGTACGGCATCATATCTCGATCCGAAATAGCCTTTGTAATCAGTCAGGATAAGTAATGGGTTCATAGTGTATATACTTTAAACTGGCGAAATGTGATATTCTTCAGCAAGGTAATGAATGCCGAGGATTAAAATCAGTTTCCTGACCTGAATATCAGGAACCGGCTGGCCATTTTCCAGGGCTCGGAGCAGATCAAGTATTGCCTTCCTGTTAAAGATCCGGTTGTCGAGCAGCGGGGAATTTCTGAGTCCCGACAGGAGCAGCGGGATCATCCAGCGGGTATAATTCAGGGTCTTGGCCTGTTCCGTTTTATTCTTCCTGAAAAGGTGATTCTCTATGTATCTCAGGATCGTCACCGGCCAACGATAGGGATACAGTATATCGGCCAGCAGGTAGTTCCGGTCCATTTTCGAGTAAAGAGCAGGAGGGTGGATCTTTCGGATCATACGGGCATAAAGACGCCTTGAAAAAAGATGGGAAACCGGATTCTTTGAAAAAGGCCGGTGACGGGAATACCTGTAACGGGAGTTCAGCAGCCAGCGCAAAAACTGAAGATCGGCAAAAGGATTTAAGAGATTGAATTTCCCCATCAGATCGCTGAATACCGTACCGAAAAATCCCGGATACACCTCATTTAGCATAAAACGGGTGAGATTGCAGGCCAGATCGTTTTCTTTCCTGTCGAGATATGAGCTTAACGAGTCAATATATTCTCTTTCCGATTCCAGATACACCTCCCTGTTAAGAAGGGGAAAAGCCGAAAGATCGGCGAGAATCCCGGAGCTCAGTTCATCGCGTTCCGATGCCAGGGTCAGGGTCCGGGCCGAGCGGGTAAGAATGACTTCCGAGACCACAACCGGACCGTTGATCAGTTCGCCGCCCATGGAACCCAGGATAATATTGGAAGAGGGGATCTCCTCATTGACACATTCATAGGCCATCAGGTCGAGGATGAGTGGCCGCGAAGGTGAACGCCGGATGAATTGCCGGGCCTGTTTCTCCAGGCTTGCGCTATCAAGCGCCGACAGGTCAAGTAAGGTATAGGGCAGGTCGAAGAGGGCTGCCGTATGCCGGGCCGAGGTATGGTCAACACTGCCCTTTGAACCATAGGTGTAGGCACTGAAAGGCTTTTTACGGGCCAGCAGCAGCGCGAGGATCATTTTCGAATCGAAGCCTCCCGAGAGGGGCAGACTGACAGGCAGATCGGGTTCCAGGTCCTGCTCCAGGTTATTTGCAAGATAAGCGGCCCCGTCTTCCAGCCCTTCACTTTTATTTTCTGTCCGGTGAATAAGCGTGGCGATATCGGAAAACTGCCTGAAAGAGAGCTCAGCGAGCGAGGGATCACCTTCTGCAACTGTCCCGCCGGTGAAGCGCGACAGTTCTTTGATCAGGGTTCGGCCCTTAAGCGGATAGTTGAACAGCATGAAATCATAAAGTCCTGCGGTGTCAAACTTCGCTGAAGGAAGTTGCCTGAGGAGGAAATCTGCATCGTTGGAGATGCTGACCTGCCCGTTAACTGAGGAATGGAACAGCGGATAGATCCCGTAGCTGTCGTTTATGATCCTGAACCTGTTCTCCTCCCGGTTAAGGATCAGAATGAAACCCCAGTTCAGGTGAGCCAGGATCGAACTATGGTCGGTATAGAGTCCGCCAGCCTGTTCGCCCAGGCCGGCCAGGATTTTCCGGCAGCCGGCGTTCACATGGGCAAAAATGAAAAACCTTTCCGATTCAAAAAGGTACAGTCGGGGTCGCAGGTTGGTATCCCAGGCAATCAAAAGACCGTTGATCTCTGAGATTTCAATTCCTGCACCGGGCAGACCGGGATATTTTTTTCCGATAAAAATTCCGGAAGGATTCATGATACTGTGTATTGGGGCGGGTTATTCCACTCTCTCATAACTGATTTCTTTTCCCCGGGGATGAAAAAACAGGAAGGCTCCCCAGAATACCAGGTCGCGGAGGAACTGGTACAGCAGACGCTGTATGAAATAGACGGTCCGGTTTTTTCTGACCGTGTTCCGGGCATTGATCACCACCCGGGCCATTAAAGCGGCCAGGTAAACGAACAGCCAGACCATGAAAATATAGTTTCCGGCAAACAGGGTGAAAGGCAGGGGGAGCAGCAGGAAGGCTGTATAATAGTTTCTGAGGGTGTGCAGGACAACTTCCCTGTTCAGAAGATGGTCCCTGAAAAACAGGGAGAAGTAGTTCATCTTTCCTGAAAAGAGCAATTCCCACATCCGCGACTCATTCCGGTAATCGATGGTGTGGTGGAGCACCATCAGATGAGGGATCCGGGTGGTGCGTATTCCCTTTTTCCGGAGTCGGATGATCAGATCCAGGTCCTGGCTCCTTTTGTACTTTGTACGCATCCCTTTTACCTCATCCCAGTGTTTTTTCCTGACGGCAAAGAAACCTCCGGTGGCAGAAGTGATCACCGGCCTGTCGGGCAGGGTACCGCGATAGGTGACGGGCCGCCGTTCCAGGAAAGATCCTTCTGTATCGTAGATCAGGTCATCAAGATGTCCTGTTACACAATCGTATTTAAGTTCCTGCTTTTCATTCAGCACCTCTCCGGGAAAAGAGGGGATCAGTTCCATGTCCCCGTCGAGAAAGAACAATTCATTGCCGCTGGCTTCAAGGGCGCCGATATTGCGGGCAATTGCCGCATTGCATTCCCCCGTGATCCTGAACACCCTCGTGTTTTCAAAGCTGCTGGCCAGTTCTGCGCTGCCATCGCCTGAGCGCGAATCGACATAGATCACCTCATATGGGTCAATCCTGCTGTATTCCACTGCCTTCTTTATGCTTTCCAGGCAAAGCGACAGTTTCCGGCCTTCATTCTTTCCGATGACAATAAAGCTGATCATTGCGCCGCCGGTGTATGGAATGCGTTTACAAACTCCAGGGCCGTTGCATTCTTCAGGTCGGTTTGTGAGGCAAGAAAATGCAGGAAGGTTCTGAAGCCCTTCATGATCTCCGGATCGGACAGGAGTACCCAGGGATGGAAACCTATACCTGCCATTTCCCCTGTTTTAACCTGGCTGAAAAGGTTCCTGAAATAAGTGAAGGCTTCTTCTGCCGTGTTCTTTTTCCCAAACAGCGGCCAGTCGTCGCCGAGGGTATGGATCCGGATCGCCTTTCCTATCCATGGAAGGGGATGCCGGAAAGGCAGGAAGGAACTTTCCTTCGCGACCCTGACCATGTCGTAGCGGTAACCGTATACCGGGAGCAGTCGCAGGGAAGTCAGGGACCATTGTCCGTTGGGTGCATGAAAACCAGCAAGGGGCAGGGGAGCCGCAGTTCGGCTTTCCCCGAAATCCTTTTTAAGAAGGGCTCTGGAGGTTTGCAGCGGCGGTCGGTGGTTAAAGGTATGGGAAGCCAGCTCATGTCCACCGGAAATAATGGCCCTGACCGATTCCGGGTAAAGGCTGAAGATCTTTCCCACGGTGAACCAGGTTGACTTCATTCCTGCACTTTTCAGTTCTTCAAGGATCCCAAGAATGTCCCTGTCGTGAACCATTACCCGGTGGCCGCTGAACTCCCTTTCGTAGTCGAAATACAGGAACAGATTTCTGGTAGTGGCCAGGGAGGTGGGAACGGCCAGTCTCCTGACCGGAAGAAAGATCTTTAACAGACGATAATATGAGCTGACAGTCAGGGAGTTTATTCTGTTCACCTGTTTCTGTAAAGAAATTGAAAAATTCTTCCTCTCAACGGTTGAAGGGATTTGCCGTAAACCGGCAGGAATTCCACGGCGTCTCCTCCAAAACCATATTTAAACCGCCACATATCGAAGGAGGGATGACCTTCTACCGGAACAGGACCGGGACAATATGCCATATCGTACCGCGAAAGGCCTTTTTCCTTCATGTACCTGATCATGGTCCACTGCATAAAATGCCCCGGTGAGGGACATCCTTCCAGTTCTTTATACACGGGATTCAATGCCCCGTGATAGTAGGAGGAATAGTTATAGCGGGTGGCAAGGGCCACATTTATGGTAATTCCTTTGTATTTCAGGAAGAAGAGGGTGGCGCCCGACTCGAAAAGTGCCTTTACTTCTTCCCTGAAACGTTGCTCGGAGAGTAATCCAAACTGTTTTCTGTTGCCGAGTTTCCAGTATAATTCATAAAACTCAGAAACCTTTTCATCGTCATACTCATCTGTAGTTTCAACCAGGATTTCCGCACCTGCGGCCTGTCTGATCTTTCTTCGGGTCTGAGCCTTCATCGCCCCGAGCAGTTTTTCTTCTTCGGTGCTCAGATCGATCCAGTAGGTCCACCGGCCGCTTCTGATCTTTTTCAGACCATTGTTCACCATGGCTTTTGTTACTGTTCCGGCAACGGATGTTTCACTGCCGCTATAGGTGCCCGGTAACCAGGTGTTGATCCTGAGAAAGGTAGCATGAAACTCTCTGGACTTTCCGGTTATGAAACGGGCGATCCCATCCAGCAGTTCTTCATCCGGCTCATCAGCCAGTACAAGACCCGACAGGATATCGGCAGTACGGAACAGTCCGCTGAGGAAATCCTTCAGGGAAAGATGAAATCCTGCCACATCCCTGCTTTCATGTGTTACGATATAAGTAACAGTCCTGCGGCCGTTCAGTGAACGGGTGTATTCATAGGGCATGGCCGCCAGGTAATTCATATACCTTGCCTGGCTGAGCAGGTTCTGCCATCTTTCCTTTCCTTCCCGGTCGGGAGAAACTGAGCAGAATTCGTACTTTTTACCCATTTTTTGCTTTTTCGAATACGCTTTTAAAGGGATTTTTTAAAAACGAATAGAAGTCACGGTAAATATTGAAAACAGGCCAGGAGATGGCATACCTCGCTGAAACAAGCCGATAACCCTTTGCAGCAGCATATGCATTCCCCTTTTTGTTTGAAACATGGATCTGCATGTAAAAGCGTTTTACACCGTGTTCAAAGGTGTATCGCATCAGCTCCTGTTCCATTCTTTCATGCAGTCCTTTATGACGATGTTCCGGAAGACAAAGTGCAGAGTCCCAGAAGATATAAGGCTCAAGAGTATCGATGCCGAATTCGCGAAGAAAGCGGTCGTATTTATGATGGATCCAGTTCAGATAGGCAATATCCCCGCTGGAGGAGTCAATAAAAGCCAGTGCCTTGCATTGGCCCGATCTCAGTCTCACCGGAACCTTTCTCTCATACGCTCCGGGCCCGCTGAAATCGAAGAATTTTCTAAGTTTCGTTTCGTCAGACAAACCTACTTCAGCAAGGGAATAATTATCGGGTATCCGGAGGAAATCGGCCGGGGCTTCAGCCACCTCAAGAACCAGAGTGTTAACCCTGTGTATATCAGGCACAAGAGACCAGATGAAAAACCTGAGTTTTCGGGGTATCAGGTACCGGGCTATTTTTTTTATTTTCATTCAGGGACTGTTGTTTCTGATCGAATGTTTTTATAATCCGGAGTCTTTACGGGCCCGGTCCTGAACCTGAGATAACCGGGGAAGGTAGTATTGAAATGATTGAATGCCAGGCTTATTAAAAACGCTGCATCTGCCGACATATAGTAGGATACCATCGACCGGCTGGTGGAGTGTATGATGAGGATTACAGCCATGAAAAGTCCTATGACATAAAAGCCATTCCCGGGATTCCTGAATTCTTTCCTGAAAAGGAAGAAGATCAGGGAGAGAAAGGTGATCCAGAGGATGGCCAGGCCAACTACACCTCCCATCAGCAGGAGATCGTGGTTCCCGACATGTTCGTCATAATAATCGGCCGTTACCCGGCTGAATCCGTATCCCACAACCGGACTTTCTGAAAACCTTGTCAATACTCTGGGCCCTCTTTCCGTGAGCCGGCTGAGTGTACCTTCCGCCGTATCATCACCCTCGGTCAGAGCCTCCACGGTTTCAAGCCGGTCGAAGGCTGCACCGATGTTCTTTTTAAACGAATCGGGTATGAAAACAAGCACGGCAGTGGCAATAAGGATCAGGCTGAGTGCAGTACGAATGGATATTTTCCCCGTGGCGGTATTAAAAATAAAATAGGAAAGCACAAAGAATGAGGAAGCTATCATCCAGCCTCTCGTCGCACTGTTCAGGATAAAAAGCCAGGATAAGAGCACAACCAGCCAGAGGTACCAGCTTTTATAGATTCTGTTTGATCTACTCAGATAGTATAAGCCTGCAAACATTACATAAAGATGAATAGTGATCCCCCCCACGAAACGGATCAGCTCCTTTCCATAAGCCACACCGGTGGAAGGCTTGCCAAAATATATCAGGTTCATGAATGATCCCGGGCTGATAATCTCAACAACACTGCCCAGGAAGTGGATAATGGAAAAAGCAAACAGAATGCCGTTGAATTTCACCAGGTCCTCAGCAGTAAATAAACGGGGAATGGCAAAAAAGATCAGGAAAGCTGGAAAGAACTGGATAATATTAAAAATAGACACCCTGTTATGGCCATAAACAAAACTCCAGAAGAACAAGAAGAGGACGAAGAAGCCTATAATCCTATAAAAGCGTTTTAAATTATCGTTGATAATATAGGCTCTTCTTCTAAGTTGAAAATATGATTTTATAAAAAGTACAATACCAGTAACAGAAAAAAACGATATACCAACCGTTGGAGAAAGTTGGAAAAACCAGTCGAATGGTCTGTAATAAAACATTCCCCATGGATTGTTAATAAGAATAAATAAGACTGAAGTCCAGAAAACAACGTTTTTTGAATAAAAGAAGATGAGAAATATTGAACTATAAAAAATCAAATTATAGAACGGAGATTCGAGTCTATAAATGAAATATGATCCAATAAAAATGACAAGCAGAAGCTTAATTACAGGATAAATATTATTTGAAAAAGAATTCTTCATTCAAGAATTACATTTAATTCTCTTCATTTTTAAGTACTCCTATAATTTCACTTGAAAACAACTTCGATCCTTCTGAGTTAAGGTGGTCAGAATTATAAAATGCATCTTTTTCAATATTAAATTGGCTATAATCTAAAAAAACTATACCTCTATCATTCAATGACAAACATAGGGAATCAAATTTTGCCTTTATATTATCTGGTATCGAATTAAAATAATGAACTGAAACAGGTGCACTTATCAATATTAGCTTAATATTGTTTTTTTCACATGTAGTTATAAGGCTATCTAGGTAATTTATAGATATATAAGATATACCACCGAATTCCATATTTACAAAATAATGCTCTTGTATTTTTTGATCTGTATCATCAACATATTCTTCTTTAATTGAGATATAATTTCCTATAAAAGTATTGTGGTCAAATCTGGGGAATAAACACATATTCTTAAAAAATATTTGAAAATCAACGAGATAATCAAAATCTATATTTTTAAGATCAGCTAATTTTTGAATAGCATATGTACGTCTGAATAGCTCTCTTGAAATAATACCTCTATTAAATTTGATGTCATTTACTCCTGCTATATTTTGGTAAGAGAGACCCAGAATAAGAGTATCAAAACGAACCTTCTCAATCAGATATTTTAATTTCCAATATGAAACAATTATTGGTTCAGATCCCTGACAGATATTAACCGCAGAAGTAAATAAAGTTGGATCAAGTGCAGATTGTAAATGTGAATCTCCTGTAATAATGATATTTGAATCATTTATTGGTGATCGTGAAAAATGAAATATTACTTTGTTAGTTATTAAAGCTAATATGAAATAGACAATTCCTACAAGAAGGAAAAAAAACGAACGAATGAAAAACTTTTTCATCCGTCAGAACTGGAAATAAATAAATTGTTGTTCCTTTCCTCCGAACCAGAAGATCGCGATAATCAGGGCATAGTATAAGGCCCAGCGCGGAAGCCTGTTCCAGCGCAGGCCCAGACTGGCAATGGCGTACTGTTCGCCGCGGCCCTGCCATTCAACCAGCAGGAACAGGAGCACGAGAACTGCCGTGATGAGGGCTCTTCTCATTCCGGGGACAGAAGGCAAAGTGAAAAGCGATGGAGAGACAATTTCTCCAATGATGGCAAAGGCCTGGGACAGGCTGGCCGAGCGGAAGAAGATCCAGGCCAGGACGGTCAGGGAAAAGGTAAGCAGCATGGCCAGGAATTCCCTGGCACCGGGAAAGGTGCGGCCGGCGGCCACGATCCCCAGGTTGCTGCGGTTCTTATTTGTAAGGAGCAGGGGCATAAAGTACAGGGCATTGAGAGCTCCCCAGGCTATAAAGGTCCAGTTAGCCCCGTGCCAGAACCCGCTTACAATAAAGATAATGAAGGTGTTGAGCACCCTGTTCCACAGCGATCCGCGGCTGCCGCCCAGGGGGATATAGAGATAATCCCGGAACCAGGTGGAAAGGGAAATATGCCAGCGGCGCCAGAACTCGGCGATATCCCTGGAAAAATAGGGAAAGGCAAAGTTCCGCATCAGGCTGAAACCGAAAAGACGGGCCGTGCCGATGGCAATATCGGAGTAGCCGGAAAAGTCGCCGTAGATCTGGAAGGTAAAAAACAGCGCCCCGAGCAGCAGCGTGCTCCCGGGATAGGCCTCAGAGTTGTTGAAGATCAGATTGGCATATTCCGCACAGGAATCGGCAATCACGATTTTTTTAAACAGGCCCCAGAGGATCTGCCGCAGCCCGTCGACGGCTTTTTCGTAGGAGAATTCCCGTTTTGTGTAGAACTGGGGGAGGAGGTTGGTGGCTCTTTCGATAGGACCGGCTACCAGCTGGGGGAAAAAGCTCACAAAGGCGGCAAAGGCTATGAAATCCCTGGTGGGCTCCAGTTTTTTCCGGTAAACATCAATGGTGTAGCTGAGGGTCTGGAAGGTATAAAAACTGATCCCGACAGGCAGGATAATATTCAGAGTCCGGGCTTTCAGCGGAGTTCCCAGGAAGGTAAAGGCTTCGATAAAATTGTCGACGAAAAAATTATAGTATTTGAAGAAACCCAGAAAGCCCAGGTTCACGATGATGCTGATCCAGAGCAGTCCTTTGCGCCGGGCTTTGCTGTATTCATGCGAAAGTCCCCTTCCCATCAGGTAATCAACCAGCGTACTGAACAGGATCAGGGAAAGGAAACGCCAGTCCCACCACCCATAAAAAACATAACTGGAAAGCACGATCAGCAGGTTCTGGACTTTCAGGTTACGCTGCGTGACGAACCAGTACAGAACAAAGACTATTGGCAGGAAGATCGCAAAGTCAATGGAATTGAAAAGCATTTTCTATAATGGATTTCTTATAAAACTATGAATTCAGATAAGGATTTCTGCCGTCATTGGGCTTTTTGTTGAGCATCCAGCGGAAGCCCCAGAAGTATCCCCGGAACATGGCCAGGGAGCATTTGCGGGCTTTTCCGCTTTTGAACAGGGCTTTGCCGCCGTAATTAAAGAACCATTCTGCCGTGGTAAGCAGGAACCAGAACCTTTTCATATGCCGGAAATGGAGCATGAACATACCCTGACCGCGCCAGTAGCAAACCGGCACCGACATGGTATCGCCGTTTCCGGCCGTCATACTTACCTTGTGCCAGAGTTTGGCCCGGGGTGTAAAGACCAGTTTAAAACCTTTTTTTACCGCCCTGAGCGCATAATCGCCCTGTTCGGCATACAGGAAAAAGTAATTGCAGTATAACCCCACTTCTTCAACCACAGGCGCCGGCAGCAGCCAGAAGACATCATCAAGTGCATCCCGTTCCAGGTCCTGGTTAAACTGGCCGGTATCCACTTCATTCTTTCCCGGAGCGATGGTTTTTATTAAACGCCGGTCGGTAATGATCTCTCCGGTATGCTGAATGACATCGGGCTTATCAAAATAATAGACCATCCCGGTAACAATTGCCCTGTCGTTATACCGGCGGGCGGCATTTACAAGGTGGTCAACAGCCTGTGGATCAATAACGGTATCATTATTCATCACCAGGAAATACTCCGGTTTATCTTCCAGAGCCCGTGTAAGGCCATGATTCACCCCGCCCACATAGCCACAGTTGTTTTCTATCCGCAGGATCTCTACAAGCGGATGGTCTCCAAAAGCCCGCACCAGGTTCTGATAATCCTCTTCCCGCGAGCCATTGTCAACAAGGAAGATCCGGATATCCCTGTTGGTGGAGGCCAGAACCGATTCCACGCAGGGAATGGTTTCCTGGCTCAGGTTATAGTTGATCGTAATAACAGCAATCATCTTTTGTCAGATTTGTTCTTCCTCCTCTCCCGGAAGGTTTTTTTCAATGGTTTTATTTCCGGGGATAAACTTCCGGAGCCGGTTGAGCACCATCTCCTTCTCATGCCCCGACAGGAACAGGACCGCTGCCGCGATCAGGACAGGACTGAGGATATACCGGACAAAGGAGTGGTCGAAGACGATCAGCAGCAGGGCGGCTGCCACGCTGTAACTCATCAGCAGGATATTTTTCCGGTTGATGCTTACCCTGATTCTCGATCTGAGATAGAGAAGATAAACACCTGAAAACAGAACCGGGCTCACGATGAACTTCAGCATCCAGCCGTACAGGCCGATCCGTGGTACCAGGAAGAAGACAGTTCCCACATTGACGATGGAGATCAATGTCAGGAGGATCCCGTGGACCTTGATCTTGCCGATGGGCGTGAGTACCAGGGCAAGGACGTTCCACCACATGAAGAACATAAGTCCGATAAAGTGCCAGGGCAGGTAGGTGGCGGCTTCCAGGAATTCGTTTGAGTAAAAAATCCGGATCAGCAGTTCCCTGAACGGGATTGCCAGCAATACAAAGGGGATCAGCAGGAAGGTGATCAGGTAGAGGTAGTCATTCAGCACTGCGGATATCTCGGTATTGCTTTTACATTCGCTGTACCTGGGAAAGAGATAGACCTGGACGGCCGGCAGGATGAACCCGGTGAGGAGTCCGCTCCAGGCAATAATGGGGCTGTAGACTCCGAGCCGGTCGATGCCGATCTGGTTCACCACCAGTGAACGGCATACGCTTTCGGCCCCCACATAGATCAGTCCGCTCGTTGCACCGAACAGGGCAAATTTCAAAAGTTCCCTGCTGTATTTTTTTTCCGGTTTTACGCTCAGCAGTTCCCGGAAGCGGATCCCTGTCTGTTTCAGCACGAATTTCCGGGCCTGGTAATTATTGATATACAATATCAGGATGAAATTGATAGTAACTGAGATCACGGCACCTGTGATCCTGAAGAAGTACACCAGCGGGATAAAGAAGCAAAGGGAGATGACGGCACTGGTGATATTGGCGCGGGAGATCTCTTTGGTGGCCTTGTGGCTTTTCAGCAGGGCAAAGGACAGGCTGTTCATGATCAGGATCGGTACACTGGCGACCCCGAAGAGGTAGTAGGTCAGGTACTGGTAATCGCCCAGGAAGAAGATGGTGAGGGGACGGGCAAAGACAAGGCATACCACGAAGGCCAGAAGGACTGAAAATATGATCAGGTTGGCATAGGAGCGGATAAGGCCCTTGAGGATCTCCCGGAAACCTGCCTCTTCCCTGTTCTGGGCGATCTGTTTCACCAGGCCGTCATTCATGCTTAGCAGGGTGACCTGGGAGATCATGTTGGTGAGGTAATTCACCTGGTTAAAGATCCCGATCCCGGTCGTCCCGAGGTAAACCGCCCCGATTTTCGATTTTACAAGACCCAGCAGGAATTGAACTACCTTGGATGAAACCAGGTAGGAGGTGCTCTTTATGATTTTTTTCAGTTCCACAACGCAGATGCAGCTTTGCTATCCGATCGTTTTTATCAGTTTTGTCGGCACTCCGGCTACAAGGGAGTTACCCGGTACGGAATCTCTGACCAGGGCACAGGCAGAAACAATGACCCTCTCCCCGATATCAACTCCCATTAATACGGTTGACCTTGCACCCAGATAGCTGTCATTTCCAATACTGACCGGGGCGGATTCAGAAGGATATACCTTTGACAGACGGGACTGTGTCATATCAAGATGTGTAATAAATGTGCACTGCATGGATATGACCACGTTATTTCCAATGGAAATTCGTTCGCGCAGGTCAAAGAAACAGTCTTTACCGATATGGCAGTTATTTCCAACCTTCAGATTCCTGTAATCTCTGCAATTATGAAACCTTAATCCGGATTCAAGATCACAGTCGTTACCGATACTGGCTCCGTTTTTCTTCAGGATAAGCTGAATGGAGAATTTATCCCTGCCAGAAAGAAAATGATTTGCGAGATCGAAGCCGAAAAAGATCTTTCTGAAAGTAAATCGCCACAGGTTGATCCGGGCAATCATTTTCCGGTTCATCTTTTGAATTCCCAGTCCGGTTTTCATTTCTTTTCGTGAGATGTAAGAAAATATGTAGTTATCCGACCTTAAGCATCTTCTCAAGGGTGGCTTCGTCCCGCGCTCCGGCGAGAAGGATTTCCACTCCCGGCAGTTTATTATACCTGCTCAGCTTCTGCAAAGATAGCCATGGAGAAAGAAAATAGCTTTTCAGAGGTCCTGCCGTTCTCTGTTTAGTCCAGTAGGCATTTTCGGCTTTGAAGTTTCTTATGAACCGGTACCTGAAAATAAATTTATCCTGTTTTTCCAGAATGGCCAGGATTTCATGAAGCAGGGGGAGGCCCGTTTCCAGGTGCTCAATGGTCCAGGGATTTGCTTCCAGGCCTTTCTTATCAAGGGCGGCAAGAAAGTTCCTGCAAAGCAGTTCGGCATGCTCACCCTCAGGAAAATTGAGGTAAACACCTTTTTTTGCAACCCGGATCATTTCGAGAAGGAACTTTTCCCTTTCGGACTTCGGTACATGTTCCAGGGTATGTACGGAGATAGCCCAGTCGAAGCTGTCATCCGGGAAATCGATCCCCGCACCCGAACCGACGCGTGTTTGCGGAAAATTTTTCTGTGCGATAGCGATCGACTCACTGCTCAGATCGTAGATCAGCACATCGGTTCTTTTCAGGGCCAGTTCGAGCCTGCCGGTTCCGCCGCCCACATCGATAATGCGCTGGTTTTTACCGGGATCGGCCACTCTGAAAAAACGCCTGAGCGGCAAAAGCCTCAGCCAGGTCTCATTATCAAAGAGAAAGGAAGATACACCTGGCAGGAAGCGGAGCTCAAGCAGATATCTCAGCAGTTTCTTCATGTTCAGTTTAGAAATTCAGTTATTTTTTCTGTCACGTAGCCGACTTCCTCTTCCGTCAGCTCGGCGTGAAGCGGTAAGGTAATGAACCGGTCAGCTTCTTTTTCAATGTAGGGGCAGTTGCCATTAAATGGCCTGAAAAGGGGTTGCAGCGACAGCGGTGTGTAATGACAGCCGGTGGCAATGCCCTGACTCTTCAGCCAGATCATCAGCTCGTCTCTGCGGTCGGTGCGGATACCGAACATCTGGTAAACGTAGCGTTCGGGTTCGAAGGGGAGGAGCGGGGTCACAGCTTCAAGGCCTTCCAGACCCTTCATGTACTGCAGGATGCGGGCCGACCTGGCGGCATTCATTGCCGGAAGTTTCGCCAGCTGCACCAGTCCGATGGAGGCGGCCAGATCGTTCATGTTATACTTGTAGCCCAGCACATTCAGTTCGTAAAACCAGTGGAGGGCATCGTGGTTGGCATGGGTGTAAGCCTGGGCGGTTTTCCAGTTGTCCTTGTCGATTCCTACCCAGCGCATGGCCTTTACATCGCGGAAAAGTTCCGGATCGTTGGTCACCATCATCCCGCCGTCGCCGGTGGTCATGAGCTTCTTTTCCTCAAAGCTGTAACAGCCGATATCGCCCCAGGTTCCGAGGGCTTTCCCGTGGTAAAGAGCACCTGAGGTGTGTGCACAGTCTTCGATCACTTTAAGTCCTTTCGAGCGGGCCCAGGGTACAAGGCGCTCCATGGCGACGGGATGGCCGGCATAGTGGACAGGGATCACCGCAACGACGTCGCTGTCGTATTTTCGTTCCATATCGTCGAGATCCATGCCCAGGGTCACAGGGTCTGAATCGACGAAAACGGGGATCAGGCGGTTGTAGAGCACTGCGGAGGCGGTGGCGGAAAAGGTGAGGGAGGGCACCAGGACCTTCTTTCCTTCGGGGAAGCGGAATACGGCAAGGGCAAGGTGCAGGGCGGCGGTGGCGGAATTCAGTCCGATTGCCTGTCCGGCACCGACGAAGCGGGCCCATTTTTCTTCAAATTCAGAAACCTTGGGTCCGAGGCCTACCCACGACCGGTCGAAGGCTTCCTTTATACTGTTGAGTTCCTCCTGGCCGAGGGAGGGTTTGAATAGTCGGATGTTCATTTGGTTATGTGGAAGGATGATGGGGTGAAAGGGTAGTATGGTGATGGGGTGAAAGGGTGATGGGGTGAATGAAAAAAAATATGATTAATGCAGTCGATAAATAGCCGGGTTAGAACATTAAAGAGTAAAAAAAGAAATAATTATGATTGAAATTAAATCACACACAGACCTGGAATTATGGAAACAATCCATTGAACTTGTTAAAGAAACATATCTTTTAACGAAGTCTTTTCCTGCAGATGAACGATTCGGTCTTACTCAGCAAATGCGAAGGTCATCGGTTTCAATATCAAGTAACATTGCTGAAGGTGCCGGGCGTGGATCAAAAAAAGCTTTTATCTGTTTTCTGAATATATCCAAGGGTTCTCTTTCTGAACTGGAGACCCAGTTTATTATTGCCCGTGAACTTCAATATACAGAAACAGTTGAAATCTATTTGAAAAGGATTAGAAGATTGAAAGCCTTGATTAAAGGTCTTATCAATATGCTAAAAAAATAGTTCCATCACCTTTTCCCCCTCTCACCCTTTGCCGCGCGCGCGGTTGGGCG